>CAZZHG010000026.1:43792-53294 GCA_964653655.1 uncultured Pseudobdellovibrionaceae bacterium
CGGCGTGGCGGATCCGGTCGGCGTTGCGGTAGCGGTAGCGGTAGCGGTAGCCGTGGCCGTAGCCGTAGCCGTGGGAGTCGGGGTCGGGGTCGGGGTCGGAGTCGGAGTCGGAGTCGGAGTCGGAGTCGGCGTTGCAGCGCAAAGGAGCGAAGTCGAGCCGGAAATGCTGGCTATTGAGTCGGTAACTGTGACCACCTTCGAGTGTGAACCCACGGTCATCGCACAGCAGGTCGCCGTAATCGAACAACCGCCCGTACCAGGCAGATAGTTGCAAGAAGTATCTCCGCCTGACGACGTGACGCGACTGTTGTACCAGGGCGGATTCACGTTCGGGACGACCACGGTGTCGGTAACGCAGGTACCAAGCGGAATATTGCCCTTATCTTTGTTTAGGCCGTTGCCTGGCTTGCCGATCTTGGCGGTGCACGTGTAGCCGGGGCCGACCACTTCACCCTTGCCGAGGGCGCCGTTGTTCCACTCGAGGTGCGGGAACGAGGTGTTCACGTCTCCGTCGAGGGAGTTGGCCGGGGGGCAACAAGCCGAGAGGAACGAGCCCCATCCGCCGCGTTGCAATTCCCAGCCACCCGGCACTGCGTAAGGAGCGTCGATACAGCCGTTGCCCGCGACTACGCCATGCCAGTTCGATTGGTTGTCGCAGTAGAGATTGTGGACCACGCAGTTGGGATCGTTGTTGATGAAGGGGAACGTCTTCGCCGCGCTGCAAGCGCCTACCTGAACGTTGCCGAATCCATCGGCGGGCAGGTTCACGAAAGCCGGGTCGCCGAAGCAGAAGCCGCGGCAGGTGACCGGGTAGGTGTCCGAAAGCTCGAAGCCGGGGTAGGCCGGCGGGCCGAAATACCTGCCGCCGAGAACCATCGCCGGAGCCGTGTGAATGGCTTCCTCGGTGGGGCAGCAGACGGCCGTGAAGTAGCCTTCGTCCGCTCCCATGCCGCCTTCCCAAACGTTGTTGTACTTGGCGAGCGCCGGCCCAACTTGATCGAAGTTGTTGCGGTTGTAGCCGTTGCCGCTGTTGGTGCTGGTGATGAGATACGCCTCTTCGTCCGTACCGATGCAGTTACGGCCGGGCGAGGCATGCCACCAGCCCGTGCCCGTCGGAGGCCAGGCTTGGCCGAAGGGAAGCCACCAGTCACGGTCCTCGCAGTGGATGTTGTAGGCGATACGAGAACCGATGTTGTGGAAGTTCCAGCGGCCGCCGTCGCAGTTGCCGACTTCCACCTCGACCAGGGTCGGGCCGTCATGAATCTCCAGCAGGGGGGCGCCGCCGTCCATGCAGGTCCACTGGTTGATGGCCACGCATCCCGCGCCGCCCGAGCAGGTGATTCGCTTCGGGGGCTGAATGAAGGAGACGCAACCGGGCGGGCAGTCCGCGTCGCACTGGGCTTTGAGGTTCGCGTCGAGCGCCTCGAGCTCGGCGCACGTTTCGCTGCCGGTCCAGGTATGCGTGTAAGCACCGAAGCCGACTTGGTTGCCGAGGTAGTTCGGGCAGTTGTTCGTATATTCCACCGGTTTGGTGTTGTCGCCGTCAAACGGCCCGGAGCAGGTATTGCTCGAGCAAGAAATCGGAGTGGCGGTCGGCGTGGGCGAACCGGTCGGCGTGCCCGTCGGTGTGGCGGTGCCCGTGGGGGTAGCCGTCGCCGTGGGGGTAGCCGTCGGAGTGGGCGTACCCGATCCGGTCGGAGTCGCCGTCGGAGTCGCCGTCGGAGTCGTCGTCGGAGTCGTCGTGGCCGTCGAGGTCGGTGTAGCGGTCGGCGTAGCGGTCGGCGGCGGAGTTTCGCAAACATAGGGGAAAGTAACCAGAGTGGATCCGTAACCACCGAACGTGGTGTCCAGACCGCCCGCATTCAGATAGCGGGCCACCATACCGTGAACGTAGGTTTCGTCGCCGTTACCGGCGATGCTGCCCGCCGTGAGAACTTTTTCCGTGCTGGTCAAAGCCGCCGCGTAGGCGAATTCCGTTCCGCCGAAATCATTCTGGCTGAACGAGGTATGGACGCTTCCGTCCGTGTTGTAGCGGACGATGGCAATGTCGTAGCTGTCGTTTTCGACGGTGCCGACCAGGATGGCCCGGCCGTCGGCCTGCATGACCGAAGCGAGCGAGCGGCTCGAGCTGGTGCCGAACTGAGTGCGGACTTTGCCGTCCGAGTCGAACGAGTTGTCCAGGGTGCCGTCCGCGGAGTAGCGCACGGCCGCGAAGTCGTAGTCGCCCGCGAGGCCGTCGAGAGCGAAACCGCCGACGAGGATCTTGTCATCGGACTGAACGAGAAGCGAGCGGCCTTTGGCGAACTTGGTTCCGGCGTCGAAGTCGGTGGTGACTTTTCCGGAAGTTCCGAAGGCGGTGTCGAGGGCCCCCGAGGAGGTCAACCGGGCGACGGCGATGAAGGCATGCTCCGAGTATTGGGGAGACATTTGTCCCGAGACGAGAATTTTTCCGTCGGCCAGCACCGCCACGCTCATGGCCAGCGCGTCCGTGCCGAAAGCGACCGTCGTGCGGCCGTTGATGCCGAACTCGGCGTCCGCAGTTCCGTCGGTGTTCAGGCGAATAATGCCGAACATGACGCCCGTGGGGTTGGTCGTGACGCCGGCGAGTACGATTTTGCCGTCCGGCTGGAGAGAGGCTCCGTAGGCCGCGTCGCGCTGGCCGTTGAAATCGAAGGTGGCCTTACCGCCCGATCCGAACGAGCTATCGAGACTGCCATTGACGTTGTAGCGGGCGACCGCGAAGTCGCTGAACTCGGTTCCGGATTTCGAAGTGCCGGCGGCGACGATCTTTCCGTCGCTTTGAATCACGACCGCGCTCGCGCGATCGTTCAAGTTTGAGAAGCTCGTAACCACCCGGCCTTCGTTACCGAAGGAAATGTCGTAGTTACCGCCGCTGGTGAGGCGGGCGACGGCGAAATCCTCTTGCGTTGCGGTTTTTCGGTCCGTCCAGCCGGCGACGACGATCTTGTGGTTGGACTGGACTTTCATCGCGAGCAGCTCGGATTTGTCGCACTCGCCGTCAAGGGGCGGCAGCGGAGTGTTCGGCCAGGTCGCGACCGCAATGTTGGAGTAAGGCGAGCGGACGTTCGAATCGGAAATCTTCTCGTTGTAGACTTGATAATAGTAGGTGCCGGCGCCCACCGACGTATCGGAATAGCTGCGGGCCGACCCGGCAAGTACATCGACCACTTCCCAGCCGAACCAGCCGGTTTCGCTGCGGCTGACGACCTTGTAGTAGTCCGTGTTGTTCGCGGCGTCGTCTTCCCAGGTGAGATCGATTCCGGTCTCGGTGCCCGTGGCTTCGAGATTGAAGGGTCCCAGAATGAGCGGCGGGAAGGTCCGATCGCTCGCGATATTAGAATAGCTCGCCGTCGCGAGCGTGCCGTTGTGGGAGACGATCTGGAAGTAATAGAGTTTACCGCTCGCGAGGCCACCTACGGTGTAAGTCGGATGACCCGGCAGTTCTCCGAGGGCGGAGGACAGCGTCGCCGCGATCTTCCAGTTCACTTCGTCTTCGCTGTAGGTGATGTTGGCATATTGCCCGCCGTTGTAGTCCCATTCCAAATCGACTTCGCTCGAGGACGCGGCGTTCGCCGTGAGGTTGAGCGGATACGGAGCGCGGCAGTTGCCTAGGGCGCAGTCTTCCGCGTCGGAGGTGGCGAAAACATAGCCGGAATGCCGGCCGTTCGGACCGAGGGCTCTCAGCCGGAACCGGTAGCGGGCTCCCGGCGTAAGGCCGGTCACGATTGCGGCGTTGGTCGTCGGCGCCGGAGTCACGTCCGTCCAGCTGCCGCCCGCGCCGGGCTGGTAAGCGAGTTCCCAGGATTCCTTGTTGCTCGCGCCATCCGTCCAGGTGAGCGCGATCGAACCGTTTTCGACGCCGGGAAGGGCGACGAAGGTCAGCGGCGCCCGGGGCGGGGCATAGGTCGTATTGATGATCAGGGTATACGGGTAGGCGCTTTCGCCCGGCGTCGGAGCCGAGAAGAGGATCGTAGGGCCGCGGTTGCTATCTTCGGTCAAGTCCCAGTAGACGAGACCCAGGCCCTCGGACGTTCCGATGACCGCGCCGCCTTGGCCGGTATCGGGCATGCGGCGCGTGACGGTGAACTGGAAGAATCCCCGTTTGGGGTTGTTCACGAGAAACTCGGTGCCGACCTTCTTGATTCTGATCGTGTCGATGTAACCCGTGGGCGAGCCCGGGGAATTGTCTTTAACTCCGGCATCGTTGTAAGGGGTAATCCGCCATTGGGTCGCGGCGCCGTCGCTGATCGACTCGGCCAGAACCAAGCGCGCGTTGTCCGGATTCTGGTCCCACATCATTCCGGCGTATTTTTGGCCGTTGCCGAACCGAAGCGAAATCTTGTCCACGCTCGCACCCGAGTCCGGGACCATGAACTCGGCGGCGGAGCCGAGGGATTTTCTGAAACCGAACCCGTATTGGTTCATATAGATGAACGATCGGGCCGACTCGGAAGGGGCCTTCAAGGGGTCGGTCGCATCCACGACGCCGTTGATGCAGGTGCCGGGGAGGTAGTAGTGCTGGTTGCTGACCAGCTGACCCTTCATGTTCCATTGCCGGCGGACGTCGAAGGTGCGGTTCGTCGGGCCGCCGTTCGGATCGTAATAGACTTCACCGGCCATCTGGTCCGTGTTCAGCAGGACCGTGCCCACCGGCCATTGAACTTTCATGTAGTTCATCACCATGCCCACGCTCGGGCACATCGACTGGATAGCGGTAATCGGAGTGCGGAAGGCACCCGCGACGCCGTCCTTCAATAGGGGCGGGATGAAAGTGAAATAGTCGGCGATGTGGAAGGCGAAGAAATTGTTCTTGCGCAGCTTCGCGGCTTCTGTGCCGCCGAGCTTCTGCGTATCGATTGAGCAGTTAAGTAGGCCGTTCGGTTCGTAGTGGCAGGACGCATCGATCTCGCGGTCCGAGCTATCCTTGATGTGGAACGAGCCTTCTTCTTTGCTGCCGGGCTCGGGGAGATTGACGATCGTTTCGATGCCGTCGCCTTCGTCGCGGTAAAACCCGTTGCCGCGCGCGCCGTTGCCGCCGCCGTTTCTGTTGCCGCCGTCGCCGCCGCCACCGCCCGTATTGGTTTCCGCATGGCAGGGGAGGGCAAACAATCCCGCCAATATCAGAAACAGCGCTAAGTATGTAAACCGGGGGTTCATCGAGTCATCACCAACGTACCGCTTAGGAGAAGAGAGCTTTCGGGAGCAACGGGGATGCAAACTACGAACGCAAAGGGGAACTTCAGGGTAGAGCTATGGCTATAGGGGTCTCCTAATTGTGATTTTACGCGCCGGCTTATGCCTGGGGTAGTGAAGTGATTTCCACAATTTAGTTAACCCATGGGATCGGTTGGGGATTGCCGCAATCGGGCCGATGAACCTTTAGACAGGCCTTCCTTTTTCCTTAAGTTCCGCGACGCCCTAGCCCCGCCTATATAAGGAAGGGCCGCGGGCCGGATGGAACGCCTTTCCCCGCGTTCCGCCAAGTTTGGCTTGCTTCACGACCGGCGGAAGTTTTCTAATAGCGGCGGGTTCAACTTTGAGGGGGCATCATGGGGATGGGAATTTGGCGGGCTTTGCTCGCGTGGTGGGTTTTCGTCGCGGTATCTCCCGCGATGGGCGCGAACTGGACGGTTCCCGCCGACGTAAAACGTAAATACAAACATCTCTACGCAGAGCCGGTGCAGGGAACGGCGGACGGAGGCCTGTCCTTCCACAAGGGCCGGCTCTTTCATCGAGGCGGAGTACGCGTTCTCTCGCTCGAAGGGGACCGCTTCGAGATGGCTTTTCAGCACGGCCGGCTTCTCGCCGACGTGATTCCGAAGGGAGCCGTTCCCCAGGCGGCGCTCGCCGTCGAGCACGCGGTGAGAAACGGATTCCCCTCGATACCGCTCGTCACCGGCATCATCGTGAACGCCTTCTACCGCCGGGTGACCGAAGGCATGTTCGATTACGCCATGAAGACTTTGGGAAACTCCTCGGACGAAGTCCTGATGGACGCATACGGCCTCTCGGAAGGTTCCGGATTGCCGCTGCAGACGATTCTCTACGGCGCGCTCGGGCCGGAGTCGCTGCAGGTGCTGCTTGGTGAGCGAGTCCCCAATCCCGCGGCGGCGGCTTACGCAAGCCACTGCACGGACTTCGCCGTATGGGGGAGCCGCACCGCCGACGGAGAAGTCATTCTCGGCCGCAACACCGACTATCCGCTCAACGGATCCTACGACGAATATCCGACCGTCCTTTATTTCAATCCCGCCCGGGGACAGCAAAAGTTCATGTCCGTCGCCTCCGCCGGCGTTCACAACGCGGGCGTCGTCGGCATCAACGAGTCCGGGATCTTTCTCGGGGTGCATTCGCTTCCGACCACGGACGTTTCGACGGAAGGCATTCCGGCGTTTTTCATCGGTCAAGAGGTGCTGAGGAACGCGCGATCGATTGACGAGGCCGTGAAACTTTTCCGCCAGCGCAATCCGCCTTCGGGCTGGACGTATCACGTCGCAAGCCTTCGGGAGAAACGCTCGGTCTCCGTCGAGCTCTCCAACCGTCACATGGGCACGGTTCCGTCGGCCGGCGAGTTTCACGCTCAGAGCAACCACTACCGCTCGGCGGAGATGACGCCGTACTATCTGCACGTGAACGAAGGTACCGACGTCGATTCGTCCGCGCGCCTGAAGAGGGCGGAAGATTTGATTCAATCGACCCAAGGGGCCTTCACCGTCGAAAGAGCGGCGCGGATTCTCGGGGACAAGGTGGATCCCTACACGATGAAGGTGAACGGCTTCGGCAATACGATTGCCGTACACACGACGCTGACGAGCCTCGTGGTGGAAGCGGGCAAGAACCGGATCTTCGTGGCAAGCGGCCGCGCCCCGGTTTCCGTCGGGGACTACGTCGAGCTTCCGCTCGCCGGGCATTTCTCCCCCGCCGATTTTACGAAGCAGAAGTTCGAGCTGCTCCACAATACGGCGTTCTCCGACGTGTATCCGCAGATGGCGAAAGCCGAGAAGCTCTTCATCGAAGCGAAAGTCGCTTACGAGGACGAGCTCGACTTTGCGAAGTCACTCAGGCTCATGGAAGAGGTGCTCAAGCTGGACGGGTCCAATCCGTTTTATCAGTTCGACGCCGCCATCATCGCCCTCAAGGCGAATGAACGGAGCAAGTCGGTCTATCGTCTCAACCGGGTCGTCGCGCTCTCCAACCAGCACCTTCGGTTCGTCGCTCGCTACTACCTCGCCCGCTTGAAGGCGGACGAAGGCGACAAGAAGGCGGCCCTCGTTCTCTTTCAGTCGCTTCTCGCCGATCTTCAAACGGGAGAAGCGAAGCTGAAAGAAGCGACCGAGTCCGCCATCGATAGCTGCCGCGGCTTCGGCCGGTTCCCTCTGCCCACCCAGACCCTCGGTCTGATGGTGCAGCAGGCGGACATGCTTTCTTACTGAGTCACGTAGCCGGCTCGCTTGCGATCGCGTTCGCTTCTGCGAAGGCCTTTTCCATGTCGGGCATCTGCGTGATCTCGGGAACGACCTGAAGGTAACGGACCGTGCCCTTGCGATCCACGACGAGTATCGCGCGGGCGAGAAGATCGTTACGCAGGATCTTCAGCCCGGTCTTTTCGCCGAACTCGCCCGCTTTGAAATCCGAAACGTACGTGATGTTGCCCAGCTTCGCTTCCTCCAGAAAGCGGCGTTGGGCGTAGGGCAGGTCCCGGCTGATCGTGATGCGCTCCACTTCGGGGTTCAGGTGCTTGGTCTCACTGAGCAGGTGCGTCTGAATCTCGCAGACCGGCGTGTCCAGGGAAGGCACAACGCTGATGATCCGCACCTTTCCGGCGCCGCCGAGCGCGGCGGTCTTCATTTTGAGGTCGGTTACCTGAGCGGCGGGTAGGGGAGCGCCCACTTTGACGGCACCCGTCTTCGCCAAGGGGGCGGGCTCGCCGATCCAGGAGATCTGGCTGGCCGGGTCGACGGAGCCGTGGCTCACCTCGAACTCTGGATGGGAAGCACAGGCGGAAAGTAGCAGAGGCAACGTGAAAACGTACTTTTTGAGCATGGGTTCTCCTTTTTCTTCCTCCGTTCTACGGCACGGCCCGGCGCGGGAAAAAGCGGCGAATTTCGATCGAAATCGTTGAAGAAACTTGGGGTAAAATGAGCCATCACGACGCAGAACAAAACCTACGAGTGGCCCGCCCTCGACGTGGCGAAGTTTCTCTGCGTCCTGATGATGGTCTTCATTCACTCGGCCTTCGCGCTGGTGGCCAACGTCGACGAGCAAATCGACATGGGCAACCCAGTCGTTCCGTTCATCCTTCAGGCGGCGCTGCTGGGGATTTTCCCGATGTGCATCCCGGCCACCGCCGGCGCGAATCTGCGCCTGCATTTCGTGAAATATTGGGACGGCATCCGAATCCGGGGTTATTCGTTCGCAACGATTCTCAAAGTCAGCGTGGCCATCACGGTTCTTGGTTTCCTGATGAACCTTCTCGCCTGGGGCTGGGCGGAGGTCCTTCAGTGGGACGTGCTCCAGTTCGTGGGACTTTCCTTTCTCATCGTCACTCTACTTCTGAAGTACGCGAACCTTTACGCCGTCTACGCCTTGGGGGTGCTTACTCTCGCGGCTACGCCCTTTCTTCGCGCCGCTCTCGCCGGCAAGGACGACCTGGCGACGATTCTTCTCGTCGGTAGCCGGATGGAAGACGGGTACTGGCCGTTTTTTCCCTGGTTCTTCGTCGTGGTGTTCGGCTTTTTTGTAGCCGACCTGCGCATCCGCTTGAAGGAGCCGCCGTGGCTCTCGACGGTGCTGGGGATCGCAGGAATGACGGCGATGGGAATCGCGTTCTGGTCCGGGGCTTTCGCGATTCAGCTCGACGAGGGGCATCTTTGGGGCTCCACGATATTTCAACCCTCTCTCGGATTCATCGCAGGGCTCACCGGATTTTTCTGCGCCCTCATCGCGCTCTCCGAGTGGTTCGCAAGCCGTCTGAGCTTCAGCCGCTACGGGCTCGTGCAAAGTTTTTCGAAGGGCGTTCTGTGGATCTATCTCTTTCACGTATCCATCGCCGATCGGCTCGGCGCTTGGGTCAGCCCCCGTCTTCCTCCGTGGTGGGCGGTGCTTCTCTATCCCGGTCTCATGGCGGCCGCCTGCTGGGGAGTCGGAGCGCTGAGTCTGCATCTTGGGGGAAAACGAATCCGCGTGGTAGTGGCGAGGGCGGCATGAGGATTGTGTTATTCACGCTGACGGCGGCGATTCTCGTGGGCTGCAGCAAACGGGAGGCGAGTGCGCCCCCCCGAACGTCGATTCCCGTCGTCGGATCCGATCCTGCCGGGGAAAGCGCCAGCCCCTCGCAGGCCGACGTCGTCACGGAAACGGCTCCGCGAAAGATGCTGGGGCAGGAAGTGAACGTGCCGACGACCGAGCAAGGCCGACGGGCGGGGGGTGAGGGAGAGCGCGAGATGTACGCCGGAAAATATCAGGAGAAAATGGAGCGGAG
>CAZZHG010000027.1:0-53065 GCA_964653655.1 uncultured Pseudobdellovibrionaceae bacterium
CGTCACGCCGGGCACGTTCTACCTGCGCCTGGTCGCGACCAACGCGCTCGGCACCGACGTCCGGTTGGTGTTCGGTACCGCCCGCGATCCCTTCGACAAGTCCTTCGAGGTTTCGATCGGAAAGCTTCGCGCGAAGGGCTGGAGACCCAAGGGGGATCTCGCCGGTGAGATGGAAGCGGCTCTGACTTTCTTCAAACCGCTCAGCGCTCCCAAAAGGAGCCGGGCATGAAGCGCGTGAAATTCGTCGCCATCTCCCATCCGTGTCTCGAAGAGGTGAACCGGGCGATTTACCGCCGGCTGGCCTCCGAGTTCGGAGTCGACGTTCACGTCGTCATTCCGAGCTACAACGACGTCGGCGACGGCTACAAGCAGTGCCCTCCCGTCGTGGGCGAGCCCTTCCGGGCGACGCTTCTGGAACCGCAGGGCCGGCACTTGCGCCTTCGCCGTCTCAAAGGCCTCGGGCCGCTGCTGGAAGAGCTGCGCCCCACCCACGTTCTCGTCGACGCCGATCCTTCCACGCTCATCGTGAACGAGGTGCTTTGGCGTACCCGCAAGTGGGGGACGAAAGTCTGGAGCATGACGGCGGAGAATCTCGACCGTAACTATCTGCGGGAGGCCCGCGATTTTCTGCTCCGTGGAAAAATCAAGGAAACCCTCAGCAGCCTTCTCACTTGGGCACTGCTCGCGGGCGCGCTTCGGTCGCTGAGCCGGCTCTATACGTTGAGCCAGGACGGAACCCGGTCTCTCGAAAAGATGGGATTCCAAGGACGAGTCACTCAGATTCCTCTCGGTTTCGATCCGAAACTGTTTCACCCTCAGGAACCGGACCGTATTTCGGCGACTCGCCGAAAGCTCGGGCTCCAGGATCGTACCATCGGCTACTTCGGCCGGATGAGTCCCGAAAAGGGAATCCATCTGCTTTTGGAAGCGATCGCCCGAAACAAGGATCAGAAGTGGCAGATCCTCGTCGACCACTTCACGCACGCCCAAACGCCGTACATCGCTAAACTCAAATCCTTGGTGACCGATCTCGGCCTCGAGGGCCGCCTCGTATTCTTCGAGGCCAATCACCGGGAAATGCCGGACTTCATGAACGCCGCCGATATCGTCGTATTGCCCTCCGTTTCCGGCCCCCGCTGGAAAGAGCAGTACGGACGGGTGATCCCGGAAGCGATGGCCTGCGGCAAGGTTGTGGTGGGAAGCTCGAGCGGGGCGATCCCGGAGCTCATCGGAGATTGCGGCTACATCTTTCCCGAGGGCGACGTGGGAGCCCTTTCGAAGTTGCTCCGCGCTCTAGTCGATCAGCCGGAAAGGGAAATCGCGGCGATGGGAAAAAAGGCGAGCACGCGTTCCCACGACCATCTCAGTATTCATACGCAGGCCGAAATTTGGGCCCGCTATCTGGATCTTCCTGCCGCCGAGAGCTCCCGCCGGAAACTTCACGCAGTCCGCTAGCCTCGAGCAAAGAACCCGCGAACCTTTCCGTTCCGTAAAGCGCCGACACCCGCTGATGGGCGAATCGCCCCATCCGAGCGGCCGCCGCCCGATCGCTCATCAATTTGGTGAGATGGCGGCCGGCTTCTTCCAAATTCCCCACCGAAAATACGAATCCCGTTTTGCCCGGCAAGACCAAATCCCCAGCCGCTCCGCAGGTTTCCGTGACGAGGGCGGGTTTTCCCGCGGCGAACGCTTCATTGACGACGAGCCCCCACGTTTCGAATTCGGAAGGAACTATGAGCGCATCGGCCGAGTGATAGAGCTCGGCAAGATGCCTCTGCTCGACGAACCCCAGAACATGTACGCCGGGCCCCTTCAGCTTTTCTTCAAGAGGACCGCTTCCGGCGAAAACCAGCTGCAGGGAAGGGTCGGAAAGGTTCCGGTGAAGGGTGAGGGCGTCTACGGGGCGCTTTCGATCGACGAGCCGCCCGACGAAAAGAAGCACGAAGGCGTCCCTCGCGATTCCCATCCGATCCCGCCACTCGTCGCGCAGCCGAAGGGACTCCGCCTCGGGCCTTTCAAAGAACGAAACGTCCACGCAGTAACGTCCGCGGACGATCTTTTCCGCGGGGATGCCGAACGATCGGTAGAAGGCCGCCGACTTTTCGCCGATGGCCACGAAGCGCGAGACTCCGCGGAAAAAGTACGCGAGCGCGAGACGCCGAAGCACGCTTCTCCAAAGAGAGCTTGGATCGGTGAAAGTCTCTCCGACGAAGACGAGAGGGATCTTGCGGCGGGCGCTCGCCAGTCTCAATAGCCAATGTTCCGGCAGGTAGTACCCGTAGACGACGATAGCGTCGGGCTTTTCTCCGGCCAGGATGTCGTTCAGCTTTTTCCATTTTGCCGCAAGTGAGAGGCCCGAGAGGCCGAGCGTCCGATTCGGGTAGCCGGCCGTTAAACCCTCTCCGGGCGCCCGCTCTTCGGCGGGCCTTCGTTCGGAGAACCACCATTTATCGCCCTCGAAGCGGGCGTTGAAGAAGTAGACCTCCAGGCCCGGGTTTTCCCGCAATAGGGCCCGGAACACGGGAGAGCGGTATTGGATGGGGTGGGTGTCGAAGACCAGCAGCCGGGCCATGTCGGCGATTGTACTGCCCAAGGCCCGGCTCGACAAAACAAGGGGGCCTTTGTAGGATGACCCGCAATGGCACAGTACCCCATCGAGACCGGCAATATTGTCCTGATTTTGGTCGGGATTGCGCTCGTCATCAGCGGCCCGATCATCATCTATAAGACGGTGACCGGTGTGATTGCCCGCCGCAAGGCGGACCCCAAAGCCAAGCTTCACGGCTTTTCCAACGGCCTCAATTTCGTGATCGCGATTTTGTTCTTCGTCGCCGGCATCCTGTTCATACTGAACAACCTACGCGGCAATCCACTCTCGGCCTCTTGAGGCCTCGCCGTCTACGTAGACGGCGGACGTGGCCGTGAACTTTCCGAAAAGCCGGTCACATCTCGAAACGAAGTCCGACTTTCCACTCCTCGCGGGAGAGATCCGAGGACTGCTTCCCCTCGACGGGTTTGGATTTCGTCCATTCGACGACGAGATAGGTGTTGTTGATGCCGACCGAGTTATCGAGGTCCTTCGCCGAATCGGGATCGATGGCGTTCAGGCAGAGCTCGAGACCGGCGGAGTAATCCCAGCTCTCGTAGCGGGAGCTGCCGCCCGGATTGCGGGACTCGAAGAGCACCGAGCGCGCGATTTTTCCGAAGGGAACGAGAATCTGGTTGTCGATGAAATCGGCGCGGTAACCGAGATAACCGCTGACCGGAATGGTGGTCTGCGAGATGCGTCCGCCCACGGCCGTTCCGAGATCGCGGATGCGGCCGTAACCCAGACTCGCTCCGATGACGGGCTTACCGGCGTAGCCTTTGTACATGGGGATGGGAAGCCACTCGAGGGCCAGCTGCATGCCGTGGCCCGAGTTCCCGGTGACGTTGGGAAACCTGAGGGGAACGTATTTGAGATCGAGGGCGAAATTGAGGGGCGATACGGCCGCCCGGCTCTGAATCACCTCGTCGGCGACGGCATCCACCGGTGCCTCGGCGGCCTGAACCGGCAGGGACAACGTCAAAATCACCAAACTCATCCACTTCATGGGCTTCTCCTCATTCGATAGGCCGTTTTTTTATCCAAGTCTCCGTTCAGGTACAAGGGCGATCCCGGCTCTCGACAAAGAGAGCGTCCTACGGTAAAAACCTGGGGATTTTGCAGCATATTCAAGCGCTTCGGCGGCCCGCGGGCGGCTGAAGCCTCTAGGGAGAGTAGACTAAGATGCCGGTCTGGTTGACTTTATTTGGTGGCATTGTGGCCACCGTCGCTTTTCTGGGAGGCCTTTTCGGTCTCGTGGTGCTCCTCATTCAGGGCAAGGCCACCAAGGGCCGCCCCCAGTTCGGTTTGTTCTCTACTGGTGGAAACGGAACGCTGGGCGGTTTCGTGACATGGGACCAGGGCACCTTTGCCGTCGAATTCTACCGTTTCCGGTTCTCCGTCGTGGCGCCCCAATGGGAAGAGAAGGAAATGACCTTCACCTACTCGTTCGAAAACGCGAAGAAGGAAGCCTTCTCCCAGATCTTTCAGCTTCCCCCCAATTTGCTGAAGCTCGTCGCCGATCCGAAGGCGAAGGCGCTCATTTCCGTGGAAGCCCGCTCGACGGAAGAGTTCTCGCTGTCGAAGGACATGACCTTGAAGTCGTTCCGCAAGCTTTACCAGGCGGCCAAAGCGGATCTCGCGAAACTTCCGCCCGCTCCCGAAGTCGCGGCGACCATGGATGCGCCGCCGGTCATGAGTCTCGATTATTCCGAGCTGGTCGCCCGTAAGAAAAAATTGAAAGCTTTGGAGAGCGCCGCCGCCGCGAAGGCCGCGAAGAAGCCGGCCGCGACGGCCGCTGCCGCCGCGCCTGCCGCCGAAACCGCCGCTACCTAAGGAGAGAATATGAGCGAAGACAAAGACGGGTTTCGGGTAATCGATCGCCGCGGTTCCGCGAAGGAAACTCCCGCCACGGAAGGCGCCGGCTTCACGATGAAGGAACAGGCTCCGCCGGCCTCCGCCACTCCCGATGAAATCGATTTTTCGACTTTGGTGTTCTCGCTCGCGACGGGCGCGTTCATCCATCTCGGGCTTGCGGCCGATCCCGTGACTCAGAAGACGGAGAAAAACACTCCGCTCGCCAAACAGAACATCGACATCCTCGAAATGCTGCAGAAAAAGACGAAGGGCAATCTATCGGCCGAAGAGGGCCAGCTGCTCGACAGTCTTCTTACCGAGCTTCGCCTTCGCTACGTCGATGCGGTGAAGTAGTCCCGCTTAGTTGTGCCACCAGGGATTTTGGAACTCCGTCCTTAGGAAATCGCAGATAGAGTACTCGTCCTTGAGTACCTTGCCGTCGGCGTCTTTACGGACCCGGCGGATCCGAAGCTTTTGGCCCGTGGGCTTGCCGAAGGCGAGAAGGTAGACCGGACCGCCGACGGACGAACGGAACTGATGGACGTCACCCATCGAAATCGTCGTCTCCACGTCCTCGTTCGCCTCCTTGTCGTGGTGGCCCATCACGAGCTCCATGAGCTTCGTGGATTCGTCGATGGTCAGCTTGCTCGTGGTAGGTGTGCTGTAACCGCTGTCCGAGAGCGATACGGCGACGCCATGGGCGCCGTCGAAATCGTTATTGTTCACCTGGATGTCGAGCATGTTGGAGGGCTTTTGCGCCATCCAAACGTGCCGGTGGATCGAGATGTAGCAAGAGAAGCCGTTGGTCTCTCCCATGTAGCCGTCCGAGGGAAAGGCGAAGTCCAGAATCTTGTGGGCCTTCTGAAGATCGTCGAGCCCTTCGAGAGTTTTCGTTTCGATGGTACGCATCGTCTCCGCCGAGGCGGAGAGGGAGAGAAACATCAGAATCGTCGCGAAAAAGGCTTTCATGGGCACTCCTTGAGGGTGGGGGTAATTACCTTAGAGCCTCGTTCCGACTCCACCGCGGCAGCCAACGGTGGAGGGAACCGTGGGGAAAAGATCCCTACGGGCCGACGAGCACGGGCGTCGGAGCGGGAAAGGGCTTTCTTAACGAAGAGCTCGGCTTCGAAAAAACACCTACTTTGTAAACGTTTTCGGAGCGATGCGATAGGCCGTGTAATGGCGGTTCGCCGGGACTAGATTCACCGGCGTTCCCGCAAGCCTCGAATGGTGTAGCTGGGTTGAAGAGGGAACTTACTTAGAGGGCAACAAATGAAAAAACTACTGTGGTTAGCGGCCTTTCACTCTCTCGCCATCGGAATGGCGGAGGCTCGGTGCAAGCCCGAGGAACTGTCTTTGAAGTGGCCGATCCGGACCAAGGAAAACATCGAATGGGTCGTAAATAACTACGTCGACCTCGATACGACCGCCGGTGGAATGAAGGACTACAAAGGCAATCTCAACTCCAACGCCAAGACCTATGACGGACACGGCGGCATCGACATCGATACGCCCACCTTCCGCGAATCGGACAACGGCGTGAATGTGTTTGCTTCGGCCGCGGGAACCGTCACTTCGGTGCAATCGGACCTCTTCGATCGCAACTACGTCGGCGCCGCCGGCTGCGGCCCCTGGAACCACGTCGCCGTCACCCACGACAACGGCTTCGTCAGCTACTACGGGCATCTCAGAAAAGGCAGCGTGCGGGTGAAGGTCGGAGACGTCATTCCCCAGGGAAAAGCCCTCGGCCTCGTCGGCAGTTCCGGCTGCTCCTCCACGGCCCACCTGCACTTCGAATTGCAGTGCGATGGCGCGGTCGTGGATCCGATGCTCCAGAACATGTTCACCAATCCGCCCGAGTACTCTCCGCCCCTTCGTGTGATGGACATGATCGTCCGTAAGGGCGAGTTCCCGAACGTGAACAACGACGCTCTGATGAAGGATCCACAACCGAACATCACCTCCATCCAGCCCGGTTCGCGCCTCGCGGTGGGACTCACCACCTCCGGGGGAAGAAACGGCGACACGGTCGACATCCAAATCCTCCGGGGCGACAACAGCCTTTGGACGACGTTCGGACCCATCACCGTCACGGGAGAGTGGCGCCACAACTGGCCCCGCTGGTGGATCAACCTGCCGAACAATGCCTCGGGAATCTGGCTCGCCATCGCGCGGGTCAACGGCACCGAAGTCATGCGCAAGGCGTTTACCGTGGAGCCGAACCCGCTCGCGTTCACGTACGCGATGCCGGACGTTGCCTATCAGGCGAACTTCGTATCGCTGGGGAACGACTCGTACCGCACCCTTCAGATCGACGGTTCCACCTCGCCGGACGGCGCGCGTATCAGCGCGATTCACCGCCGGGACGGTCTGGGAGTGCATGCGTTTCACAACATTAACTACGCGGATTTCGCCACGCTCTACCGGCAGCAGACGGCGAGAGGCGCCCAGCTGCTCAACTTCGACAGCTACGTGTGGGGCGGCCAGATCCTGTGGGCCGGCTACTTCGGCCCGAAGGTGCACGGCGGGTGGAGAGTCGAGCACATGCTGAATCGCACCGATCACCTTAGAGTGTTCGAAGAGGCGAAGCGGGCGGGCCTGGTTCCGTACGTGATTTCAGTCGCGGTACTGAACGGCACGCACTACTACTCTTCCGCGTACGGACAGAGCGCGAGCAGCGGTATCGTGGCCAGCGCCGACATCACGGAAGCGGCCTATCAGCAGGTCTTCAATCTGCACACGGGCAACGGCATGGGTCTCGCGTACCTCGACGTGTACGACAACGGTCAGGGCACGCCGCTCTTCTCGGCCATCTGGCGGAAGGAAGTCGCCCCGTCCCGTCAGCTCGTCCGGCACAACCTGAAGCAGGGTGAGTACAACGCTCTCTCCGACCAGCTTCGTGCCCAGGGCATGACCGCGACCCACATCACGAGTTACCTCAAGGGAGGAAACCGGTATTACGCGGGCATTTGGACTCGCTAAGAAGTCCTGGTAAAACATAAGACGCCGGCCCCGGTAATCGGGGCCGGCGTTTAATTTAGGAGCCCGCCCTATGAAAACCCTATTCCTCCTGGTCTTTCTCGCCCTGGGACTCAAGGCCCAAGCGGGACTGCACGACACGGCCCTCGTCATCGACGGGCACAATGATTTGCCGTGGGCGTTGAGAGAGGAGGGCGGGCTCGCCGGTTTCGACCTCAAGAAAGACCAGCCCAAGTTCAACACCGACATCCCGAGGCTTCGCAAAGGCAACGTGGGCGCTCAGTTTTGGTCCGCGTACGTTCCCGCTTCCACGATGAACGACGGCACGGCGGTGAAGGTCACCCTCGAACAGATGGACCTGATCCATAAGATGGTGGCCGCCTACTCCGACACGTTTGAGCTGGCGCTCAATCCGTCCGATATCCGCCGCATTCGCGCGAAGGGCATGATCGCTTCGCTCATCGGTCTCGAAGGCGGGCACTCCATCGACAATTCGCTCGCCACCTTGAGGACCCTCTTCAACAAGGGCGCCCGCTACATGACGCTTTCTCATTCGAAGAATCTCTCCTGGGTGGAGTCCGCAACCGACGCTCCCATGGCGGAGGGGCTTACGGCTTTCGGAGAGGACGTCGTACGGGAAATGAACCGTCTTGGCATGCTGGTGGACATCTCCCACGTTTCCGCCCGCGCCATGCGCGAAGTGCTCGCGGTGACGACGAAACCGGTCATCGCTTCTCACTCTTCCGCGTATGCGCTGAAAAACCACGTTCGCAACGTTCCCGACGATGTGCTCAAGCTGGTCGCCACGAACGGCGGGGTCATCATGGTGAATTTCTACTCGGCGTACGTCTCCAACCGGCAGGTGCCCGCTCCGCCGCAGCTACTCGCCGGGGTCGAGATCCACGACTGCGTCGCGAACGACTTCAAGCTGTGGAACGCGAAGGGAACGGTGCCGGTCGCCGACACCAAGACCGTCGTCGATCACATCGAGCACATCATCAAAGTAGCTGGAATCGATCACGTCGGCCTCGGAAGCGATTTCGACGGCGTGCCGCTGCTGCCGACCGGTCTAGAGGACGTGTCCAAGTTTCCGAACATCACGGCGGAGCTGCTTGCCCGCGGCCATTCGGAGGCGGACATCCGCAAGGTTCTCGGAGAGAATCTGATGAAGGCTTTCGAGTTGGCTCAGCCCTAGGCATTCATGGAAAAACTCCTCCAATCCGCCATCGTTTTTTGCGACGGCGCCTGCTCGGGCAATCCCGGGCCCGGCGGCTGGGGCGCGATCGTGGCGACTCCCAGCGGCGAAGTCCGGGAGCTGGGCGGACGAAATCCCCTTACGACGAACAATCAGATGGAGCTGGTGGCCGCCATTCGATCGCTCGAATATTTGAGGGGACAGGCCGGCGAGATCTTCATGCACACCGATTCCACTTACGTGATCCGCGGGATCACCGAGTGGATCTTCGGCTGGAAGCGTAGAGGCTGGAAAAACGCCCAGGGAAACGATGTCGCGAACCAGGACCTCTGGGAAGAGCTCCATGCCGTCGTTCAGGCCCGCAAGAAAGAGAACAAGATCACCTGGCAGTACGTAAAGGGCCACGCGGGAATTCCCGGCAACGATCGGGCCGACGCCATCGCCGTCGCTTTTTCGAAGAACGAGTACGTTGATCTCTATCGGGGGAAGCTGCTCGGTTATCCGGTGGCGCTCTACGATATCCCCGAGTCGGCGTCGAAGGTTCCCGAGATGAAACCGAAGGCCGCGAAGGTCGCGGCCTACTCCTACCTGAGTGACGTCGGCGGTGTGCCGGCCCGGCATCAAACCTGGGCCGAGTGCGAGCGCAGGGTCAAAGGACAATCCGGCGCCAAGTTCAAGAAAACGACTTCCGCCCAGGACGAAGCGAAGCTGCTCGAATCGTGGGGCTACAAGCCCGACAAGCTGAAATAGCCCACAAGTCCCTACCTACTTGTCTGCAATACGGCCGGGATCGGGGCGGTCAGTTCGATGTGCTCGCCCGATACGGGATGCTCAAACGTCAGTCTTTTCGCATGCAGGAAATATCCGCTGTCTCCGGGCAACCCGGGCCGATCGGCTTTGGGGATTCCTCCCGCGGAGTACAGTGGATCGCCCACCAGCGGATGGCCTATGGAGGCCAGGTGGATGCGGATTTGGTGGGGACGTCCCGTTTTCAGTGACACCTCGAATACCGTCGAGTCCGGCCTTCTTTGCAGGACACGGGCGAGGCTTCGCGCCGGCTTTCCGGCGGGACTGGCTGCATGGACTTTTCCCAGACGCTCGTGAGCCACGGGGCCGATGGGACACTGAATGTCGTAGTCAGTCTCCAAGGCTTGTCCGCTCGCAAGGGCCTGGTACTCCTTGCTTACCTCGGACCAGCGGCGATGGAGGGTTGAGGCGATTGGCGAGTCCATCGCGAATAGAACAATTCCCGAAGTCGCGCGGCCCAAGCGGTGTAAGGGGCGAGCCGCCGAAAATTCCTTCCGGACCAAGCTAAGCAGAGTGTTTCGAAAAAATCCCCCGCCCGGAAGGGTCGGCAAACCGCTCGGTTTGTCGACGGCAAGTAGCTGCTCGTCCCGATAAAGTACGTCGTACCGTTGAGGGGTGGCTTCCTCGGTCCAGCCGGGGCGATTCCAGATCAGTATCTGGCCCGGACGTACCGGCTGCGAACCGTTAGCGGTCTCGTCGTTCAGCCAAATCTCGCCGGCCTCCAGACGGTCTTTCCACTGGGCGGGCGTCGAATGGGGAAACACGCCGGCCAGGTAAGAGTGCGCCGTGTGCCCCCGGGCTTCGGGGCCGAGTACGTGGCGATAGCGGTATCCTTCGTTGAGCACGGCGGTCAGGAGTTCTTCGTCCCGAGCATCTGGCGGGCTTCGTCGGGAGTGGCGATGGGCCGCCCGGCTTCCTTCGCGATGCGGGCGATGCGCTCGGCTAGCTGGGCGTTACTTTTCGCGGGCTCGCCTTTCGCGTACTGAACGTTGTCCTCGAGGCCCACTCGCACATGCCCGCCCATGGCGATCGCGTGAATGGCGAGCGGCAGCTCGAAGCGGCCGATGCCGGCGACTCCCCACATGGAATTTTCCGGCAAACGGTTCACGAGCGCGACAAGCGCGTCGATGTCGCCCGACAGCGCGCCGGGAACGCCCAGCACGAACTGGCAGTGGTAAGGGGCGCGCACGACGCCTTCCTTGATGAGCTTCTTGAGATTATCGAGATGGCCGAGATCGTAGATCTCGAACTCGGGAACGATTCCGTTCTTGTCGAGAGCGGCGGCCAGCGCCCGCATTTCGGCGAACGTGTTTTGAAAAACCTCTTCCCCGAAGTTGATGGTTCCCAGATTGAAGGACGCCATCGCGGGTTTGAGAGCGAGAGAGGCGAGTCGCCGCTCCATCGACTCACCGACCGCCCCTCCGGTCGAAAACTGGATGATGGGCTTGGGGCGGCAAGCGGCTTGAATAGCGTCCACCGACTTCTTGAAGTCCGCGAGCTCCTGGCTGGGCTTGCCCTTAGCGTCCCGCACATGAAGGTGAATGATGGAAACGCCCGCCGCGACGCAGGCTTTAGCTTCGGCCGCCTGCTCTTCCGCCGTGATGGGAAGGGCCGGGCACTTCGTCTTGTCTAACTCGGCGCCGGTGATGGCGGCCGTGAGGATGAGCTTTTCCATGCGCTAGGTTATAATGGTACCCTTCCCCTTTCGCCACGTGGAAAAATTCATAGAAAAAATCCTGGCCTCCCGCCGTTTCCTGCTGACGACTCACGCCAATCCCGACGGCGACGGTCTCGGCTCCCAGATGGCGATGCACTTCTACCTGAAGAAGGTGGGCAAACAGTCGGTCGTTCTCAACCCGGGCCCGACCCCCGCCAAGTTCCGCTCCGTCGACCCGAGGGGCGAGATTCAGGTTTTCGACAAGAGCAAGGCGCTGCCGCCCGCCGATCTCATTTTCGTTTTCGACACCAACGACGAGCGCATGCTGGGCGAGATGCGCGAGCCGCTGAAAAAGCACGGCGCTCAGGTCGTCTTTGTCGATCACCACGTTCCCGAGAAGGGCAACCTCGACGCGCACCTCATCGACGAGCAATACGCCGCGACCGGCGAGCTCGTCTTCTGCCTGCTGCGCAACTTGCGCGCCGACATCGACGAGGAGATGGCGCGGGCGCTCTACGTCGCCCTCGTCACCGATACGGGTAGCTTTCGCTACAAGCGCACTTCCCCGCGCACTCACCAGGTGGCGGCGGAGCTGCTTCAAAAGGGCGTGCTGCCGGAAAAAGTATTCCGCGATGTCTACTCCCGCGATTCCCTCGAGAAGGTCCGCCTGTTCGGCCACGTTCTCGACGGTATTCAGACTTCCCAGGGCGGGAGAATCGCCTGGCTTACGATTCCCAAGGCCACGCGCCTCAAGTACGGCGCGACCGTCGAGGACACTGAGTCCTTCGTCAGCTCCCTCGGCTACGTTCATGGCGTCGATATCGGAATGCTGTTCCGGGAAGAGGACGACGGAACGGTGAAAGTGAGTTTCCGGGGCTCGGGGGAAATCGCGGTAGTGGGTTTAGCTCAGGAGTTCGGGGGCGGGGGCCACCGGCACGCGGCTGGAGCTAGACTGAAGCTTGCGCTGAAGGACGCGGTCCAGAAGGTTTGTGCCGCCGCCGAAAGGACCCTTGCGGCCTACGGGGCGCCGGGCGCTTGAGCTCCACGAGCTCGACGTGTTTTTTCAGCAGCTCGTCCAGCCGGACCAGCACTTCTTCATTCTTCTTTTCGAGAAAAGCGAGCGAGTGGCGGACCGACTCGATGGTGCAAAGACAGTCCTTACGGGGCTGACGGGAGACTCGATTGAACACCGAGGGAACGCCCGGGTTCAAAACGATGCGGTTCATCCGGGTCAGCCACGGATTCCGCCACCAAAGCGTCTTCGACTGCTTCCAGTTTCCATCGAGGAGCACGATTCCTTCGAGGTTCTGGGACGCAACCTGCTTTCCTTCCCGGGTGATCACCTGAAAGGGAACGTCGGGGCGGGTTTTCGCGTCTTTGAGGGCTCCGAGATAGAGCACACCCCAGCGGCTGGGCTCGGCCGGGGTGCCGAGGGCCTGGCCAAGAGAGCGCCAGGAAAGCCCGACTTTGTGAACGGCGCTCGGAAGCGCCAGGCTCGTCAGTCGCGCGGTTCCCCAGGGATTTCTCGCCTCTTGGGGGTGCTGAAGGATTAAAATCTTGGTGCGCGTGGGAGAAGCTTGGATATCCTTACACAAACACAGATCGGGTGCTTTCCAGCACGCCGCGCATTTGGTAAGGTGCCCTTCCTGTTTGGTATCCGCTTCCATATCTCGCGTGAGTCCATAACAGTTTGGGCCCACTAACTCAATAGCACCAGTATGCAACGTAACGAAAAGATTCGTAATATCGCCATCATCGCTCACGTCGATCACGGCAAAACCACGCTCGTCGACGGCCTCCTTTGGGAGGCGGGCACCTTCCGCGACAACCAGACGGTCGCCGAACGGGTCATGGACAGCGGCGATCTGGAGCGGGAAAAGGGAATTACCCTCACGGCGAAGAACGCCTCGATTCTGTGGAAGGGCCACAAGATCAACATCGTCGATACCCCCGGCCACGCCGATTTCGGCGGTGAAGTGGAGCGCGGCCTGCAGATGGTCGACGGCGCTCTCGTGCTGGTGGACGCGGCCGAAGGGCCGCTTCCGCAGACCCGTTTCGTGCTCAAGCACGCTCTCGCCAGAGGGGTGAAGGTCGCGGTCGTCGTGAACAAGATCGACCGCGGCGACGCCCGCCCGAAGGAAGTTTTGGACGAGATTTACGAGCTCTTCATGGAGCTCAACGCGACCGACGAGCAGTTCGATTTCCCGGTCGTGTACGCGGTGGCCCGCGAGCGCAAGGCTTACAAGGATTTCAATGATCTCGGAAAGCCGGCGAATCTAGGTCTCCTTCTCGATCTCATTCTGGAATATCTACCGGGCCCGATCGTGGAAGAGGGCGGCATGCGCATGCTCGTCTCGAACACGAACTACAGCGAGTACGTCGGGCGCTTGGCGATCGGTAAAGTCGTGTCGGGCTCCATCAAGGTCGGCGATCCCGTGGTCGTGCACCACGAAAGCGGCGACGAGCCCGAGACGAAAATCACCGCGCTCTACAACTACCAAGGTTTGAAAGTGGTCCCGACGGGTCAGGCGGAAGCCGGCGACGTCGTCATCGTGGCCGGTATCGAAGAGCTGAGAATCGGCGACTCGGTCACCTCGCCGGACAACCGGGTCGCGCTTCCGCGCCTCCAGGTGGAAAAGCCGACGATCTCGATCGAAATGCTCGTCAACAGCTCGCCGCTGGGCGGGCGGGACGGCAAGCGCCTCACTTCGCGCGTGATTTGGGATCGCCTGGAAAAGGAGCTTCGCACCAACGTCTCCATGAGCGCGGAACGTACCGCTTTGCCGGATGTTTTCATCCTCAAGGGCCGCGGCGAACTGCAGTTCGCGATTCTCGCCGAACAGATGCGCCGGGAAGGCTACGAGTTCGCTCTCGGCCGGCCGAAGGTGATTTTGCGCAAAGAGGGCGAGACCGTTCTCGAGCCCCTCGAGCGCGTAGTGATGGACATTCCCGACGATTGTCTGGGCCGGCTCACCGAGCGGCTGGGCACCCGCAAGGGCGAGATGGTGAACCTCGCCAACATGGGATCGGGCCGCGTGCGCGCGGAGTTCGACATTCCTTCCCGCGGCCTCATCGGTTTCCGCTCCGAGTTCCTCAACGTGACCCGCGGCCAGGGGCTGCTCAGCTCTTACTTCCGGGACTACGTTCCGTGGAAGGGCCACATTCTCGATCGCGTGAACGGCGCCTTGGTATCCGATCGCTCCGGCCAGACGATCCCCTACGCTCTTTTCCACCTGGAAGAGCGCGGAAAGATGTTCGTAAAGGAAGGGGTCGACGTCTACGAAGGCATGATCATCGGCGAGAACAACCGCATCAACGATCTGAACGTGAACGTCTGCCGTGAAAAGAAGCTCACCAACATCCGCGCCGCCGGTAAGGACGAAGCCGTGGTTCTCACGCCGGTAATGCCGATGACGATCGAGTGGGGCATCGCGTGGCTGGCGGACGACGAGCTTCTCGAAGTCACGCCTAACTTCTTGCGTCTACGCAAGCGTATCCTCGATTCGACCAAGCGCACCGTGAAACGGGGCGCCGAGGACGACGACGAGTAAGCGGTTGCCTTGTCAGGGACGGGTAAGAACGCCTATACTTGTTAAGTTATTCAGGCGTTTGAATTTTTTCACCTAAGCCATGGCCAGCACAAAAGACCTCAAAAACCTCGTCGGCCAGATGTTTTTGGTTGGGTTCAACGGTTACACCGTTCCCCCGGCGTTCAAGAAGGCCATCACCGAGTACGGCCTTGGCTCGGTCATTTATTTCAAACAAAACATCCAGTCGCCGGCGCAGGTCGCTGAGCTTTCGAACGAGCTTCAGTTCTCTTGCCGGCCGAAGGATGCGCCGCCGCTTTTCATTTCCGTGGATCAGGAGGGGGGCCGGGTCGCCCGCCTGCTTTCTCCTTTCACCAAGTTTCCGCCCCAGGAAAACCTCGGGGTACTCGGCTCGCCGAAGATCGGCTTCGAGTTCGGCCAGATCCTCGCCCGCGAGTGCAAAGCGGTCGGCATCAACATCGATTTCGCCCCCGTCGTCGACGTGAACTCAAATCCGTCGAATCCCATCATCGGCGACCGTGCCTTCTCCGCCGATCCGGAAGTTTGCGGCAAGATGGGCTCGGCCGTGTGCCGCGGGATTCAGAAGATGGGCGTTCTCGCCGTCGCGAAACATTTCCCGGGCCACGGGGATACGACCGAGGATTCCCACCTGACGTTACCGAAGGTGGACCGCAGCTACGACGAGCTGAACGAGCTCGAGCTCATTCCCTTCCGGCGCGTGATCCGTAGCCGCGTCGGCGGCGTGATGACGGCGCACATTCTCAATCCGCAGCTCGATCCGGACTATCCGGCGACCATGTCGAAGCCGACGATCGATTTGCTCAGAAACGATCTGCGCTTCAACCGCATCATTTTCAGCGACGACATGGAGATGAAGGCCGTCAGCGAGAATTACGGCGAGGAAGAAGCCGCGGTGCTGGCGGTGAAAGCCGGCTGCGACATCCTCATTTATCGCGGGGTGGAGAAGGGTTTTCCGATCGGTGCTTACGAAGCCATCATCAAGGCCGTCGAGAAAAAAGAGATTCCGCTTTCGCTCATCGAGAAGGCGGTCGCCCGCGTGCAGGAAGGCAAGCAGCAGTACGCGGAAGTGAAAAAGCCCCTCGATCCCGCGGAGGCCGGCAAGTTCATCGGGCTTCCCGAGTCCGCCGCTCTCGCCGACATCATCGCGAAGAAAGAGCTCCCGCCGAATTTCAAGGAAACCGATTTCGAAGGCCGCGCCTGATCAATCCGGCAGTTCTATTTCAAACTTCTGAAGGGTTTCGAACTCGGCGTACGGAATCGTGTACAGCTCTCGGCTCACCAACCCGAGCGGGCCCGCTTTGAGTAAGTAGAGAACCTTCGTGCCTTTGTCGTAACCGATAATCCGCTCGTAGCCTTTGTAGCCGTCGTTGGGGACCAGGTTGATCTGATTGCCGGCGTCGATTTGCGCGAAGATCCCGTCCAGCGTCTCTCCCTTTTTTTGCAAGGTGACGACTTTGCTGGGGGTCAGGGCGACCGTTCGATCTCCCTCGGTCTCCTTCTTGCCGCCCATGAAGAGCCCTCCCAATACGCCTACCTTTTCGAACCACGTGAGCTCCGGCGGCGTCGGGGTGGCGATCTCGACCCGAGTCGCCTTCGCGAAGTATGGCTCGGCCGAAGTGGCTTCAGTTCTCTCGGGAACTTTCGTTTCCACCGGTTTTGGAGTCGGCGGCGGTTGTCTCAGTTTATCCTCGTGAACGAGCATGTTCTCGTCCGCGAGAAACTTCTTGTCGTTCACGGTACGGACGAGAAAGGTGCGCTTTTTCGACTCGGGATCGGTGGAAACGCCGGTGATCACCAGCTGGTCGCCGTCGAGGTCTTTTCCCCAGAGTACCGCCTTGCCTTCGGCGAGCTTCGCCGCCACGTCGTCCAGGGTCATGTGAGTGGCCACGGCGTCGACTAGAGGCTCGTCAAAATTTATGGTTGGCTGCGTGCCGTATTTGGATGCCATGGCCGGATCGGCCAGCGCCGCGTCGGTTATCCGTGCGAGATGAGGGGCGACGGATTCCACGTCCGTTCGGACGGTGACGGGTGGGGGCGCCGGGGTGGCGGTAGGACCGGCCGTCGGAGACGGCGTGGGCGTCGGCCTTGTGAAGGCGGCCGAAGTGACGTTTCCGTCCGGGCCCACCACGAAACGGGTGTAGGTCGCCGGCGACGCGCTTTCCGTCGTGGCGTTGTACATCCGGGTGCTGGGCCAAAGCGGATCGGTCGTCGGTAAAACGGCGTTCACCTGGTCCGCAAGCGCCGCGTAGCCGCGGCTCATGTCCAACATGAGACGGTCGCCGGTTTTGAACGCCGTGCCCTCCTCGCCGGGCTCCCTCGTGCCGCGAACCCGAAATTCCATTTGGGGGTCGCCGTCGTTTTCGTTGGCGTGAGCCGCGGCGATAAAGGCTCCTCCGTCCTTTCCGCCTAGGCCGGCTCCCATCCGGGTCATCTCGTCCACGCCGGCATCGGCTTGCATGCGCGCAAGCCACACCCCCGCGTCAACCTCTTCCGTGTTTCCGTTGCGGTCGACGTGGTAAACGCGGGCGCGCCAGTTGATGATGGCGTTGCCTTGGGCGTCCTCGGTGAAAATGGTTTTTCGAGCGGCGTGGATTCCCCGGGCATATCTTTCGGCGATGGCGAGCGACTCCTTCACGAGCTTCGGAGTCTCGGAGTTGAGCCCTTCCGCAGGCCCCCCGTAGATCGCTTTCATGTAGGCGAGCAACGTTTCATCGCCTTTCACGGGCTCGATGAGGCCGAGCTCTTGGAGCGCTTCTTTTCGCATTTCCGGAGTGAGGGAAAATTTATTGTGCGCCAGAGCCAGAATGAGGCCGGCGATATTGTTTTCTCCGAGAAGGCTACGGTAGTGCACCAAGTTGGCGAGCGCCGTCTGAGGAGTGATCATCGGGCCGTTCGGGCCCACGTGCATCGCCACGTCGGCGGCGATGAATTGCCAGTTCTCGTCGCTGTTCATCAGGGCTTCGAGCACGCGCTCGGCGGCCTTCTTGCGGCGCATGTCGATGTCGGAGCTGCCGTCCGAAGTGGGAAATTCCGTCAGGGCGAGGATGCCGGCCTTCGTTTCGGTCTGGCGGATGGCCCAGAGAACCGCAGCCGTCTTGGAGAGAGCCTCGCTCTTCACCCCCAGATTTCGAGCTATGGTGTTGATGTTCGGGATCGACTTGCCGGTCGCCTTCAGATCCTTCCAGAGCTTGAGCAGGCGCTCCACGCGCTTGGACTCGCGAGTGTCCTCGGCATTTTCCGCCTCGTCCGTGGCCAGGTCGATGGCTTCGATGTCCTTCCTCGCCTGCTTGAGAATTTCGGTGAAGGTGGAGTCGAGCGCACCTATCTCACGCTCTTGGCCGGTTTCCGTCTTGAAGAAATGGTCGGTGTCGTCGCCGACGGCCACGCCCGAAAAGGCGATAGCCCATAGCAGTCCCACGACGATGATGCCTCTAACCCCCATTCCTATAGTTTACTCCTAAACCAAGGAGTGGGGTTGAGCACACCGTGTATACGGGCCTAAGTGCTGGTTAGCAGGTGAACTTGAGCTCGGGCTGCTCGAGGGACGACTCGATTTGGCGGCAGACGTAGTCGAAGTCGGAAGGCCGGTCCCGGAGATCCAGATCGTCGGCGAAAACCGTGAGAACTTTGCCGAGCTTGTAGCTTCCGATCCAGTCGTCGTAGCAGGAGTTGAGAAGGTGGAGGTAGTCCTCGGGGATGTTCTTCTCGAAATCCCGGCCTCGCATCGCAATCCGCTGCTTCAGAACGTCGACGCCCCGGCGCACGTATACGACGAGGTCCGGCGGAGTCAGAAACTTGATCATCGTGGAATAAAGCTCGAAGTAATTTTCGTAGTCCCGGTGATCCATGCTCTTCTGTTCGTAGAGCGCGCGGGCGAAAATGTGGGCGTCCTCGTAAATGGAGCGATCCTGAATCGCCGAGGATTCGGTGCTGAGGATCGCCTGATGGGCTTGAAACCGTTTCGAGAGAAAAAAGACCTGAAGCTGAAGGGACCAGCGGTTCATGTCCACGTAGAAATCGGAAAGGTAGGGGTTGGTCGCGACGACCTCGTAGTGGGGTTCCCACGCGTACCGTTCGGCAAGCATCTGGGTCAGCGTGGTTTTCCCGGAGCCGATGTTACCGGCTATGGCGATGAATCTCTTTGTCCCCATGATTCCCCTGTGACGACTTCTGTTTAGCGGCCTGGTCGATACCCGTCAAAAGGAAAAACCCCTGTCGCCACTGGCCGATAGCCCGGTTTTCCGGTAAACCATGAGGTCTTTGGGGAGCATCCCTATGAACTGGAAACACGAAACCCTCAACGCCCCCGGCTACGAAAAAGTGGTCTACGCCGAGGAGCGCGATTCGGGGTTGAAAGCCATTATTTCCATACACAGCACGGCTCTCGGGCCGTCTTGCGGTGGAATCCGGATGCTTCCCTACGCTTCGCGTAATGAGGCCCTGGACGACGTGCTCCGGCTCTCCAAGGGCATGTCCTACAAGTCGAGCCTTGCCGGCATCGGCTTCGGCGGCGGCAAAAGCGTCATGCTATGCGATCCAGCGAGAAAGACGCCGGCCATGTTCCAGGCGATGGGCGCCTTCATCGATACCTTCGGCGGCCAGTACATCGGCGCGAAGGACATGAACGTCAGCTCCGAAGACTTGCTCGAAGTCCGCAAGGTCACCCGCCATGTCCTTGGCATGGAAGGGGCGCCCGGTTCCAGCGGCGATCCGTCGCCGGTTACGGCGTTGGGCGTGTTCCGCGCGCTGGAAGCGACGCTCGAGGAAGTGCGCGGATCGAAAAGCTTGAAGGGTGTGAAAGTAGCCGTCCAGGGAATCGGCTCCGTCGGCTACGACTTCGCCGAGAGAATCCGTGAAGGCGGCGGCGAGGTTTGGGTCACCGATACGAACCAGGAGACACTCGAAAAAGCCCGCAAGGAGCTGAAGGCCCACGTGGTTTCCCTCGAGCAGATTTACGACGTCGAGTGCGACGTGTTCGCCCCTTGCGCGAGCGGCGCGATTCTCAACGCCGACACGATTCCCCGTCTTCGCTGCAAAGCGATCGTCGGCTGCGCGAACAATCAGCTGAAAGACGAGTCGTGCGGCCTGGCTCTGCAGAAGCGCAACATTCTCTACGCTCCCGACTACGCCGTGAACGCCGGCGGCATCATCAACATTTTTTACGAGCTCGGCGGACAGTATCGGCAGGCCCAGGCGCTCGCGAAAGCCGACGAGATTTACGACACGATGAAGGTCATCTTCCAGCGCGCGAAGAAGGAAGGCACTTTGCCTTTCGCCGTCGCCGACAAGATCGCCGAGGAGAGAATCCGTGCCGGGCGCTGAACGCTCGGGCGGTCATCCCCTCGGTCTGCATCGGGTGCTCGACGCGAAGAAGCGGCTTCCCCAGGCCGCGGAAAAACTCGACAACAGCCTTCCCATTTTTTCCAACGAGATTTTACTTTCCGTCGAGCTTCTCAACATCGATGCGGCGAGCTTCGTGCAGATGGAGAAGGAGACCGGCGGAAAGAGCGATGCCATCGGCGCGATCGTCCTGGAGAATTGCAAAAGCCGTGGCAAGCAGCAAAACAAAGTCACCGGCTCCGGCGGAATGCTGGTCGGAAAAGTCGCTCAGATCGGCTCCGGCTACAAAGGGCCGCTGAAGTTTTCCGTCGGCGACCGGGTCGCCTCGCTTATCTCGCTCACGCTCACACCCCTTCAGATTTCGCGCATCAAGAAGATCGATCTCGCCACTCATCAGATGGAGGTGGAAGGGACGGCCGTGCTTTTCGAGTCCTCCATCGCGGCGAAGCTTCCCGACGATTTGCCGGAAAACATCGCGATGGCCGTTTACGACGTAGCCGGAGCGCCGGCCACCGTCGACGGGCTATGTCAAAAAGGGGACACGGTCGTACTGCTCGGCGCGGGCGGCAAGGCAGGAGTCCTGAGCTGTGTTGCGGCGCGAAACAAGGTTGGGCCTACCGGAAAGGTCATCGGTATCGAGCCTGGCGCCAAGGGAGCCGACGACTTGAAGCGGCTAGGCGTATGCGACGTCGTGCTGCAAGTGGACGCGACCGATTCCGCCGCCGTCCACGCTGGGATCCACTCCGCTACCCATGGTAAAATGGGGGATGTCGTCGTGAACGTGGTTTCCGTCCCCGATACCGAGATGAGCGCGATTCTAAGCGCGAAATCCACGGGGAAGGTGCTCTTCTTCGGCATGGCGACCTCCTTCACCAAAGTGGCTCTGGGGGCCGAGGGAGTGGCGAGCGGCGCCACCCTGTTATTCGGCAACGGTTACTATCCCAATCACGCGGACTTCGCGATCCGGCTACTCAAGCAGTCGGGCCCCCTGAAGGAACTCTTCTCCCGTCGTTACGGCGCCTGAGCCACCCAGCGCGCCGACATTCGAAAGGTCTCCTCCTATGATGGTTCCGTGCTGCCGGGTTATCAGTGTCGGCGAAGTCACTAACTGGGCTTCTCAATTCCTGAGCGCGCTGAAGGCCGCGAACCTCATCGAGGTCGGAGCGGAACCCTCCGTCGAGAATTTCGTCCGCACGCCAAACTCCGGAAATCAGGCGACCATCGCTTTCGTCGAAAACTCCCCCGACAGCCGGCGCTGGATCCACGCCATCCGCGAAGGGGGGCGGCGGTGTTTCATCGTGTGGTATGGCCGCGGTTTTTCGAAAGAGGATTTGCACTTCGCTCTCGAGCACCGGATCTACCGGGTTTTCGAAAACGCCCGCGCCGAGGATAAGGCGCTCGAAACGGAAATCAGAAAGCTCGCCGCCGCGGCCGATCGCCAGCGGGAGACCGAACAGATTCTTCAAAGCATCAAGTCGACTCTCCTTGATGCGCAGAACAGCGGAAAATCCTCGGTCGTCGACGAGATCAAGTCCGCCGTGAGCAAGATGGAAAGAGGAGTCTCCGGCAACGAGTTTCAGGCGAAGCCCGATTTCCAGAGCGTCGGCGCCGAATCGAAGATCCCTTTCTACAAAGAGCAGGATTTCGGCGATGCGCTCGCGACCGTGCACGATCTGGAGCGTACGGGGCTGCTGGCCGTGAAAGGCCCGCTGCCGGGCCAAGAAGGCCGCATCGAATTTCTGACGGGAAAAATCGTCGGCGCCGTCACGGGACAGGTCCGCGGCCTGAAGGCCATTTACCGGATGTTCCTGTGGGACTCGCCGAAGTTCGTTTTCAACAAGATGAACCCCGACGATCTGGAAGTGGAAGAGCATCTCAACTTGAACATGAAGTACATCCGCGCCGAGGGCCACGCGCTGAGGGCTCGCTTCAACGTGATCCGCCGCGAGCTTCCTCCGGGCGAGCTGAGGCTCGAGCTAGAGCCGAACGCCCTTCACGGCGGCGTGAAGCTTCCGCCCGACGATTTTTCGACTCTTTCCTCGGTCGTCGAGTTCGGAAGCGTCGGACGAGTGCTCGATTACTGCGAGCTTCCGGACGTCACGATTTACGAAAGCCTCATCCGGCTGAAGCGCAATCAGATGATCCGGGTAGGCGGCGCTCCCGCGGCCAGGTCCGCGGCCTAGATTTCCCCCCGTCCCTGAGGTATGACACCGCCATGCTTTCCTTCTTCGGGGCCCTAGACAAGGTCATCAAGGCCTCCGGCCTCTCCAAGGAGGACATCGCCTACAAGGTACTTCCTTACTTTCTCCTCGAAATCATAACCAAGTACCTTAGGGTGGAAACCGAAGGCATTCGCCATGTTCCGTCGGAAGGTCCCGCCATCGTGATAGCGAACCACAGCGGTTACATGGGCTTCGACGCGCTCATGCTGGGCCACCAAATCCGTCTTCAGAAGAAGCGGCTCCCCCGGGTAATCGCCCACAAAATGTGGTTTCTCAAACCCGAGATCGCCGTCCATGCGCACAAGATGGGGGCGATTCCCGCCACTCTCGAAAACGGGAAGAAGATTCTCGATAAGAAGGAGCTGCTGCTCCTCTTTCCGGAAGGCGAAGAGGGCAACTTCAAGCCGTCCAGCCAGAGCTACAAGCTCCGCAAGTTTCGCCGCGGGTTCGTCCGGCTCGCGCTTTTGACCGGCGCGCCCATAATTCCCGCGGTGGTCATCGGAGCGGAAGAGACTCACATCACGCTTTCCCAAATTCGCTGGGCGAAGGAGCTGGTCGGCATCATCATCCCTGTGCCCCTCAACCTCATTCCGCTTCCGGCCAAGTGGGACATCAAGTTTCTGGAGCCCATCTATCTCGAAAAGGATCCCGAGAAGGCGAAGGACATGGAGTACGTAACCAGGCTTTCCCGCCAAATCCGCCACCAGCTCCAGCGCGCCATTCACACCGAGCTCAAAAAACGCCACCGCGTTTTTCTGTCCCGCTAGAACCGTTCGAGAACCCAACGAAGACGTTCGGAAAGAGCGACAGCGAGAGCGAGCGCAAGGAAGTCCATTCGATCTCGAATCCTGCAAATCCGAGGCGATGGCGTGAGCCTGCAATTACGAGCAGGGAAAGTTCAGATGTCTTCGTTGCGCTCGCTCTCGCTCTTCTAAAGGAAGTACCTTAAGTCCGAAAGCCGGACCCAAAACCCCACCTCCAGAGCCTACGTTCCTGGCATGCGGCCTGCTAAGACGGCATGGTCGCCAGAACTTTCGCCGCCACTCACGTCGGTGTGGAAGGCATTCCCATCGAAGTAGAAGCCGCCAGCCAAAACGGCTCGCCCGTCATTCACGTCACGGGACTTCCCGGAAACATAGTCAAGGAAAGCCGCGAGCGGGTTCGCGTCGCCCTCGTGAGCCTCGGCTTCGATGTGCCTTCCGGCCGGACTCTGATTCATCTGCTTCCCGCCCACGCCCCCAAGCAAGGTAGCCACTTCGATCTCGCGATGGCTATTTCTGCCCTTGGCGCCGAGGGCCTTCTAAAGGACGTGGGCACCGCGCGCATGGGGTTCTTGGGAGAGCTCACCCTTGACGGGCGCGTGCGCCCGGTCGCCGGCGTGCTCGCTCTCGCCGAGTGCCTCGTCCGCAGCGAGGAGATCGAGTGGGTCATCGTTCCCCGTGAAAACGGCGCGGAGGCGGCGCTTCTCGCTTCTCCGAAGATAAAGGTGGCGGGCCACTTGGGAGAGGTTCTCGATTTTCTTCGGGGCCGGGGGCCGCTTGCCTCTCCCGAACCCGCGCCCGGTTCGTCGCCACGCCCGCTCTTGAACCGGGACCTCGATCGGGTTTTGGGCAACGAGCTTGCGAAACGGGCCTTACAAGTGGCCCTCGCCGGACGCCATCATCTTCTGCTCATCGGCCCGCCTGGCGTCGGAAAAACGCTCATCGCGCAAGGCGCGCCCTCCGTGCTGACCTGCCTAGAGACTCGAGCCTGGCTCGAGGTCCTGAAAAACTACGTGCACGCCCCCGGGGAACAACCCGCCTGGGGGCGCCCGCCTTTTCGTTCTCCTCATCACACGATTTCGGCCGCCGCTCTTCTTGGGGGCGGATCGGGAGTCGTCGTTCCCGGCGAGGTCACTCTCGCTCACGGCGGTGTGCTTTTTCTCGACGAGTTTCCGGAATTTCGCAAAGAGGCCATCGAGGGATTGAGAGAGCCTCTGCAAAACGGAAAAATTCACCTTCACCGCGTGGGTCATGCGGTCACCTTGCCGGCGAGGTTTACGCTTCTTGCGGCCATGAATCCCTGCCCCTGCGGTCATTCGCTGGGAGGAGGGCGCCGTTGCCGGTGCACGGGGGAGAAACTCAACAACTATCGCCGGCGCCTGTCGGGCCCGATTCTGGATCGCTTTGATTTGTGCGTCGTCGTCGGAGCGGGGGAAAAATCGACGGAGGTAGAGGGACTCACCCATGGCGAGATTGCCGCGACCATTCGGCGCGCGGCGGAAACACAGAGCGAGAGATTTTCCACCGAGGGAAAAGGCGTGCGAAACGGAGACACGGCGGCCGATCTGAAGACCGGAGCCTTCAGTCTGGGGCCGGAGGCGAAGGATTGGTTCGAGGCGACGCTCGCCGGGCGTGGAGTCAGCTTCCGATCCGCGTTTCGTTCCCTGAGGGTCGCCCGAACGCTCGCCGACCTCGAAGACGCTGCTTCCATCGGTCTCAATCATCTGCGGGAGGCTTGGAGTTTACGATGTCCGGATTCCCACGAGCGGCTCTTTGGGTTTTAGACGAAGCACTTCGGGCCTGGTTCGCGCCCGAGTGCCTGGTGTGCGGGGCGTTCGTCGACCGAGAGCCGGTCTGCGGAGTTTGCGCGCGGTGGGACCTTATTCGGCCTCCGTGGTGTTCTATTTGCGGAAAGCCCACGTCGCAGTCGATTGGGGCGTGCGGAGGCTGCGCCGAATTTCCGTTTCTCCAGGTTCGTTCGATGCTTTCGTTTCACGGTGCCGCCCGTGATGTTCTCCATCGGATTAAGTTCGGCGGCCAGGTCTCCTGGCTTGGGGTCTTTCGCCCGTTTTGTTTCTGGCCCGACTCGAAAATTCCGGCGGGTACCGCCGTGGTCCCAGTTCCGCTTCATGCGGGAAAGCTTTGGGAGAGGGGTTTCAACCAAGCGGAGATTCTCGGCCGCTGGTTCGCCGAAACGGAAGCGCTCCCCTTGGTCTGCGATGGTCTCGTGAAAATTCGGCCAAGCTCCGCGCAAAGTGGTCTGTCTCGAAAGGCGCGACAAAGAAATTTGGAAGGGGCCTTTCGTTGGCGGCGGGAAGTGCCCGCTCCGAAGCAAGTGCTTTTAATCGACGATATCTGGACGACGGGCTCAACCCTCAGCGCGTGTGCGCGGGCTTTACGGCGAGCTGGAGTGAGAGACGTGTTCGCTTGGTCTTTGCTGCGCACTCCTCTGCGGTAACCCGGCCGATTGACGCCTCGCCGTCTTGCCTTAACAGCGGATCACAGGAAGTTGGCCCTATCCCTCCGAGCGTTGCGTCGGGATGCGAATCTCAACCATATGCAATGGAAGATTCTGTTCCTGCTGGCGCCTAGCGTCGCCTTGGCAAGCCTTCGCGTCGACAGCTCCCCGCGGGAAGTCGTCGTCGAATGGAATGACAATAACGCCACCGAGCTCAGCCGACCCATCGATGCCGGCGTGCCGGATCTGCCTTTTTGGACTCGGTTACTCGCGGTGCCTCCCGGCCACCGAGCCGTCCTCGCCGAAACCGGCGGGGAAGAGACGCTGACCGTGGCTCGCGAGTCCGTACTTCCCGTCGCGGCGAGGCGGCACTGCGGGGGTCCGCCCGCCGCGCGGGATGAAGTTGCCTTTGAAAACGCTCCGTCCGCTCGATCCATCGAGCTGGGAAAACCCACGTACGCGGGCCCGCTTCTCGTCGTCCCGCTAACCTTGCGCCCGGTGCGTCTCTCCCGTACACGCGGGTACGTTCGGCGCGTGAAAAGACTCTTTGCCCGGGTTCGTTTCGAGAAAGTCTCGTCGGCGCCGTCTCGTGTGTCGGTCTCTTCGGAGAGCCATGAAGTCTACGGCCATCTCACATTGAACCGGGCTCCGTGGCTCGTCGCCGGACGGGCTCCCGTGGATCTGATGATCGTTCACCCGGATTTCCAAAACGAGCTGAGTCTGATTCGCTGGATCCAGCTGAAGGAAGAGCTGGGCCGGGAAGTGCGCATCCGATACCTCGCCCCCGCGGACACGAAAGCAGTTCACGATCTTCTGAAAACCGAATACGCGGCGAGTAAGCCCACCCATACGGTTTTCGTCGGAAGCATCGACAAGATTCCCTCCTTCAAGAAGGGGTCTTACTGGAGTGATTTTCCGTACACGCTACTCGACTCGGGAAACTATCCGGACGTTTCGCTCGGCCGGTTGCCCGTGAGAAATCCGGCGGAGCTCAAGCAGTTTCTCGATAAGATTCTCGCCCGGGAAAGAAGCCCGCGGGACGATGGAAAGGTGCTCGTTACCAGCGGCTACGAGACCGGCTGGTGCCACAAAAATCTCGCCTTCATTCAGGAAAATATTTTCAACAAGAGCCCGTTGCCTCTCTCGGTTACGAAGCTCTATGCCTCGGAAGGAAAGAAGACGGATGCCATCATCGACGGTTACAACGCCGACCCGAACTTCATCGTCTACGACGGGCACGGGGACCAGAGCTCGATGACGGAAATTCCGCTCGCCATTTCCCACATGAGCCGGCTGAAGAATAAAGTCTTTCCGATTCTCTTCGACATCGCTTGTTTGAATTCCTATTGGCCGTCGGGCGGGGCGAACTCGAATAACTTTGCCCATTCGCTGGCTACCCTCGCCGATGCGGGAGTCGCGGGGATTCTCGCGGCTTCCAGCAACTCCAATGGACACGATCTCTTCCGCAATATATTCCGCGCGTTCATTTACGACGACAAGCAGCCGGCCACCCCGCATCACAAGCTGAACGAGATCGGCTCCGCCGTTCTCTTCGGAAAGCTGAAGTATCTGGAGGAAAACGGGGGTGGCGGAAGCGCTCTGGAAGACTGCCAGATGTTCTACTATCACGGCGATCCGGCGACGACCTTGTTCTCTGGAACTTGAAAACGCTTCGCGGTCCCATCGACGATAAGATAAGCCTCAACCATGCGGGGATAGCCCGTCAGGCCGGAGTCCCTAGGGGCTCTGGCGTTTTTCTAGAGAGGTCTGCATAGCCACTCCTGGGGTAGGGTGACCCCGTTTGCCTGCTCCGCGGACCAAAGGCAGCGCAGCGCGCCCGCCTTTTCCACGGCGGCGCCGTAGTTGGCCAGCGGCCGGAACGCGGCGGACGAGGTAGTCTCTCCGGAAACCTCCGCCTGGCTCGAAGGGGCCGTGCTTCGGCCGTAGCTGTTCCAGAAGAAAGCTTCGCCTTCTAGATTCGTCGAGTAACGGTTCCCAATGGCGGCCCTCGCGGACAGCCGCAGTGCCGGCTGCGCCTTACGGTAGATTCCCTTCGGAACGTAGACGGAGTTGTTTCTGAACACGGCCAGCGGATTTCCGAATATCTCGATGAAATAGTAACGGTCTGGATTGAATCCGCTGTTGAAGAAATTGTCCGGATGGGTGCCTGCGATCTGATTGTTCGCGATGGTGAGCGTATGCCGCCCCCAGCCCGCGGTGATGACCCCTCCGCAACGCACTTGCGAGTTGAGTAGCGCCGTGGAGGTGTGGGCGTTCATCGGTTTGATGGCGGTCGCTGTTCCGGTGTTTCCGGAAAGTTGAAGGTTTCCCCGCTTCGTATCGAGCGTGCTGTATTCGACGACGCCGTTCTTCACCGAGAGTCCGATGTTGGTATGCCCCGCCGGAAAATCGTCCCCCGCCACGAGGCGGCTGAAACGGATCGAGACGTTTTCGGTCCGGATGACGGATTCGTCGCCTTTTTGTCCGGCAAGAAAGGTACGCCCCTGGTTATTCTCCATAACCGTGTTCTCGATCACCACGTCTCCGGTGGCGATGTCTACGGCAGGTAGCGATGTGCCGCCGTCCACGTGCGGGATAGTCAAAAAGTTGGGCTCAATGTCCATGCCGGCCATGGGCTCCAGGCCCGGAAACCGCGGATTGGGTAACCCGCCGTCGCCGTTTCGGCCGGAGTCGTTGAGGGTCGCGTCGCTCACGTAGAGGCCGCGCACCTGGGCCACCATGAGGGCTAGGCGCGTGTTGTGGTGCGAGTTCACATGGTGAACGCGGATGTTCCGGCAAGCCGGATAGACTGTGCCGTCGGCCTGTCCCGCTCCGATGTAGATTCCGTCCATCGGGGTGTGATGGGCGTCGATATCGGCGATATGAAAGTTGCGGGTATTCGAAGTGCGCACTCCGCGGGTCGGGTTTTCGTGGTTCGAAGTGCGCCGCATGGACCGAGATCCGCCGGCGATCTCGATTCCTTCTATGGAACCGTTACGAACTCCCTGGAAGTTGAAGGGAGTGATGGCTTCGAGAGTGTGGTTCGAGTTTTCGATCTGAAAGGCGCCGAAGATCTCGACGCGGGCTCCACAGCCAAGGACGCGGAAGTTACGGCTGCCGAAATAGGTGATCGGAACTCCCCGGGCGACGGGCACGGGAATTTGGCTCACGTTGACCCCGGCCGCCGGCCTTACACGAACTCTTTGTATTTGATAGGTTCCCTGAGGGTAGAGAAGAATCTTGTCGGAGTACTTGGGAGCGATCACGGTCGTTCCCTCGGTTCTTTCCGAAAAGGCGGTGGCAGCCGCCTGGAGGGCGTCGTAGTCGTCGGCGGCGTCCTGGCCGTTCGCACCCTGAGCAAACTCCGGATCCGTCACGCTGACGAGAAGTCCACCCATCCGGTCGGAAGGATCCGCCTCGATACGCTCGCAGATGACGGAGCGAGAAAGATAGAGAGGGGCCACGATGGTGTGGGCGGCCATCTTGGAGGGAACCGACTGAACGCCGGGCGCGACGGCTACGACCACGTAAGCATAGCTCTTTCCGAATTGGGCCGTTTCGTCCTGGTACCGCAAGTCCGAGACGGCGGAAGCATTGAGTTTGGTGTAACCGGTCAGATTCTCTACCACGTCGAAAGCGCCGTACGGAGCCGGAAGCTCTCCGTCGGGACCCGCGGGAATTTCTCTGCGGTAGACGAAAAATCCGTTCTCTCCGCGGCGGACCAGTTTCTCGGGTAATGCGGCCTGGTTGGCGAGCCAAGTGACCCGGACACTCGAGCTTCCGCGAGACGCGAGCGTGGGCTCGGCGAGGACGGAAGAAGGAGCGAGGGGCACGGGAGCAGCGGGAATCTTTGCGTCTGCGGAGGGGCTTGCCGCCGAATCCCCGCGGGAGTTGCGGGCGACGATCCGGTAGGAATAGGCCACGCCCGCCTGGGCACCTTCGTCCTGGTAGGAGGTCACGCCTTCGGGGACCGTAGCGATGGCCACAAAATCACCGGAGGGCTCCCTCCGCTGCACGATGAACTGATTCTCGTTGGTGGACCGATCGGCCCATCTCAGAGCGACGTGAGTGTAGGGATGCACCTGCGCGGATAGCTCCGCCGGAGCCGCGGGAAAATCCGTTGCGACGTCGAGGTCGGACCATTTGTAGGGCGACACCACGGAATCGGACTGGCGTACCGCGAGAATGCGGTAAGTGAAACGCCGGCCGGAGGGGAGATTCGAGTCCGTGTAGGTAAACTGGTTCCCCACCAATTGGGGAGTTACGCTAAGTTTCGTCCAGACCGCACCGCGGTCCGTGGAGCGCTGAAGGTGGAAGGCATAACCGGTCCTTTCATACTCCCACGCAAGTCGGATGGAGCTTGGGGAAACGGCGGTCGCCGAAAGGGTGTTTATCCGGGCCGGAGCCGGTCCCGCGAGCGCCAGATTGGATTGGAGAAAAAGACAGAGAACGGCGTGCCATCCCAGGCGAGAAAAAGTCACGAATCCTCCCACATACGTACAGCCAGGCTAGATTCAGTTATTTTAAGCTAGGAATATGGAGAAAGTTTGAGGCCGCTTAATTCATTGAATTCAATGTTTTATGCTGGCTTCTGGACCGCGGGGCTCCAGTCCGACTTGAAGGGCATCTTCTCCCGCTCCAGCCAATTGAGAATCGCCATCACATCGGAATAGATCACGTGAAGCGTTTTCCCTTCGAGGGGATGAACGAACGTGAGCCCCAGCTCCTGGGAGCCGCGGCGCTTGTAGGCTTCGAGTAAGTGCGGCTCGCAGTCGGCGAGCGTGTACTTGAGCCCAGACTGGTAGGCGAGCCGCAAGCTGTGAAGGGACAGGGTCGTGAAGACGTCCCGGCCGCGGATGTCGGCGACCGTCGCATAGCGGGAACTCTCGGCGAAGCCGCCTTCCCAGAGCCAAGCCGGAAGCTCCACGAATTGCCCGATCTCGGTTTTCTTGCGGTCCCCGTCGTTGAAGACGAGCCGGCCGGTGCCGACGAGCTTGGGGCCCACCTTCAAGGTCATCAAAATAGAGTGTGCGTCGTAACCGTCCCGCATTTTGTCGGAAGTCGGAATGGCGTCCCGGTTCGCTCCTTCGCGGGACCGGTAGGCCTGCAGGCGAAGGTCGAGCACTTCCTGAATTTCCGCTTCGGTTTTGGCGTAACCGAAACGGCCCGCGAAATCGAAGTCGGGAACGGGGTACCCGGCCCGCTCCAGCTGCTGAATCGAGACGTCGGTGCCTTCCGTGAAGAGATAGCGGCCGACGGCGGACGCAAGCGAGGCTTCCGGACTCTCGAAAAGCACCGTGCAAAGGCACTCGCCGCCCTCGGGGCCCACTTCGACGTCATGGACGCGGGCCGCGACTTGAAGCGAGTCGTAGCCGGGAAGGACGAGCGTGAGGTTGAGCGGCATCGATTCCACGGGAACGCGGACGTCTTTCTTGAATTTCAGAGTCATCCCGCCGCGGAAAAAATCCGCGACGAAAAACTGAAGGCGGGCTTTGTCGTAAAACGGATGGTCCGCCCAGGCGAGCGGCGGATAACTCGTGGGGCACGCAATCTTGGGTCCATCGAGCGGGGTCCGGCGCGAACCGGCGATTTGATCTGTCATGGTGAGCGCGGTCGCCGTGAAGGTCGTCTCGGTGGTCTTGGTCACCCAGCACTCGAGCCGGCACACGGTGCCCGTCTCGCCGTTCTTAAAATCGAGAAAGATGGTATCGGCGAGCTTCGGCAGAGACTTTTGCGGGCGGAACTCTCCGCCGTGAGCGTGGGCCGACACGACTTCGAGCGGAGCTCCGTCCCAGCTCGCCGAGAGTCCCTTGAACCAGCTTGGCAAAGTTTGGTTGAGGCGGTGGATCATGGTTTCGCCTCGTAACGGCCGGGGCTCAGGATTTTGTCCGGATCGCAAGCGCGTCTGAGGTCCGCGATCACCTTCTCCTCGCCGTTCGTAACCATGTCGTAACCGCCCAGACCGCAGCGGTACGGAGGATAGCCCGCTTGAATGAGCTGACCGACGAGAGCGCGGTAGCACTCCCACGCGGCTTTCGTGTCATCCGCGTTCGTGCGGTCGTAAGAGATGTTCGAGGTCGCCAAAACCGTTCGCTCGTTGACGAAGGTGAGGGTGATGGGGGCATCGAAGCCGAAGGCGTGCAGGCCCGCTTTCAAAAGGGCTTCCACGTGCGCTGCGTGGGTTCCGGTGGCTGGAAGCGTGGGCACGATCCAAAGCAGACCGGCCCCGTTCTGAATGGGATCCGCGCCACCCGTGTCGTTTCTGGAGCGCCAGGCGGCTCCTCTTAAATAAGTATTCGTCGGCTCTCCGCGAAGCAGGCCCACGGCCGGTCCCGCCGCGGCTTTCAGCGCGGGCGGAAGCCCGTCGATTTCCGTATCGCGCAAGGTGAGCACGCCGAACTCCGCAAGCCGCTCGCGGACATGGGCGAGCTGGGCCTCCACGACGGCGCGGGGTCCGTATAGCCCGCCGGTGGCATTCCACGAAGCGATTCCAAACGCCTTCGATGTAGTCTCAATCCATTCGTCACTGACGGGTTTTCTTCCACCGGTCTCATCCCACGGGTACTTCGCAACCGCGGTGAGGGCGCGGAGCGGATTTCCGATGTGCACGCAGCTTCGCACTACACCGGATTGCCTAAGCTCGCGGATGCGATCGACGAGGGCGGGCATTCGCGAAGCGTCTTTCAGCTGACAGAAAAACGCGGCGAAAGCTTCAGGCTTCTTTTGCAGCCATAAGCCCGCCTTCGTCACGATGCCGAGATTCGATTGGAAAAAAAGTCCGTCCAGTGACGGTCCGATCCCGTGCTTGTACGTGTATTGAGCGTGGGCGCCCGCGAAACGGCCGAAACCCGTTTCAATGCGCTCCCCCGTTCCGAGCACGACCTCAAATCCGGCGCAAAGACTCGCGCGCTCGCCGAGCGGAGTGTGGCCGAAGCCGCGTTCCAGAAGATTTCCGACCAGCGAGGCGTCGGGGCCGGCGCCGTTCGCGTCCATCCAAAGGGAAGGGTGGTGATCGCGCAGGTACTCGTAAAGCTGTCCCTGGGAGACGCCCGGTTCGATGACCACGTAGGCGAGCTCCTCGTCCACTTTGACGATCCGGTTCATTTCGCCGAGATCGACGATGAGGCACTGGTCGAAGGGCGCCATCGTCTCGCCGTAGCCCCAGTTCTTGCCGCGGGAGACGGGATAGAGAGGAACCTTGTGCTCGCGCGCGAAAGCCACGAGGCCTTGAATCTCTTCGGCGCTCTTCGGATAGGCGACCGCGAGGCATTCCGTTTTGAAGGGCAAAGTGGTGCGCGAATACTGGAGCCGCGTCGCGGGAGTGATATCCAAACGTACCTTTTCGCTCAAGCGGGAGAGATTGGGGGCCATAGGCCGGGGGTTATATCCCGGGCGAGGGTTCTGAATAAACAAAAAGGGCCCGGAGCTTACGCCCCGAGCCCTTTAGATTTGAAATATCAGCTTATTAGCCCGGTCCCTGTTGGGCCCGGAGGTACTGCTTCAGAATTTTTTGCTGAATGGCGGAGACCGCGTCTTCCACCTTCGTTCTGAGGGCGTCCTTCGTGGCCTGGTCCGTGGAACTGTCTTCCAGGTCCTTGAACGCCTTACGGCCGGTGTCCTCGGCCTGAAGCTTCAGCCGGCGGAGCTCGGTCCGGGTCATCGAGATCGATCCGGAGTTCGTAAGCTCGAAGTCATTCACTTCGAGGATGCTCTTGATGGACTCGATGGACTTCAAGGAGTAGTCGGCCGCCTTATAGAAACTGTCCAGGGCCTTCTTAACGGGGGCGGCGGGCGGCTCCTCTTTCTTGGGCTCTTCTTTAGCGACCGGCGTGTCGGTGCTGATGTCTTTCACCTTGCAGGTGAACTCGCCGTTCACGTCGCCGTACGCGAGCTGGTCGCGGCCGGTAGCCTGCGGGTTGATGCCGCTCATCTTGGTGGCCTGAATGTTCGCTTTGAGAATTCCGTTTTCGACCTTGAGGTTCTTCACTTCGCAGTAGGAGGCTTTGCTCTCTTCGGAGTTATTGCCGTTCTGAAGCACGAGAGCGCCGAAGCCCGACATCACGGTGAACACTTCCTGATCGAAAGTCGACGGGTTACCCTTGCGGGCGTAAAAGCCCATGCTGTCGTCGAAAGGCTGAATCGAAAGCGTGAACGTTTCGCCGGCCTTGTTTTTCGCCTGAACGAGCAGGAACTTTGATTCCTTGTCCTGGAAAACCGACTTGCCGATGGAGATAGTGCAGCCGAGCTCCGCTTCGTCGAAAACCGATTTGCGGTTGTCGCCGTTCAATTCGAATTGGCCTTCCTTAGTTAGGCGGTATCCCGTCATGGAGAACTCGGCGCCGAGCTTTGGAAGCACGATCGGGGGCGCAATCGGACCGATCGGGCGCTGGGCTTCGGCCGGAGCCGGAGTCGTCGGAGCTTGCGGGGCTTTCGGCGTCACAGGAGCCGTGGGAGCCGAGTGCGAGGCCGGAGGATTCTTTTCCTTCACTCGATCGAGAGTCTTCTGGAGAACTTTCGGTAGAGGCTTCTTTTCCTGGGCCGGCAAACGCAACGCCGCACGCGCGGTGTTCAGATTCTCGCCCGCGTTTTTTGCGCATTCCGAGAAGAAGGTGTTGCTCTGAGCCGAGACCTTATCGTCTTCCGAGCGCATATCCTCGATGGAATAGACTTCGGCGAGCTTGTCGACCCAGCAACGGCAGATGCCGGTAGCCCGGGAGGCTTGGGAGAGGCTCGGCGCGAGATCTTCCGCGCAGCCTTCGGTAAGAGTAGTTTTGTCTTTTTCAGGCCAGGTAGACGAGCGAGGCGTCAGCGCGTCTTTTTTTCCGCAAGCGGCCAGTACGAGACCGACGATCAGCAACCATTGAAACTTCATCTCTACTCCCCCGCCGCGAAATCGCGGCTTAATTACCCGGAGGTTGCGCTGTGCAAGTAGGGGGCCACCGGATTTCGTGCCCCGGGTCCCGCACGGAATAGTCCACCAAGTAGACGAAGTGACGAGCAACGGCACCGCGTTCATGGACTTTTGGACCAGTCCCCCGTAAGTCTTGGGGTGGTGGGACGCAAGATCATTCACGTCGACATGGACGCCTTCTACGCGTCGGTGGAGCAAAGGGACAACCCCGCCCTGAAGGGAAAGCCCCTCATCGTAGGCGGGTCGCCCGAGCACCGGGGCGTGGTGGCTTCCTGTTCCTACGAGGCGCGAAAGTTCGGAATCCGATCCGCCATGAGCACGCGCCGCGCCTACGGCCTTTGCCCGAACGCGATGCTCGTTCGGCCGCGCATGGAACGTTACAAGGAAGTGAGCCGGGAAATCCGCGCCATCTTTCTTTCGGCGACCGATCTGGTGGAGCCGCTTTCTCTCGACGAAGCCTACCTGGACGTGACGTCCAATAAGTTCAATGAGCCTTCTGCGACCCGCATTGCGCAGCGGATCCGCGAAGAGATCCGGACGAAACTCAATTTGACCGCTTCCGCCGGCGTCGGTCCCAACAAGTTCATCGCCAAAGTAGCGAGCGATATCCGAAAGCCGAACGGGCTATTCGTGATTCCGCCGCAAAAGGCGAGGGAGTTCATCGAGAAGCTTCCCATCGAGAGATTTTGGGGAGTAGGCCCGGCGACGGCGAAGAAGTTGAAGGAGCGGGGCATCCACACGGGAGCGGATCTCGGAGCGCAGACTCCAGCGACGCTTCATTCGTGGCTAGGCCGTTTCGGTCTGTTTCTGCACGGGCTTTCCCAGGGAGAAGACAGCCGGCAAGTGCGCACCGATCGGGAACCGAAAAGCCGCGGCTCCGAGACCACTTTCAATGACGACGTGACGAGCCTTCCCGAGCTTGAAAAAACCATCGGGGAACTATCCGACGACGTCGCCGAGTCTCTGAAACGTTTGGGGCGAGGGAGCCGGACGGTCGTGTTGAAGGTGAAGTACGCGGATTTTTCGCTTGTGACTCGAACCCGGACTCTCGGCGAGGAGACTTCGGATAGGGAACTCATTGCCCGCACTGCCTGCGATTTGCTTCGAACCTCCACCGACGCGGGCCAAACTCCGATACGTTTGCTTGGGGTGAGTGTGAAGCTGGCTTCCTCAGAAGCGCCGGACCGTGATGGGGCGCAGTTGGATTTCGGAATTTAGAGCGAGAATGAGACTGAGTCTGAGAATGAGTGTGCGGCACTGGCGTGCCTTATTGTTTTTCACTCATTCTCAGACTCATTCTCGATCTCATTCTAATCCAAATAAAAAAAGGCCCCGGGCGCTAAGCCCGAGGCCTTTCTCATTTGAATATTACGCCGCTTGTTCGACGGACTTCGCAACTCGGGTCGCGCCTCCGGTGGAGACGCCGCCTTTACCCGACTTCTTGTTCTTCGCCCATTCGGTCGGATCGTTGGCGAGAGCGAACTTCAAGATGTCCACGAGGTCTTTGGCCAGGTGGAACTTGAGCTTCTTGCGCATCTCTTTCGGTATCTCGTCCAGGTCCTTCGAGTTGCGGTGCGGGATGATCAAGGTCTTGATGCCGTGGCGTAGCGCCGCAAGCGTCTTTTCCTTGAGACCGCCGATGGGAAGCACCTTTCCCCGGAGCGTCAGCTCGCCGGTCATCGCGATGTCTTTGCGGACCGGGTTACCGGTCAGCAGCGAGATGATCGCGGTGGCGATGGTGATGCCGGCCGAGGGGCCGTCCTTCGGAGTCGCGCCTTGCGGAACGTGAATGTGGATCTCGTAGTTTCCGAACACGCGCTCGTCGATTCCCAGCTGGGCCGCGTGGCTTCTCGCGAAGCTCAAGGCCGCCATCGCCGATTCCTTCATGACGTCGCCGAGTGAGCCCGTGAGAATCAGGCCGCCGCCGCGCTTTTGCATGAGGGTCGCTTCGATGCTGAGGATCTCGCCGCCGAACTGAGTCCAGGCTAGGCCGGTGGCGACACCGACTTCGTCGTACTCGCGTTCTTCCTCGCCCAGCCACTTCGGCGGTCCGAGGTATTTCGGCACGGAAGCTCCGGAGACCGGAATCTTCTCGGGCTTCTCGTCGGTACGGGAAGCTACCTTTCGGGCGACTTTGCGGCAGATAGCTGCCACGTGGCGCTCGAGGTTACGAAGTCCGGCTTCCTGCGTGTACTCGTTCACGATCCGTTCGATCGCTTCGTCGCTGAAATCGATGTCTTCCGGCTTGAGGCCGTTTTCCTCGATTTGCTTGTTCACGATGAACTGCTTGGCGATCTGGAGCTTGTCTTCCTGGCTGTAACCCGCGAGTTGAATGACTTCCATGCGGTCGCGCAGAGCGCTCGGCACGGTGTCCATGAGGTTCGCCGTAGCGACGAACATCACGTTCGACAGATCGTAGGGCAGGTTCAGGTAGTGATCACGGAAAGAGAAGTTTTGCTCGGGGTCGAGCACTTCGAGCAGCGCGCTCGCCGGGTCGCCGCGGAAATCGGCGCCTAGCTTGTCGATCTCGTCCAGCATGAAGATCGGGTTATTGGACCCGGCTTGCTTCAAGCCTTGGATGATGCGGCCGGGCATCGCGCCGACGTAAGTGCGGCGGTGGCCGCGAACGTCCGCTTCATCCCGGATACCGCCCAGCGAGATACGTACGAACTTGCGGCCCATGGCGCGGGCGATGGACTTTCCGAGAGAGGTTTTACCCACTCCGGGAGGACCGACGAAACAAAGGATCGGGCCCTTCATCGCTTTCTTGAGTTTACGTACGGCCAGGAACTCGAGGATGCGCTCTTTGATCTTCTTCAGATCGAAGTGGTCCTCATCGAGGATCTTCTGGGCCTTGTTGAGGTCCAGACGATCTTCCGTGGACTTGGACCACGGAATGTCGACGAGCCAATCCAGATAGGTACGGACGATGGTGGCTTCGGAAGCGTCCTGGTGCATGCGCTCGAGGCGCGAGCACTGCTTGATCGCTTCTTCGCGGATCTCATCCGGCATCTGGGCCGCTTCGATCTTGTTGCGCAACTCTTGAATTTCTTCGCTCTTGGACTCGGTGTCGCCCAGCTCCGTCTTGATGGCCCGGATCTGTTCGCGCAGGAAGTATTCCCGCTGGCTCTTGGTCATTTCGTCGCGGGCCTGCGAGCGGATACGCGCCTGCATGGCGAGGATCTCGAGCTCCTTCACGAGGATCTCGTTCACCTTCTTGAGGCGTTCCACCGGATCGAAAAGTTCCAGAATGTCCTGGGCCTCGTTCACTTTGAGGCCGAGGTTGGAGGCGACGAGGTCGGCGAGCCGTCCGGCGTCCGTGATGTCATCCACCACCATGAGAATGTCCGGAGAGAGCATGCGGCCGAGAGAGATGACTTTCTCGAGCTGCTCCTTCACGGTCCGCATCATCGCTTCGACTTCGACGTTCTCGCGAGTCGCGGCCCGTTCCTTGATCTGCTTCACCTTGGCGGTGAAGAAGGGCTTCTCCTGGGTGAAGTCTGTCGCGGTGCCTTTCATCAACCCTTGGACCAGGATTTTCACTCTGCCATCCGGAAGCTTCCGCATCCGCATGATCATCGCGATGGTGCCGACAGGATAAATCGTATCCGGCGAGGGGTTCTCGTCGGTGATTTCCTTTTGCGCCGCCAGGAAGATCAGCCTGTCCTTCGCCAGAGCTTCGTTCACCGCCCGGATGGACGGCTCACGGCCCACGAAGAGCGGGAGAATCATGTACGGGTAGACGACGACGTCACGAATGGGAAGTAACGGCAGCTCGTCTGGGATGACAAGTTCTTCGTTCTCGGAGAACTCGTTGGGCATGTGGCACCTTCTAGAGAAAGGGGAATTGTGAAGCCGACTTCATTAACTTGATCGGCTTTTCGAAGGAGGGCCTTGAGGGAGGATTTAAGAATACTTTTAGGAAAACGCGGCTATACGACGCGTAGCAACGCGCGGGCGCGTGGAGCACCTAGTTTCAAGCACTTGATGTTGGGCGTTAGGCGATTAGGCGTAGATCTTTTCTTCGCGTTCCTGGGCTTCTTTGCAGCGGATGCAAAGTTCAGCCACGGGACGAGCTTCGAGCCGCTTCATCTCGATGGGCTCTTCGCACAGCTCGCAGGTGCCGAACGTGCCGTCCTCGATCTTGGCGAGGGCTTGTTCGATCTTATGCAGGAGATGCCGTTCCCGGTCCCGCAGGCGAAGGGCGACGTTCTGATTGAGCTCGGAGGAGGCGAGATCCACCTCGTCGGCGAGATCATCGTGGCTCAGAGTAAGATCCTGTTCCTTATTTTTCTCGGTGTGGTTGAGAATTTTCGCCTTTTCTTCGCGTAGATTGGTGGCGAAACGTTCAAGATCTTTCTTCTTCACGTTATAGCTCCTTTCCGAAACGTCATAAACGCTCGGATGCGAGTCGAACCCTGAGATTATTGACGACTCAGGGAGTCGTTGCTGATGCCAATTTATGGGAAAAAAATAGGAAGACTGCCAGAGCGGCGACCCCCAAGAATCGCCTCTCTAGGGTCTGATTCTAGCAAACGATAAAAACGGAAACAATGCGAATTGGCTGAGAGCGGAAAGATTAGCTAACCCTCGCGAGCGTTTACTGCTCGACGATATTGCCGCCCATTTCCAGTTTGAAAACAGACAGTTTGCGCCGTGCGATGCGAGTGCTGTCGAAAGTGATCGAACCGAGCGGAGTTTGAAATCCATCCATTTTCGTCATCTCGCGGACGACGTCGTTTCGATCCGAGGAAGAAGTTTCTTTTAAAGCCCCGATCAAGATGTGCATCGCCTCGAAAGCCTGGGTCGCGAGAAGATCCGGCGCGCCACCATAGGCCGCGGCGAACTGCTTGATGAAGCCCTTTTGAATCTCGTTCTTCGTCGAGGAGCTGAGTCCTCCGGGAAATAGCGCGCCCTCGACGTACCGGCCGCCCCGCTTGTAGAGCTGATCCGAGTTCCATTCCGTCGTACCCAGCAGCGCCACTTCCGCGACGTCGTAGTAGGCAAGGCTCGCGGCGATCTGGGAGACCGTGGACGGGCTATCGGGCAGAAAGATGGCGTCGAAATCGACGATGGGAGGAACGTCGGCCTTGGGCTCGCGGCCGGTCTTCTCTTTCGCTTCCTTCTTATACTCGGCGAGCCGGGTGTTCTCGAGGGAGCGGAACTTCGGGTTCGAAAGCCCCACCAGCCGCTGCACGTATTCCTGGAAGTCCTTTTCCTCGGGCGGGTACAGGCGGTAGCCGACGATCTTGCCGCCGTTCTTTTCCACCAGCTCCCAGAACTCGTTCGCCATGTCTTTGCCGAAGGGATTGTTGGGCGCGAGGATGGCGAACCGCTTGAAGTTCTTTTCCTTCATCGAGTGGTTGACCAGCGATTCCAGCTGTACCCTCGGAGTCAGGGCGTTCTGAAAGAGATAGGCTCCGCGGCTCGAAACGCCTTCCTTACCCGTCAAAGACAGGTTGAGAATGCCGAGCTGCTGGGCGCGGTCGCCGACCGCCACCGCTTCGTTCCAATTGAGCGGCCCGAGGATCGCCAGCACGTTGTCGCGGTTATAAAGGTTGTCGACAGCCCGGCGCGCGATTTCCGGATTGGACTGGCTGTCCTCGATGAAGAGGCGGAAATCGAAGTCCCGGTTGCTCTGAAAAGTGCCGGCGGCGAGAAGAATGCCCTCGAGGGCCCGTTCGCCGTACTTCGCCATGTTGCCGGTGAGCGGCAGGACGACGCCGATATTCATCCGGTCCGCGCGGCTGCTTCCCGCGAGCGGCGCGCCCGTCGATTCCGGGCTGCCTTCTGCCGAGCCGGTTTCCACCGGCGGCGGGATGCTGGCGCTGGCCAGCTGGTTCATGCGGCTGGTGATCTTGCCGCGCACCGTGGGCTCGGTGACTTCGCTGAGAAGCCGGTCGAGACTCGCGGAGCTTGGAATCGCAAGCAGGTGCTGATCGATGCGGGCGAGAACATTCTCGCGCTTGCGCTCGTCGATGGGAAGCTGCGCCTGGGCCGCATAGGCGGCGACCGCCGCCGCGTGATTATTGGTGGCTTCCGAGGACAGGGCGGCCAGCTGATAGACCACTTCCGCCCGGCGCGTTCCCTGAGCGCGGATGTCGGCGAGCTTGAAAGCGGAAAGCGTTCGGTACGCACGATCGTAGTTGCCGAGCTGATACTCGCAGGCGGCGAGGTTGTAGCGGACGTCGAAGCCCATTTCGCTGCCCGGGTATTTGACCAGAAACGCGTCGAACTCGCGGGCCGCGGCCGCGTACTCTTCCTGGTAGTAAAAGATGGTTCCGAGCCGGTAGCTCGAGACCATGGTCGCGTTCTTCGCGGCCGGATACTTTTGCCGGACCTGTTGGAAACCGCGGATGGCCTTTTCGTAGTCCTTACCCAAGAAAGCGCGCTCGGCCTGGAAGAAAAGCGTGCGGGCCTGGGGCTCCACCTTATTAGAGGAGAGCGGGTCGGGGCCCTTCATCTGATCGGGGCGGACTTGGTTGTTCGCGGTCGCGCATCCCCACAGCACAAATGCGGCGGAAAGAAGCCAGAAGGCGCGGCGAATCATAGGCCGTAAAGATACCAAAACCTCGGGGTTAATCATTAAAAAGTTCCTGAAGGCAGTCCATAAACTTCACGGGCGTTGCTGGTCCCCCCATCCGTCAATCTTTCTGGATAGCCTCTTTGAATTTCTTCAGGAAGGAAGCGACTCCGGGGTGCGCCTCGCGGCTGCTCTCTTTCTCGAACTGGCGCAGGAGGTCGCGCTGTTTCGAGGTTAGCGAAGTGGGGGTCTCGACGGAGATCCGCACGAGCTGATCGCCGAATCCGGTGCCGTTGAGCCTGCGGATGCCTTTTCCCTTAAGGCGCTTCACCGTGCCGGATTGGGTTCCCGGCGGAATCTTCATGGTCAGCGGTCCTTCCAAGGTGGGCACTTCGATCTCGCAGCCGGCCGCCGCCTGAACGAAAGTAATCGGAAGTTCCAAAAGGACGTGCTCGTTTTCCCGCGTAAAAAGCGGGTGGGGAGTTACGTCGACGATTACATAGAGGTCGCCGAGCCGGCCGCCGGGCTCCGAAGCTTCTCCTTGCCCGCGCAACCGAATCCGTTGTTCCTTGTCGATGCCCGCCGGAATTTTCACGGACACCGCGTGCGGCTTTTTCACGCGCCCCTGGCCGCGGCAGCTGCCGCACGGATCGCTGATGATGCTTCCGCGTCCCGAACAGCGGGGGCACGTGCGGGTCAGAGTGAAGAAACCCTGGCTGAGCCGAACCTGTCCCGCGCCGTTGCAGGTGGGGCAGGCATTGGGCTTGCTTCCCGGCTTCGCGCCGGAACCGCTGCAAGTGTCGCACGCCGATTCTTTGTCGAAAGAGATTTCCTTCTCGACGCCGAACGCCGCCTCCACAAAGGAGATCTCCATGTGGTAACGCAGATCCACTCCGCCGGAGGCATGGCCCCCGGGCCCCGCGCCGCCGAAGATATCGCCGAAAATGTTGTCGAAGATGTCGCTGAAGGATCCGCCGAAGCCGCTCGGATCGAATCCGCCGCCGAAGCCGGCGTTCGGGTTCACGCCCGCGTGGCCGAAGCGATCGTAGGCGGATCGTTTCTGAGGATCGCTCAGAACCTGGTACGCCTCGTTCACTTCCTTGAACTTGTCCTCGGCAATCTTATCGTTGGGATTTCGGTCGGGGTGATATTGAATGGCGAGCTTTCGGTACGCCTTCTTCAGTTCGTCATCGTTGGCCGTACGCGCGACCACGAGGATCTCGTAATAATCTCTTTTGCCGCTCATGGAGGCTAATCAACCTTTGGCTTTGGCGACGACTACTTTCGCCGGATGAAGGAGACGGCCGTTCAAAAGACAGCCCCGTTCCACGACCTGAACTACGGTGCCGGGCTCCGCGTCGGGAACTTCGAGCTGGGAGATGGCTTCGTGGCGCTCCGGGTTGAATTTCTCGGCTTTTTTGCCAATCCATTCTACACCGAAGCGCTCGAGGGTGAGAGTCAGTTCCCGGTGAGTCATCTCGATGCCGAGGATGAAGTTCAGAATCTCGGGCTTCTTCTCCTCCGCGTTCTTCAAAGGTACCGAAGCTTCAAGGGCGCGGTCGAACAAGCTCACGATGGGAAGCAGATCGCGGATGAATTTCTCGTTACCGAACTTTATGGAGTTTTCCGCGTCGCGCAGAAGGCGCTTTTTCGCGTTGTCGAACTCCGCCTGCATATAAAGGAGGCGGGTCTCCGCGTCGGGCTTCGCCTGGATCGGCGTGACCTCGGCGGCCGGAGCGTCGGAGCCGTTATCCGGCTTTTTCTCTTCGGCCGGCTTTTCGGAATTTTTGTCTTCGTTAGATTCCATCGTCAGGGCCTCTTTCTTCCACGGCCCCCTCACGGGACTCTACCCAGTGCCGGTAGCGGCCTTTGAAATCGGCCTCTCCCTTTTGCACGGAGCGGATGGTCTGATCGAGCAGACCATGGAGCGTTTTCACGTCTTTAATATGATTTGGCAAGTGAGAGAAAATCTCCTCCAGCCTCGGCCGCATCTTGGCCGGATCTCCCGGCAAGACGAAGCCGACCGTTTCGGCCAGCCGTATCAGGTGGTTCACCAGGCGGTTTTTTTGCGAGGTCCGCGCCCCTTCGAATTTCGGCCACGACTGAATCAAGTTCAGGTGCACCTCGTACAGAAAGATTAGGACCGACTGCGCCAAATTCAAGGACCGGTATCCGGGCGCGGAAGGGATCGTCACGACCCAATCGCAAAGATCGATCTCATCGTTGCTCAGCCCGTCGCTTTCGGGACCGAAGACCAGGTAGAGGTTGTCCACGTCCGCTTCCCGCATCTTCTCTACAGCCTTCTCCATCGCTTCGCGCGCCCTAAGAGGGTGCGGGCGGTGAGAGGAGCCGACTCGCGCGGTGGCCGCCACGGTAAGGGCCTTTTGGCTCTTTCCTGCGAGCGCTTCCTTTAGAGTGGGAACGAAACGGGCGGTATCAAATCTGGGGGCCGCGTGTTTGGCGAGTTTGAGGCACTCTGCGTCCACGATTTTCGGCGCCCCCACGATGAAGAGCTCGCCTTCGATTCCCATGTTGGCCAGCGCCCGGGCAACGGACCCAACATTACCGCCGACCTCGGGACGCACCAGGACGACGTGAATCTGTCCGCGTAGGTCGTTTCGATCGCTGTGGAAAACCTTATAGGGGTTTGCCATGCCTTTTTGAACTCCAGTGAGGATGAGCTAGGGAAAGGATTCTTAAGTGAAAGTAGTACCTTAGAACAAAGATTCTTCCAAGAACGAATTTGACGCAGTGATTATAAGGTGAAGACACCAACAGAATTATCCACAGGCTGTGGATAAAACCAGGGGGCAGGTTGTCATTGCGGCATCCAACTGGCGGGATGACTACTAACCTGCTGAAACTACCAACGAATTAGTATGACTATTTTTGGACCGATCCGATGTCAATACGGTTTTTACACAATTCCTAAGATTCAAGCGGGGCGCGGGTTTCCGGGGGTTTTGGCGCATCGAAAAAGGCCATCTGGTTGTCGTGAATTTCTAACGCCCGGCTTCTCGCGCGTCTGCCGCGATCGGCGTGGGTTTCGAGAAGGCCCTGTATCTCACGCGCTCTGGATAAGACTTTCGGAGGGAGGCCCGCGAGGCCCGCGACTTCAATTCCGTAACTGCGATTGCAAATACCCGGCCTCAACTTGTGGATGAAAACAATTTCATCGTTCCATTTTTCCACGAGCACGCTGACGTTCTGTACGCCGGGCAAATTATTTTCCAGCGCGGTGATCTCGTGAAAGTGCGTGGCGAATAAAATTTTCGCGCGCACATCGGTATGAAGGTGCTCGAGCAGCGACCACGCGAGGCTCATGCCATCGTACGTGCTCGTTCCTCGTCCGATCTCATCGATGAGAATCAAACTGCGAGGTGTTGCCTGGTTAAGAATTCGTGCCACCTCGGTCATCTCCACCATGAACGTGGAGCGTCCGCGCGCGAGATCGTCGGAGCTTCCGATTCGCGTGAAAACGGCGTCGATGAGGGGGACGCGCGCTCTGGCCGCCGGGACGAAAGATCCGGCGTGGGACATCACGGCGATAAGAGCCATCTGACGCATGATCGTCGATTTACCGGCCATGTTCGGTCCGGTGATGATCCAAGTGCGGGCCTCTTCGTCGGAAAGCGAAAGAGAGTTTGGAACGAATTGTCCCGGTGGCAACAGCGTCTCAATTACGGGATGACGCCCGTCCTCGATCGAAAGCGCGGAGTCCGCCGAAATTTCCGGGCGGACATAACCGCGGCTGCGCGCCGCTTCCGCGAAACCGAGGAGCACGTCGAGCTCACCGATGAGTCTCGCGTTGCCCAAAAGCGTCGTCGTATGAGCGGAAACTTTTTGGCGCAAGTCAGCGAAGAGCCCTTCTTCGAGCGCGCGCATTCGGTGTTCGGCCGTGACGACCTTCTGCTCGAACTCCTGCAGGTCTTCGGTCACGAAACGCTCGCCGTTGGCGATCGTTTGCTTGCGCTGGTAGTGAGCGGGAACTTTCGACAGGTGCGCCTTCGTGATCTCGATCGTGTAGCCGAAGACGCGGCTGTACTTCACTTTCAAACTGGGAATTCCGGTGGAGTCGCGCTCGGCGGCTTCCATGGAAGCGATCATGCTCTTCGCGCTGTGGGCCATGCGCCGAAGATCGCGAAGCTCCACGTGGTAGGAGTCCCGGAAAATGCCTCCCTCGGAGAGGACCGCCGGTGGCGCGTCTTCGAGGGCCTGCTGCAAGAGTTCCGCGAGAGGGGCGAGCGAATCGAGCTCTTTTTCGACGGCGCGAAGCCGGCCCGCCACCGTCTTTCCGAGCGCTTGCTTCATGAGCGGAATGACTTTGAGAATTTCCCGCACGGCGACGAGATCCCGCGGCATCGCAAGACCCAGAGCCGTCTTCATCGTGAGGCGCTCCAGATCGCGCACGTCTTTCAACAGCTGCTTCGGGCCTTCGCTCAAATCGGGCCGCGTGGAAAACTCCTCGACCGCGTCCAGGCGCTCTTCGATCTTATCGCGGGAGAGAAGAGGGCGCGCGAGCCATTCGCGCAACTTTCGCCGGCCCATCGGGGTCGCCGTGAAATCGAGAACCTCGAAAAGACTGTGCCCATCCGTTTCGAGGCCGTTGCCCTTCAGGATTTCGAGAGCGCGCAGCGTGACCGAATCGATGGCCATCGCTTCGTCGCCTTCGAGCGGCAGCGGCGTTCCCAGAAAAGTCAGCTTTTCCTGCTTCTGGGTTTCTTTCAGGTAGCTCTGCAGCGCGGAAAGCGTGGGCGTCGTTTCAGATTCGAAAAACTGGTTGCGCGTGGTGACGACCAGATTCGGGAAGAGTCCCTGCAAATCGGAAAACCACTTCAGATTGCGCGTGCGATCCGAGCAAAGAATTTCCCGCGGAGGGACGCGCGCGAACAAATCGATGAGCGCCGCGAGCGACGGCACTTTTCCGTGGCGGGTCGTGCCGCCGAGCAAATCAAAGAGACATACTTCCACGCGCCCTTCGCCGAGGTCTTCGAGGCACGCGAGCACGTTGCTCGAGTCGACCGAAACCAGATCCGGATCTCCGATGAGCGACGGAGTCAGCACGCGCACCACCGCGCGTTTGACGAGGCCTTTGGTCGCCGCCGGATCCTCTATCTGCTCGCAGAGCGCGACCTTGAAACCTTTGGCGAGAAGTTTCTGCACGTAACCCATCGCCGCGTGGTGAGGGATTCCGCACATCGGAATGGGGTTTGCGGAATTCTTGTCGCGGGAGGTGAGCTGCACTTCGAGAACGGGCGCCGCCTGAACGGCGTCGTTCAGAAACATCTCGTAGAAGTCGCCCATCCTATAAAAAAGAATCGCGTCCTCGTGCTCCTTCTTGATCGCAAGGTACTGCGTGAACATCGGAGTGGAGGGAAGGACGGCGGCTTGTTCGGGCATGCGTCGAGAGGCTTACCAAACGGTACGAGGAGTAGACAAGTGGCATGCGGCGATCGATTTCCGGATTGCCTCTGAGTAACGCCCTGCATTCTGAATGTGGTGTCCACTTGTAGAATACATAACGATCTCCGGCGTTGGCTCCGTATGCAGCCGAAGTCGCCGCCCCCGTTTTTCCCGGAAATGCCCGTTCCGTACACACCGGCCAAAGCTTGAGCAGACTAACCCCCCGAAAGGGCGTGGCATTTCGGAGTATTCTCGGCGGCCGTGCCGGACCCAATCATTCGTGGTTTATAAAAGCCCCTGATTTCAAGCCCTTAAGTTGGTACCGGGGTTGCTTAAGTCAAAGGGTGTGAGGGGGGTTATGAATCGCACGGAGGGAAAATCCATTCGCTATTGGCTCGCGGGCATCCTCGCCCTCGTTTGCTCGGCGAACACCGCCTTCTCGGAAGGACTTAAGGTCGGCAGTGAAAAGGAAGCCCGCCAGCGCCTAGCTGAAAAGCTCCTCAAACTGGGCCGCTCCTTAGATATGAAGGAAGCGAGCTACCCGGAAAGCGCCGGCACCGGCGGACAGTCTTTCAACCGTAACGACGGCAACTCTTTTACTTCGAACACCACCTACCACTCCAATGTTTGGAGCCGCTGCCTCGAATGGGTGGGCGGACAGTTTTGCAATAGCTGGCTCGATCCTTATGTATCTCCGCACGGGTTCGGAGGCGACAAGTCGCCTCTCGAAGGAGTGGTCGCCGCCAACTGGCAGGCGCGAAAGACCCAAGGAGACTCGGTCGGCCCCCAACACGTGATCTGGGAAGTGGAACGCCCCGACGGCGGCAGCAACCTGGACGCGGACGGAAAGTTTGATCTCAAGGGCCTCGCCGATTTCCGCTTGCTGGGCGACGTGAGAAACGACGTGGAAAAAGTCGGCTTCGATACGGCGGTCCGCCAGATTTCTCTGACTTACGATGACAGCACCGGCAAGGCGCCGAACACGATGCCCAACATCGAGTCTCTCCGGCTCATGGCGAGCCGCTGGACGAAGATGTACCGCAACCGCATGGTCGCCTCGTTGGGCGAATCGCGCGCGATGGTTCCCGGAGTCGAAGCGGCTCTCGGTGAAGACGTTCCCGATTGCGATTCTTACGCGGCCGCCGTGCAGAACGATCAGGAAGCCACCGGCATTCAGGAGCGCATTCAGGCCCAGCCCGGATTGCAGCCCGAGACGATGGCAAAAACCATCGATCAGAGAGTGGCGGCTTGCCGCGCTTTGAAGGCGACTTCGGTTTTCGCGATCAATCCGCAAGCGGAAGGAAACGGCGTCACCAAGGGCAACGCGAACGAAGAGCAGATCGACCAGTGGAAGATGCGCCTCAACATCGCCGCCATCGATTTCGCCGGAGCCGACGTATCCAAGATGCCGCGCCCCGGATTCGGCCGCATCCGCGGGGAAGACCTTTCGAACGAGTTCAAGGATTATAACGTCGGTGGCCTCACCTATAAGAGGGTGCGCCGGACGAACCGCCAGCAGATTGAAGGCTACAACCGGGCGCTTCAGGAAGCCGCGAAGGGAATGCAGGAAGTGGCGACCCGCGCGGATTTCGTGCGCGACAACAGCAAAGAGTTTTTGAAGTTCCGCATCCAGCCCGGAACGATGAACGCGGTCCGCATCAACGATCTCACGCCGGAAATGCGCGCCGAACTGCGCGGTACCGGCCATCCGCGCTCGAACCGCAAGGATCCGCAAGATCCGGGGTTGAACCTCGAGCAGACCCCGTCCCAGCTAACGGCTAAAGCCGCGCAGTAATACTTAGAGCGAGAATGAGAATGGGTCTTAGAATGAGTGAGGGGCAAGAGTGTGCCTTTTCACTCATTCTCAGACCCATTCTCCATCTCATTCTAGATTTGCCTACTAAGACGCCAGCAGGCTCTCGGACGGGGGCATAAGCCACTCCGAGAAGCGGAAGGAATCGTCCACCGCCCGGCATTTTCCGCAGAACAGCTGATACCTGAATTGCGGAGCAAATTTCTTGCGGCAAATATTGCACTTTCTGAATCGGCTTTCTCGTTTGAGCCGAAAGGTTCTCAGGGTTTTCCAGTTTTGTCTGACCGGGATCATAGACGTCTCCTTTCTCCTTTATTCCGCGAGATCGCTATTTCGTCTCGGGGTTTGGTTTTTCCACGGCGCCGGACTCGTCGATTGAATCGGGTCGGCGAGATACCAAGGAGTCGTGGATCGGAACTGGGCCTTCACGTCGCAGAGGAACTTTTCCGTTTCCGGAGCTCCCGGCAGAAAACAGCTGTCCTGCCGCAGGGGAACCGGTCCTAAACGGTTGAGGGGTTGCCGATAGCGGGCGGTGTTTCCATCCGCCATCGGAACGGCCGTAAGTAACAGCGCACTGACGACGAGCGCTGGATAGCTCCACTGGAGCGTTTCGTTTGCGAGCTTTGACATAATGACCTCCTCTTTCGGGTAAAAGTGGAAGCCAGAACACCAAAGTTAGGTTCTGACTCTTTCTAAAAAATATTTTATGAATTCCGGAAATCGAGTCAAGGGGCTGCAAAAACCCATATTTTTCGATATTTTATCGACGACAAGATGAGTCAGGGCCGCGGGGAGAAGTACGCGGGCATGCCTAGGGATTTGCCGCCGTCGACGGCGAGCACAGCTCCCGTGACGAGCTTGGCGTCGGGCGAGCAAAGAAACCAGATGGCGCCCGCGATTTCCTCGGGCGTAATCATCCGTCCCTCGGCGTGCGCCAAAGGAGATCCGGCGATAATCCGGCGGGCTTCGCTCTGCGAGTCGCTTACGCGGCTCAGATTATCCCGCATGATTTGGGTGTTTCCGACCGGTCCCGGACAAACCGCATTGGCCCTGACGCGATCTTCAGCGTGGGAAAGGGCCAGGCTCTTGGTCAGTGCAATGAGCGCGGCCTTACTGACGCAATAGACGGGATCGGAAACGCGCGGAAGAAGTCCGGCGTTACTCGCCACGTTGATGATGACGCCGCCGCCGGCTTCCTTCATGAACGGAATGAGAAACCGGCTCGCGAGAAAGGCGGCCTTCAGATTCACGTCGAGGCAGCGATCCCACTCGGCTTCGGTGACTTCCGGAATGGGCTTCACGAGATTCACACCGGCATTGTTGATGAGGTAATCGACGCGGCCGTGGCGCCGGATGACGGTTTCCAGGGCGCGGTTCAAGGAAGCCGCATCGGAAACGTCGCATTCCAGGAAACGGACATCGTCGGAGACCAGATCGTCCGGGGGGCCGCTTAAATCGAGAGCTACGACGCGGACGCCTTGCTCCAGAAATTTTCTGACGGTGGCGAGCCCGATACCGCTCGCTCCGCCGGTCACAATCGCGACGGGTTTTTCATCCCGGGTATTCACGCCAGCTTCTTTCTGGTTTCCTCGGTGACCGCGGTCTCCACGATGCGGGTCTCGAGGTTTTTGTCCCAGGGGTTGATACGTTGCCGATTGGCGGCCAGGTATTGCACGAGGCGCTCGCTCTCGCCGAAGTGGCCGAAAGCCCTTTGGCCCGCATCGTAAAGCGCTTTGTAGTGGGCGAGGCGCTGGGCGCAGTTCTTGAGCACTCGCGAGTGCCACTTATAGTGATGAATGACGACTTTCTCCGTCGGATGAAGACGGACTCGGCCTTCGACCTGACCCTTGATCATCTCCGGGTCGCCGTCCGTGTCGAAATTCTTTCCGATGAACACGTCTCCGCGCACGGCAACCGTGCGCACGCGCGGAACCTGCTGGACGACGACGCTCATCTGGCAACCCAGTGGAAACTGCTGCGACAGCGGCATCTGTGTGTTGAGCTCGATGAGCTCTCCCGATTCCGTGATGCGGTCGAGGAACTCACCCGTTATGACGTTGTAACCGGACGTATCGGCCTGCGTGAGAACCTCGCGAAGCGGCTTCGAATACTCGTGAAGCTCGTCGAGGTCGGGCGTCAGCACCCAGTCGGTCGGCGCGGCGTACTCCTCCTGCGCGATCTTCATGAGAGCGATTTGCTTGGTCCAGCGGTGCTTGCCGATGTGGACGTTGGCGAAAACGTGTTTGTACGGCGCGAGCATCTGCTTGCAGCTTTGTAGAATCGAGCCGTCGCCCCGCGTGTCGATGAGATTGATTAAGAACTGGTCCACTCCGAGTTTGTGGTAGTGGGCGAGAAACTGGGGAAGAAGACGATTGTCCTCTTCGATCCCGACGATCAAATGAATCTTGAAATCCTTCTGCACCGCGATCCCCCCTCGACGCCAATTCGTTGACGTCAGGGCGGCGCAATCCACTTTCTGTGCCAGTAACAAACTGAGTTCGAGACGCAGCGATTTCCGGGAGATAGAGAAACGGTTAAGTCCCTCTTCCGTTCAGTAAATGGACAGCGGGGCGTAGGGCGTCACCGGGGTAACGGAAGGCCCTTCACCGTACCGGCCGGCTTCGTAATCCGGGACGAGTCCGAGAACGAGGGCATTGCCGTCATGGTCGCCTGCGGCAGCGTCACCGGCGTCGGTGATGCCGGCGGCTGTGTGGGCGCGGGTTCGGGAGAGCTCGGAATCACCACTGGAGCCGGGGAGGCGGGTGCCGGCGAAGGATCGGCGAAAGGGTCGTCGCTGGACGCGGGAGCAGGGGGTTCCGGTTCCGCCTTGGGGTTGTTGTTGATGGCGAGTTTCGCCTGCCGAGTCTCCGGCAATGTCAGATAGCCTTCCGGGTGGGTCGTGGATTCTCGAATCTTCAACCCAAGAAATTCGGTTGGCTCTTCATCCTCCTCGTCGGCCAAAGCCTTGATTTTGAAGCTGGCCACCTTCTGATTCGCCAAGAAGGTTACGGACAAAGGAAACTGGTCTGTGTCTCTTCCGTACACGGCCTCCGGGTTGAGCAGGTTGAGCGAAAGCCGGACCGTCAGCTCTTTCGTGGTATCTCCGCCGGTTCTGAGCATGAGGCCGTCGGCTTGCTCGCCCTCGGCGATTTCCCCGGGTTTTATGAACAGCTCGACCGTCGGTATGGAAAAGCTCGAGATATAGACGGTTCCCTGTGCTTTGCTTTCGTCGATGGAGTAATGGACGGACGGGCTTATTCCCACGGCGACCGATTCCACCGGCTCCAGAAAATCTTCATCGTGGAGCGGAATGATCGGAAGATATTTCGTGGCCTGCCCGGACTCGAACACCACGGTTCTGTCGAAAGCGTCGTAGTCCGTACCCTCGGTAGCCGTGCCTCCAGGTCCCTTCAGCTGAACTTCCAGTCTGGAGTCGGTCGGGCCAAGGCGCCTGATCACGAAGCGAGCCTTGTCCGAAGCCGGAACTCCTTCATCGGGCTCAACTCCCGAGGGATCGGACACTTCGATTTGGACGACCGGAGAGCACCAGTTGTCGAGATTGCCGTTGATGAACGTGCGGTACTTTTCCGTGGGAATGTACTGCGCCGAGATTACCTTGCCGCACGGGAGCTGGCCGCCCGTATGGAGAACCGAGCTTGCCACGCCCACCAGGTTTCCACCGGCATAGGCGGGGCCGCCGCTGTCCCCGGGGCAGGCGGTCTGGTTATTGTAAGTGGCGCTCGGAACGAACACCAAGGGATCGGTGGTGGCTTTTGAGACCAACATGATTCCCGAGCGTTTGTGGCCGAAGCTGCCTTCCGGAGTGGCCCTACCGAAGCCAACGATCTGGACGGGGTCGCCTTTGGAAACGCCGCCGCCGACATCGATTCGGGTGAATTCCGGAATGGCGGTATCCAAGCGAATCATGGCGAGGTCGTTGCCCGCGGTATCTCTATTGGTGATGCGGGCCGCCCCACTGATGAAAGCGCCATCCAAGCAATGCGTGGCCGTGAGAATTACGTTCGGACAGATATAGGTTCCCGAGCAGTTGCCCACCTTCACCACACGGGGAAAAGAGGTGCTGGCGTCGTCGCCGTTGAAAACTCCGCGCGCCGGCCCGGCGGCTGGCATCGGTGAATTATTGGTGCAGGAAAGCAGAAGACAAAGAACAGGAATGACCAAGAGCCAACGTGCCATATTCGCATCCCTTTGATTTTCGGAAAACTTTCACGCGGGGGGCAGGGATCATTGTCCCACAACAAAATGCCGGAAATGTGAGCTGGAAAGGGGTTTTAAGCTGCTGGAATAATAACGGTTTAGACGGGTTAACCGAAGAGGCGGTTCTCCACCTGCTCCCGCAGAAACCTTTCGCGCGATCCCTCGAACACCTTTCGCCCGCCTTCGAGCGCGAGAACGTGATCGCAATGGGAGCGAAGAAATTCCAAATCGTGCGTGCTGACCAGAAGCTCTAGGCTTCGCTGTTTGCTTTCCTCAAGCAGCGATTTCCAAAAGGCGCGTACCGCCGCGGGATCGAGATGATTGGTAGGCTCATCGAGCACGAGGACTTTCGGCCGTTGCAAAATAGCTCGCGCGAGAAAAGCGCGCTGGCGTTCTCCGGTGCTGAGATCCCGAAGTCTCCGTTCGCGGAAAGTGGTGAGGCCGAAGGAAGCGAGGCTCGCGTCGATTTCCTGGGCCGCTTCGGTGGGAAGCGCGCCCCAAAGCCCCATGCGAGGCAGATACGCAAGACGAAGCAACCCCTCCACGGAACTGTCCCCCGGGAATTCGTGTTCCTGGGGAACGAAAGCAATCGCGCGGGCCCGATCCATGTAGGAAGCCCGCCGGACGTCGAGTCCCCCGAGAAAAAGATCTCCCGCCACCAAAACGGGTTCTCCGAGCAACGCTTTGAGAAGGGTCGTCTTTCCGGCGCCGTTCTTCCCAACCAGTGCCGTCACTTTTCCCTCGGGCAGGGAAAAGTCGAGGGGCTCC
>CAZZHG010000028.1:0-38632 GCA_964653655.1 uncultured Pseudobdellovibrionaceae bacterium
GACCTCGAACTGAAGGCCCATGTCCTTAAGAGTCTCTTCCACTTGCCTGAGGGTGATCATGCCGTGCTATCTTCCCCGGGCTCAAAGCTATGGACAAGCGGGAACTCATTCAAAAGTTCGCCTCCGCCATTGAGGCGGATCTCGCCGTAACGACGAAGGCGGCGCTCCACGCGCACGAGGCGGCGACCCACGCGGAAAGCAAGGCGGAGGACCAGTACGACACCCGCGGCCTCGAAGCCTCTTATCTGGCCGGCGCTCAATCCAAACGGGCCCTCGAATTGGAGGAGATGAAAAATCTTTACCGGCACGTGGATCTGAAAACCTTCGGGCCGGACACTCCCATCGCCGCGACCGCTCTGGTCGAGCTCGAATCGGAGGACGGCAACCGGTTCTTCTATTTCGTCATGCCGAAAGGCGGAGGCCTCAGCACCACCCAGGACGGCAAGACGGTCTCGGTCGTGACCCCGCAATCTCCGCTCGGTGAGGCGATTCTCGGGAAAAAAGTCGGCGACTCCGTGGAAGTCTTCGTTCAGCGCGTTTCCAAGGATTACGAGATCGTGGGGGTCTGGTGACGGACGCGGTGGTTGCCAACGCGGCCCTTCTTTCCGCCGTCGAGATCGGACTCGGCAGTTTTCTCCATGCCTTTCACGTTCCGATGGCGGGGCATTTTCTTTCGTTGAACCAGGGCCTCTTGCTTTCCAGGGCCGCTCTCGGGACTCAAGCGAAGGCGCTACCCCTCGAAACCTCGAACATCAGCGCCGTTCTGAAATCCCTTTCGCCCGCCGGGAAAAAGCTGACTCCGATGCTCGCGATCAGCGCCCAGGGAGCGTGGCTGTCTCTCGGAATCGGTCTTTTCGGGCTGAATCCAATTGGGCTGTCGATCGGCATGATTCTGCTCGGACTCTGGGCGTTCGTTCAGCCGCTCGCGATCACTTATCTTCTCTTCGGAAACAATTTGGTGAATGCCGTGAAGGCTCTTTTCGCCGGATTGGAGAAATCCTTCGGAATCAGTATCGAGGTGACCTGGACGCTGGTTGCCATCCTCGTCGGAATAAAGGTGCTGCTCTCTCTCGCCGTGGTCGTCGCGGCCTACCGCATTCCGGAAACCTCCTACGATCGGTATCTCGCGTCCCTGCTCCGCTTTCGTAAGGAAAGAGCCAAGCCCTCCGAAGGGCACCCGGCCTGGCTCGCCGTCAGAGACCTGCTCAACCCGCTTTTCGTCCTCTCGCTGATTCTGCTGCTCGCGTTCTTTCTTTGGGCGGACTCTCCGAAGTCCGTCGTACTGTGGGGGCTCTTCCGGCCCATCGCCGGCGGCTTCTTGCTCTTCTTCCTTTTTCGCGTCCTGCCGCTCGAAAAGCTTTTCGGCCGCGAGACCACCGTCCACCGCGCCCTATCCACGCTGAGGCAGATGTGATCACCGAGCGCCCCATCGTTCGGCTTCGCGGAGCGGGCCGCACCGAAGACAACGACTGTGTAGTTATCGAGGAGCCCCTCGAGATCCGCCTCGGCATCGGTGAAAAAAGGCATAGCGTTTCGATCACGATGCGCACGCCCGGAAAAGACCGGGAGCTCGCCGTGGGCTTTCTCTTCACCGAAGGCATTTTGAAGTCGCGCTCCGATGTGAAAGACGTGAGTTTCTGTACGCAACCCAACACCATTCGCGTCGACGTCGCTCCCGGTACGGAGCCGGATCTCAAACGGCTCGAGCGGCATTTTTACTCGACCTCCAGCTGCGGGGTCTGCGGAAAGACCTCTTTGGATGCCATATCGGTCGCGGGCCTCAAGCCCCTCGCCTCCGACAAGCCGGGCTTTCACTCTTCGTTTCTGCACTCGGTCCCCGATCAGGTGCGCCGGGCGCAAGCTGCCTTCGATCGCACCGGGGGAATCCACGCGGCAGCGCTGTTCGATTCCAGCGGCCGGATGATCTCCGTTTTCGAGGACGTCGGCCGCCACAACGCGGTCGATAAGCTAATCGGCGATCGGTTCCTGGCCGCGGCGACTCCACTGAGCGAACACCTGCTTTTCCTCAGCGGGCGAGCGAGCTTCGAGCTAGTTCAGAAAGCCCTCGTGGCGGGAATTCCGGTGATTGCCGCCGTGGGAGCGCCTTCGAGCCTCGCGGTCGATCTTGCCCGCCGCTTCGGTCAGACGCTCATCGGGTTTTTGCGGGAAGACCGCTTCAATGTTTATCATGGCGACTGGCGGGTGGTATGAAGCTGAGGATCCGGGGCAATTCGTTGAGGCTTCGCTTGTTGAAGAAAGAAGTGCGCGAGCTCGCCGAACGGGGTGTGGTTTCGGAAAGCATCGAGTTCGGCGCCGGCCAGACGCTGACTTATTCCCTCGAGGCGCTCGCCGGCATCGATCGGCTGTGCGCCTCCTTCGAAGGCTCTCGCCTCCGAGTATTCGTGCCCGAGGCCACGGCCCGAGCCTGGGCCGACTCCGACGTGATCAGCCTCGTCGAGGAAGGCGGTCTCAAGATCCTCGTCGAAAAGGACTTCACCTGCCTCAATCCCCGTTCCGTCTGGCAGGAAGACCAGAGCGACAATTACGCGAATCCCCATCCCAGCTGCGGCCCCACCCATGCCTGAAGAGAAGAAACCCATTCTGGTCGTGAAAGCTCCGAAGGAAGTGGCCGGCGGTATTCCCGCGGTCACCTCCGCCATGAGCTTCATCACCAAGCAGGTTGGATTTTTCCGGGGGATTCGCACTCTTTCGCGCCTCAATCAGCGAAACGGCTTCGACTGCCCCGGCTGCGCGTGGCCTGAGCCCGAGGACAGAAGGGCGCTTGCGGAATTTTGCGAGAACGGCGCGAAGGCCGTCGCCGAAGAGGCCACGAAGAAGCGGGTCACCCGCGAGTTCTTCGCCGAATGGACGGTCTCCAAGCTGAACGAGCAGACCGACTACTGGCTAGGCCAGCAAGGCAGACTCACGGAACCCATGATTCTGAAACCCGGCGCCGAGCACTACGTTCCCATCGGCTGGGAGGAGGCTTTCCAGCTGATTGCCGACGAGCTCAAAGGACTTGCTTCGCCCGACGAAGCCGCCTTCTACACGTCGGGGCGCACGAGCAACGAGGCTGCCTTTCTGTACCAGCTGCTCGTTCGCAAGTTCGGCACGAACAATCTGCCCGATTGTTCCAACCTCTGCCACGAATCGAGCGGGGTCGGACTGTCGGAGACCATCGGCAGCGGCAAGGGCACGGTGCTTCTATCCGATTTCGAAAAAGCGGATCTCATTTTCGTCGTCGGTCAGAATCCGGGAACCAATCACCCGCGCATGTTGACCGCGCTTCAAGGCGCCGCCCGCCGTGGCTGCAAGATTGTCTCGATCAATCCTTTACGGGAAACGGGACTCAGGAAGTTCAAGCATCCGCAGGAATTTTCCGGCGTCTTCGGGGGCGGCACCTCCCTTTCCTCAATGGACGTTCGGGTACGAATCAACGGAGACGTCGCAGTCTTTCAGGGGATCGGAAAAGCGATTCTCGAGGCGGAGGATAAGGATCCGGGGCGAGTGCTCGACTGGGCCTTTCTCCGCAATCACACGGACGGATTCGAAGCTTGGGCGAAGCACATCAACACGCTTCGATGGGCCGATATCGTCGATAGCGCTGGTGTGCCCGAGGCGCAGATTCGCGAAGTGGCCAAGCTTGCGATGGCTTCCAAGGGAACGATCGTCTGCTGGGCCATGGGGCTGACCCAACATAAGAACGCGGTCGCCAACATTCAGGAGATCGTCAACTTTCTTTGCCTTCGGGGAGATTTTGGAAAACCCGGCGCGGGCGCGTGCCCCGTTCGCGGACACAGCAACGTGCAGGGCGACCGCACGATGGGCATCTGGGAGAAACCCGGGCCCGCGTTTCTGGATGCTTTGAAGAAGGAATTCGATTTCGAGCCTCCCCGCCGCCATGGGTTCGACGTCGTCGACTCCATCATGGCGATGCTCGACGGCCGGGTGAAGGTCTTTTTCGCCGTGGGGGGCAACTTCCTCTCTGCTTCTCCCGATACCGACAGGACCGAACAGGCGTTACGGCGCTGCCGCCTGACCGTTCAAGTTTCGACGAAACTGAACCGCTCGCATCTGGCCAACGGAACGCGGGCGCTCATTCTGCCGTGCCTGGGACGGACGGAAGCCGATCGCGGGCAATTCGTTTCGGTCGAAAATTCCATGGGCGTGGTCCACTCGTCGGTAGGCCGCCTTCCCCCGGCCTCTCCTTACCTTCTCAGCGAAGTGCAGGTCTTGTGCGGACTCGCCAAGCCGCTGCTTGGGGAGGACTGGTGGGCCTATGCCGAGAATTACGACACCATCCGCGAGCGCATCGAGCGGGTCATTCCGGGTTTCGAAAAGTTCAACGAACGCATCCGCCGGGTCGATGGGTTCACACTTCCCCATCCGGTCCGGGACGGCCGGCATTTCGCGACCGCCACTGGGCGGGCTCATTTCACGGTTCACCCGCTGCCTCGCCACGAGCTGAAACCGGGTCAATACCTGATGATGACCATCCGGAGCCACGATCAGTACAACACGACGATCTACGGGCTCGATGACAGATACCGCGGCGTCTACCAGGGCCGGCGAGTGGTTTTCATCAACGGCGAGGATCTGAAAGCGGCGGGCCTCGCGAACGGCGGCAAGGTGGACCTCATCGGCCACCACAACGGCGAGGAGCGTATCGCCCGTGATTTCACTCTCGTCGAGTACGACATTCCGAGAAAGTGTGTGGCTTCGTATTTCCCCGAGACGAACGTGCTGGTTCCGGTCGACAGCTTCGCCGATAAGAGCCAGACGCCCACTTCGAAATCCATCATCGTAAGCCTGAGGCCCGCGTGACGCCGCTCTACGGACTGCTTCTCGCCGGGGGCAAAAGTACCCGCATGGGATTCGATAAGGGCGCGATCGACTACCACGGAAAATCCCAGGTGGATCACGGCCGGGAACTGCTCGCGAAGGTTTGCGAAACCGTGTACGTGTCCGGCCTGGACTTGCCGGACGAAGAGGAGAATGCCGGTCCCATCGCCGGCCTTCGCGCCGCGAACCGCCGGCATCCGGAGGCCGCTTGGCTCGTTCTCGCCTGCGATCTCCCCGGCGCCGATGAAACGGCCATCCGCTATCTGATCTCTCGCCGCGGAAAAGAGGCGACGGCGTTCGGAACTCCGGACTCTCCGGAGCCGTTGTTCGCTATCTACGAATCCGGGCTCATGGCCCGCGCGGGGAAGTTTCAAAGCCCGAGGGCGTTACTGGCTTCGGCCGACTGCATCTGGGTTTCGCCGTCCGCCGACTGGGTCACCAACGTGAACACTCCCTTGGAGCTCGCCTCCTGGATGGCCTCCCGAAACGCGGCTTCCGATTTTCGCCGGTGAGTGAGCAGCCAACGTAGGGTTCCGCCCCTTCGCGGGCCGGTCCAATGGCGCTTGAGGTAACGGTAGAGCACTCCCGGAAAGGCGGGGTTCAGCCAGATCACTACCTCCGCCCTGGGCAGAACGAGGTCTTTCACCTTGGAGAAATGCCCCTCGAAAACCCAAGCGCCCCCCGATACCGCCCGGCTGACTTTCTCTCGAAAATCAGGGGCTTCCTCGAAGTCCTCGGTCCAGAAGAAATGGTCCGCCTCCAGATGAGGCAGCCACAGGCGGGCGGCCAATCGACGAGCAAAAGTTGTCTTGCCCGAACCGGGGAGTCCTATTACCAAGATTCGTTTCACGCTTTGACGCGATTCTGTGGTTAATTACCGCCTTGGGCAACGGGGAAAATCAGAGTAACGCATAGCGTTAATTAGGAGTTCGCCATGGTAAAGAACTTCATTAATGGGGAATGGGTTCCGTCTTTAGGAACCGAAACGGTCGACGTCATCAATCCGGCCACCGAGGAAGTCCTCGATCGCTGTCCGCTCGGCACGAGCGAGGATGTGAACCGCGCCGTGAAAGCCGCGAAAGACGCCTTCGTCACGTGGCGAAAAGTCCCCGCGATCGATCGCGTCCAACACCTTTTCAAGCTGAAGACCCTGCTCGAGGAAAACCTCGATGAGCTGGTGAAGCTCTGCACGAAGGAGCACGGCAAGACCCTCGTGGAATCCAGAGGCGACGTGCGCCGCGGAATCCAGATGGTGGAAACCGCCTGCGGCATCCCTACTCTGATGATGGGACAGGCGTCCGAAGACATCGCCGCCGGCATCGACAGCCTGTCGATCCGCCAGCCCATGGGCGTGTTCGCCGCCGTCACGCCGTTCAATTTTCCCGCGATGGTTCCCTTCTGGTTCTGGCCGTTCGCGGTCGCCACCGGAAACACTTTTGTACTTAAGCCGAGCGAGCGCGTTCCGCTTTCTCAGCTGAGAATTTTCGAGCTCATTCAAAAAGCCGGCTTCCCGAAGGGCGTGATGAACCTCGTCGTCGGCGGCAAGGACGTCGTCAACGCGCTTTGCACTCACCCCGACGTGAAAGGCGTTTCCTTCGTCGGATCCACGCCGGTCGCAAAACACGTTTATCAGCTGGGAACCTCCCACGGTAAGCGTGTGCAGGCTCTCGGCGGAGCGAAGAACTTCATGGTCGTCCTACCGGACGCCACCTACGAGCATTCGGTCAAGACGTGTCTGGAATCGATCATTGGCTGCGCGGGCCAGCGTTGTCTCGCGGGCTCGGTGGTCGTCGGCATCGGCGACGCATACGATGAAGTGAAGAGCCGCATCTTGCGCTACGCAAGCGACATCAAGGTCGGCGACGGCGCCGATCCGCACACGCACATGGGCCCGGTCATTTCGCGCGCCTCCGTCGATCGGATCAAGGGACTCATCCAGTCGGCCGTGGACGAAGGAGCGGAGCTGCTTCTCGACGGACGGGCGTGGTCGGGCAAGGGCTACTTCATGAAGCCCACCGTAATCGCCAACGTGAAGCCGCATATGCGTATCGCGAAGGAAGAAGTCTTCGGCCCGGTTGTTTGTCTCGCGAAGACAAAGACCCTCGATGAAGCGATTCAGTGGATCAACTCTTCACCCTTCGCCAACACGGCCTCGCTGTTTACGAACTCCGGCGCGGCGGCGCGCCAGTTCAGTTACGAAGCGGCCCCGGCGATGCTTGGCTTGAACATCGGAGTTCCGGCGCCCATGGCTTTCTTCTCCTTCGGCGGCGCGAAGGACTCCTTCTTCGGCGACGTGAAAGCCCACGGCAACCAGGGTATCCAGTTTTTCACGGACACCAAAGTCACGATTCAGCGCTGGAACAAGGATTCCAACATCTGGTGAGGTCCCATGAGCACGACTCTAATCACTAAAGGTACCGTCGTTACCGCGACCGATACGTTTCAGGCCGACATTCTCGTCGACGGAGAAACCATTCAGGCTATCTCCCGGACGGGTAATCTCAAGGGCGACACGGTGATCGACGCCTCCGGCTGCTACGTTTTCCCCGGCGGCATCGATGCTCACACTCATCTCGACATGCCCTTCATGGGAACCATGTCGAGCGACGATTTCGAGACGGGGACTCTCGCGGCCCTTCACGGCGGAACGACTTCCATCATCGACTTCGCCTTTCAGACTCAAGGCAAGTCGCTCCGGGAAGGCCTCAACATTTGGTACGAGAAGGCAAAGGGCAAAGCGGTCGGCGATTACGCCTTCCACGTCGTCGTAACGGATTTCAACGACAAGTCGAAAGCCGAGATCAAGGATCTCGTCGAGAAGGACGGCATCTCCTCCTTCAAGACCTTCATGGCCTACAAAGGCGCGCTGCAAATCGACGATCGGCAGATGATCGGACTCATGGCCGAAGTGAAGAAGTGCGGAGCCATCGTCACGGTCCACGCGGAAAACGGCGATCTCGCCGATTCGCTCATCCAGCTGAACCGCGCGGCGGGCAACAAGGCACCCAAGTACCACGCGCTATCCCGCCCCGAGATCGTGGAAGCGGAAGCCACGGGCCGGGCCATCGACATCGCCTACTCCGGCGGACACCCCCTTTACGTCGTGCACATGACTTGCGAAGGCGCTTTGAACCGCGTGCGGGAAGCGACTAAGCGCAACCAGAAGGTGCTCGTCGAAACGTGCGTGCAGTACCTTCTGCTCGACGATTCCGTTTACGAAAAGCCCGGCTTCGAGGGCAGTAAATGGGTGATGAGCCCGCCCATCCGCAAGAAGAAGGATCAGGAAGCGCTGTGGAACGGCATCCAGCAGGGACTCGTCCACACGGTCGCCACCGATCACTGCCCCTTCTGCATGGACCAGAAGGCCGCGGGTAAGGACGATTTCTCGAAGATTCCCAATGGCGCGCCCGGCATCGAGAACCGCATGGAGCTCATGTACTCGGAAGGCGTTGATAAGGGCCGAATCAATCTCAATCAATTCGTATCCATCAACTGCACGGCGCCCGCGAAGATTTTCGGGCTGTACCCGCGCAAGGGCACGATCGCCGTCGGATCGGACGCGGATCTGGTGATTTTCGATCCCAAGACGAAGCACACCATTTCGAAGGAAACGCACCACATGCGCTGCGACTACAACTCCTACGAGGGCTGGCAGGTGACGGGCAAGGTCCGCACCGTGCTGCTCCGGGGAACGGTCGCCATCGACAAGGGCAAGGCTCTCATCGGTAAAGGTTTCGGGAAGTATCTGCCGCGCAAAAAATTCAGCGGCGTGGAAGTTTAGGAGTGGACCATGTCTAGAAAAGTAAAAGTCGGATTGATTCAGATGGCCAGCAAGGCACCCACGGAAGCGTCGTGCGAGGAGCACGCGCGCAAGATGATCGAGGCCCACATCCCGTACATCGATAACGCGGGCAAGCAGGGCGTGAACATGCTCTGCATGCAGGAAATCTTCACGGGTCCCTACTTCTGCCCTTCCCAGGACACCAAGTGGTACGGCCTGACCGAGAAGATTCCGGACGGCCCGACGACGAAGCTCATGCAGGAGTACGCGAAGAAGTGGGGCATGGTCATCGTGGTGCCGATCTATGAAGAGCACCAGACCGGCGTTTACTACAACACCGCCGCCGTCATCGACGCGGACGGCAAGTATCTGGGCAAGTACCGCAAGAACCACATCCCCCAGGTAAAGGGCTTCTGGGAGAAGTTCTTCTTCAAGCCGGGAAACCTCGGTTACCCGGTCTTCAATACCCAGTTCGGCAAAGTCGGCGTCTACATCTGCTACGACCGGCATTTCCCGGACGGAGCGCGGTGCCTGGGCCTCAACGGCGCGGAAATCGTCTTCAACCCGTCGGCCACGGTGGCCGGTCTCTCCGAGTACCTTTGGGAGATCGAGCAGCCGGCCCACGCGGTCGCCAACGGCTACTTCATCGCCGCGATCAACCGCGTCGGAACCGAAGCTCCATGGGGCATCGGGGAGTTTTACGGACAGTCGTATGTGGCAAGTCCCCGGGGTAAGATCCTCAAGAAGGCGAGCCGGGACAAAGACGAGCTGCTCGTGGTCGACATCGATCTCGACGAAGTGAAAGAGGTCCGGGACCTGTGGCAGTTCTTCCGGGATCGCCGGCCGGAAACGTACACCCCAATCACGGAGCTGTAAGATGGCCTCGACCGAAGAAATCCTCGAAGTACGCAAGCGCCATTTCCTGTCGACGACGGTTCACTACTACAAGAAACCGTTTCACGCCGTGAAGGCGAAGGCTCAGTACGTCTACGACGAACAGGGTAAGGAGTACTTGGACTTCATCGGCGGCATCGTCTGCATTTCCGCGGGCCACAACCATCCACGGATCAAGGCCGAGATGAAAAAGATGCTGGATAACGACGAAATCCAGCACTCCTCGACGCTCTACCTCAATCACCACGCCACCGATCTGGCGAAAGAGTTGATGAAGGAAGCGCCGAAGGGCATCGACCGGGTGTACTTCACGAATTCCGGCAGCGAAGCGAACGAAACGGCGTTTCTCGCCGCCCGCCAGTCGACCGGCGAGACCACGGTCGTGCACTTGCGGCACAGCTACCACGGCGGCACCTCCGGAACGCTTGCGGCCTGCGGCCACAACAACTGGCGTTTCCGCGCCCAGCCCGTGGCTAGCATGACGTCGGCCATGGAACCCTATTGCTACCGCTGTCCTTTCAACAAGACCCCGGACAGCTGCCACCTCGAGTGCGCGAAGAACGTCGAGACGACGATCCAAACCACCACCCACGGCAAAATCGCGGCCTTCATCGCGGAGCCCGTGATGGGAGTCGGCGGCTTCATTTCGCCTCCGAAGGAATATTTTCATGAAGTCGCCTCCATCGTGCACAAGTACGGCGGCAAGTACATCAGCGACGAAGTGCAGACGGGGGCCGGCCGCTGCGGCGGCAACTACCTGCTCACGAAAGAGCTCGGCATCGACGCCGACATGGTGACGATGGCGAAGGGCCTCGGAAACGGAGCCGCCATCGGCGCCGTGATGATGAAAACCGACGCTTCCGATTCGCTCGCGGGAAAGCTTCTCTTCAACACCTTCGGCAGCGATCCGTACCAGACGATGCAGGCGAAGGTGACGATGGACATCATCCGTGAGGAGAAGCTCATCGAGAACGCGAAGACCCAAGGCGCGTACCTCATGGACGGCCTCAAGGGGATTATGAAGACGCGCAAGCTCATCGGCGACGTGCGCGGCCGCGGGTTGCTCCTCGGATTTGAGCTCGTGAAGGATCGCACCACGAAGGAATACGCGACGGCCGAAATGAATGAGCTGATGGAGATGTGCAAGGACCGCGGCCTTCTCATCGGCAAAGGTGGGCTGTTCGGAAACGTGGCGCGGGTAGCGCCCCCTCTTTCCATCACCCGCGCCCAATGCGACCAGATGCTGAAAACCATCGACGAGTGTCTGGGCGAAATCGAAAAAAGGATGCGCTAGGCAACCAGCCTTAAGCTAGAGGAAAGACTATGGGTAAACTCACGACGCATTTTCTCGGCTTCGAGATGGAAAACCCTTGGTGCGTGGCTTCGGCGCCGCCGGCAGCGACCGGCGAGCTGATGGCTTCCGCCTTCGACGCGGGCTGGGGTTCCGCCATCATGAAGACCGTGGGGCCCGTGGAAGAGCCCATCATCAACGTCGCCCCCCGCATTCAGACGATGAAGAAGTGGAACCGTGAGATCGCGATGCAAAACATCGAGCTCATCACGGACCGCCGCCTAAGCGTGTGGCTCGACGAGCTGAAGACGCTTCGTAAGCGCTATCCCAAGAAGATGATCATCGGCTCCATCATGGCCCCCGGCCACGAAATGGACGCCTGGGCGAAGCTCATCGAAGAGATGAACAAGGTGGGCTGCGACGCCGTGGAATTGAACCTCGGCTGCCCCCACGGCATGCCCGAGCGGGACATGGGCGCCATCTGCTCTCAGGACCCGGAGATCGTCTACAACATCGTTTCGACTTGTAAGTCGGTGAGCAAGGTTCCGATTCTGACGAAGCTCACCCCTAACGTGACCAACATCAAGGTGATGGCGAACGCCGCGAAGAAGGGCGGCACGGACGCCATCACGGTCATCAACACCGTGAACGGCATCATCGGAGTGGATATCTACAAACGAGAGCCGCACCTCTCGGTGAACGGCTACACCGCGGTCGGCGGTATCTCGGGTAACGCCGTGAAGCCCATCGGATTGAAGTGCGTTGCGGAATGCAAACAGGCCACCGGGCTGCCCATCTCCGCCACCGGCGGCATCGTCGGCTGGTCGGAAGGGGTCGAGTACCTACTCATGGGCGCCGGGCAGCTTCAGGTCTGCACGGAAATCATGATCCGGGGCTTCAAGATCATCGACGGCATGAACAAGGGCCTCGAGAAGTACATGGATCAGATGGGCTTCACGTCCATCGAACAGGTCAAAGGCGACCTGTACTCGAAGGTCACGAGCTTCGACTTCTTACTCAAGCACTCCTCTTCCGAAAAGGTGAAGATCAACGAAGGCACCTGCACGGGCTGCAACCTATGCGTCGTCGCCTGCGACGACGCCGGTTACGATGCTCTGCTTCTGAAAGCCGTTCCGGATACGAAGAAAACGAACGGTACTCGAAACGTCGCGGAGCTGATCTACGAAAACTGTACCGGCTGCAATCTATGCGTCGCCGTATGCCCGGTTCCCGACTGCATGACGTTGTACGACTCCAAAGAACCGTTTCCCTACGATCTTCATTCGAGTTACGCGGACAATACTCTTTAGTAGCCGGGGTCCTCGGGCGTGGCGAAGCTGGGGTTGCATACGCCATCCGGGGGAAGCTCCACCACCGACCCACCGGGTTCCCGAAAACCGAAGACCATCCACCGACTGTCCTGCCGAAATAGGCTTGTGCAGTTATCCGCCTCAAAGTCCCGCAGGACGATCGAGCCCGAATCGGCACCCTTGTAGTTGTGAAGCACGTTCAGCCTCCAAGTGGCCCTCTTCCCAAAGACCACGTGGAAGAAATTGAGAAAGTTCTGGAGCGGAGGCACGATCACTTCTCCGTAAAACACGACTCCGTAGATATTCATGGCCTGCTTCTCGGTAATCCCCTTACAGCTGTAAAATTTCGTGTGGGGAGGATTTCGGCACTTCGCCCAGCAGAGTCCCGGAGCGAGAAAAAGGTGGAGGAGCAACAGGAAGCGAAGCATCCGTAAAGTGTATCCAGTAGCCGTCCCTTCCACAATCCGTTACGCTTTTCCGATGAGCTACACGAACGAAGATCTCGCGGTAGTCCCCGTCGAAAAACGGACGTGGGGAACGTGGAACTATGCTGCCCTCTGGATCAGCATGAGTCTCTGCATCCCGACTTACATGCTGGCCAGCTCCCTCATCGAAGGGGGAATGAACTGGTGGCAGGCGATCTTCACTGTCTTTCTCGGTAACGCCATCGTGCTGGTGCCAATGATCCTCAACGGCCACGCGGGTGCCCGGTACGGCATTCCCTTTCCGGTTTTCGCCCGCGCGAGCTTCGGCATCCGGGGCGCGAACATTCCGGCGATCCTGCGCGCCATCGTGGCCTGCGGATGGTTCGGCATCCAAACTTGGATCGGCGGCTTCTCCCTTTTTCAGATCCTCAAAATCTGGATGCCCGGAATTGCGACGCTTCCCCGCGTCTTCCCGGAGTCGTTCGGCCTCGAGACGGGACCCGCGATCACGTTCTTTCTGTTCTGGTGCCTCAACATGTTCGTCGTCTACAAGGGCATCGACAGCATCAAGAAGCTGCTCCTCTTCAAAGCGGTGTTTCTACCGGTAGCGGCGCTGGCGCTGCTGTTTTGGGCCATTAGCGCGGCCAACGGCCTCGGTCCCATCCTGGCGCAACCGTCGAAGTTTCAGAGCTCCGCCGAATTCTGGGCTTTCTTCTTTCCCGGTCTGACGGGAATGGTGGGTTTCTGGGCGACGCTGTCTCTCAACATCCCGGATTTCACACGTTACGCGAAATCGCAAAGAGCCCAGATTGTGGGCCAAGCAGTCGGGCTACCGACCTCGATGACGCTGTTCTCGTTCATCGGAGTCGTCGTCACCAGCGCGACCACCATCGTGTACGGGATCACTATCTGGGATCCGGTCGTTCTTGCGGGCAAGTTCGATTCGCCTTTGCTCGTCACCTTCGCGATGCTCGCCGTAATCATCTCGACACTCGCCACCAACATCGCGGCGAACATCGTGAGCCCCGCCAACGATTTCTCGAACCTGGCCCCCGAAAAGATCGATTTCAAGAAGGGCGGCTACATCACCGGCGTCATCGGAGCGCTCATTTTCCCGTGGAAGCTGATGGCGGACCCGAACGGTTACATCTTCACGTGGCTCATCGCCTACTCGTCGCTGCTAGGCCCCATCGGCGGAATCATGATCGTGGATTACTTCCTCATCCGGAAGCAGGAGCTGGTCGTCGACGAGCTTTATACGGACAAGGGCCGTTACTGGTTCGGCAACGGCTTCAACCGCGCCGCCGTCATAGCGATGCTGGTCGGCATTCTGCCGAACATCCCGGGATTTCTGACGACCATCAAAGTACTCCCCACGGAAGCGGTACCCGCTTTCATCAGCGGCCTTTATCACTACGCTTGGTTCGTTGGGTTCGGAGTGTCCGGGGGCGTGTATTACGCCCTAAGCCGCAAGTAGCTCACGCCGAGCGGCGTTTTTCGGAAGGATCCGCGGGGCGTTTACGTCTGGCTACCTTCTGCCATAGGTTGTGATCGCTTCCCGTCAGGTAGTCCCACCATCCCAGGATCAGCGCGAAGTTCGCGAGCATGAAGAAAAGCGCCTGCCGGGACGGCCGGCTTTTTCTGAAAGGCGGCACCTGCAACAGCACGGCCATGGCGATGCAAAAGGCCTCCGTAGCCGCGAGTGCCCGATAGAACGGAGCCCCGAAGGACAAGTACGCGAGCGACGAGAGGTGAACCAGTTCCGCCATCGGCACGAGATAGGTGAGAATCCGCCGATTGAAAAAACAGAAATACTCCACCGCGGTCATCGACGAAGCCAGCGAGCGCCAGTAATGCGCCGAACAGGCGAGGCCATGGGAGACCACCCGGCGCTTTTGAGTGACGAACTCCCGTACCGTACGCGCCCCTTCCTCGCTGACCAGGACGTCCGGGCAGAAAGCGATCCGAAAGCCTTTGGTAATCAGGAAGAAGGATAGGGCCGTATCTTCGCCGGCCTTGGGCGGATGCCAATCAGTGAGCGAGCTTCCTTTCAGAATGGTCGCCCGGAAACAAAGGAACTGGCCCACCATACCCATGGCGGAACCGACTCGGGCTTCCAAAATCTTCAGGTCGGTGTCGGAACGCCAGTAGGCGTGGTTACCCAGGCTTAGCGGCTCGTCTTCCCGGATGGGATTGGTGAAGGCCGCCGCCACTCCTCCGATTTCCGGATCGTCGAAGTACGGAACCACCCGCTGAAGCGTCTCGGGCCCGAAGAAGGAGTCCGCGTCCGTTGAAATGAGAATTTCTCCGCGGGACGCGAGAATTCCCCGGTGAAGCACCGAAGCTTTACCGATTCTGGCCGAGGAAAGAAGCTCGACGCCACGAGCTTTGTAGCGACGAACGATCGCCGCCGTTTCGTCGGTGGAGCCGTCGTCGAGGACGAGAATCTGTAATTTTTCTTTTGGGTAGTCGAGAGCGAGCAGACTTTCGAGCTTCGCCTCGATGACGACGGCCTCGTTGTGGCACGGAACAAGGAGGCTCACCGAGCGCGGTTCGGCCGACACCAAATGCGGCCTCGACGGCCGTCGGCGAGGGAGCCTGGGCAGAACAAAGCGGTACCCCAACGCGACCGCGAGGATCAGCGAGATGGAAGCAATCAGGGCGATTTCCGCTAGCGGCCAGGCCACCTAAGTCTCCGTTCCCCCAGGCCAAAACGAAGGCAGGGGTTCAGATCCTCATCGGTATTTCCAGGCTCTTTAGTGAGGAGGCCGTTTCATAGGCTCCGTCTATCTCTTCAATCCTATTTATTAACTATTCTGATGGAACAGCGCGACTCAGAGAATGAGTACGCTGACGGATTGGCCGCGGACGCGGCAAGGAATGCCCTCTAGAATCAGCTCGTGGCGGCGTTCGCAAATCGGAGCGCCCAGAAAAGCTTTCTCGGGCTCCTTCAACTTTCTTCCCTGCAACGGAATCACGAGCTCCAGCCGATCGATGCCCGGATACTCGTCGAATCCGGCCTCCAGCTGGGCGAGCGCCTTCCTTACCAGACGGGCCTCGAGCTTGTACTTCACTTCTCGCAAACGATAGGCGCCCTCGGGCGTTTGGCTGACTAGATCGGGAAACTTTCCGCCGTCTTTGCGTTCGGCGACGCAAACGAATCGTTCCCCTTCGAGGAAAGCTATCTGCTGGGCGCAAAGGGCTTCGGCGTTCAAGCGAGAATTCGCTCCCGCTTCGGATCGTAGAGCACGCCCTTTTCCCGGGTCGCTCCGATCACTTCGCTGAGCACTTGGATCTGATAGCCGCCGTCGTGGATGTCGGCGAGCTTCAGATAGCCGTAGCCGATGGATTTTCCGACGGTGTAACCGAACCCGCTCGAGGTCAGCAGGCCCACCATCTTTCCGCCGTGGAGAATGGTCTCCTTGCCGTGCATGGGAACGGCCCTGTCGAGGGTGAAGCAGCAGAGCTTTCGGTGCGGCCCGCGCTCCTTTTCCGCCGCGAGCGCCGCTTTGCCGAGAAAGTCCGGCTTCTTCAGATCGACGCAGAACCCGAGACCCGCCTGGTAGGGAGTGTAATCGCCCGACAGCTCCGCGCTCCAATATCGGTAGCCCTTCTCCAAGCGACAGGACTCGATGGAGCGATAGCCGGCGTTGATCACTTTCAAATCCTTACCGGCTTCCCACAGCGCTTTGTAAACAGGGAGAGCCGCTTCCTTCGGCATGTGGAGCTCCCAGCCCAGTTCCCCGACGTAAGTCACGCGGGCGGCGTGCACGACGTGGCCGGCGATCTTCAAAGGCAACGTCTGGCCGAACTTGAAGCCGGCGTTGCTGACATCGTCTTTCGTCACCCGCTCCAAAAGCTTTCTCGAGAGAGGGCCGCATACGTTGAGTACCGACATCGTGGGCGTGATGTCGGTGAACGTGACCGAGCCGTCCTCGGGCAGCCATTTGCGCATCCACGCGAAGTCGTGAGTTCCGAAGGCCGTTCCGGTAACGACGTAAAATTCCTCGGGGGCGATGCGATGGAAGGTGAGATCCGCCTCGATGCCCCCCTTCTCGTTGCAAAGCTGGGTATAGGTGTAATGCCCGACGGGCTTGTCGACGTTGTTGACCGCAATCTTCTGAAGGAAAGCAAGCGCCCCCTTCCCTTTGACGGTGAATTTGCTGAAGGAGCTTTGATCGATGAGAGCGACGCCTTCGCGAATCGTCTTGTGCTCCTGGCCCACGGCCTCGTGCCAGTTCGGCCAGCCGAAAGTGTGATCGTCTTTCGGCTCCATGCCCTTCGGCGCGAACCAGTTGGGCCGTTCCCAGCCGTACTTCGATCCGAAGACCGCGCGGTGACCGGCGAGAGTTTCGTAGAGAGGGCTCTTGTAGACGTTGCGTCCGGTGGAGTGCTCCTCCTTCGGCCAGGAAATGCTGTAGTGCTTGCCGTATAGCTCCAACGTGCGCTCGCGCAAGAAATCCGCGCTGCCGTGGTGCGAACCGAAACGGGTGATGTCGAGGTCCCAAAGGTCGAGGCTCGGGCGGCCGTCGAGAATCCATTCGGCCATCATCCGACCCGCGCCGCCGCCGCCGGCGATGCCATGCGCGTTGAAACCCGCCGCGACGTAATAATTCCGCAGCTCGGGGGCCAGACCCATGACGTACGTGCCGTCCGGAGTGAAAGCTTCTGGCCCGTTGATGAGTTTTCTGACGCCAACATCGGCGAACATGGGAGTGCGTTTAATCGCAAGCTCCGCGATCGGCGAAAAATGATCGTAGTTGGATTCCAAAAGCTCCTGCCCGAAAGTTTTCGGCACTCCGTCGAGAGACCACGGAATGGGGTTGTGCTCGTAACCGCCCATGACGAGCGCGCCCGCCTCTTCCTTGTAATAAACGAGATTGTCCGGATCCCGCATGGTGGGAAGTCCTTTGGGAAGACCGGGAACCACGTCCGTCACCATATACTGGTGCTGAACCGGGATGAGCGGAACGTTCACGCCCGCCATCTTGCCCACTTCCCTCGCCCACATTCCGGCGGCGTTGACGACGATATCCGCCTTGATGTCCCCGTGCGCGGTTTTCACGACGGTGGCGACCCGATTCTTCACTTCGATGCCGGTCACCCGGATATTGCGGATGATCTTGACCCCCGCCGAGCGCGCGCCCTGAGCCAGCGCCATGGTGACCTGGGAAGGATCGGCGTAACCGTCCGTCGGGAGAAACGAAGCGCCAACTACCCCGTCGAGGCTCATGATGGGAAAAAGATCGTAAGCTTCCTTCGGCGTAAGAAGATGCATCTCCATGCCGAAACTCTTCGCGGTGGTGGCGCCCTTCTTGAGCTCCGTCATCCGATCCTTGGAGGAGGCGAGCCGTAAACCGCCGACCGCCTTCCAGCCGGTCGGCTGCCCCGTCTCCTCTTCCAAACGAGCGTACAGTTCCACGCTGTAGCTAAGCATGTTCGTGACGTTCAACGAGGAGCGAAGCTGCCCGACGAGTCCCGCCGCATGCCACGTGGAACCGCTCGTCAGCTCTCCCTTCTCGAGGAGCACGACGTCCTTCTGGCCGCGCTTGCCGAGATGGTAGGCGATGCTGCAGCCCACGATTCCGCCGCCGATGATGACGATGGAGGCGTGATTGGGAAGTTTCAGGGTCGGTTCTGAACGTTCTTGAGCCACGAGTTGAATTCTCCGCCGGTTTGATTCTGAAAAAATCTATCAAGGTGCTTATCGCCGTACTGCCTAAAATCAAAATCGAGCTTCGATACGGCCGACTGCAAGAAACCCCAGAAGGCTTCGCGCAGGTCGGAAGCTAGCCGCATCAGATGAAGGCGCGCGAGCTTCTCGTCGGACGGTCCGCCGAAATACAGCTCGATTACCTGAGAGCACGCGCTGTCGGACAATTCGAGATTGATGGCGAAATTGCCCAGATCGAAAAAGGGGTCTCCGATGCCCGCGTACTCCCAATCGACTATCCAGACGCGCCGGCCGTCGTCGATGAAATTCCCCGGAAGCAAATCGTTATGGCAGGAGACGCGCGGCCTGTCGGCGCCAAGCACCGTCTCGATCTGGCCGGCGAGAGCGAGCGCGTCCTTGATCTTCGCCGGGAACTTCACTCCCCGCTTCACGGCGTCCGCGTGGTAGCGGCGGACCGTGGCGAAGGGGCAGAACGTTCCCGGAAACGGCGCGGCCTTGTGAATCTTGCGGATGGACGCGATGGTGCGTACGAAAACGTCGGGTTTCGTGGTCGACTCGACTGTCAGCGTCTCCCCTTCGAGGAATTCCGAGACAAGAATACCGTTCGCCGGATCCGAGAAGAGCACGCCCGCCGAAATGCCGGCCTTGGCCGCGATTTCGGCGGTCTTTCCCTCGTGGCTTCGGTCGATGCCGAGGTGCTCGGTGCCGGCACCGCCGAGACGCACGACGAGGCTTCGGTTGGGAAGATCCACCTTGAAGTTATGGTTAGTGATGCCGCCGGAAAGCGGGGTCACGACCGCCATGGGGGACTCTGGTCCGAGGACCCGTTCCAAAACTTTTCTGACTTGCGCTTCCAATGTAACGGCAAGAATGCCCGTTGGCCGAAAGCCCGGCAACTGCCGCCGACAGACGCGATGCTTCTCGCCTTAGACGCCAATATCTTCGTTCCAGAGGGAGGGTTTGGCGGCGATGAACTTCTTCATCAAATCTATGCAGCGGGCATCGTTCAAAATCTCGAGGCGGACCCCGCGGGATCGGACGTAGGCCTCCGGGCCCTGGAAAGTGACGTTTTCCCCGATCACGATGCGCGGAATCTTATAAAGGAGGGCTGTCCCGCTGCACATGTCGCAAGGGGAGAGGGTCGAGTAGAGTACCGCCCGCTGGTAATCCTTCGCGGTCAGCCGCCCGGCGTTTTCCAGGCAATCCATTTCCGCGTGAAGGATGGCGCTTCCCTTTTGCACGCGCCGGTTGTGTCCCCGGCCTACGATGCGGTCTCCGATCACGAGGACCGAGCCGATGGGAATGCCCCCCTCTTTAAGTCCCATCTCCGCTTCTTCGATTGCCGCCGCCAGATAAATATCCATGGGGCATAGTCTGCCACAAGCCGAGCCACGTTGCATCGCGTAGGAAAAAGGCGGTCCGTTTTATCTTCCGAAAAGTCCGTTCATGACCTGGTTGAAAGCTTCACTGCGCACGCGGCGCTGTTCGTAGCGCCAGGCCTCATCGAGATCGAGGCGGTAAAGAGCCGCGTCCCGGCCGGCTTCGTAAGATCCCGTGTAATCGAGGTTCCACTTTCGCTCGATCTCTTCCATCTTCTTCCTTCCTTCCGCCGCGCGGATCGGATTCAAAGACCAGCTGTTGTTCCAGCCTTCGCGATAGGTGCGGGCGTCCTTCACGAGCACGGACTCGCGCCGCTCGACGGGACGAGAGGCCGGCTGTTCTTGAACCGGCGCGGGCTCATAAGCCGGTTCCGATCGAGACTGCACGTAAGATTTACGGCGTAAACGCTCGAGTTCGCGTTCGGCAACGGCGATTTCCGCTTTCGCCTGATCGTTCAGTTCGATGTCTACCAGAGCACCCTTCTTCGTGACGACCTTGCAAAGCTTCGAAAAATCGAACTGGGGATTGAGGCTGCCCTCAATCGTACGCTTGGTGCAAAGGGCGAGTAGCAACATTCGGTGAGGCTTTCCGTCCTTCGAGTCCTGATCCTCCAGCCAATAGCCTATGGGCTGATTGTCGTAATCCGGATGATAGATCGCGCCGATGCGGACCTTGTTCACTCCGAGTAGCGAAGTAAGGAGTCCCGCGAACGCATTTTGCTTTCCCAACTCTCCAAACTCGCGGACGGAAGTCGGGAAACGCAGAGCAACGTCCTTTTCCTTCATGATGACATCCTCGTCGGCGCAAGGCTTCTTGCTGACGAGAATGAAAGCGGCGTCCTTAGGCTGACTTTTGTGCTGAACGAGTTGCATGCAGGCCTTCGGAAGATCGATCCCCGCCTTCGTCAGCGAGTCCCATCCGTCTTGATCCAAATTCATGCCGACCGGAACGCCCGGCAGCGCGCGGTACCCTTCCGAGTTCCACGGATTTTCCTTTTGCTCCGCGCGGGCGGAAACGGACTTCGATTTGTCGTGAGACTCGTCGCCTTGAGCGGCGCCGAAAGACAACAGAATCAGAGCAGCAAAAACTAACTTCAAAAACATACGACCCTCTCCACGTCCTTGGGCAAGGACGGGGGGCGAATTTGCAACGGATGTGCCGGAATAGCCTCGCTTAACCCCGCACGGGGGTGACGTTTACGGCCCGGTAAAGGACACTCCTCGGCACGTTCTTCAAAGTCTGTACAGATTTCGTGCCTGACCAGGCTGGCAATCCGCTTGCACAGAGGCGGGCCGGGGGGACGGGTGGTGGCTTCAAAATCGCATTCTAATCACGAGACTTTTTCGTTCGAGGAGCTCTGGAACCGGCAGCTTGACCTTCAGGTCCGCGCGTTCTTCCCGGCGGACGCCGAGTTTCTCAAGTCGCTCTCCTTCTTCCGACGCGCCCGCCACGTTCTGGAAATCGGCTCCGGCAACGGCGCCTTTCTCTTGCAACTCTCGAAAGCCTTTCCGGAGAAAACCTTCCGCGGAATCGATTCCTCGGCAATGCTCACCAAGCACGCCCGCCATCGCCTGCAGTTTCAGCAAAATGTATCCGTCGACGTGAAAGATCTTTACGCGCTTGGCCCGGCCGATGGGGAGTACGACGCGATCCTCGTCCGCCTGGTGGTTCAGCACCTTCCGGACCTCGTCCGTTTTCTCGAAGTCGCCCAATCTCTGCTCGCGCCGGGCGGTCATCTCATTCTCGTTGAGGCCGAGGACTCGGAGCTCAGACTCGAGCCGGAGTGCCCGCAGCGGGCCGTCATTCTGAAAGCGGCTCGCAAACACCAACCCGTGGGAGGACCGGCGGCGGCATTGCGTAACCTGCGACGGCTCGCCCGCCCGCGGGGTTTTGCGCTGACCAAAGATTACGTCGTCAAAAGAACGATCACGGGTTCCGGAAAGGCGACGGTCCGTCAGATGTGGGAAAACCTGGCCTCCCTCGCTCAAGCAGCTTGGAACGTGGAACCGCGGATGGCGGAACTTCGCCGGCAGCTCGATCGCTGGGAAGAGACGCCCGGCTCGAAAGCTCATTTCGGTTACCGCTACACCATTTTTCAAAAGAACGGCTCGCGACTACTCGGTTGGCTCCGTTTCTTGCCGAGATTCAAGCGATGATGAACTTGCCGCTCAATCTGAAAGTGACTCTCGCCCGCGATGAAGACCATACGGAAATTCGCTCCTTCATCGAAACGGTTCGCGGGGAGTTCGGCATTCCCATCCAAGCGGCCGACACGGACCTTCAAGCCATCGAAGACCACTATCAGCTGCGCGGCGGTGCCATTCTTTTAGTCCGCGATTCGAAACGCCGGCTCCTCGGCACCCTCGGTTTCACGACGGTCCTTCCCGGAGAATACGAAATCCGAAAGTTTTATCTAGCGCCCGAACTGCGGGGCCGAGGCGTGGGCCGGATGCTTCTCGAAGGCGTCATCGCCCTTATCGCTTCCCGCGGCGCCCGTTCGATCGGGCTGGAATCGCGTTCCAATCTCAGAGCGGCCGCCAAGCTCTACCGAAGTGTAGGTTTCGAGAATCTCGGCCGGGGCACCGGGCACCTCTTTCTGCACCTCGAACTCCCCGCGAACCGCCTACACGCGGCTGGATAACCTACAAACTTTCAAAGACTTATCATAGTTTCTCCCCGCCAAGCAACGCGCTGGCCTATCCGGGATCCTCCGGCTATAAGAGCCCCTGGGGGAATTCTTGGCGCAGGCGAAATCCGAAACGTGGGTCGGTAAACCCGTCCTCAGAAAAGAGGGCCGCAGCAAGGTAACGGGAGCGTCCGTCTACGTGGACGATCTCGATTTCCCCGGCTGCCTCCACGGCGTCACGATCCGAAGCACCATCCCCCACGGAAAGATCAAAGCCGTTCATTTCGATCCCGGCGTGAACTGGAATGAGTTCACGATCGTCACGGCGAAAGACATTCCCGGCAAGAACGTCGTCACTCTAATCGATCTCGATCAGCCCTTTCTCGCGGACACGGTGGTGAACCACCCGCAAGAGCCGATCCTTCTTCTCGCTCACCCCGACAAGCACGTCGCCGAAAAGGGAAGAAAGCTCGTCCGGATCGAGTACGACGCAGGCAAACCGATTCTGGACTACGAAAAGTCCGACAAGTTTTTCAAGACCTACCAGATCGAAAAGGGAAACGTGGATTCCGTGTGGGCGAAAGCCGCGCACGTGGTCGAAGGCGAGTACTACACCGGCGCCCAGGAGCAGCTCTACATAGAACCGAACGGAGTGATCGCCGTCGCGAGCCCTAAGGATGGAGTCACCGTTTGGGGCTCGCTCCAATGCCCCTATTACGTACACAAGGGACTCAAGCCGCTCTTCGGCTTGCCTCCGGAAAAAGTCCGCGTAATTCAAATGGAAACCGGCGGCGGCTTCGGCGGAAAAGAAGAGTACCCGACGCTACTCGCCGGACACGCTGCCCTTCTCGCGTGGAAATCGGGAAAGCCCGTGAAGATGATTTACGACCGCGCGGAGGACATGGCGGCGACCACCAAGCGCCACCCTTCCCGCACCCGCCATCGCACCGCCATCGACAAGGACGGCAAGCTCCTCGCGATGGAAATAGATTTTCTCCTCGACGGCGGAGCCTACGCGACCCTCTCGGCGGTGGTTCTCTCGCGGGGAACGATCCATGCGGCGGGTCCTTACCGCTGCGAAAACGTGCGGGTGAAAAGCCGCGCGGCCCTTACCCACACGCCTCCTCACGGAGCGTTTCGGGGCTTCGGCGCTCCCCAGAGTCTTTTCGGGCTCGAACGACACATGGACAAAGTGGCCGCCGCGGCCGGGCTCACTCCCTATGAGTTCCGCCGGCGCAATTTCCTGAACAAAGGCGACGCGACGGCGACCTCCCAAGTGATCAAGGAGGAAGTCGATTTCGAGGGGCTCTTCAAGAAGGCTTTTCAGATGAGCCGTTACCACGAAAAGCGGGACCAATACGCGAGAGAGAATCCGAACTCGCGCATCAAACGCGGCATGGGCTTCGCATCGTTCCTCCACGGCGCGGGGTTCACGGGCTCGGGAGAAAAATTTCTTTCCTCGGTGGTCGGAGTCGAAGCAACGGCCGAAGGAAAGATAAACGTTCTGGCCGCGAGCACCGAGATCGGCCAAGGCACGAACACCATCTTTTCCCAGATCACGGCCGATGCCCTGGGCCTTCACTACGACGACATCCTCGTCGCCCAGCCAGATACCGCCTTCGTTCCCGACAGCGGGCCGACGGTGGCTTCGCGCACCTGCATGATCGTCGGAAAGCTCGTCGAAAACGCGGCCCACGGACTAGAAGACGCCCTCGTCCAGAGCGGTCACCTCAAACGGCCTCACACCAGAGAGCAGTTCCTCGAAGCTTGCAAGGCCTACGTCAAGAAAGTCGGGCCGCTAAAAGTCTACAGCCAGTACAAGCAACCCGCGGGAGTCGAGTGGGACGACAAAGCTTACCGCGGAGAGGCCTACGCGGCTTACGCGTAGGCGGTTTATGTCGCCGACGTCGCCGTCGACATGGACACGTTTGAAACCCGCGTCGAGGATTTCGTCGCGGTTCAGGAAGCGGGCAAAGTCATTCATCCGGTATTGGCCGCCGGGCAAATCGAAGGCGGCGTCGCTCAAGGAATCGGCTACGCGATTTACGAGAAGGTCGTCTGGAAAGACGGAGGCATGATCAATAACCAGATGACCAACTACATCATGCCGACGGCGGCCGACGTTCCGACAATCCGCACGGCCTTCCTCGAAACGAATTTCGGTCACGGCCCCCATGGGGGAAAAGGCATCGGGGAGCTCCCCATGGACGGCCCCGGCCCCGCCATTCTCAATGCGATTTCGGCCGCCACCGGTATCGACGTCAACGCGATCCCGCTTCTACCCGAGGATCTGCACCAGGCTTGGGAGGCGCAACGTGGTTGAAGTCGGATGCCGAGTGAACGGCAAGAACCTCAAGCTAAAAGCCTGGCCCATGGCGCGACTTCTCGACGTGCTTCGGGAGGAAGGCCATTGCAAGGGCGTGAAAGAAGGCTGCGGCGAGGGCGAGTGCGGGGCCTGCTCCGTTTTCGTCGACGGTAAACTCGTCAACAGCTGCCTCGTGCCCGTCGCCCAAGTCGAAGGGTCCGCGATTCAGACGATTGAAGGGCTCGCCGCCAAGGGAGAGCTGCATCCGGTTCAGAAGGCTTTTCTCGAAACCGGCGGAGCCCAGTGCGGAATTTGCACGCCGGGAATGATCCTCGCCGCCGTTCAGCTTCTCGAAAAGAACGCGGAACCGACGGAAGCCGACATCCGCGAAGGGCTTGCCGGCAATCTGTGCCGGTGCACGGGTTACATGAAGATTTTCGAAGCCGTCGCCAAAGCCGCGGAGGCGAAAGCATGAGAGCCTTCGTACCCGGCTACGAACTGAAAATTCCGAAGAACCTCGACGAGGCGCTGACCCTCTTGCAAGCGGGGGCGTGGAAGCCTATCGCCGGCGGCACGGACCTCATGGTTCTGTTCGAGGCGGGGAAACTTCCCGAGGGAAAATATTTGAGCCTTTGGGGAATGAAGGAGCTGCAATCCTTCGAAGCGACCCCCACTCATGTCACGCTTGGCGCGCTCACTACTTACACCGAGATTCGCTCGAACCGAATTCTCCAAAACGATTTTCCGCTCCTCTGCGCCGCCGCTTCCGAAACGGGAGCCATCGCGATTCAGAACCGCGGCACCCTCGGGGGCAACATCGCCAACGCCTCTCCCGCGGCGGACTCCCCCCCGGCTCTTCTCGTCTATGACGCCGAGGTGGAAGTGATCTCGAAGGCCGGCGCGCGCTGGCTTCCTTACGACACTTTTCATACGGGCTACAAGAAACTCGCCATGGGACCCCATGAGCTCATTCGCCGCATTCGCCTGAAACGGCCGGAGGCCGAAACAAAGCAGTGGTACCGCAAGGTGGGGACGCGCAAGGCCCAGGCGATTTCGAAAGTATGCCTTGCCGCCGCGGCCCATCTCGACGGCGCCCGCAAGATCACGCACGTACGCCTCGCTTTCGGCAGCGTGGCTCCGACTCCGCTTCGTTGCCGCACCACCGAAGGCACTCTCGTCGGAAAAAGGCTGGACCCCGCCGGCATACAAAGCGCGCTTGCGACTCTCGGCAAGGAAGTCGCTCCCATAGACGATATCCGTTCGACCTCCGTCTACCGCAAGCAGGTTTCCCTGAACTTGCTGCGCCAGTTTCTGGAGTCTTTGTGAACTGGGACTGGGTATCGAAGCTCGAGGAGCTGCGTCTCGAGGGCAAGCCTGTCGCGGTCGTGACGGTGGCAAGCCATGCCGGCTCGTCGCCCCGGGAAATCGGCGCGAAGATGCTCGTCTGCGAAAGCGGGGAATTTTTCGGAACGATCGGCGGCGGCAACCTGGAATCGCTCGCCCTCAAGGAGGCGGCCGAGTGTCTGAAATCCGGGAAACCTTCCTTCAACAAGATTTCTCTCGGCGCGGCGACCGGCCAGTGCTGCGGCGGTACGGTCGGTTTGCTGGTGGAAGTACTCCAGCGCGGGCCGCAACTTTACGTATTCGGCGCGGGACACGTGGGGCGCGCGATTTGCCAGGTGCTCGCGGGCACTCCGTTTCAGATCCATCTGATCGATTCCCGCCCCGAGTGGCTCTTCTCCACGGAGATTCCTCAGACGGTACTCCGCCATCCCGAGCCATGGATGCATTTTCTGACCCAAGCGAGCTGGGATGCGGAGAGGACTTACGCGGTCGTATTGACCCACCAGCACGCCCTCGATCAGGCGATTATCGCCGAGCTCGTCGGCAAGCCCGCGCGCTACATCGGGCTCATCGGCAGCCGGACCAAGTGGCAGCGGTTTCAGGCGCGTCTTGGTTCGCTCGGAATCGCGCCCGAGGATCTCTCCCGCGTGACATGTCCGATTGGAATCCCCATAAAGGGTAAAGCACCGAAGGAAATCGCCGTGAGTTTCGCGGCGCAAGCACTGGAGACTCTGTATGCGGTACCCTCTCATTCTACTGGCCGCCGGCAAATCGAGCCGGATGCAATCGCCCAAGGCGGAGATTCCCATCGAGGGCACCCCGCTTCTGACTTATCAATGGAATCGCTTTGAAAAATGCGGGGGCACCCGCGGCTGGACCGTGCTGGCTCCCGGGGATGCGGCGCTCGCGTCCTTGGTTCCGCCCTGGGTAGGCAAGCTCGAGAACCCGGATCCGGACCGCGGCCCGTTCTCGTCGCTTCAGATCGGAGTGAGGGCCGCGCTCGCGGCGAAATGCCCCGGTGCTTTCGTTCTGCCTCTCGACGTTCCCGCTCCCATGACCGAAGTGTGGGAACGCTTGGAATCCGAGCTCGTTCTCGCAACGCTCGCGGTGATTCCCAGCTACGATGACCGCGGGGGTCATCCGGTATTGCTATCCAAGGAATTTCTCGAAAAGATCGATAAGGCGCCGGTCGGAAGCCGCCTGGATCAGATGCTCCACGCGGCTTCGAGCCTAGTGAAACGGGTGGGAGTCGCCGACTCTCGGATTCTCGCAAACTGGAACACACCCTCCGACGTCCGCCTTTAGTGGCATTGAGAGGAGCGCGTTTCTATAAGTCCGGCGTAACCAGCTCGACCATGAAATCTTGCTCGAGCCAGACTTCGTGCAACGGGCCCCCGCTGCCCGGACGAAAGTGGTAGGGGCAGCCAAGTTTCTTGGCGAGCGCCACTACATCCTCGGTGGAACCGCCGATGGAAAGATTCAAGTGTACCGGCTGGCCGTGGGCCTTCGAATCCGTCTTGAAGTCACCGCCCTCGTCGGAGAGATAAACCACGGTCCCCTTTGGATAGAACTCGACGAACTGGCCTTCCCAACCGCCCCAAAGGCAAACCCAGCCGCCGGGCACAGGATGAAAGGGAGCCGGCTCGCCTTGCGTGAGCTTCGCTAGCTTGTCGGCGACCGTCTTGGGATCCCGAACGGCGAGACTCAAATGTTTCAGCTGGGTCTTCATGGACGACCTCTCAATCGTGCCGCAGGGCTTCGATGGGATGGAGCTGCGAAGCCTTGCGGGCCGGATAAATCCCGAACACGATACCAATGAAAGCGGAAAAGAAAAACGCCAGGGCGACGGACGCCCAGGAGATGGAAGTAGTCCAGCCCGCGAACGTGGAAATGCTCCACGTAATCGTCCAGCCGATGAGAATACCGACGAGACCGCCGACCGTACTGATCACGACGGCTTCCGACAGAAACTGCGCGAGAATGTCGTGCCGGCGCGCTCCGATCGCCTTACGGAGTCCGACTTCCTTTGTCCGTTCAGTGACCGAAACGAGCATGATGTTCATGATCCCGATGCCGCCCACCAGAAGCGAAATCGCCGCGATGGACGCGAGGAGCATCGAAAGCGTACGGCTCGTTTCGGAGAGGGCCGCCTGAATGTCGGCCATGTTGCGAATCTCGAAAGCGTTCTGCCGCTGAGCCACCGGCACGCGGTGAGTTTCGTACATCACTTCCTTGATGCTGTCCTCGGCCTCCTCCATCGGGTAGTCGGCCTTGATTTCGATATCGATCGATTCAATGTAAGTCTTTCCGAGGACCCGGTACATGGCGGTATTGAGCGGGATGACGACGTTGTCGTCTTGATCGCGCCAGCCGCCGCCGGCGCCCTTCTCGGGAAGGATTCCGATCACCTGGAAATTGATCTTGTTGATCTTGATCATCTCCCCGATGGGATTCTCGGAGCCGAAAAGCTCGCGCACGACCGTCGCGCCCAGCACGGCGACCCGCGCCCGCTTGTGGTCTTCGTCCTCGGAGAAAAAGCGGCCGATTTCGGGTTCCGAGGCGCGGATGTGGGTATACGCCGGCACAGTTCCCTGAACCTGGGTGCTCCAGTTCTTGTTGCGGTAAGTGACTTGCGCGCGGCCATTCACGCTGGGGGCGAGATCCCGGATCGCCGGAACTTTCGCCCGAAGGCTCTGCACGTCTGAAGTGGTGAGCCGCGACGTCATCCCCGATTCCTGATTGATGCCGCTTACCCGCACCGCCCCCGAGCGAAGCACGAGCAGATTCGAACCGAGGGAAGCAAGGCGTCCTTCGATTTCCTTCTGAGCTCCCCGGCCGATGGCGAGCATCGCGACGACGGCCGCGACGCCGATAAGAATGCCGAGCATAGAAAGACCAGTGCGCACCTTGTTCGCCAGCAGCGTCTTCATCCCCTGGCGAACGTACTCGGTTCCCTCGAGTAGACCGCCGCCCGTGGGGGACTGAAACGGCGGCGACTCCTCCGCGCGAACCACTTTCTTTCCGACGGGGGCAAGCCTTTCGTCGGACTGAATCTTTCCGTCGCGCATGCGGATGAGCCGCTTCGCCTCACGCCCCACTTCCTCTTCGTGGGTGACGACAACGACGGTGATGCCCTGGGAGTTCAGTTCCTTCAGGATGGCGAGAATTTCCTTTTCGGAAGCGGAATCCAGATTTCCCGTGGGCTCGTCGGCTAGGATCATGCCGGGACGGTTGACGAGCGAACGCGCTATGGCGACCCGCTGCTGCTGCCCCCCGGAAAGCTCGTTGGGGCGATGGTCCCCGCGGTCGCCGAGACCCACTCGTTTGAGCAGCTCCTCGGCTCGCGCCAGATCTATCCGGCGGCGGGAATAGAGAAGCGGAAGCCCGACGTTTTCGGCGGCGCTTACGCGGGTGAGCAGGTTGAACTGCTGAAAGATGAATCCGATGGCCTCGCGGCGCAAAACCGCGAGCTCGTCCTCGGTAAGCTGAGCGACTTCCTTGCCGCGGATTTTGTACGAGCCGGAAGAAGGAACGTCGAGCAGCCCCAGCACGTGCATGAGGGTCGACTTACCGGAGCCCGAAGGACCCATGATGGCGACGTAATCGCCCTCCTCGAGGCTGAACGAAACGCCCGCGAGGGCGCGTACCTCGTTCTTGCCGAGGTAATACGTCTTCTTGATGTCCTTGAGCTCGAGCATCACCCGCGGCGGCGGCCGCCCATGGGATTCAAAGGGCTGCGGTTCTTTTCGCGCTTTTCGTCGCCCCCGGTGAATCTCGGAACGAGCACCACTTCCCCCTCGTTCAACCCCTCCAGAAGCTCCGCGTTTTTTCCGTCCGTCACCCCCGTCTTGATTTCCTTCTCCACGGGGACGCCGCCCTCTCCGGCGACTTTGACGACGGAGCGGCCCTTCTCCCGCTTGACCGCTTCCACCGGAAGCAGCAGCACTCCTTCGCGGGAGTCAATCTCGTAGGTGACGTTCGCGGTCATTCCGCTTCGCATGAAATCCGGCGCTTGCTCCGGCAGTACGTCGACGACGTAGCTCGTGACGTTGTTCACCGTGGTCGCATCGTGGGCGATCTGCACCACGTGGGCCGGAAATACCTTGTCTTGGTATGCGTCGAGCACGATGCGGGCCTTCTGGCCGGTCTTGATCTGGGCGATATCGGTTTCGTCGACGTTCGCCTTCACCGTGAGCCGGTCCGACATGACCAGCACCGCGTCCGAAGTGGTGAAGGTCTGCCCCGACTCCACCTTCCTCGAAATGATGGCGCCCTTGATCGGCGCGAGAATCGGCGTGGGCCGGTACATTTCCTCCCACTGCTTGGCTTCCTCCATGCCTTTCGAACGAGCCGCATCCAGCATCGCCGCACGTTCGGTGGAGCTCATCCAAGCGAGCACCTGGCCCTTGCGCACTTGGGCCCCTTCCTCGACGAGGACCCGCTCCACGCGCCCGGCGATGGGAGGCTTTATCTCGACCCGGTTCTCGGGCTGCACCATGCCGGTGGCGAGTATGGTGATTTCGATGTCGCCCTTCTCCACCGTGACCCGCCTGAAGTCGTTGCCGCCGCCGGAGCTCCCGCCGAACATCTTCATCGCCCCGAGAATCACCGCGACGGCGGCGATCCCCACGGCCGGCCAAAGCCAGCCCGGACGTTTTTTGCGATCCGTACTCACTGGATCACTCCCTTTCCCTGAGTCCGTTCCCATTCCGCCTGGGCCACTACCCGATCCCGCTCGCTTTGGAGCAGATTCTTTTGGCGGTTGATGAGATCGTTCTCGATGATGTCCCAGTCTTCGAAGCTGAGTAGTCCGTTGTTATATTTTTCGCGGGCGATTTTCGCGCGCGTGGTGGCGGCTTCCTGAAACCGAGTGTCCACTTCCAGCTTTTGCACGGCCTCCTGGAAGGACGCGAGGGCCTGGCGCAATTTCACCTTGCCCTGGCGAAGGGCATTGTCCTTCGCCAGAGCGGCGGCCTTGGCGAGATCGCTCGCCGCCTTCATGCCGTAGTAATCGCTGCCGCCGTTGAAAAGCGGGAAGTTGAGGGTCGCACCGACGGACCAGCGGTTGTTCTGCGGAAAAAATCTATCGTCGGAGTTCGCGGTCGTGCCCGTGAGACTCAGGGTCGGAAAGAAGCCGGAACGGGCGGTGACCCAGGCTGCTTCCGCCGAGGACTCGTCGCCGACGGACTGGAGATACTCGGGCGTCCGTAAAGTCAGTTCCTCGAGATTCACCTTCGCAGGAGGTTCGGCGATCGGAACGGCGCCCGACACGTCGAGCTCCGCCCTCTCGTCGATGCCCAGCACCCGGGCGAGCTGCGCCTGGTAAGTATCGATGGAGTTCTCGGCCTGCAGATGGTCCAGCCGGGATTGCTCGAGGTAGCCGCGGGACAGAAGAAACGAGCCGCGATTTTCCCGGCCGCTCTCGAACCGAAGCTCGATGAGCTTCAAATTGGATTCGCGGCGGCGGATGATGTCTTCCGTCAGCTTCTTCGCCTTTTTCGCGTACGCGACGCCCGCGAAAGCGGCCTTCAGATCCGCGCTCGCCTTGGCCCGCGCGGCGGTGAGCTGCGCCTGGGCGACGTCGCGGGTCGCCGAGGCCCCGTCGATCTTCGCCTTGTCGGCGAAGCCCGAAAAAAGATTCTCCGTCAGGGTAAGCGAAGCGGAATACGTGGACCTCTCCCCCGTTCCGGTGCCGTCGGGGAGCAGCCCGGTCTGGGAGCTGCTCCGGCCGGTGCCGTAGGTGTAGCCGAAGCTCGCGGTGAGCTTCGGAAAGAACCCGGCAAACGCGCTCCGGCGCTGCGACTCTCGGGCGCTCAAGGTCTGACGGGCGGCCTCGACTTCGGGGTTCGATTTCGCCGTCTGCTCCACGCTTTTCTCCCAAGACCACACGGCGGCCCGGGCCTGAACAGGGGAGAGCAATATCAAGATGAGGGGGAGAAAGGACATGGAGGCGCTTAGATCATTTCAAACGGTTGCAACACCCGTAAGGGGCGACGCATCAAGATCGAATTTTGTGACATCCTTGCGTTTGTGACACGGCGGTGAGCCGCCTATACTAGGCCCACTCATGAACTTGGAAGCGTACCGCCGGGAAAAAGAGCGCAGGGCGGCAGCCGAGAAAAAACCCCGGGTGAATTGCGGCCGTTGCCGCCGGCCCCTGGCGACTTGTTACTGCGCCCAGGTCCGCCCCTTCTCCCCGGACCCGCTATTCGTGATTTTGATCCACACCCACGAGGCCCGGCGTTCGATCGCCACCGGGCGCCTGGCGCACATGTGCCTCTCGAACTCGCTCCTCGTGGAGGGGTTCGACTACACCCACTGCGAAAAAGTGAACGCGCTTCTCGCCGATCCGGGCAACTATCCCGTCGTGCTGCACCCGGGACCCGGCTCAGTGGACATCACCGAATGGCGGGAGGAAGACAGAAAGCGCTTTTTCCCGGCGGACAAGCGGCTCGTGGTATTCGTGCTGGACGCCACCTGGGCACAGGCGAAACGCGTGCGCCGGCTGAGCCGCAATCTCGCCGCTTTGCCGACAATAAGATTCACGCCGAAAGTGCCGAGCGCCTTTCTCGTGCGCAAGCAGCCGAGCGAGGAATGTTATTCAACGGTCGAGGCCATCCACTGGCTTTTGGGTAAACTCGACGACGGCCCGCCGGAAACCCACGCAAACCTGATCGACGTGTTCATGTACATGGTCGATATGCAGCTCGTACACGAAGTGAAAAGACGGCCCCATCTAGGCGAGGTCAGGCGGAAAATCCGCCGGCCCCTCGCCCGATGAGCGCAAATCAGGCGGCCTCGGCCGGACGCTCGTCCATCAAGCCGCTGGTAAACTCGTCCGCGGTCTTGTCGACGTAGATCGCGTCCTCGTCGACGGAATCCACCCACGAAACCGGAATCCAATGATGGCGTCCGTCGGGGGAATCGTCCTTCTTCAGCTTGATGTACTCATCCCCGTCGAGATGATCTACGCTCGCGACGTAGTCGCCGGCGTCCTTCAAGCAAACTTTCTGTCCATTCCTGATCTCGTTCGTTTCCATTGCGGAACCTCCATTGGTTTTTCCCTTCCGAGCCGATGCATTCAACGTGCCACGCGAGTTTTCGGAACGGGCGTTGCATGAAAATCTCCTGCGAACGAAACGAAGAAAGGATTTGTTATGGAATATGTATTGCCTGAGCTCCCTTACGCCTACGATGCCCTCGAGCCCTGGATTGATGAGGCCACCATGCGGGTCCATCACGACGGCCATCATCGCACTTACGTCGACAAGCTCAACGAGGCGATGAAGGATTATCCGGACCTCAAGCGCCCTCTGGACGAGCTGATGTCTTCCCTCCACGAGTTGCCCATCGACATCCAGCTCGACGTCCGCCAAAACGGAGGCGGGCACGCGAACCACAGTTTTTTCTGGACGCTGCTGACGCCAAAACAGGATAGCGAGCCGGCGGGAAACCTTCGCGAGCTTATCGACGACAAATGGGGATCCCTCGAATGCTTCCGGGATCAGTTCACGAAAATCGCGACGGAGCATTTTTCCAACGGCTGGGCGTGGCTTTGCTCAACGACCAAGGGCGAGCTAAGGCTTCTCACCACCAAGGATCACGAAAGCCCGCTTACGCTGGGACTCGTGCCGCTACTCGTACTCGATCTCTGGGAACACGCCTACTACCTGAAGCACCAGAACAAGCGGGATGCCTACGTGAAGGATTTTTGGAACGTGGTGCATTGGAAAGAGGCAGGCAATAACCTGGACTCTTTTCTGAAGTCCCAGCACGGAGAGTGGCGCCAGACCGCATAGCCGATTCATTTTGCAGCAACCGGGAGCAACACGGGTCCTGATGTGGTAAATCCATTCGTGGATGAGCCTACTTGGAATTACAGCCGCCCTCTTCTTGTTCGCCTGCCCGGCGTTCGCGTTCAAGTTCACCGTTCTGCACACGAACGACCTGCACTCCCATTTCGAGGGAACGGGTCCCGACGCGCTCTTCACGGCGAAGGCCGGCGACGGAGATCCGGTGAAGGGCCACTACGCCCGGCTCGCCGGACTCGTGCGCTCCCTCCGGGCCCAAAAAGCAAAGGAAGGCGAACCGGTGTTGCTGTTCGACTCGGGGGATTTTTTCTCCGGCTCGCTCTTCCACGGTCTCGGCCCGACCTTGGAATCGGCCTCCGTTCCGGAGCTCGAGTTCTTCCGCCACCTCGCTTACGACGCAGTCACCTTCGGTAACCACGAATTCGACGCCGGTCCGGACGGCCTGGAGAACATGCTTCGCAAGGCTCAAGTGAGGTGGGGGCTCGACAACGTCGTCCTCACAAATCTCCAACCCGCCGACGGTACGGCGTTGTCTCTCATCGGCACCGACATAGTGAAGGAGATTTCCCATGGGGGACAAAAAATCCGCGTGGGAATTCTGGGGTTCGCGGGGCCGGCCGCCGCCCGCGACAGTACGACCAACCGCGGCCTCAGCCGATACGTGGGTTTCGACGACAGATTCGCCCGGGAACAGGCGAAAACGTTTTATGCCTTCGCCGAGTACCACGCGAGCCGGCTTCGCCGGGAGCAAAACGCTTCCATAGTGATCGCGCTAATCCACGGCGGAGCGCCCGAGGACGAAAACCTCGCCCGCGTGCCGGGGATAGACCTCGTTCTGTCGGGCCACACCCACAAGCTTTACGAAAATCCCGTGAAGGCGGGAAAGTCGTGGGTGGCTCAGGCGGGCTGCTACGGAAAACACCTCGGGGTGCTGGAACTCGAAACTTCGCCGCAGGGCTTGCAGATTCGAAACATGGGCGCCACGAACCGCGCCATCGACGATTCCCTTCCGGCCGATCCGAAAGTTCTCGCTCTCATCTCCGGTTACAAAAGAGAACTGAGCCAGCGGCTTACCGGCTCGGGCTTCCGTTACGACACGCCCATCTTCTCCGTTTCGAAAACCCTGGCCCAGAACCGCGAGACCGGAGAAGGCCTGGGACCGCTCGTGATGTCGGGCATCCGATCCGTTCTGAATGAAAAGATCACGCCCCCCGTCGACGTCTACTTCACTTCCCGCAGCCTCATCCGCGAGGACATTCCCGCCATCGACGCAAAGCCCACCCCCTATCAGTTCTCCGATCTGTTTCGCGTGCTTTCCATCGGCTTCGGCCCGAAGTGGAGCCTCGGCTCGCCGGTGGTCTCCGCCTCTTTCTCTAAGGAGGATTTCGTCCGCCTTCTGCAACTACTCGAAGTGTACCGGTGGATTTCCCCGCACTTCGCCCTCACCTTCAGCGACTCGCTCACCTTCAAGAGAAACCCGAAGGGCCTGCCGTTCTACAACCGGCTGAAGGACATCCGATTGAACGGCGTCCCCATGGATCAGGTGGGGCCTCACATTCGGGTCGCGACCAACGCCTATTCGGCGGCCTTTTTCCCGAAACTTGCCACGATGAGCCGGGACCTGATTCACTTCCAGATCCGCGACGAAGAGGGCAATCCCACCACCGAGTTCCGTAAGGAAAAGGTGGCCAGCGAACCTTTCCTGTTCTCCGAATATCTGCGTAAGCACCCGAACCGAGAATGAGATCGAGAATGGGTCTTAGAATGAGTGAAAAGGCACGGCCCTGCCCCTCACTTATTCTAAGACCCATTCTCATTCTCGCTCTCAAGTCCGCCCCCACGCTGTACTGGCAGGATCGTTTTTCGCGGTGTAGGGTCGGCCCATGAGCATTTACGACTATAAGGTGAAGGGCATCGACGGGAAGGAAACCACCCTGTCTCCCTACCGCGGCAAGGTTCTCCTCATCGTGAACGTGGCGAGTGATTGCGGGTTCACGCCGCAATACGCCGGGCTCGAGGAAATCTACAAGAAGTACAAGGATCGCGGCTTCGAAGTGCTCGGTTTTCCCTGCAATCAGTTCGGCGCCCAGGAACCGGGTACGGAAGCGCAGATCAAATCCTTCTGCGAAAGCCGCTTCCACGTAACTTTTCCGATGTTCTCCAAGGTCGACGTGAACGGCCCGAACGCCCACCCGCTCTACGAGTTCCTCAAGAAGGAAGAGAAGGGTTTTCTCGGTACCGGCGGCATCAAGTGGAACTTCACCAAGTTCCTCGTCGGTCCCGACGGCTCCGTGGAAAAACGTTTCGCGCCCCAGGCCAAGCCGGAGTCGCTCGAAAACGACATTCAGGCGCTGCTCCCTCAGTAAATGAAGGCCGGCAAAACCAAACCCGTTCGCCTTCAAATCAAGCTCGACGGCGGGAAAGCTCTCCTTAGAAGCGTCATCCGTTCGCCCCTTACGGCGTTACCGGGCTTCGACCGCAAGCGCCACCGCATCCCGGAATCCTTCCATGCCTCCGCGGACGGTTTCGTGCGTTCCCTTTGTGAGCCCTCCTTAAGAGAAGAGACTCAGCTTGTTTACCGGGCGGCCAAGTCCGCCTTGGGTTACGTGCGCGACGAGTTGGAACGGGGGGTGGCCGAAGGAATCGGGTCCGTCGAGACGCCCGCGTTCTGTTACACGAGGGAGACAGGTCTCGATCCCGGAACACCCTCTTTCGTCCGGACGGTGCGCACGTTGAAGCTCAAAGTGGCTCCCGAGAGGCTGCCCGAGTCCTTCGCAAATCTTTTTCCGGTCGCCTTCGACGAAGTCAGCGTCCCTTTGCTCGGCAACCCGGACTTCGACGAGCTCGTCCGCCGGTTCGAGACGTATCAAAAAATCTGCGGTGGCGAGCTGAACGAGGAAGAGGACGAAGCGCGAATAAATTTCCGGCCTAGGCAAGGTTGGGAGTGGATCGTCGAAGTAAAATTGGGCGAGCTCATCCTTCGCCCCGAAAGATCTTCAGATTGCTTAACGATAATTCGTTGCGTCATGCGTGATTTTGCCACAGCCTTTCCGCCGAGTCTGCCATTCGACTCGTCCCACGTTTGAGAGGTCATCTTACTCACGCGGCAACGGTGTCGAATGTAGTCCATCAGAAGGTAAGATTTTCCGAGTGATGACGACGTGATCCGTTGCGAGCGTTTGGTTCTTGTGTATCTTTCCCCCACGAAAAGGCGGTTTAGTTAGTTCTTCGTCGCCTTTGGTATCGGTTTTGCTTTCGCCCTAAGCATCGCGACATGCGAAACCAAATTTGTGGGGGTCTCACAGTGAAAAAACGACGCTTCAAACAAGGTCTCGGAGTGGTTCTACTCTCCGTTGCCATGTTGGCCAGCTTCACGGCTACGGCAACAAACGGATTTCTGAGGTTCAGCGGAAAAAGTGAGACGATCTCATCCACCGACTACGCGGCGGCGACCCCGGCCATTCAGGTCGACGAGCAAGCGCTTCGCGTTTCCTACGGCGATTACGAGGAATCGGAGATCACTCTGAGTGACGCTCCCGCGGGCCTTCCAATCGAATGGACGGTCGGCTACGGCAACCTGCCCCCCGGCATGGAGATCGAGGAGACGACGGCTTCGAAGGTTTTGATCTTCGGAACCCCGCTCTTCACCCAGCATTGGTGCTTGGTGCTTTCGGCGACGCCGCAAGGTCAGGAACCCATTTACCGTGAAATGTGCTTCTTCGGGGAAGACAACGACAACTACTCGTACCCCCGCTTCACGACGGACCGGCTCCTTCCCGAAGGCCAGGTGAATCGGTTCTACCAAACCGACATCTTCGCCGATCAGGACACGGCTTCCTCGGTCGAGCTCGAGCTGTTCGACTCCGAACTTCCCGCTGGTTTCACTTTCACGCCAGCAAACAACGAGTTCCGCGGAACGCTCAACGGACGTACCGCGACGGCGGGCTCTCAGTACTTCGCGCTGCAGCTGAAGGATCAGGAGGGAAATCTTTCCTACCGGCAGTTCCAGCTGACGATCAACGAAGAGCCGCAGCCGCAACCCGGACCCAATCCCGGACCGACGCCGCAACCCGCGCCGAACTGTCCCCCTGGGTACTACTACGATGACGGCCTCGGTTACTGCGTTCAGGAAGACATTTCCGTAAATTGTCCGACGGGAACTTACTTCGATGCGACGACGAACACCTGCGTGCAATACCCGCAGCCTCCGCCTCTCATCACCTGCGCACCCGGTTACTACTTCGATCCCTACAGCAGCCAATGCCTCACGGCCGGTTATCCGCGCTGCCCGGTAAATTACAGCTGGGATAGCTACTATCAACGCTGCGTGCGGCTGCCCTACAGCTGCCCGATCGGTTACAAATATTCCTGGTCGCAACTGAGCTGCGTTCCGCTCTGGCCTCAGAGCTGCGGACCGAATCAGTACTGGGATCCGGTCCGGAACCGCTGCTTCAACTACCACGGCTACTGCGCTTACAAACACTGGTGGGATCCGATCCTCGGCACTTGCCACCAGTCGAAGCAATGGTGTGGTCACGGTTACCACTGGGCCGGCGGTCAGTGCGTTCCGAACAATCCTTTCTGCGGACCCGGCTACAAATACGTCGGCGGCAACTGTGTTCCGCTTCATCCCGGCAAGATTTGCGGACCCGGCACCCACTGGTCTCACGGCCAGTGCGTTCCGAACATGAAGCCGATGCCGAACCCGCATCCGCACCCGATGCCTCATCCGATGCCCGGCCCCGGACCTGGTCCGATGCCGATGCCCGGACCGCACCCGCACCCGATGCCTGGCCCCGGACCTGGTCCGATGCCGCATCCGATGCCGATGCCCAATCCGAATCCGATGCCCGGCCCCGGCCCGATGCCGATGCCGTTCCCGATGCCCGGACCTGGACCTGGCCCCGGCCCGATGCCGATGCCTAACCCGAATCCGAATCCGGGACCTG
>CAZZHG010000028.1:38732-53038 GCA_964653655.1 uncultured Pseudobdellovibrionaceae bacterium
CCGGGACCTGGCCCCGGCCCGATGCCGATGCCTAACCCGAATCCGAATCCGGGACCTGGCCCCGGCCCGATGCCGATGCCTAACCCGAATCCGAATCCGGGACCTGGCCCCGGCCCGATGCCGATGCCCAACCCGAATCCGAACCCTGGACCTGGCCCGGGACCGATGCCGTTCCCGATGCCAAACCCGGGTCCTGGCCCGAGCCCGATGCCGAACCCCGGTCCCGGCCCCATGCCCGGACCTGGCCCCGGCCCTGGCCCGATGCCCGGAATGGGTATGCCGATGGGAGGAGCTAGCGTCGATTTGGACGCGACTCTCGAATTCTGATAATTCTCTCCGCGGGGGCGAGCCAATAGCGCTCGCCCCCGCTTTTATTTCCAGGATGGTGGTTGGATGCTGAGCTGGATCATTTCCCTACTCTTCTTTTTCTCCGGGGCCGCGAGTCTCATCTACGAAACCCTCTGGATTCGGGTCCTCTCTCTCGGCATCGGCTCCACGACCCGGGCGATGAGTGTCGTACTCGCTCTCTTCTTCCTCGGCCTTTCGGCCGGCAGCTACTGGGCCGGACGTTATAAAGGAAAAATCCCTCCGCTTCGTCTCTACGGAATCATCGAAGGGGCGCTCGGCCTCTACGGCGCGCTCGTGCTTTTTCCGCTTCTGCATTTCTCGGAGATTCTCGCGTGGCTTCCCGCCGAAGGCTCTCAGGCCTGGCTCAGCCACCCCATCAAGTTTTTCGTCGTCGCGGTCCTTCTCACCCCAGCCACCCTCGCGATGGGAGCCACGTTACCCATCCTGGTCCGCGCCCTTCCGACCTTGAAGGAAGGATCCCGGGACGGCGTGAGTCACTGGTACGCCATCAACACTTTCGGCGCCGTCGCGGGAACTCTCACCGCAAGTTTCCTGCTGCTTCCCCGTTTCGGAGTGGTCGGAGCGAACGCCACCGCCGCCATCGTGAACCTGCTCGTCGCGGCCGCCGCCATCTTAATGCCGGCCGGCCAAACCCTCGCCGCCGCCACCGAGCGCGCGTCCCGCGCGAAGCTCGATCCGAAGTCCTGGGCTCTCATCGGCATCACCGCCCTGTGCGGTTTCAGCTCGCTCGTCGCCGAAGTGGTTTGGAACAAATACCTGGGGATTTATCTCGGCAATAACGTCTACGGGCTCGGGCTCGTTCTATCGACGTATCTTTTCGGCCTCGCGGCCGGAGCGTGGGCATGCCGCTATTGGCTCGTTAAATCCGTGCACCGCACGCGCTGGCTGTTCGGCCTGCTAGCCGCTTCCGCCGCCTTCACGACTCTCGCCACCGCTTGGCTGAACGGCCTTCCGATTCTCACCCACCTCACGGGTTACTATTTGAGCCGCGGCTCCGAAGCGGGCATTCCGCTTCTCGGACTCAAGTGCTTGTTCGGAACCATAGCGCTGCTGCCCGCGACGATTTGCTTCGGCGCGCTCTTCCCGCTCGTGGTGAAGCTGCTATCCGCCGACGAACAAAGCGCCTCCCGCTCGGTTTCGATCGCCTACAGCGCGAACACGCTCGGCGCGATTCTCGGCTCGTACCTCGCCGGAATCACCTTCATCCCGCTTTGGGGATCCTCCATCACGATTCAGATCGCTTCCGTGCTTCTGCTCGCGGCCGCCGTCGCGACCGCGTGGGTGTGGGGCCACAAGCCCGTTCGCTGGACCCTTGCCGCGATTCCGGCTCTCGCTCTCGTGCTCGTCATCAAGGTGGATTTTTCGAACATCGTGAAGACGGCCTACTCGCAGCGGATTGAAGCGGGCGCTACCCTGACGAGCACCATCCGGTACTTCGCTTCGAACTACGAAGAGTTCGTCTGGACCAAAGAAGGCGAGACGAGCCTCATCACTCTCACGCACGACCCTAAGGACGGCGACGGCTACCGCAACTATCTGCGGCTGAAGACCAACGGCTTGAACGAGTCCATTTACCATCTGAAGGGGCTCCGCGACCTTCCCCGTTACGAAGCCTTGCTCGGCATACTTCCCTACGCCCTCAGCGAGAGTCCCAAACGGGCTTTCGTGGTGGGCTATGGCGGCGGCTTCACGGTGGATCTGCTGACGTCTCTTCCGCTGGCGAAGGTCCGGGTGGTGGAGCTCGAGCAAGCGATACTCGACGCCTCGAAGCGGGCCCACGGCGGCCGCAACCGGATTCTCAACCGGAAGAACTTGGACCTTTCCGTGGAAGACGCCCGCTATGTGCTGGCGACGAAAGCGGGCGCGCCGTGGGACATCATTGTCTCGCAGCCGTCTCAATCATGGCTTGCGGGAGCGGCGAATCTCTTCACGCGCGAGTTTTTCGAAATCGTGCGCGGCAATCTCGCGCCGAACGGCGTCTATTCGCAATGGCTGAACCTCTACAACATGGATACGGTGGTGCTGAAGAGCATCCTGCGCACGTTCTACGGGGTCTTCCCCCACGGAGCCGTCTTCAGCGGCGAGAACGACGAGGAGATGATCCTCATCGGATCGATGAAGCCCCTTAAGTTCAACGAGGCCGAAGTGGCGCGCCTCACCGGCCTGTCGATGTTCCAGAAGAAGCTGGCCTCCGTGCCGTTCCGGTCTGTGTCCAACTTACTAGGGCACTACGTGCTCGGGCGGGAGGCCGCGCTGAAAGTATCCGAGGGCTCTCCGTGGAACACGGACCGCAACGCCTTTGCGGAAACGCGCCAGAGCCGTCTCTTCTACAAGGGCGTGCCCCCCGAGGAATCACCCCAGGCGTTTCTCCTCGATAACTACGACACGACGGCGGCAAAGCTCGTCGATCCGCAGACCGATCCGGAATATTACCTGCTCTCCGCCCTCGAGGAGACCAACCAGCACCGGAAATTTTTCGCGGCCCTCGACCCTTACATCGCGGGGCTCGCCGACGATCCCGTGAATCAGGGAAAGGCGGGCTACCTCTACTTGAAAGCTCAGCGCTACGCCACGGCCCGTGACGTGCTGACGAAGGCTTTCGCGAAAAAGCCCTCCACCACTCACTTGAATCTCTTGCTGTCGGCGTGGACGGAAGTCGGAGAGCCCGGCAAAGTTTTGGCGCTCGCGGGAAAGCACCGCAAGCTCACGGACAAAGTGACGGAGTGCTATCAGACGGGAGCCGAGCTGAAGCTAGGCCGGTTGGGCGCGACCGCGCCCCGGATGAGCAAGATGCTAGCCGACATCAGCGGCTACACGAACGCCTGCGGAGATTACTTCAACAAGCTCGTCGGGGATTACTACTTCCAGAAAGCGGTGTACTCGACGGCGGCCGAATTCTACGAGGCGTATCAGAACGTGCATCGCCTGGACGTGGAACTGAACCGCAGGCTCGCGGAGTCTTACTTGAAACTGGGTAAATGGGACAAGGCCGAGGCGGCCACCAAGACCGCACGTGAGGCGGCCGAGCAGACCATCCAAAGCACGACCGCAACCGCGTCCCACTACGAAGCGAAGCAATTCCACGCCGACGCGGAGATTCTCCGCCGCCGGCTTCAGACCGCCGCCGAGTGATTCCGCATTAGGGACGGTACGCGACTTCGCCGAAAGGCGTGCGAACCATTTCCTGTTTGTTGCCGTCTCGGTTCACGCCCCAAACGTAGACGAGAGTCATGCTGGAGCTCTTGCCGCAGCCGTTTTGCACCGACAAGTGGTACTCGGTCGTAATGTTCGGGCTAGCCGTGGTCACACAAGAATTCGGATTGGCCAGTCCTTCCGTCGGAGTCCAGCTGCAGGTCGATCCCGTCTGTTGCGCGGTTCCGATCTGGATGGATCCGCCCTTCTGGATTTCCTGCATGTAAACCTGACTTGCGTCCGGAGGCGTGCAAGGCGGCTTGTACTGAACGATCTTGGCCGAGTAGCCGAGACCGCGGTTCAGCTTTCCGTCGCCGCACTCCCACTGGATCTTCGAAACGCCCTTCTCGCCATGGCTCTGGCCCCAGGAGTTCCAAACGTGGGCGATGCGCTTTCCGTTCACCATTTCCCAACCGACGATGGCCACCATGTGGTTGCCGCCTGAGTTGATGGCGCTGCAGGAGTCGTAAATGCCCGCACCGGAGATCGAGTAAGCGGAGACGGTCACCACCAGTGGGGATTTCCACTGGAACATGGCTTCCATCATCTGCTGCACTTTCGTGCCCTCCCGGAACGTGCCGTTACGAGTCTGTTTGGCACGCGAGTACTGGAGTGAATTGCCGATATACGGCGTACCCTGAGTCTTGCCTTCCCAGCCCGACGTAATCTGAGTGGAGTTGAACTTGCACGACTTGTCGCTGCCCGCGTACGGGAAGTCTACTTCGTAGGGCAAGCCGTTCTTCAGGAAGTCCACGGCGCTCATGTAACCTCCGCCGCAAGAGCCGGCGCGTGAGCACGAAAGCACGGTCTGGATCGAATGATCCAGCGCCTTTTCATCGTGAACGGCTCGTGCGATTTCCAGTCCGTGGTGAGTAGCCCACGCCCAGCAATCGCCGCAGTTCTGTTTGCGGATCTCCGGCTGTCCGTTCTTCATGAGGTCGCGAAGATCGAAGTTGTCCGGAAGGGCCGCGACCGTCGGGTTCGGCTCGAAGAAGCTTACGCCGTCCTGGTAGGCCCATTCGGTGTCGTGAAGGAGGCCGGTCTTTTCCGCAAGCGGGCGGAAAAACATATCGTCCAGCTTCACTTGGAAGGAGCATCGGTTTTCGAGTGCTTCGCCGGTGCGGGAAAGAGCGCCTTCGACCACGCCCGGGCCGCAGCTCTCCACCAGATCTTCCAATTCCTCTTTTTGCTGGCGGTATTTTTTCGCGTGGATGTCGTACTTGTCGGGTACCTGGCGAAGGATGTCCGCGGTCAGGCGGGGTTTCGCTCCTTCGGCGGCGAGTGACAGCACGAAACATCCAAGAAACGGAATCAAGGCATTCAGTCTCATATAGCCTCCCTTTGTGGAGTGCGGGGAACTGGTTGTGGGGGTTTTTTGAAGTGTCTCTATTCAGCCTAAAGAAAGTCGCGCCCTATGGGTCGACGGGACCAACGCACCATTATCAACTGTTATGGCCCTATGTGAGGCAAACCGGGTTTTCCCAATTTTCCCGCCTAGAAAGCGCAGTGGACTTAAGGAAACCTGACTAGGTACTCTCTCTCCATGACCGTACCCGTCATTGATGTAAGCCCTTTAGTTCGCCCCGGCGCCGACCGCGGAAAAGTCGCCAAAGCCATCGATTCGGCCTGCCGGAGTTGCGGATTTTTCTACGTTACCGGCCACGGAGTCGACCCGGCACTTGAAAAAAAGCTCGAGGATCTGAGCCGCCAGTTTTTCGCGAAAGACGATGCCTGGAAGAAGAAGATCGAGATGGCGAAAGGCGGAAAGGCCTGGCGCGGGTATTTCCCTGTCGGCGGAGAGCTGACGAGCGGTTATCAGGATCATAAGGAAGGAATCTACTTCGGCTCGGAACTTCCGGCCGATCATCCCTTGCCGCTCCACGGGCCGAATCTCTTTCCGGAAGCGATGCCGGAGTTTCGCGGCACGGTACTGAAATACATGGAAGCGATGACCCAGCTCGGCCACCGCTTGATGGAAGCCATCGCGCTTGCCCTTGGACTGGAAGCTACCTACTTTGCAGACCGGTACACGGCCGACCCGCTCGTTCTCTTTCGAATCTTTCACTACCCGGCCACCGCCCCAAAGGAGAGCTGGGGAGTGGGCGAGCACACGGACTACGGGGTTCTGACGATTCTGAAACAAGACGATTGCGGAGGCTTGGAAGTGAAAACCCCTTCGGGCTGGACCGCGGCCCCTCCGCTTCCCGGCTCGTTCGTTTGCAACCTGGGGGACATGCTCGATCGCATGACGTCCGGTCTCTATCGAAGCACTCCTCATCGCGTACGAAACCTCTCGGGCAAGGACCGGCTTTCTTTCCCTTTCTTCTTCGATCCGAACTTTCAGGCCGACGTACGGCCCATCCAGCTTTCCGTAAAGGCCCCCGCGCGCGACGATCGCGACGAAAGGTGGGACCGCGAAAGCGTCCACGCGTTCCAAGGGACCTACGGCGAGTACCTTCTTCGCAAAGTCGGGAAAGTCTTTCCCGAACTGAGCGGCCGCGTGCTTAAATGAGCGCGTGAGCTTCACTCAAGCCCTGGAAAGACAAAGTAAGTTTCAAGTCGTTCAACGGCGCGAGCTCGGAGAGTTCTTCGGCTTCGAGACGAGAAACAAGTACGCCATCCTAGGCGAGCGCGGGGAGGAGATCGCGTTTGCCGCCGAACAACAAAAAGGGTTTCTCGGTTTCCTGATGCGCCAATGGCTGGGACACTGGCGTACCTTCGATATATTCGTTTTCGACGGCAGCCGGCGCCTGGCCTTGAAGTGCCGCCACCCTTTCCGCTTTTTCTTTCAACGGCTGGAGATAGACGGCGCGGACGGAAGGCTGCTCGGAGTTCTACAGCAGCGGTTTTCGATCTTCAGCAAGTGCTTCGACGTTCTGGACGCGAGCGGCCGCGAGCTTCTGACAGTCCGCTCCCCTCTTTGGAGTCCGTGGACTTTTGCTTTCCAACGGGACGGCAAGCAGGTCGCGGTGGTGCGTAAGCGCTGGTCGGGGCTTTTCAGCGAAGCCCTCACCGACGCCGACCGGTTCGGGGTTCAGTTCGAGGGGCCGCTCTCCTCCAGTGAGAAGTGTCTCGTTCTCGCCGCTGCGCTCTTCGTGGACCTTCGTTACTTCGAAAAGAAGGCTTCGAGCGACTAACGACCAAAGGATCGCCGAATTCCCGCTGGCTACGCCCGCACAAAGACTAAGCACGCCTTTTGCACTTTTCCCCTTAGGGCCGGCGGGGGTATTTCCATGGGTTTTCGTGCCGTAGGCCTGGCTCTCCTTTTCGCTTTTTCCGCCCAAGCCCAAGACTGCAAGCCTTCCGAGCAAGGCGCCGTCGCGAAATTCCTGCACCGGAATTTCGGTAAAGGCGCTTTCGATCTGAACGCCGTCGTTCAGAAGTTCTTCATTACCGATCCCGCGAAGCAAATTCTTCCCGGAGACGTTTTAGTTTATCCCTTCAAGAACCAAGAGCAGCCGGCCGAGCCAGGCTCTCCCAACCGGGATCTCGCCGACGAGCCTCCGCCGCGAATCGAGCCGGACGCCTACAAGGCGGCGCTCGAAGGGTACGGGCATGCGGGCATCGTCGCGCGCGACGAGGACGGCGAGCTCTATCATTTGGACGCTCCCCTACCGCCGCCGTTCGTTCGCGGTGAGTTTCAGGGAAAGGATCATTACTACGTGGTGCGCCCGAAACTTCCGCCGGGGGTACCCCGAGAGGAATTCGAAAAACGGGTGAACGATTCCGTCACCGTCTTCAAGCGGCTCGGTTTCGAGTACGACGCTCTCATGCAGATGGATTTTCTGAACAAGGGCGATCTCGACAAGCTGAAAGCGATCGTCGCGAAAGGCGCCCCTGAACCCCAGGGCCGGCCCGACACCCAAAACTCCCCCATTCCCGCGCAATTTTGCTCGGAGCTGGTGCAAACCATTTTGGTTCTATCGGGAGCGGAGGCCGCCCGCGGCGTGAATGCGAGCCGGCTCTTCTCACTCGCCTTGGATAAGGTGAAAGAAGAGATGAAGGGAAAGGATGCCTCGAGCCCGGAAGGAAAGGCGGCCATCCAGAAAGCGGTGGACGACATCATCACCATGTTCGCGGGCCCGCTGGACACTTTCGAAGCCAACATGAAGCGCAATCTCAAGGAGGTCGAGGACGAGTTGGTCTTCGCCACCAAGGAGAACGACACGAACGCCATTGAGTCTCTGAAAGAGGCGAAGGAGGACATAAGGCTAGCCATCTCGCGCCTTGGCAAGGAACGAACGCGCTGGGAGCAGGCGCGCTTGCTGCTGGGACAAGTGGCCCTTCTCCGGGCTCAGAATCCCAACCTCGATCCTCTCGGAGTCATGAAACGGCCCATCGTGCGGCCCATCGACATCCTGCGAGAAGCCCAGCGCGGAGACGGAAATTACGAGGTGGTGGGCTATTACCCGGGACACCTGCCGCAATCGTGTTTTCCGCCGCGCTTCGACGAGCCGCCTCCAGGCGAGAACGGCGGGCCGTTGATAGGAGATCCCCACGATTTGTCGAATTTGCCCCAGCCGACACCTTGATAGGGAGTGAAAGACCCCTCCAGTCGCGATACCATTTTCGCATCTGGAGGCACCCATGACCCGAACCCTTTCTCTCGCGTTACTTTGTCTCGGTTTCGCTCTCGACCTTTTCGCCATGACGTCGGAACCCACGCGGCTCAACCTTTACCGCCGCGGGGAAACGATTGCGGGCGAGGAGTTCCTCTCGTTCGACGAAGCCATCGTCGATTACATCGCGACCCTGAAGCGGCCCACGGATCTCTACGCCGTGATCAAGTACAACTGCACCGCGAAGTCGCGCCTAATCCGGCCTTCGGTCGTGCCGTACAACTCGTCCAGTACCAACTCCCAAAACCAATGGGTGGAAGTGCGTGTCGTTTACGAGCTGAAGGACTGCACCCAGCTGTAGAGGCCGCCCGAACTAGCACGCCTCTTGCACGTTTCCTCGGTGAAACGGCAAAGGAGGCGTGTGATGCGGTTTCCTATCTCATATCTTGGCAGAGCCCGCCGCTTCGGCGCGCTTGGGCTTGGCCTTCTTCTTTCGGTCTCGGCACACGCGGAGAACTCCCGCCCCCTTTTTGCCGACGTCATCACGCGCGTGCAACGCAACTTATTGCAACAGATCGAGTTCGGAAAGATCGGCCTGGACCGCGGCCGCAGCGAAAAGATACGCGCTTACGGCGATCGCATAGCAAGGGACAATCAGCTCGGCCTGCGCCTTCTGACGTCGATAACTGAGGAAATGAAAGTCGCCTTCGGGCCCCTGCCCCCCGTGGCGCCCCATGAGAAACTCAGCTGGGAGCAAGGCCGGGAGCTGCAGAATGAATTGAACGAGACCCCTCCGCAGGACTTTGACGGGGCGTACTTGAGGGCGATGGAAGTCGCCGAAACCCAGTCGGTCGAAGTGATCGGAGACGCCATCTTGAATCTTCCGGTCTCTCAGGCAAGGGAGCTCTTCCAACGACTGCGCCCGATAGCAATGCAACACCGTGAGCTGGCTTCGATCCTTTTGAAACAGTTTGGGTGACGAGAGGAGCGACATTATGAATCAGTCGGCGAAAACCGAGAGTTCCAACAACCAAACCACGGCGAGACTCCTTTCCGGCGCCCTAGCGGGGCTGATAGGCGGAACCTTGATGGGAGTCCTTCTCATGGCGGCCTCGGCGGCCGCGGGCCAAGGATTCTGGTTTCCGATGATGCAAATTGCGGCAGTAGCGTTTGGTTTGGACGCTCTAGTGGGCGGTATCGGAGTGCTGCTGACCGGCCTCATCGTGCATTTCGTAACGGCAACCGCGCTGGGAGCGGGCTTCGGCTGGATAATGCCGGCCGGCACGGCCCCGCGCACCGCCCTTTTTCTCGGCATCTTTTACAGCGTGGCGGCCTGGGCGATTGCGACCTTCGCGATGCTGCCGGCCTTCGATCCGGTCATGGCCCAGCGAATTCAGCTGACTCCGACCGCATGGTTCGTGGGGCATCTGATCTACGGCACCGCTCTGGTGGGAACGCCCTTTCTGATGAAGCTGTTGGGTCAGAAAGAGGAACCGTCCCAAGTGGAGTACCGATTCGACCGGGCGGCCTAGAGACTCTACTTGCCGTCGGTACGAAGTAGCTCGGCGAGCTGCTGATTTGCCTGGCGCGAGTAATCGATCATCTTTTTCTCGTCGCCCTTTACCTCGTACTGTTTTTTCAAAGACTCGCTATCGTGGGTTCGGAATGTCTGCACCATCCGATCCGCTCTCGCCGGATCTATCCCGAGACCGGTCAGGATGGACTGGGTCATTTCCAAGCTCGAGCCCAAGGTCTCTCTGAAAATGGAAGTCACCCCAAGATCCATCAAGTCGAAAACATGCTGGCGGTTTCTAGCGCGGGCGAAAATTTTGAGATCGGGAAAGTGCTCGCGGACGATACGCGCGGTCTTCAAAGAGGATTCCACGTCGTCGATGGCCAGAACGAAGGCCCGGGCGGTCTTCGCTCCGGCGGTTTGAAGGAGATCCAGCCGGGAAGCGTCCCCGTAATAAATTTCGGCTCCGAAGCGGCGCACGAGCTGAACGTGTTCGGGATCCATTTCCAGCGCGGTGTAGCGGATGCCTTCCACCCGCAGCAGACGGCCTATGATCTGTCCTACCCGACCGAATCCGGCGATGATCACCGGAGCCGCTTCGCTCGGAAGCGGATCGAAGGGCGGAGCTTCCTTCTTCTGCTTGCGGTAACAGAAGTAATGCTCGTTAAGGGTGTAGAGCAGAGGGCTAAGCGCCATCGAGACCGTGACGACGACCACGAGCAGGGCGGCAAGCTCCGCGTCCATCACCCGGCTTTGCGTCGCGACGCCGAAGAGCACGAAGGCGAACTCCCCGCCCTGGGGGAGCACGAAAGCCATGTTTCTCGCCGATTCCGTCGATAGACCCGTCAGCCGTCCCAAACCGTAAACCACGATGAGCTTCACGAGCATGAAACCGAGCACGAGACCCAGCACGGTGAGCGGCATCTTCAGAATCAACCCATAATCAACCGACATGCCGACGGCCATGAAGAAGAGCCCGAGCAGAAGCCCCTTGAACGGATCGATGTCCGTTTCGAGCTCGTGCCGATACTCGGAATCGGCGAGCAGCACGCCGGCGAGAAAGGTGCCGAGCGCCATCGACATGCCGACCGCCTCCATGAGAAGGCCCGTTCCGACCACGACGAGAAGGGTCGCCGCCGTGAACACTTCCTTCATCCGCGTGCCGGCGACGATGCGAAACAGATGGCGCAGTAAATAGCGGCCGCCGAAGCCGATGCCCGCGATGACCGCGACCACTTTGAGGGAGCTCAACAGGTAGGTGTTGGAGGATGCCATCGCCGCGCCGCCGATGAGCGGAATGAATCCGAGAAGCGGAATGACGGCGAGGTCCTGAAAAAGGAGAATCGCGAAGGACGCGCGGCCGTAAGACGTCGTCAGCTGGTTACGCTCGGCCATTATCTGGAGCGCAAAAGCCGTCGAGGAAAGAGAAAGCCCGAGTCCGGCGACCGCGGCCGGCCCTAGCGGCTGGCCCAAAGCCACTCCTACCGCGCCAAGCAGCAGCGTCGTCACTATCACCTGGGCTCCGCCCGATCCGAAAACCGAGCGGCGCATGACCCATAAACGGCTTGGCTTGAGTTCGAGACCGATCACGAACAAGAGAAGCACCACGCCGAACTCGGCGAAGTGCAAAATGCTTTCCACGTCGGTGATGAGCCTGAGTCCCCAGGGGCCCAGAAGGGATCCGGCGGCAAGATACCCGAGCACGGAACCGAGGCCTAACCTCTGAAAGAGCGGAACGGCGACGACCGCCGCGCCAAGAAAGACGGCGAGATTGAGCAAAAAGGCATGGCTATCCATGGGCGAAAGTATACCGACCGGCCTAGGAAACGGCACGCTCCAGAAACGCGATTTCCCCTTTGCGAGTGTCCATGCGGCAGCGGATTCCGAGCGGCATCGTCACGAGCGGATCGGTGTGGCCGTAATCGATACCGGTAATCACCGGGAACTTGTAACCGCGGAGGGTCTCCTCGAGGATCATCTCGAAGGAGTCGTCGGCGGAAAACTTATTCTGCGTGGCGAAACGCCCGACGATGAGCCCCCGAATCTGATCGAACACTCCCATCTACCTCAGATGGGTAAACATCCGGTCCATGGTCTTCGGACTCTCGGTCTCGTCTTCCTCGACGAAGAGAATCCGGTCCTTCAGTTTGGGCCAAAAGGCGGTGTCGGCGAGAAGCAGCATCGTTCCCAGATTTCCGCCCATGAGAAGCCCCTCGGCCTTTCCCGGCCGGAAGACTTTCCAGCCCGGGTTCGGCGAGAATTTCATCGCCCCGTCGGATTCCGCATACCAGGCGTTGTCGGAAAACTCGCCGGAAACGCCCAGACGGAACGGAACCTCCGGCTCCATCACCACCCGATGAAAGTGTTCCCACGTAAAAGGCGGAATCGTGGGTTTCGCGAAGCTGATTCCGCAGGGTCCCGAAAAGGACACGAGCCCCGTCTTCGCGTGGATACCGACTTGAAGGGCGGTATTGTCGCTGTAACCGATGAAAACCTTCGGCTTGCGCCGGATCAAATCGAAATCAAGGTACTCGAGCATCTGGTGCGACTGGTACCCGCCCCAATAAGCCACGATGCCGTCGATTTTCGGATTGCGGAAGAAATCGTGAAAGGCTTTCACGCGTTCCTTCAAAGTTCCGGCCGCGTGCCCGTATCGGCATCTCAGATTGGGGGCCTCGACGAGCTTGAAGCCCTTGTCCTTCAGATAGGCGTAAGCCCTCTGAACGAGCGGTTCGTGTTCGAGAGGAGAGGAGCAGCAGACGATACCTAGCGTATCACCAGGTTTGAGCGCTTTGGGCTTCAGAGCTTTCATGGGGTTCCTTTTCCATGTCTTTTTCTCTTCGCAGCACTTGTAGCGCGAGCAGCAGGGCCTCGACGATGGCCTGCGGTTTGGAGAGAGAGGGATCGAGCGTCGATATCGGAAGCGTGAAATCCGTGAAGCAAGGCGCGCTCGCCTCACCCGTTCCATCGGGATCGACGGCGGGAATGGCGGTACCGATTTCCTTGTGGTGGTGGCAGACGGAGAGCCGGGGAGCTCCGTCCTTATCTTTCACCGCCGCGAATCCGAAAAGCCGGCAGACCGAGGGGCGGTGCTCGTACTCGGAGCAAAAACCTTTACCGAAACCGAAGGTAACGTAAAAGGGACAGGGGGAAGGAAGCGTTTTGCCCCGCCTCACGAAGGTCTCGAGGATCTCCACCCACTCATCCGCCTTCGGCAGGAGATGTTGTGCCATCGGCAGGCATTCGAGCGCGCTCGCTTCGATGTAGGGAGATTCGCAGCAACGCCCGCACCCGGTCGGGCATTTCAGGCCGCTCGCTTCGCTGAATCTGGCCGTGCGGGCATCGGCTTGCTCGTAGAATTTTTCGATGACCGCAATGAGGTCGGCGAGTCTTCCCATCAGCCGCCCAGCTCCTTATAGAAAATCCAAAGCGCCATCAGAAGAACGAACCAGCCGAAACCCTTTTTCAGCTTCGCCGCGGGTATCCGTCGGTTCAGCCCCCGTCCGATTCCATTCCCAAGGATCGCAAGCCCGAGAAACTTGAGAAGCAGCGACCAGTCGACCGTACTAATCGACGAAACGCCCACGAAAAATCCGAAGATGGAATTCACCGAGAGAATCGCGAGCGAGGTCCCGATGGCGGCCTTCATTCCAAGCCCGACCAGAAGCACGAGCGCCGGCACGATTAGAAATCCGCCACCCGCGCCGGCGAAACCCGTAACGAGACCGACAAAAAGACCCTGTCCCACCAACAATCCCGGCCTTCTCACTCCTCGCGACACCGGCGCGGCGTTTCGAATCATCCCGTAGGACGAGCCGATCATCACCAAAGCGAAAACCAGAAGAATGAGCTTGTCCCGGGTCAGCGAAAAATCGGAGACGGTGAATAGAACCGGAGGCAGCTGGGCGAGCAGGACCCGGCGGGCGAGAAAAATTCCGAGCAGGGCCGGTGGAGCAAAGTAGAGAGCGGACTTCTTGTCGACAAGACCCTGGCGGTAGTACGCGAAAGCACCCGCCAGCGACGAGAATCCGACGACGAAAAGACTGTAGACGGTAGCCACGATCGCGGGCACGTGGAACAGATAAACGAAGATCGGAACGCTGAGAATCGAGCCGCCCGCCCCGAGAAGGCCCAGAACGACGCCCACTCCGACCGCGCTGACATATCCCGCCCATTCCATGAGCCCCATTCGTATCACGAACGCCGTCTACTAACTTTTTAGTAGACATCTACTAACTCTTTAGTAGCCTTGTATTTGAGGGGAACAATCATGGTTCAAAAAAAGACGACAAAGCCGGACAAATTGCTGACCGGCGCGGAGCTCGAAATCATGTCGGCGGTTTGGGAAGGGGAGCCGGCGACCGTCCGGGAAGTTCAGGAGCGGCTGCCGAAGGAACGAAAGCTCGCGTATACCTCCGTCGCAACGCTTCTCAAAATTTTGGAGCAAAAGGGTTTCGTCAAAGTGGAGAAAGGCGAGCGCTCCCTGCATTACCGCGCCACTCTGGCGAAGGCCGACTACGAAGGAACCACGCTTCGCGATCTGACGCGCAAGCTTTTTCAGAACAACCCCACTTCCCTCGTGATGCGGCTCCTGGATGACTCGGACCTGAGTAACGAAGAGCTGCAATCCTTGAAGGAAGCTCTCGACCGCAAAATGGAGAGGCCGTGATGCT
>CAZZHG010000029.1:0-50960 GCA_964653655.1 uncultured Pseudobdellovibrionaceae bacterium
GACAAAGACCTGCACTAGGTCAGGATCCGCACTCTTTCGTGTTGGATCATGCTCGCCGCGCGCGAGGCGTGTCTCTACTTCGGCAAAAACTCGATGCTGTTTCTTTTCGCGAGTCTCAGCTTTTTCGGATTGAGGGAATTTCTCTCGCAAGTGCCGACCCGGGTCACCGATCGCCGGGTTCTGTTCTATTGCTTTCTCGCCATTCCGATTCAGTTCTTTCTCATCTATAAGGAGTGGCTATTCGCCTTCGTCTGCTTCGTGCCCATTTACGGGCTGACGGTGATCGCGGTGCGGCTCATCCTGACGGGAAAGCCGAAGGGGTTCGTGCTGGCTCTTTCGACGTTTCAGCTCGCTCTCGTCACGACGGTCTACTCCGTCGGCCACATCGCTTATCTCGCGCTTCTTCGAAACGACGCCCCCTATGAAATCGTCGTGGGCGGCGTTCTCTTTCTCGTCGGGATTACGCAAGTGAACGACGTCTTTCAGTTCCTTTCCGGAAAAGCCTTCGGCCGCAGAAAAATCGTCCCGCTGATCAGCCCGAAGAAGACCGTCGAGGGATTTCTGGGAGGTGTGATTCTGTCCTCCACGACCGCGGCCTTCCTCGCTCCCATACTCACGCCCCTCAACCATTGGCAGGGAGTGCTCGCGGGAGCTTGTCTTTCCACCTTCGGATTCTTCGGCGACGTGCTTCTTTCCGCCATCAAGCGGGATCTCGAGATCAAGGACTTCAGCAAGCTGATCCCGGGGCACGGAGGCATCCTCGACCGCATAGATAGCCTCGTCATTTCGGCGCCGCTCTTTTTTCATCTCATGAAAGCGCTACTGGGAGGAGTCAGCTGATGCCCGAAACCCAGAGCCCGTCGCAGCTTCTGCCCATTTGCCTGAATCTGGTGGCGGCGGGCATCGGCGCCTTCGGGCAATACTTCTACAAGAAGGGTTCGGCCCTGCTGACGGCGATTCCGGTCTGGAAGAACGTCGATCTGATCGTGGGGTGTCTGCTTTTTTGCGGAGTGATGGTGTTCTTCGTCGCTTCCTATCGACTCGGCGGGAAAATTTCCGTCGTATATCCGTTTTACGCGACCACGTTTCTTTGGAGCACCGCGATCGCCGTTTTTCTCGTCGGAGAAAGCGTAAGCGCGATGCAGTGGGCCGGGGTTCTGGCGGTCGTCGCCGGAGTAGCGGCTATAGCGGCGGGCCAATCCGCCGGTTGAGGAGATTCCCATGGGTGACAACGAGTCTCGGCGTCCTTTGAAGTCCCGGAACACGAGTTGGGCGAAGCTGTGCGCCTCGTGGCTACTGCGGCACAACATTCAACCCAACACCATTTCCGTCTTGAGTGTTTTCTTCGCTCTAGGGGCGGCCATCGCGCTTTGCGCTTCCGCGAAGGAGCTCGCGGAGCCGGGCTGCCGGCTGTGGTGCTTGGTGGGGGCGGTCGCGGGAATAGGTGGGCGGCTTCTCTGCAATCTTTTCGACGGAATGGTGGCGGTCGAGGGCGGAAAGAAGACTCCGACCGGAGAGCTGTATAACGATATTCCGGATCGAATCTCCGACATTCTGATCTTCGTCGGCTTGGGACGAGCGGCGACCGCCGGTGCCATCGATGCGTCCTGTTGGAGTCAGATGGGCTGGATCGTGGCGTGCTTGGCGGTCTTCACCGCTTACCTTCGTTACCTGGGCGCGGCCTGCGGAACGAAGCACTACTTCCTCGGACCGGGAGCGAAACAGCACCGCATGGCGGCCACCATAGCGGCCACCATCGCGACCGCCGTGCTCGAGCCAGGCGTTGTTCCTCTCGGCGACTGTTACCGCGCCGGCCTTTGCTTCATCCTGGTGGCCACGATAATCAGCGCCATCCGCCGCACGCTTCGCATCGCCAGTGTATTGAAAGCGCCCAAGGCATAGCCCCCACGCAAACTCTTCCGGCTCCGATTGCGCGGCAAAGGTGGGCAATGCTATACCCCGAGCGAGCTTGTTCATGAAAAAACTGGTCGAAGGCATCATCGAGTTTCGAAAGAAGGTTCAACCGGGTTACCGGGAGAAGTTCGCGCGTCTTGCCCTCGGCCAGTCCCCCGATACTCTTTTCATTGCCTGCTCCGATAGCCGCGTGGTGCCGAACACTTTCGCGTCCACGGATCCGGGCGACTTATTCGTCGTGAGAAACGTGGGGAACCTCATCCCCCGCTGCGGCACCGACGGCCATTCGCAGGCGGACGAGTCGGAGGGTGCGGCCATCGAGTTCGCGGTGATGAGCCTGAAAGTTTCCGACATCATCGTGTGCGGGCATTCCGAGTGCGGCGCGATGACTCATTTGTTGGACGGGCGCGAGAAAATTGCGGCGCCGAATCTAAAGGCCTGGCTGCGGCACGGGGAGCCGTCTCTCAAGCGGCTCGGCAAGGAGAAGTCCGATACCAAAGAGCGCATCAATTTGCTTTCTCAGAAGAACGTGCTTCAGCAGCTGGAAAACTTACGGACTTACCCGGTCGTGAAGGAGCTTCTGGCCGACGGCCGGCTCAAGTTGCATGGCTGGTGGTTCGAGCTCACCACGGCGAACGTCTATTCCTACGAGCCCGGCTCCGATCGTTTCGTGCTCATCGACGAAAAGGAAGCCATGCGCATGCTGGCTCGTCTCGCTAACGGTGAGGAGGAAGCCAAGCTTACAACGCCTCCGAAACGCGGCGGTAACTTCGACGTGCTTAACTAACAGTACCAGAGGCCCTGGTCCGCTTCCTTATCCGATTCGAGACGAGTCTCCACCACTTTCAAAATGGCGTTGCACTCTTCGTTCGAGGGTTTCATGAAGTGGCTCTTCATCTTTTCGTGAAGGGCTTTCACTTCGGTTTCCGGAAGGCCCCCGCGGCGGAACATTTCCAGCGTCGCGAACGCGATGGCTCCCATGCCCCCTTCCAGTTCCTTCGACCGATCGAGCAGGCTGTCGTAAAGCGCTTCTTGATTTTCCATGACCACTCTCCTGAAAAGGTTTCCGACAACGCTAACACGGACTATTCTGTTTCCTAAAGGGGACTTCCATGACGAAGCAGGCCATTCTCGGAATTTTGATGGGAGCATTCACGATGGTGTCATTTGGAACCAGCGATCCTAAAGCCGGAATCATCGAAACTCTTTCCAAGTTCCACGAAGCGGCTTCCAAGGCGGATGGGAGAACCTATTTTTCCCTCTTTGCGCCCGAAGGAATTTTCATCGGCACCGATGCGAGCGAACGTTGGACGGTCGCCGAGTTCAAGAAGTTCGCGGAGCCTCACTTTTCGAAGGGCAAGGGCTGGACGTATACGCCGGGAAAACGAAACATCGATTTTTCTCCGTCGGGAGACGTCGCATGGTTCGACGAGATTCTCGATAGCAAGAGCTACGGCGTTTGCCGCGGTACGGGAGTGGTGCGCAGAATCGGCGGCTCGTGGAAAATCAGTCAGTACCATCTCACCATCCCAGTGCCCAACCCGCTCGCCGACAAGGTTGTCGAGCTGATCCGGCACCATTAAGAGACACCGTGAAGATAGCTACTCCATGAACGCGGCAATTCGCGTTCGATGTTCCAATTTGCATCAATGTGCTGGTTCGTAGGCGGCCGATCCCTCGTGGTTTGCTTCGGCACCGCGATTGCACTGGTGGCACGCGATCGAAACGCAACAAGGAGTACGAACATGTCCGAAAACCAAGAACAGAAAAAACCCATCAACAAACCAGCCGAAGGCCAGAAAGACCGCGAGAAGGATTTCGGTGGAGATCGCATGCCGGAGAGCGAAAAAGACTCTTCCGACGAAGACCGCAAGGTCTGACGAGCGGAAGGCGAGTTGCTTAAGGTTAGCGGGGGAACGGAGTGCTATCCGCTCCCCCGCCCTTTTTTCAGAGGCGAGAAATGCAGTGGCCTTCATCTTGCACAAAAACCGGTCCAGGGAGGACTTATGAAGTATCTGAACTCGCGAGTACACGGACTCATCGATTATGCCTTGGATTTCGTCTTACTAATTGCACCCACGGTGTTAGGGCTTTCGTCGACGGCCACGACCATATGTTACACCGTCGCCGCGCTCCATTTTCTGACGAGTGTGTGCACGAGATACGAATACAGCCTTTTCAAGCTCATCCCGTTCCCTGTCCATGGTGCGATTGAGTTCGTGGCGTCCATCGCTCTGGCCGCCATGCCTTGGATAGCGGATTTTTCGGGATACGTCGTGGATCGCAACTTCTTCGTCCTGACGGGCGTGGCTTTGTTCGCGGTCTGGTTGACGACGAATTACGGATCGCTCCGGAGCGTGAATATCCTGAAGGCGACGGACGACATGACGTTCCGAAAAGCGAGCTGATCCCTTGCGTTGGGCCGGGCTTCTCGGTTACCTGTGAGGCATGGTCCCCAGGTTGGAAACCGAGCGCCTGATCCTTCGAGCCCATCGTCCCGAGGATTTCCCCGCGTGCGCCGCCATGTGGGCCGATCCGGCAGTCGTTCGGCATATCGGAGGAAGACTCTCGACTCCTTCAGAAGCCTGGGGCCGGATGCTTCGTTACGCCGGTCACTGGGAGTTTCTCGGTTTCGGCTATTGGGCCGTCGAGGAAAGGGCGACCGGAAAATTCGTGGGCGAGCTTGGGTTCGCCGATTTCAAAAGAGACGGCGTCGACTCCTTCAAAGGCCTTCCCGAAGTCGGCTGGGTTCTGGCGTCTCCTTTCCATGGAAAGGGCTTCGCCTCGGAGGCTCTTGCAAGGGCCGTCGAGTGGGGCGCGAAACATATTTCCAACCGCAAATGGGTTTGTCTCATCGAGCCCGCCAACCTGGCCTCGCTGAAGCTCGCCGGAAAATTCGGATTTCGCGAGTACGACAAAACTCTATACGGCGGATGTCCGGTGATTCTTCTCTCGCGCGAGGGAAAGTAAAATGCCCGTCTGTCCGGATTGCCGAACCGACTTTCCCGAAACCGACGGGCCCGTGCACGAGTATCTGGGAGGAAGCGCCGGCTGCTGGAAAGCCTACGGAGAAGTTCTCGCCCGTGAGTACGGGGATTTTCGCTACATGGCCCATCATCGATGGACGGTAGACGCTTATGCGGCCCAGCACCCGGGGAAACCGGAGCCGAGATCGATTGCCTCCGTGCACTTGCATTTGATGGCGCTACATCTTCTTCTCGAAAGAAAACTCGAGCCGGCGGCCGTGACCTCCGCGCTTCAAGCCGTGACTCTCGATCGCAAGCGGCGGCTCGAGTGGCTTACTCCGCCGAAACAATCCGCCGCGGTTTGCGTCGCCGACATTCTTCGCTGCGAAACCCCCGAACAGCACGGCGTGGAAGTCAGAGCTTGGGCGGACGGCGTTTGGCGTTCGTGGTCCGCGCATCACGAAGCAATCCGCCGGCTCGCTCTCGAATTCATTTAAGGAACGTTGCAAAAAGACTCGTTCGCTTCTTGCCGCCGCGTTGCGTTTCGCAGCTAAGTTTTTTTCGGCCCGGGGGTGACTTGAGAGTTTTCTCGTGGATAATTCTTCCCGAACCTTTACGAAAGGACCTTACTCAATGTTGAAAACTACTCTGTTCCTCGGTCTGTTTCTCTCCGCCATGGGCTTTGCCGCCGATCCTCCGCAGGATTGGACGAAGTACTCTACTCCCGGCGAAAACCACAAGAAGCTCGCCGAGCTCGCGGGCAAATGGAACTACACCATTAAGTGGTGGATGAGCCCCGACGCGAAAGCCGAAGAGTCCAAAGGCAAAAGCTCGGCGCGCATGGTTTTCGGCAACCGCTTCCTCCACGAGCAGGTCACCGGCAAAATGGGCAAGGACAAGTTCGAAGGCGCGGGCCTCACGGGCTTCGACACCATGAAGAACGAGTTCCAGGGCACCTGGGCCGACAGCATGGGCACGTCCATGATGTTCATGACGGGCACCCTGGAGGGCGACACCATGAAGATGGCCGGCACGATGTCCGATCCGATGACCGGTGAGAAGGACAAGAAAGTCCGCACCGAGCTCAAGTTCGTCGACAAGAACACGCACACCTACGCGATGTTCACGAATGCACCGGACGGCAAAGAGTTCAAAGCCATGGAAATCGAGTACAAGCGCGCGAAGTAAGCCGCTACATGCTCACTGCGATTACATCGATGGCCCTCGTCGTACGCGAGTACGACGAGGCCATCGCTTTTTATGTCGGTAAATTGGGCTTCGTTCTTCACGAAGATACCGACATGGGAGGCGGCAAGCGCTGGGTAACCGTCGGCCCGAAGGGCGACGGCTTCCGGCTACTGCTCGCGCGCGCCGTCAACGAAGAGCAAAAGCGCTCCGTCGGCAATCAAACAGGCGGCCGGGTTTTTCTCTTCGTACACACCAATAGCTTTGACACCGACTACGAGCGTTTTCGTTCCCAGGGGATTCGTTTTGTCCGGGAGCCCGTCAATGAAAGATGGGGCAAGGTCGCCGTCTTCGCCGATCTGTATGGCAATCTCTGGGATTTGATCCAACCCGCTTAAGGCGACTTTGAAATCCGCCGTCTGACGAGAGTTTCCAGATTGTTCCTGAGGGTTAGGGAATCGGGCGAAAGCTCGAGGGCGTGGCGCAGCTCGTTCTCCGCTTCCTGAAACCGGCCTTGCTCCGCATGTAGAAGGGCCAGGTTGTTCGAGAAACGCGGGTCCTTCGGGTTCAGTTTGTTCGCCTCGCTCAAGGAAAGGATGGCATCGTTCGATTGCCCGGCCCGCACCTGCGCCATGCCGAGGCGGTAGAAATTTTCCGAGGTCGGCCGCACGTCCGCCATTCTCGAGTAAAGTGAGACGTCGTTTCGCCAATTTGGAATCTGAATCGTCGTCAGCAGCGCGATAATACCGACGAGAACGGCGGCGGCGGACTTCGAGTTCCGGAGCAAGTGGCCTACGACGAGAGCAAGGCCCAGCAGACTCAGATAGAGAAAGCGATCGGCCGTCGTCGAATGAATCTGATGGAAGAAAGAGACCGCCCCGGAGACCGGCAGCCACGGGGTTAGAAAGAGAACTACTCCCGCCATGGCGATCCGATGGCTTCGGTAGCGCCAAACGAAACCCACGAGCAGCAGCAGGGCCAGGAAGATTTTCACGGGACTTTCGGAGAGAACGGACGCGGGAGATCGTCCGTAGTCGAGGGTAAGGCCCACCGGCATCAGCGCTTTCGCGATGGAGAAGGTAAGGGAGTCACCGGCGACCACTATCCGATCGAGCCACGCGGGCGAGGGGCCAGGCTGAAGGGCTTTCGTCCACGCGAGCATTCCGGCGGAAAGCACGAGCCACGAGACGAGATAGGCGAGGCGAGGGCGCGGGGATTTTCCGGCCGCCCAAAGAAAGGCGGCCACCAGGATCGGTGTGACCGCGGCGACGGGTTTGGCGAGCAACGCGAGCAGAAAGACGAAGCTTGCCGCGCGCCACTTCTCACCGAGAGCAAGCCACGTACAAAGCAAAACGAAAGTTCCGGCGAAAACGTCCTTGAACGCCGTAATCCAGGCGACCGACTCCACTTGAATCGGATGGAGACCGAACACGAGCGCCGCCGCCGCTGCGCCGATCCGTCCAAACCCCACGCGCTGAAAGCAAAGAAAAGCTAGAAGCACGTTTAGAGAATGAAAAAACCAATTCAAGGAATGAAACCAGGCCGGACTCAGCTCGTCGAACCGAGAGAGGCTCGCTTTGGCCGTCGCCCACCACACCGAGTAGGTGGTCGGCATGTAGAGCCCCGGAACCTGGTACGGCGAGGACCAAAGTTTGGAAAGACTTCCCCGCAGAATCGGGTTGGTAGCAACGTGAGCGGGATCATCGGCGGAAAGAAACGAAAATCCGATCACGGGAAGGAAGACGAGGGCCGTTAGAAGAGCCGCGCCAACGCCGAAGGACAGGGATTTCTCGCGGCTCATTCGAGCAAAAGTAACATGCCCGCCCCTCGGAAAACGGGCCGAATTTCCAAAAGTGCCGGATTTCCAGCAAAGCCATTCCCACCTTATAAGGCTCGGTTTTCAGCAACCGCCCGAACCTCGATTTTCTTAAACGGCTTGTTCCCCAAGGGTTGAGCCAAGTTACCCCCATTTTCGGGCGTCGCGAAAACCTACCGAAACTGTCTCGATGTGTGTGAAATTCCTCACAATAGTCCCTTTGGGGCACCGCATTGCACAGTGATAAAATCATAAAGCCTAAGGAGAGTGGGACGTTGGCGGCCAAAGCCGTGTATTTTCCTTCCGCCGTTTTCCCGCCCCTCATTCCGTCCGGAATTGGTTGAACGTGATCACATTGAAATCCATTTACGTTCTGGGACTTCTGTTCGCCCTCGCGGTGTTGCCGGGGTGTCTCCCGCAGATCTCCGGTGAGTCGACGGCCGATGAAGATTACGGGCCCGGCATAGACATGACTCCGCCCACTCCGACGCCGGCGCCCGCGGCCTCCGTGAGCTCGGTCAACTCCTCCAGCTCCGATTCCACTTATCGCCCCGGAGATGCGATCGCGATTCAAGTGATCTTCTCCCGCGCGGTCACCGTGACGGGAACCCCGCGTCTCACGCTCGAAACGGGAACGTCGGACACGGTGCTCGACTACGTATCGGGATCGGGGACGACCACTCTGCTTTTCAACTATCTGGTGGGTGTCGGCCACGCGAGTTCAGACCTCGATTACGTGTCGTCGCTCTCGCTGGATCTGAACGGCGGCGCGATTGTGGATAGCGATTTCAACGTAGCGAGCCTCACCCTTCCCGCGCCCGGCACCACGGGATCGCTTTCGGCCAACAAGGGAATCGTGGTGGACGGGCTGCTGCCGGCCGTTACGAACGTCACTTCCTCCACGGCGAACGGAACTTACGGACTCGGTCAGAGCATCTCGGTGCAAGTGGTCTTCAATAAAGCGGTGACCGTGAGCGGAACTCCACAGCTGACCCTAGAGACCGGAGCGACGGACGCGGTCGTGAACTACAGCTCCGGAAGCGGAAGTACGACACTGGTTTTCAACTACACCATCGCGGCCGGCCATGCTTCGGGCGACCTCGACTATGTCGATGCGAGCTCACTTGCGCTGAACGGCGGCACTATCCGCGACGCGCTCACGAACAATGCCGATCTGACTCTCGCCGCCCCCGGGGCCGCGGGATCGCTGGGGGCGAACAAAGCCCTGGTGGTCGATACGGTGGCTCCCGCGGTCACGAACGTTTCCTCCGCGACGGCCGACGGGACTTACGGCGTCGGCGCGGTAATCGGAGTCCGGGTGGTCTTCACGAAAGTGGTCACCGTGACGGGAACTCCGCAGCTGACGCTGGAGACCGGGGCGACGGACGCCGTCGTGAACTACGTGTCCGGCACCGGGACCAACACCTTGCTCTTCAATTACACGGTGGCCGCGGGACACGCCTCTTCGGATCTGGATTACGTGGCGACTACTTCACTCGCCTTGAACGGTGGAACGATCAGGGACGCCGCCACCAACAACGCGGACCTGACGCTTCCCGCTCCGGCCGGCGCCGGCTCCCTCGCCGCGAATAACGCCTTTGTCCTCGATACCGTGGCGCCCACCGTGAGTGGAGTCAGTTCCTCCACGCTGGACGGCACGTACGGTGCCGGACAAATCATCGCCGTCGAGGTGACCTTCACCAAGGCCGTCACGGTGACCGGCACTCCCCGAATCACTTTGGAAACGGGAACTACGGACGCGGTCGTGAACTATTCGTCCGGCACCGGTGGAGCGACTCTGACCTTCAATTATACGGTCGCCGCCGGTCACACTTCGGCCGACTTGGACTATGTGGCAACGACTTCGCTCGCGTTGAACGGTGGAACCATCAAGGACGCGGTCGGCAACGACGCGGTTTTGACGCTCGCGGATCCGGCGGCGGCCGGCTCCCTGGGCGCGAACAAAGCCATAGTCATCGATGCGGTCGCTCCGACGGTCACCAACATTACTTCAAGCACCGCCAACGCCAGCTACGGAGTGGGGCAAACGGTTTCCATCCAGGTAACTTTTTCGAAGTCGGTCACGGTGACGGGCACTCCCCAGCTTACGCTCGAGACCGGCAGCTCCGACGCGGTGGTTAACTACAGCTCCGGAAGCCCGGGAGCGACGCTCACATTCCTCTATACAATCGCAACTGGTCACTCCTCCGCGGATTTGACGACGACCGGGACGACTTCACTCGCTTTGAACGGCGGTACGATTCAGGATTCTCTCGGTAATACGGCGACTCTCACGTTGCCTTCTCCGGCGGCGGCCGGATCCTTGAGTGCGAACAAGGACATCGTAGTGGACGCCGTCAGGCCGACCGTGACCTCGGTGAGCTCGGGGGAAGCGGACGGCATCTTCAGTCTCGGAGCCATTATTGAAATTCAGGTCAACTTCACCAAGGCCGTCGTGGTGACCGGAGTTCCGCAGCTGACCCTTGAAACCGGAGCCACGGACGCGGTGGTGAATTACGTTTCGGGCAGCGGAACCACGGCTCTGACCTTCCGATACACGGTCGCGGCCGGCCATCTCAATCCGGATTTGGATTACACGAATACCACGGCGCTCGCCCTGAACGGCGGCACGATTATCGATCTGCTGGGCAACCCCGCGACGCTTACGCTCGCCGCTCCGGGGGCCGCGGGATCGTTGGGTAACGCGAAGGCCCTCAACGTGGACACCGTGAGCCCGGTCGTGACCAACGTCACCTCTTCGAAGCCGGACGGAACTTACGGAGAGGGTACGGTCATCGGAATTCAAGTTGCCTTCGATCGGGCGGTGACCGTAACGGGCACGCCGCGCCTAACGCTCGAGACGGGCAGTACGGATGCCGTGGTGGATTACACGTCCGGTTCGGGAACCGCGATACTCGTTTTCAACTACACGGTCGGAGCCAGTCAAAACAACTCCGATCTGGACTACGTGTCGACCAGCTCGCTCGCGCTGAACGGCGGCACGATCAAAGACAGTACGATGGTGAACGCCATCTTGAATCTCCCCCAGCCCGGGGCGAACCGTTCTCTCTCGGCGAATAAGGATCTTTCCATCGATACGGCCCGCCCCTTCGTGGTTGCCGTGAACTCCAGCACGACCGACGGCGTATACGTGCAAGACGACGTCGTCGTCGTGGAAGTCACCTTCAGCCGGGCCGTGGACGTGACCGGTACGCCGCAGCTGACGCTCGAAACCGGGGCGACGGACGCGGTCGTCAACTACAGCTCGGGAACGGGTACCTCGATTCTCGCCTTCAACTATTCGGTCGCCGCCGGCCACGCGGCCGCGGATCTCGACTACGTCGCGACGACTTCCCTAGCTTTGAACGGCGGAACCATCAAGGACTCCCTCGACAACCCCGCGATTCTCACGCTTCCCAATCCGGGGGCGGTAGGTTCTCTGGCCGCCAACCGCGCGCTGATCATCGATACGGTAAGCCCGGTAGTCGCGGATGTGACCTCGGTCGCCGCCAACGGGCCTCACGGCCCGGGAGAAGTGATCGGAATTCAGCTCGTGTTCAACCGCGCGGTTACCGTGACCGGTACCCCGCAGCTGACGCTCGAGACGGGCGCTACCGATGCCGTCGTCAACTACGCTTCTGGAAGCGGAACGAACATTCTGGTCTTTAACTATACGGTCGCCGCCGGACATACGAGCAGCGACCTGGATTACGTGAGCACGGCGGCATTGGCCCTGAACGGAGGGACGATTAAAGACTCCGGCCTGATCAACGCGCTCCTCGTCCTTCCCGCGCCCGGAAACGCCCGTTCCCTTTCCATAAATAAGGCGCTCGTCATCGATACCCGCGGCCCCGCCGTGGTTACCGTGACGTCTTCGGCGCTGGACGATATTTACCCGGCGGGCTCGGTCATCCCAATCGTGGTCGAATTCGACGAACCGGTGAACATTTCGGGCGTGCCTCAGCTGACCTTGGAGACGGGCGCCGCGGACGCTGTGGTGAACTACGCCGCCGGCAGCGGAACTCAGTATCTGTTGTTCAATTACACGGTGGCCAACGGCGAGAACAGTCTGGACTTGGATTATGCCTCCACCGCTGCGCTCGCGCTGAACAGCGGCGCCATCGAGGATCTCGTCGGTAACGCGGCAACCCTGACTCTGCCGGCGCTCGGCGGGCCGGCTTCCATCGCGGGCACCAAATCCATCGTGGTGGATACGGCGCATCCCTTGGTGACTTCCGTTACTTCGAGCGCCGCGGATGCGGCCTACGGAACCGGAGTTACCATTCCGATCCAAGTCATATTCGACCGCGTGGTCAATGTGACGGGAACCCCCACGCTGACCCTGGAAACGGGGGCGACCGATGCCGTGGCGAACTATTCGTCGGGAAGCGGCACGAACACACTCACTTTCGACTACGTTACCGCCGTCGGTGAAAACTCGGCGGACCTGGAATATGTGGGTGCGGCGTCGCTTTCCCTCAACGGCGGAACGATAAAGGACGGCACGATGGCCGATGCGGTCCTGACTCTGCCGCTCGCGGCTACCGGAAGATCGCTCGCGTCGCTCAAGAACTTGGTAATTGATACCACCGCTCCGGCGGTCAGTCTGGTCGCGGGCCTAACCATCAACGGGATTTACGGCGCCGGTCAGACCATCACCGTGCAAATGAATTTCACGGAAGTCGTGGTTGTCACGGGCGCTCCGCAGCTGACGCTGGAAACCGGTGCCGTGGACGCGACGGCCACCTATAGCTCGGGCTCCGGATCCACCGCTCTCTTCTTCGACTATACGATCGGTGCGGGAGAAAACAGCCTCGACTTGGACTATGCCGCGACCAACTCCCTCACCTTGAACGGCGGGACCATTCGAGACGAGCAGGGAAACAACGCGACCCTCACTCTAGTGGCCCCGGGAGCCACCGGATCCCTGGCCGAGACCAGCTCCCTAATCGTCGATACCACGCATCCCATCGTCACCTCCGTGACCTCCGGGAAAGCCAACGGAACTTACGGTGTGGGGACGAGCATCGGCGTTCAGGTGCTTTTCAACCGGGTCGTTACAGTCACCGGGACTCCGCAGATCGCCCTTGCGACCGGGCCCTCCTCGGCGCTCGTCGACTATGTATCGGGTTCGGGAACGTCGACTCTTCTTTTCAACTACACCGTGGCGGCGGGGCAAAACTCGTCCGACTTGGACTACGCCGCGATTAACTCGCTCACCTTGAACGGCGGGACCATCGCCGACATGTCCGCCAACGCCGCTGTCCTGCAGCTTCCGTTACCGGCGAGCCCGGCTTCCCTGTCAGGCAATAAAGACCTTATCATCGATACTTCGGCGCCGGTCGTTACCACCGTCATCGCGGCCACCTATAACGGCGTCTATGGGGAGGGCGAAACCGTCTCGCTGATTGTCCGGTTCAATAAGCCCGTGGACATCTCGGGAACTCCGCAGTTGACGCTCGAGACGGGTGTCTCGGACGCCGTTGCTGACTATTTCGCCGGTAGCGGCGGATTCGATATCGTCTTCAACGCGGTCATCGGACCGGGGCAGAGCAGCGGCGATCTGGAATACGCCTCGGCGAACGCGCTGGCCCTAAACGGCGGCACCATAAAGGACACCTTACTCAACGACGCCGATCTCTCGCTCCCCGCTCCCGGGACCACGGACTCGCTTTCCTACAACAGCGACATTCTAATAGATACCACTCACGCCATCGTGACCTCGGTGACGAGCAACACTCTCGACGGCGTTTATAGCAATGACGAGGTAATTCCGATCCGGGTTGTTTTCAATCGGGCGGTGAACGTAACGGGAACTCCCCAGCTGATTTTGGATACCGGAACCAGCGATACGGCTCTCGATTACACGTCCGGTACCGGCACCAACACGCTGATCTTCAATTATACGGTCGTCCAAGGAGACACGAGCGCCGATCTCAACTACGTCGGGGAAAATTCCCTCATTCTCAATGGCGGAACGATAAAGGACTTGGTGACGGAGGATGCCGTACTCCTGCTTCCGGTGATTGCGGATCCGAGATCTTTAGGCGGCGGCAAGGACATCGTAATCGACACGGATAAGCCGATGATCACCTCGGTCGGCTCGGCTCTCTCCGACGGTATCTACTCGGCGGGGGAAATCATCCCCATCGAGGTCACCTTCAGTAAGGCCGTTATGGTTTCCGGCACTCCCCGTCTCACGCTGGAGACCGGGGTAACGGACGCCGTGGTCGATTACGCCTCCGGCAGCGGCACTTCCGTGCTCGTATTCAACTATACGATTACCCCCGGGGAGAACTCCGTCGATTTGGATTACGCCTCCACCACTTCGCTCGTCCTCAACGGGGGTACCATTCTGGACGCTCTCGATAACGTCGCGATTCTGTCGCTGCCCGCGCCCGGGGCCGCGGGATCCCTTGGCGGTTCGAAGGACTTTATCGTCGACACCACCAATCCGACCATCAAGAACGTCACGTCTACAAAAGCAAATGGCTTGTACGGGCCCGGAGAAGTAATCGACGTTCAAGTCGTCTTCTCCCGAAACGTGAACGTAACCGGAACTCCGCGGATCACCCTCGAAACCGGAGATGTCAACGCCGTCGTCAATTACAGCTCCGGAACGGGCACGGACACTTTGGTCTTCAACTACACGGTCGCCTCGCCGCACTCATCCTCCGACCTGGAGTACGTCGCGCTCAACTCGCTGGCTCTGAACGGTGGCACCATCAAGGATGGTTCGTTGCTCGACGCCCAGCTTTCGCTTCCGGCCTTGGTCAGCGTCCGATCGCTTGCGGGTAACAAAGACATCGCTTTGGATACGGTCGGCCCCCAAGTGGTATCCGTGAGCTCATCGACTCCCGACGGCATCTTCACGGCGGGAGGCACCATAGAGATTCAGGTGAATTTCGACGAGGCCGTAGTCCTCACGGGCACTCCAACGCTTACCTTGGAGACGGGCGCCGCCGACGCGGTCGTCAACTACAGCTCCGGCGACGGAACGACGACGCTGACTTTCACCTACACGGTCGCGGTCGGCCATCGCAATCTCGACCTGAACTACCTGTCCACGAGCGCGCTCTCCTTGAATGGCGGAACCATGAAGGACATAGTGGGCAACGACGCCAGCATCACGCTGCCTGCTTTGGCCTCGCCGTCGTCTCTGGCCGGGTCCAAGTCGCTCATTGTCGATACGATTTCTCCCATCGTCACCGACGTCACTTCCAGCTCCGGAGACGGAGTGCATTTCACCGCCGAGACTCTCCCTATTCAGGTTACCTACAACCAAGTCGTCATCGTAACCGGAACTCCCACCCTGACTCTGGAGACCGGCGGTACGGACGCGGTCGCGACTTATGTTTCGGGCTCCGGAACGGCCACCATCACGTTCGACTACGTCGTGGGCTCGGCGGAGAGTGCCTTCGATCTGGACTACGCAAGCGCCACGCCCATCAATCTGAACGGCGGCACCATCAAGAACGGAACGAGCGACGACGCGTTACCTTACTTCCCAGCCCCGGGGGCGTCCGGCTCGCTCGGCGCCAATAAGGATATCGCCATCAATCCGCCTTCGCCGACTCTCGTCGAAACCATCCGCGGGGTGGAGGACTCCGGAAAGCTCGGGTTTGCGGTGGCGGCGGCCGGTGACGTCGATAACGACGGGCGCGCCGACTTCATCGTGGGTGTCCCGTTGATGGATGGGTCGGGAACCAACAGGGGTGGGGCGAGCGTCTATAGCGGGTTGGATGGCTCCGAATTGTTTGCCGTCGGCGACTACTCGGACGAAGCCCAGTTCGGGTTCTCCGTAGGCGCCGTTGGCGACGTGGACGGGGACGGCCACTGGGAAGTGGTCGTGGGCGAGCCCTTTTACGATGGCGCGGGCGCCGACCGCGGGCGTGTGCATGTTTACGACGGCGCTACGGGACTGCAGCTCTATGAGATCGTCGGGACGTCCGATACGGGAAACCTGGGATACTCGGTTGGACCGGCCGGCGATGTCGACGGGGATACGGTGCCGGACTTCCTTGCCGGCGAGCCGGGGGCTCAGGGGGGCGGCCTCGAACGCGGGGTGATTCACATTTTTAGCGGAGTCGATGGTTCAGAGATTCGTTCGGTGAGTGGTTCCGACGACAGCGGCCGCATGGGAACCTCGGTATCCACTGCCGGAGATGTCGACGGAGACACCGTTCCGGATTTCGTCGGCGGCGCTCCCGACGCGGCCCAGGGCGGAACTAGGCGCGGTTCGGCCCGCATCTTCAGCGGAGCGGACGGCTCCGTTCTGCAGACTTTCGTCGGCTCCGTGGACCACGCGAACCTCGGCTACTCGGTTTCGGGCGGCACCGATATCGACGGAGACGGACAGTTGGACGTGATTCTCGGTTCTCCTTTCGTCACCGGCGGAACTTCTCCAGGCGCCGTGTACGTGTATACGGCAGTTTCCGGAACCCTCGTTTATCTCAAGGTGGGCTCGGCGAACGGCAACCAGTTCGGCGTATCGGTCTCGGCCACCGACGACTCCGACGGAGACTCGGGGTCCGAGTTTATGGTCGGCGAAGCTAAGGCGGACGGCGGCAAGGGTCGTGTTCACATCTTCAGCGGCATGACCGGTGGCTACAGCTTCGTGATTTATGGCGGCGAGGCGGGGGCGAATCTCGGCGCGTCGGTTGCCGGCGTGGGAGATACGAACGCGGACGGTTTCGCGGACTTCGTCGTGGGCGAACCGCTTTGGGATGGGGCCGGCACCGATCGGGGCCGCGCCAAACTCTTCGTCACTCCATAAATTTCATAGATGGAAGCAGAAGCCGGTCTCGAGACCGAGGGAGCTGTTTTGCTTCAGCTCGGCCAGAGTGGTGAGTTTTACGCTGTTGAGGAAGAGTCCGACCCGGAAATCGGAAGAAGGTGACATCGTGAACTTACCTGTGAGTTTGCCGAAGTAAGACAGTCCCGAGCTGACGCCGGCCGCGCCCGTGCTCTTGCCGAAGTAGGATCCTGCCCCGCCCTCGACGAACAAGGAAAAGGATGGTGACTGAAGCATCTCGATTAGCGCTTGAAGCCCTATCTTGGGAAGCATCTCGCGTTCGATGGTGAGGTTTGTCGCCGAGGTCGCCCGCGAGAGAATCTCCTGGCTCATTCCGAACGAAAGGGAAACGGAAACCCGGCGAGCCCTCGAGAAAAAGAAGCGGGGCCCGGCGCTGAACTCGAAATCCATCTGGGATGCGTTGGTGAGGGTTCGGGTGCCCGGGGCCTTCAGCGAAACCAGTGCCCCGTCGACAAAGGCGAAGATATCAATCGTCTGGGCGACAGGAACGTTCAATTGAACGGCTAGGGCGGGTACGGGATTGGAAACGAGCACCGCGCTCGATCCGGTTCCCCGGTCGGCGGCTTCCGCCGAAAACAGCGAGACTCCGGGCGTGAGTAAAAGTTGGGGCCGGCGCCAGTTTCGGTCGCGGTAGGCAGCCGCCGTACGCTGGGAAGTGGAGGCCGGATCGCGGGATCCTGAGCGGCCGAGCCGCGTTTCAATCCACGCCTTGATGTCGTTGTTCGCCACGACCTCGTGCAGTTCTTCGAGCTCCGGGCGAGTCTTGAATCCTTTCACGAGAATCTTCGCGCGCCCGAGAACCTGGCTTAGACTCGCCTCGTTTTTCTTCGTTTCCGCCAGCTCCGCCTGCTCGTCGAGAAGCCGCAACGCCAGGATCCGGTCTTCCTGAGCGAGGGCGATTTTGAAGGCGAGCGCGACCGCGTCCGCCGGGCGCGGAGAGGGAAGCCGCTTCAATAATTTCATCGCGGCCGGAAATTGTTTGAGGCCGAACTCGGCCTGAGCGAGCCCGAAAAGGATGGCGCCGTTTTGCTCCGTTCTCGGAAACGCTTTTCCCGCCTCGATGTATTCCTTGCGGGCGCCGTCGTAATTTTTTTGAGTAAGGTGAATTTTTCCGAGCCTGAGCCGCGCGATGAGCCCCGCGCGATCGGCGGGATACTTCTTTTTGACGGCTTCGTAGTAGGGCTTTGCTTCGGACAGTCCGCCGGCGCGAAAGAGACTTTCCCCTTCGAGGAACTTGTCGTCCGCCATTCCCGTTTCGGGAAGGGAGGCGCCTTGTGCGGCGTAACCCAGGATTAGCCCCAGTGTCAGAACCAGGGAGAGGAGGGAGGTCTTTCTCATAAAAATGGGCAACCTCTATTGTACCGGTTTCAGGGCGGTTTGGGCGTGAAGCGCACCGTCATCGGGCCAATCGGAAGAACCTACGTATTCTTCTGAGAAGGAGACCTATTTCGTTCGATTCATATCAATGGTGGTGGAGGCTCAAGATGGAGATATTGAACCTCAGGAGGCCGTCATGAACTTTCCGGTCGATTTAGGTCTGTTCGAAAATAACCGCCACAGCCCGTCTTTCCTCGGTCTCAAGAAAAGCATGGGGACGGAGGAAAAGGAGCTGCAGGATTTTTGCATCCCGGTGAATCCGTACTTTCCGACCGCGGAAATGTTCGATTCCTTTCGGGACAGGTTAGAGAAGATCCTGAAGTATTATCCGGCGTACAACCAGTCCATCTCGGAAGTGCTGTGCGACACTCTCGATCTCGACCCTCAGACCGTTGTGCTGGGCAACGGTTCGACGGAGTTAATCACCTGGATAAACCGGCTCTTCATCAAGGACAGCCTTGCCATCCCGATTCCGACTTTCAGCCGTTGGACCGATGATCCGCTTTCCACCGGAAAGACGCTGCATCTGTTCCCGCGTCTCCCCGAGAACGGTTTCGAAATCGACTATCGCGAGCTCGTCGCCTTCATTCACCAGAAGAAGGCGAGGGCGGCGGTAATCTGCAATCCCAATAACCCGACGGGTGCCTTCATGCCCGTGGATCAGGTGGTGAAGCTTCTGGATGCCTTGCGTGACCTCGACGTAGTGGTCATCGACGAGTCTTTCTCCGATTTTGTCGACGAGTCCGAAGTGCCTACGGTCGCGAACGAGGTGATATCGCGTCCGAACTCCATCGTGCTGAAGAGTCTCGGCAAGAATTTCGGGCTTCACGGAGTGCGCGCCGGTTACGCCGTCGCTCATCCGGATATGGCGGCGAAGTTGCGCGAAGCTCTCCCCTTCTGGAATCTCAACGCCATGGCGGAGATGCTCATCCGCGATCTCTCCGGGCACATGGCCGAGTACGAGATCGGCCGGCGCCAGGTGGTGCGCGACCGCATCTATCTCGAACGGTCTCTAGCGACGATTCCGGGTCTCGAGGTTTATCCGTCGAAGGCGAACTTCGTGTACTTCAAGGTGCCGCCGGAGGTGAAGGGCGTGGATCTGCGAAATACGCTGCTCACGGAGTACGGGCTTCTCACCAGAGAGTGCGGGAACAAGGCCGGAAGCGACAGTCAGCACTTCAGGGTGGCGGCGCGTCCGCGGGAGCAAACCGATCTTCTCGTCCGTTCGCTCGGGCTCGCCATGGCGAGAATGTCGATTCGGCCCGTCAGCTCCTGACTAGGCGAAGGCCGTCGATCGTGTCATCCTGAAGCCATGAAGCTTCTCGCTCTCGGGATACTGACCTTGAGTTTGGCGGCCTTCGGGGACACCAAAGGCGGGCACGCGGACACCGCACATGCGCAAGTGACTCCACCCGCCTTCAAATGGGGCCAGACTTTTTCCTATCAGATCCGCATGCCGGGCGTCGCCCGCAACACACCGCCTTTCGTCCGGGTTTTTCCGGACGGCAAAGACGCTTCCGGAAAAGACATGACCGCAACTCTCGACACCTTGAAGTGGGCGAGGGGAAAGTCGCAGCTCTACCCCGCGGAAGACGCGGCTCCGGGGCTAATCGCAGTGCTTCGCGGAGTCTCCTTCGTGGCGGATGCCGACGGCCGCGGTTACAGCGCCATCTTCGAAGGCGAGTTCAACGCCATCAAAATACGGGTGGATAAAGCTCAAATGGAAGCGCTTCTCACGGGAAGGCCCACGGAGCTTGCGTTCGTTTCGAGAACCGAAAAGGGAGTCGGGGTTAAGTACCGCGTGGAGACGGTCACTCGTCTATCGGTGCGCCTCGAGGGAACGAGGATGATGGTGGATAAGGTGGGTAGCAGCTGCACGGTCACCTACATCAATATCTTCGGATCGGAGACCCCGTACCGAAGCAAGGACGTGTCGATCGAAAAGGAAAAAGGAAGGGACTCGCTCTATCTGGGAATTCCCGGTGCCTTGAAAGGGCTTCCGGTGCTTTAGCCGCCGCCCGAAATAGTCAGGATCGGAGTGCTGGAGCCTCCGCCGCCGAGCGAGCCGGAGCCGTAGCTCGGCGCCGTCCATGTGCAGTTCCATTCTCCCTGGCGAAGGAAGGTTTTCGGCCCGATTACATCCGCCTTCGTATAGCCGCTGCAAGAGTAGGCGGGTTGAACCTGCCCGGGTCTTCCGGGCTTGCGCCTATTCAGCTCCGACTCCATCTCGTCGCACTGTCTCGAAGTGCCTCCGAGCCGCTCCTGTCTGGCCACGCTTTTCAATTCGTGTCCGTCCACTTCGCTGCCGACGGCGTAACAGCCGCAGCTGCATTTGCCGGGGCTGAGCGGCGCACCCAACACAGTCGTTTGGGATTGGTTTTGTATCTGGATGGGCTGAACCACGCCGGTACCCGAGTTTACAAAGTCGATCGCGCCGGCTCCCGCGCCGTCTCCGTCCGCGAACGCAGGCGGGGCCAGGATCAATTGGATAGTTACCAACGGTAAAAGGGCAAACGAACGCATGCGTCGCTCCTTTATCGGGAACGCAAAGGTACACCAAGGCCTTCGAAATGTTCTTGAGGCGGAGTTACTGCGATTGCTCGGAGAGGGCTTCTTCGATCCGTTTCACTTCTTCCTTCAGGGCGGGCAAGTCCGCGCCGTCCGAGGGAAGTCCGACCGGAGCCGCGAGGGTCGCGCCTTCCGGAAAGAACGGATTCTGTTTGCCCGAGGACTCGAGCCACAGGCTGCTAGCGCAGCCGAGCGCGAAGACCGCAATCGCAAAACCGAATTGTTGAATTGAGGACAGTCTCATAAACCACCAAGCGTCACATAGATATGCAGCAAGAACCGCGCCCAACTTTACGCACGGGCGATTTCACAATTCTGTAGAGCGACCGGACACCCCTCTGCTGGATTTTTGTAAGTCCTCGAAACCACGCGTTTGGGGCCAAAAAAAGGTAGACGCCCCTGGGGCCGCCTTGAAAACCCTCAAGGAATTGAATATTTAGGGGAACCTCTGTATTCAGCCAGTACACAGGCGGCGGGAGCGGCTATAATTTCGACCATGCCCACACCAGCAATGCTCGTCTCAGATCTCGATGGCACCCTCGCGACTTCGGAAGGCACTTTCACCGAAGCGACTCTCTCCACCTTAAGGGAGCTTGGGGAAAAAGGGGTCGTGCGGGCCGTCGCCACGGGCCGGTCCCTTCATTCCACGCGGCAAGCGCTGCCCGCGGATTTTCCGATCGACTATCTGATTTTTTCCACCGGCGCGGGAGTTGTGGACTGGAGGACGGGAGAGCTTCTCGTCAGCCACAGTCTGGCTGCGAAGCAGGTGGGAGTTTTGTCCGAGCTTCTCGCGGAGCTTGGTTACGATTTCATGATTCACGATCTGGTTCCGGAGAATCACAAGTTCCGCTACCACAGTAGCGACAAGCCGCGCGCCGATTTTCTCCGCCGGCTGGAGCGGCATTCGTCTCACGGATCCACACTCAAGGTGTCGGGTGTGCCGAAGGCGGCGAGCCAGTTTCTCACCGTCTGCGATCCCCATGAAACGGATGAGCTGAAAGCTCAAGTCCACGCTTGGGCGGGACCGCTTCACGTTTGCCGAACGACTTCGCCGATCGACGGGGAAAGCGTGTGGATGGAGATCTTCGATCCCAAGGCGTCCAAGTCCCAGGGCGCGGCCTGGCTCGCCGGCCGTCATGGCGTGGAAAGAGATCGGATCTTTGCCATCGGCAACGACTACAACGATCTGGATCTTCTGGAATGGGCGGGTAGGGCTTCGGTGGTGGAGAATGCTCCGGAGTCTTTGCGGGGCAAATTCGACAAGGTTCCCAACAATGACACGGACGGCTTTACCGTCGGAGTGTCGGCGTGGCTCTCCCGCCTTTAAGACCAAAACTTAGAATGAGATCGAGAATGAGTCTTAGAATGAGTGAGGGGCAGGGGTGTGCCTTTTCACTCATTCTAAGACTCATTCTCGATCTCATTCTGGGATTTAGCCGACTTTACGCATGGCCTCGGCCGCCTTGGAGAACGCTTGGTTCTCGACGATGAGGTGATCGAGGTCCGAGTTCTGGAAACAACGGAAGGCGTCCCGGGGCGTGCAAACGATCGGCTCCGAGTCGTTGAACGAAGTGTTGATGAGCATCGGCACGCCCGTTCGCTTACGGAACGCTTCGATGAGCTTCCAATAGAACGGCTGCGTGTGCCGGGTGACCGATTGAATGCGGCAGGTCTGATCCGCGTGAACCACCGCCGCGATCTTCTGGCGCATCTCGGGCTTCACCTCGAAGACGGCTTCCATCGAAGGGCAGAAGAAAGACTTTTCAAACCATTGGTGCTGCTGTTCCCAGAGCACGGAGGCCGCGAACGGGCGGAACATCTCCCGGTGTTTTACGCGGGAGTTGAGCCGGTCCCGCATGTCCGGTGGCCGGGGATCGGCGAGGATGCTGCGGCTGCCGAGGGCTCGCGGGCCGAACTCCATGCGTCCGTGCAGAAGTCCCAAAATTTTTCCGGCGCAGAGCTGATCGACCATCCACTCTACGAGCAGATTCTCGTCGCTAAAATCGCGCTTCTGAACCGTGCCGGTTTCTTCGGAGGTCAGCTCCAGGCCTTTTTCTGCGCCGGGTCCGAGCAAAGCCCAGTGATCGCCCTTCGGTTTGATCGGGCCGGGGATCGCGGCGATGGCCGCTCCGACCGCTATCCCTGAGTCGTGGGCGGCGGGCGCGACGTGTACGTGCTGGAACGGAGTGTTCTGCGGAATCTTTCCGACCCACACGCTGTTGTGGGCGCAGCCCCCGGCGAGCGCCAGGTGTTTTTCCGGGCACATCTTGTGGAGCAGGTTCAAAAGGTGGTTGGCGACTTCCTCGAACCGGATCTGAATGGATTTCGCCAGATCGCGGTGCCGATCGGTCAGCTCGTCCTTCGGGCCGCGCGCCGGAATGCCGAGCAGTGGAGCGAGCACCCGCTCATTGAAGAACGGGGCGACGTAGGGCTGTCCCTTTTCGATCGTGAACTGAATCGGCTTTCGCAGAATCGGAAAGGCCTCGAGGTTCAGCTTGAACCCTTCCGCGTCTTCTTGAATGAGCTCGCGGAGCACGTTCACGTAGCGGGGCGTACCGTAGCTGGAAAGTCCCATCACCTTGAACTCGTCGCCGAAATACGGAAAGCCCAGATACTGGGTCATCGCCGTATAGAAGAAGCCGACCGAGTGGGGAAAGAAAATGCGCGAATGGATTTTGACCTCGGAACCTTTGGCCGAGCCGAAGGCGGTCGAAACGAAATCGCCCAGTCCGTCGAAGGAAAGCAGAGCGGCATTTTCCGTCGGACATACATAACGCGCGCTGAGCATGTGGGCGAGGTGGTGTTCGACCCGCTGGCGTTTCGCGCCGCCGAGCCCCAACTTCTTTAGAAACTCGTCCAGGGAAGGTTCCCGGCTCGCCCTTCTGGAACCCCGCCTCATCAATCCGGGATGCCGCAGCGCGAGGCCCATCTTCTTATGCACGCCGATCCAAGGATCGCGGGCGATGGCTACGGTTTGAATTTGTTCCGGTTTGAGTCCGGCGACTTCGAGGCAGTAACGGATCGAGTGCTCGGGAAACAGTGCGTAATGTTTCACGCGCGTGAAACGTTCCTCCTCGACCGCGGCTACGAGCTCGTTTCCAACGACGAGCGCGGCGGAGGAATCTCCGTGGCCGACGCTGATTCCTAGGGCTGTGCGTAAAGTGGAATGGGACATTCGGACTCGTATCGGCAGGTTCCCTACAATTATAAGCCTCGCGCGCTTCCTCAAAAAGCACTCGTTTCCTTCAAGATTGCTCCACAAAGCGCCGATAGGTTCTTGCAACCCTGCAGCGGCACTTTTTCATGTTTCTACCAATTACCAATTTAATTTCCTCGGCACTGTTCATCGCGGTCGGTGCTGTCTTCGCGATCCCGCTCATCCGGCTGAACATCCGCTGGGCGGAGCGCCTTGGGCTGATTGATTACCCGAAGGCCCGCGGAGTCGCCGAAGATCACATTCCGATCATCGGGCACGCCATCGTGCTGCTCACGCTCGCGGGCATGGCGTACTTCTACGGCGTTCAGGGACAGCGTTATTGGTTCATCGGAACCGCCGCCGTGATGGCGCTCATGGGTTATCTGGACGATCGGCGCGGGCTTTCCGCCGTCGACAAGATGCTCCTTCAGATGATCTGCGTGCTCGCGATGGTGCACTGGGATCCGATGCTGAGAGAGTCCATGGTCACCCGCTACGGATCGTGGGGCACCTTCTGGGCGATCTTCTTCGTGTTGGGACTGACCAATGCCGTGAACTTCGTGGACGGCATCGACGGGCTCGCGGGCGTGGTGCTTTTCGTGGGCGGCGCGGGCTTTCTGCTCATCGCCCCTCACTCTCACGGAGACACGGCTTCGAACCATACGGCCGCCCTCATCATGGGCTCCATCATCCCGTTTCTCTTTTTCAACGTGCTTCGCCGCAAGGGATTCCTGGGGAACGTGGGAAGCTACTTCTTTTCGTACGTGCTCGGCATTCTCCATTTGTCCCTTCCGATTCCCGCGGAACTTCCGATTTCGCGGGTCGCGCTTTCCGGTCTTTGTTTTCTGGTGCCGATCGCCGACTCCATGCTGGTCATCACGACTAGGCTGATGTCGCTTCGCTCGCCGTTCCAGCCGGACAAGGGCCACCTCCATCACCGGCTCATTCAGAGCGCGCTTCCGCTTCGCCACGTGCTTCTCAACTTTGCGTTCATCGAGGTCGCTTCCCTCGGGGTCGCCGTCGTGCTCTCGCACCACTTGCCGAGCTTGCAAACGCCGCTTCCGTTCCTGCTTTGCGTGAGCCACGCGGCCCTTGCCGCCGTGCTGATTTTCCTCGTCGAAAAGTCCTCCCGGCGCAGGTTGCAATACTTCTTCCAGCGGATGGATACGGGCGAGCCGATCCACTTCATGAAATACGTCGTGAAAACGGAAGCCGGTAAGCCCGTCACGCCCGGTCAGTTGCGGCGCCTCGAGGCGCTCATCAGCGCCGAAATCCGCGTCACCGATCTTTGTTTCACCGACGGACCCGATACCCTCGTCATCTCCGTGAAGAGCCAGGCCGGAGCCGTGGAAGGAATCAACAACCGAGTCAGCATCCTCTTCCAGCGCCAGCGCCTGAAGGCCTCGCTCACCATCGAAAAGGGCGAGTTCGTCAAAGTGAGCCGCCCCCTCAACCCGCCCAAGCGCATCGCTTCCTGATGGGCAAAAAGTACCCGGATCCCCGGCATTTCCGGGCGCCGAAGTCCGCTCTTTTTCCCCAAAGATTAACCTTAAACTAACCCCAAACCTTGGGTATGTTGGCTGGCTATGACCCTCAGCCAGAGGATTCTAAACGCCCTTGGACTGGGTGCCCTGCGGCGCCTGTTCAGTGAGTTCCGCCCCTATCGGGGACGGCTCGGGCTCGTGCTGGCTTTGGGAATCGTCATCGCGGCCATTCAGCCGGTGAGCGTGAAGCTCACTCAAGACATCATCGACGGGCTGAAGCTCGGCGAGGTTTCGAAGACCCTAAAGTACGTGCCGATTTTTCTCATCGTGCTTTTCGCCATCAACGGGCTTGCGAAATATTTCTACAACACGGTCCGCCGGTTCATCTCGGAACGGATCGTGGTGAACCTGCGCGACAAGATTTACAACAAGTACCTCGATCTACCGATGCCGGAGCTAGAGCGCCGGCGCTCCGGCGAGATGCTGGGTAATCTCCAAAACGATTTGGCCCAGATCAGCACCGGCATGGACACGTTGTGCGACGTTCTCCGGGAGCCCTTCACTTTTTTGGGCCTGATCGCGACCGCTTTCTATTGCGACTGGCGGCTCACGCTCATCACTCTCGGAGCCGCTCCGCTCGTCGTCTTTTTGTTCGATCGGTCCGGCTCCGCGGTGAAGCGCTACACCCAGAAGAACCTCGCGGAGTTCGCCGACCTGATGTCGCTCAGCCAGGAAACGCTGTCGGGAGCGCGCATCGTGAAGGTGTTTCGGCTGGAAAGGCTGCTTCTCGTCAAGTTCCGCCACATCCACGAAAAATATTTCAAGACTCTCTGGAAGAGCATCCGCGTTCAGGAGATTTCGACCCCGGCGGTGGAGTTCATCGGCGCGCTTCTCATGGCCGGAGTCATTTATTACGGCAGCCAGCGCGCGGCCCAGGGGCTTTTGACGTCGGGGCAACTCATCGCCTTCATCATCGCCATCGGCCTTGCGCAGATGCCGATCAAGAAGTTGAACAACGCCTACCTGAAGCTGAAATCGGCGGAAGCCGCGGTCGACCGCGTTTACGGGCTTCTCGAGCTGCAAGTTCCTCACGGTACGTCCCACGCGGAGAGCGCCCCCGTATTCAACTCCTCTATCCGGTTCGAGGGCGTTTCCCTGAGTTACGGAGAGAAGAACGCGCTCGACAATGTTTCCTTCGAAGTGAAAAAGGGAGAGGTCATCGCGCTCGTAGGCCCGAGCGGCAGCGGAAAATCCTCTCTGGTCAATTTGCTGCCCCGTCTTTACGAGGCCACCAAGGGCACCATCACGGTCGACGGCCGCGACACGCGAACGATGTCGCTCGCTTCCCTGCGGTCACTCTTCTCCTTCGTCACCCAAGACATTTTTCTCTTTCACGACACCATCTACGAAAATATCCGCTTCGGCCGCCCCGACGCGAGCCGCGAGGAAATCGTGGACGCCGCCCGCCGCGCCCATTGCCTGGATTTCATCGCGAAGGGTCCGGCGGGTTTCGAGACGGTCATCGGCGATCGGGGGCTTTGCTTGAGCGGAGGCGAGCGCCAAAGGGTCGCCATCGCGCGCGCGATCCTCTCGGGAGCGCCGTTACTCATTCTCGACGAAGCCACTTCCAGTCTCGACAGCCAGTCCGAGGCTCTCGTTCAGGAGGCGCTCGAAGAGCTGATGGTGGGTAAAACCACTTTCCTCGTCGCTCACCGTTTCTCGACGATTCAGAAAGCCGATCGCATCTACGTGCTCGAAGCGGGCCGCATCCGGGAATCGGGAAGCCACGGCGAGCTGCTCGCCAACGCGGGCCTCTATCAGTCGCTGTACAGACGGCAAAGTTTGCCGATCTGATTTCCCACACTCATTCTCAGACTCATTCTCAGACTCATTCTCGGTTCGAAAAGAACGGGGAAAAGAATGAGATCGAGAATGAGTCTGAGAATGAGTGAGGGGCGAATTAGTCTTTGGACTGATCGTCCGTAGGAGATACCGGGGAGAGGTCCACGCGGAGCAGACCGTCTTTGGGCTGGTACGTAACCACTTTGCCGCTGTTCTGATAGTCGGTCGCGCTGATCACGCCGTACATCTTCTTCACGAGCAGCTCATGGCACTCGAGCTCGAGGTCTTCGAGAACACTGGCTCTGAGATGGACCGGAATCTGAGCGGGAGTGGAATCGAGATAGGCGAGGTATTCTTTGGCTAGCTGCTTCGTGAAGGCGGCGGCGTCGTCGTACGACTTGCTCAGCAAATGCTTCTCGAAGAGCTGGAAGAGCGGGTCGATATGTTTCTTCTTCGTCGTCTTCATGGGAGTCGGCAAAAGCTCCAGCTACCGCCGATTCCCTGGCGACTCTGCCCGCATCCTGCGGCCAGTGACTGTCTTCACATAACGTAACGGCCCCCGAGGGCAGTCCCTTTAGATTCGCTTTATGGAATGTGTTTCACAGTTGAACAACATAAAGCGTTGAAATTGCATCCATAAGTGGCTCAACGCATGATCGGGTGAAAACTATTGCGCGTTATGCTCCGGTCCCTGCCTAATTAAGTAACTGGAATCAAAGGCTAAAACTGGACGAAGACTGGCAATGGGCTTGCAATTCTAATCCATGAATTCGGAGCTTTAGGCTCAAAGGTTTCAGCGTGGGTGTATACAGCATGTACTCGGCCTTGGAAAAACTTGGGTCCCGCTTAGCCAGTCTGGGCGTTGCCTTGGCCGTGCTACTCGCGGTTACCGCCTGCGGGAAGAAGTGCCAGCCCCCCGTGACCCAGAAGTTCCAGACGCTCTCCGAGACCCAATGGCGGCTGGTCGAGACCAGCGATACCTCGGTCAAGAACCTGGACCGGTTCAATTTCCTCATCTACAACTTCGCGCGCAATTTCTCGGGAAATATCCAGCAGGTACGGTTCAACGACCTGTTCGAGACCCCGTTCAAAACCTTCAACTGGAACATCAATCCGGATACGCAACAGCTCGTAATCCGCTATCAGGACATCGCGCCTCCGACCGACGGAAGCGCCGCCCGTCAGGGCGCCACCGACTCCCTCTATAGTTACGACCTCAACCGTGAGCTCGAGCTCTACGACCAACGCGGCAACTACTACCGCTTCGTCCCCTTCACGGGCGTCGTGGACCCCGACAGCACCTGCACGTTCTAGCTCCGGGCGTTATTTTTTCCCGGAATCCTTCCCGTAGCCTTTACTTTTATGCGGGAGATCCTAGACTGAGGCGTGGCATAAGTGTGGGGAAGGAGAATCCCGTGGTGACCCATAAGTTGACTGAAGATTTGAAGAAGTTGGCCAATTCCCAGGTAGTCGTTCCGCTCACCAAGCAGCTGAACGTTTACGAAAAGAAGGCCCGCGGCCTCGTGAAGGAGTTCGATCTTCGCACTCAGGACGCGCGCGAAAAGGGCAAAGCCCGTTTCGACGAGCTTCTGGTGCAGCTCAAAAAGACCCGCTCCGAGGTAGAGACCAAGGTCCGCGCCCTCGTGGAAGAGGAAAGCAAGCGGCTGAACGGCCGGATCACGGAGCTCTTCGAGACGCTTCGCGCGGTTGCTCAGACGGAAAGCCCCGCTCCCGAGAAGCAGGCGGCTCCCAAAACCACGAAGCGCAAGAAGTCGACGGGCGCCCGCAAATCCACCAAGAAATCCACCCGCGCGTCCGCCAATGACACTGCGACGACTCACTGAGATTTTTCTGCTGGTTGGGCTCGGGCTCGGAAGCTTTGCTTTCGCGTCCGAGCCGCTAGCGGATGGGGCTCGCATTCCGAAGGCGAAGCTCACTTCCTATAAAGGTAAGACCCTCGAGCTCACCAAATACGCCGCCGAAAACGGAAAGAAGAATCTTCTTATCGTTTTCTTCCGCACGGGCACCTGTAATGTTTGCGTGACTCAGCTGAGAGATGTCGCCACCCACTACGACGAAATTTCCTCGAACAATACGGCCGTGCTGGCCCTCAGCCTCGATGACGCGATCGTCATGGCTCGTACGGGTGACATGATCGAAAACAAGTTTCCGTTGCTGCTCGATCCGGACGGAAAGACGGTGAAGGAGTTCGGGGTTTTCAACCCGGACGAAAAACTGTCGCGGCCGTCCATTTATCTCGTCGGGCCCGATCAGAAGGTCCTCTATCATTACGTGGGCAAGTCCCTTGCGGATCGCCCTCCGTTTCAGGAAGTGCTGGAAGTGGTCCGCCATTATTCCGGCGGGCTCGCCAAAGCCAAGAAGGCGGGTTCCTGATCCCCATGCAGGTCTTTCACGGTCTTTCTGAAGTGCCTCGGGCTTCGGGCCCCCGCGCGCTGGCCATCGGAAATTTCGACGGCATTCATCTCGGGCACCGCTCTCTGTTGAAAGCGCTTTCCGCCTACGCCCATCAGACCGGACGCAAGGCTTCCGTGCTGACGTTTCATCCGCATCCGGTCGAAGTGTTGAATCCCTCCAAGAAGATCGAGCGGCTCACTTCCACCGAAGAAAAACTCGCGGAGCTGGAATCTCTCGGCGTCGAGCTCGTGCTCGTCGAAAAGTTCAGCCCCGAAATAGCCAATCTAGATCCGGATGTGTTTTTCCGCCGCTTCATTCAAGAGGGACTCGGCGCGGACGCGGTTTTCGTCGGGTTCAACTTTCATTTCGGAAAGGGCCGCGCGGGCAACCCCGCGGTCCTGGAGAAGCTTTGCGGGGAATCCGGCGTCCGCCTTCACGTGGAACCGCCGTTCGCCATCGACGGCGTCCGGGTTTCGAGCTCGGCGATCCGCGAGGCGTTGCGGCAAGGGGAACTGCAGGACGCGAACCGCATGCTCGGCCGTCCCTATAATGTCCGCGGCACGGTCATCCGGGGCGCGGGACGGGGCCGCACGATCGGGTTTCCCACGGCGAACCTTCGCTTTCCGGCCGGAAAACTCCTGCCTAAGTCCGGGGTCTACGTGACCGAGACCGTCTGGCAGCGCCAGGCCTTCGCCTCGGTCGCCAACATCGGCTCCCGCCCGACGGTCGACAAAGAGGGGGCCCCGCTCTCCGTGGAAGTCCACCTTCTGGATTTTCAATCCTCGCTGTACGATGAAGCATTGGAGCTGCGGTTTCTGGAACGGATTCGGGACGAGAAGAAGTTCGCCTCCGTGGACGAGTTGAAGCAGCAGATCGCCCGGGACGCGCAGTACGCCGGAGAGGCCGCCCGTAAAAGGATGACACCATGAGCGACGCCAAACCCCACGTTTTGATCCTCGCCGCCGGAAAAGGGAAGCGGATGCACTCGGAGCTTCCGAAGGTGCTTCATCCGGTTCTCTACCGCCCCATGCTCCACTGGGTGCTCGATCTCGCCCTCGGCATTCCCCACGAGACGGTTTCCGTCGTGGTCGGCCATGGCGAAAAGGAAGTCCGCGAAGCCTGCGCGGAGTTTGAAGGAATTCAATTTCTGCACCAGAAGAATCAGCTCGGCACCGGAGACGCGGTCCGCACCGCGGAGCCTTCGCTTGCCGGGAAAGAAGGCTCGCTCATCGTTCTTTCGGGCGACGTGATCCTTCTTACGAAGGCCACGATGGAACAGCTTCTGGAAAAGCACACCCGCCGCAAGGCCGGCTGCACGCTGGTTACCGCGAAAGTCGCTCAGCCCAAGGGGTACGGCCGAATCCTGCGCGGAGACGACGGCAAGATGTTCGGCATCCGCGAGGAAGGCGACTGCTCCGAAGAAGAGCGGGCCATCAATGAAGTTAACGCCGGCATCTACTGCTTCGACATGAAGAAGCTGTTCGCCGCGCTCGAGAAAGTAGGCACCCGCAATAAACAGGGCGAGTACTACCTCACTGACGTCATCGAGATCCTGAACAAGGAGAAGGCGGGCCTTGCGACCGTGCGGCTGGAAGATCCCCGCGACATGACGGGCATCAACGACCGCGCCGCGGTCGCCGAAGTGGAAGGCATCTTACAGTCCCGGGTGAACCACGCCTTCATGATGAACGGCGTGCGCCTCCAAAACCCGTCCTCGATTTTTATCGATCCCAAGTGCCGCATCGAAAAGGATGTCGTCATCGAGCAGGGCTGCTACCTGGTGAAGTCCGTGATCGAGGCGGGAGTCGTGATTGAGAGCCATAGCCGCATCGTGAACTCCGTCATCGGAGCCGGAACCCACATCAAGCAAGGCTCCTACGTCACCGACAGCCAAGTGGGAGCCGACTGCGCGGTCGGGCCGTACGCCCACTTCCGCCCGGGCACGCGCCTGGAGAAGGACGTGAAGATCGGCAACTTCGTGGAAGTGAAAAAGAGCCTGATGCGCGAAGGATCCAAGGCCTCGCATCTGAGCTACATCGGGGACGCCGACATCGGAAAGAACTCGAACCTCGGCTGCGGCTTCATTACCTGCAACTTCGACGGCGGGCCGACGAAACACAAAACGGTCATCGAGGAAAACGTCTTCGTCGGCAGCGATTCGCAAATGGTGGCGCCGGTCACTGTCGGAGCGAACTCTTATGTCGCTTCCGGAACGACCGTGACGCGCAATGTTCCTCCGGATTCCCTCGCCATCGCCCGCACCAAGATGGAAGTGAAAGAGGGCGCCGCGTCCCGTTTACGTCGCAAAATCAAATCCAAGACTGAGTAATTTCTGGTCAGGGGGTGTTAGCCCCGTGACGCGCAAGCCGAATGCCATGAGCCGTTTTGGCCTTGGGATTCGCTAGCATGGGTGTGACCAATTGCGTTGGTCCTTAAGTGCCCTAAAGTAAAGTCTTGGTGCGCCCGAAAAACTAACGATATAATTATGGGTACAGCACGTAAGCGGCTTCGTTTCGATACTTACATAATCAACGCAAAATTTTTTTGGTTAGCCTGTTTGCCCACCTAATTCCGGGGAGGAAACGTTCTATGGCACGTTTGATAAAGAAAGCTAAGCAGTACGGTTTCACACTAGTGGAACTTCTGATCGTGGTCGCCATCATCGGCGTACTTTCCACGATCGGAATCCCGAGCTTCCGCCGCATGGTGCAGAAGTCGAAAAAGTCCGAAGCGAAGGTCAACCTGGGTGGTCTTTACACCGCCGAGCAAGCCTTCTTCTCGGAATACGGCGCGTTCGGTAACAACATCACGAAAATCGGGTTCACCGTGGACGGTAACCCGGCGAACTTGATGTACCGGGTGGGCTTCTTCTCCGCTGCGAACTGCACCGGACAAGGCGCGATTCTCCCGGCGACCGCGGCTGCGACCGACGTACTTGGCAAGGCCATCCAACAGGCCTTCCCCCAGTACTACGCCGGTTTCGCGGCGGCCAACACGACCGCGGGTAACAACGTGATCGCGGGCCAAGGTTGCACGATCAACCCGGCTCTGAACACGGTGTGGACCGCTGGCGGTGGCCAGGTAAACAACGTTTACTCGGATCCGGCCGGTTCGGACTCGAACAAGTTCATCGCGATGGCGTTCGGCGTAATCGCCCCCGGAGTGAGCAAGACTGCTCCCGCCGCGGCCGAGACCGATGCCTGGGGCGTGAACGAAGCCCGGCTGATGTCCAATATTCGCGACGGCGTTCGCTAAGAACCCTCGCACAAGTTCAAACATAGATACGGGCGGTACCCTTTCGGGTACCGCCCGTTCTATTTGGGGGGGTAGGGGACCAAGCTTTTACTTAACGATCAACGTTAACTTCAGCCGTTGCCGGCAGCCTGCAGCGGTTTAACCGTTGCCGGCTTCGTCGACCGTGTCCTCATCGTCATCGACGCTGAGGGCGTTCAGGGCATATTTGTCGACCCGGTAGCGCATCGAGCGGAAGCTGATCTTCAAGAGCTTCGCCGCCTTCTTCTTCACGCCACCCGTCTGCTGGAGCGCCTTCATGAGAAGGGTCCGCTCGAAATCCGCAACCAGACGCTCGAGGTCGATTCCGGCCTGCTCGTCGATCTCGATCTTGTGAGCATCGAGCTGGCCAGCGGGCTGCTGCGCCTCGTGCATGTGCCGGGGCAGACTCTCGGGCAAAATAATCGCACCGGGTTCCAGCGCGACGGTGCGCTCGATGATGTTCTCGAGCTCACGGACGTTGCCGGGATAGTGATACCGCTTCAGGGTATCCATCGCTTCGTTGCTGATTTTCTTCACCGGAATGCCGAGGATACTGGAGAACTTCTCGAGGAAGCTGTTTGCCAGCATCTGGACGTCGTCCCGGCGCTCACGGAGCGGCGGACACTGGATCTGAATCACGTTAAGGCGGTAAAAAAGGTCTTCGCGGAAGTTGCCGGTTTTCACTTCGTGGTCGAGAACCCGGTTCGTCGCCGAGATGACTCTCACGTCCACGCGCACGTCGTCCGTGCCGCCGACCCGCTTGAAGGTACCTTCCTGAATCACGCGAAGCAGCTTCACCTGCATGGAGAGGGGCAGCTCGCCCAACTCGTCCAGGAAGATGGTTCCGCCGTTGGCGACTTCGAAGAGGCCTTTCTTATCCGCGATGGCGCCGGTGAAAGAGCCCTTCTTGTGGCCGAACATTTCGCTTTCCATCAAATTCTCGGGGATCGCGCCGCAGTTGACCGTAACGAACGGCTTGTCCTTCAAGGGGCCGTTGTAGTGGATCGCGCGGGCGATGAGTTCCTTACCGGTACCCGATTCGCCGGTGATGAGCACCGAGCTCTTCGTGTTGGCGACGCGTTTGACCATCTCGTAGATTCGGAGCATGGGGGGCGCGCTGCCGATGATGTTGTCGAAAGCGTATTTCGTGCCGAGCTCTTTTTTGAGCTGGGCGTTCTCGAGCTTCAGGCTGCGCTTTTCGAGCGCCTGTTGCACGATGATCTTGATCTCGTCGATTTTGAAAGGCTTTTGGATGTAGTCGTAGGCACCGAGCTTCATCGCCTCGACCGCCGTTTCGGTCGAGCCGAAAGCGGTGATCATGATGCACACGAGCTCGGAATCGAATTCCCGCGCCTTGGCGAGAAGATCGAGGCCGGACATTTCGGGCATCTGGATATCGGAAATCACGAGGTCGGCGGGGCTCGCTTTGAGAGCCTCCAAGCCTTCCCGTCCATTGGACGCCGTGGAGACTTCATAGCCTTCACGCTTCAACATGATCTCGAAAAACTCTCTAATGCTCTCTTCGTCGTCAACAACGAGAATGCGGTACTTATTCATCGACCACCTCAGCTACAAACGTCCACAGGGTACAACTACTGAGCGATGAGGGTTTGGTACGTATTCTCGAAGGAGACAGGCATGGGCTGGACTAAGCCAGTAAAGGGCAATGCCACTGCTACCTCAATCTACGTACGACCTTCTTCAACTCCTACAACGACCGATTTTCGTCTCTTGATAGAGCAAAGATTGTTCCAACGAAAAAGCCGAGCAAGTGGGCTTACTCAGGAAGGCTTCGTTTTGTATTCTGTCTAGCTTCGTGTCGGCGGCGTTGCGAGTGTGTGACAAAAAACGGCTGGGGGAGGGGAAACGGGGAAGAGCGGGAGCGAGAGCGAGCGCAAGGAAGACTTTCGATCTAAGCTTAGATTTGATTGCTGGCTAGCGCAAACGGCAAGTGCGGGAGGCGGAGATCAAGATGATTACCTTGCGCTCGCTCTCGCTCTCGCTCTTTCTTCAGGCTGTGGACGTCGAACTCGTGTACGAAATTATCGAACGAGGGTGGACTCGCCCTTTTCCGCGGCGAAACAGGACACCAGCCAGCGGTTGTCTCCGGCGGATTTCAGTTCCGGCCGTTCGGTGAGGCAGCGATCGAAGGCGAGCGGGCAGCGGGGATGAAAGGTACATCCCGCCGGCGGATTTTTCGGCGACGGCGGTTCTCCCTTGAGCACTACCCGCGTTCGCTTCATCTCGAGCCTCGGATCGGGTATGGGCACCGCCGAGACCAGGGCCTGGCTATAGGGATGCTTGGCCGCCCGGTACAGATCTTCTTTACCCGCGAGCTCGGCGATCTTTCCTAAATACATGACGGCGATCCGGTCGGAGATGTACTTCACGACCGCGAGGTTGTGGGAGATGAAGATCATCGACAGGCCCAGACGGCGCTGGATGTCTTTCAGCAAGTTCAGGATCTGAGCCTGGACGGAGACGTCCAGAGCACTGGTGGGCTCGTCGGCGATGATGACCTTGGGTTCTAGGATGAGCGCGCGGGCGATGGCGATGCGCTGGCGCTGGCCGCCCGAGAACTCGTGGGGATACTTCTTCGCCGCCGCGAAGGGCATGCCGCACAGGTCGAGGTACTTTCGGACTTTGGCCGTAAGCTCTTCCTGCGTGAGCCGTTCATGAGCGAGCACCGGCTCCGCGAGAATGTCGAACACCGTCATGCGGGGATCGAGCGAAGCGTACGGGTCCTGGAAAATCATCTGGATCTTGGGGCGGGCCTTGATGAGGTCCTTGCCCTTGAGGGCCATGAAATCCACGCCGTCGATCTCGATGGAGCCGCCGGTTGGGTTCACGAGCCGCATAACCGCGCGGCCAAGGGTGCTCTTGCCGCAACCCGATTCCCCGACGAGGCCCAGGATCTCGCCTTCTTTTACGTCCAGGTTCACGCCGTCCACGGCTTTTACCGTGATGGCCGTGTTCCGGCGCAAGAAGCCCGATCGGATGGGAAAATGAACCTTGAGGTCGCGTACCTTTAGGATGGTTCGGCCGCTGCTCATAGCTTACTCCCCGCGAGGTGGCAAAAGGACCGCTGCCCTTGCGCCGTGATGTAGGCCGCCGGGAACGTGTCCGCGCACTCGGAAACCCGGTGCTCGCAGCGATCGGTGAAAGGACAGCCCGCTTTCAGTTTAGACAGGTCCGGGGTCGTTCCGGCGATCACCGGAAGCGTCGCCTGGCTCGCGTCGAGCCGGGGCGTCGATTTCAAAAGCGCCTGCGTATAAGGATGGTGGGACTTGTAGAAGAGCTCGTCCACCGTGCCTTCTTCCATCACCTGGCCGGCGTACATCACGACCACCCGATTCGCGAGGCCGGCTACGATGCCGAGATCGTGGGTGATCAGGATGATGGCCATGCCCCGTTCCTGCTGGATGCTCTTTAGCAGCTCCAGGATCTGCGCCTGAACGGTGACGTCGAGAGCGGTAGTGGGCTCGTCGGCGATCAAAACTTCGGGATTGGTGGTCAGCGCCATCGCGATCATCACGCGCTGGCGCATGCCGCCCGAGAACTCGTGCGGATAAGCGGCCATGGCGTGCTGCGGATCGGGAAGTCCGACGCGCTTGAGCGCCGCGATAGCTTCCTTCGCGGCGTCGTGCTTGTTCATGCCCTTGTGAAGCATGAGCGGCTCGCACAATTGGTTTCCGATCTTCATGTACGGATTCAGAGACGTCATCGGCTCCTGGAAGATCATCGTGATCTGGTTGCCCCGAACCTGACGAAGGTGGGCGCTATCTTCGGCCAGCAAGTTGCGTCCCTTGAAGAGCACTTCCCCGCCGACGATTTTGAGCGGGGGAGAGGGGAGAAGTCCCAGATAGGACAGCTGGGTCACGGACTTTCCGGAGCCCGACTCGCCGACGATACCGAGGGTCTCGCCTTCGTTCAGGGTGAAGGAGATGCCGTTGACGGCTTTGACGATCCCGCGGCGCGTGTGGAAGTGAGCTTGGTAGTTCTTGAGCTCGAGAATGGGCTTTCCCATATCAGTCCCTCGCTCCCTTCGGATCCAGGGCATCGCGGAGACCGTCGCCGAGGAAGTTCAAGGAGAACAGAGTCGCCGCGAGCGATACCGCCGGAAAGAGCAGGTTCCACGGGGCGATTTCCATGACTTCCACGCCGTTCGAAATCAAAGTGCCCCAGGAAGCCATGGGCGCCTGAACACCGAGACCGAGGAAGCTAAGGAAAGCTTCTTCCAGAATCACCGACGGTACCGTGAGGGTGAGGTACACGATCACGGGGCCGAGGGAGTTCGGAATGAGGTGCTTGCGAATGATGCTGAAATTGGAAATGCCCATGGCGTGGGCCGCTTCGATGAACTCCTTTTGCTTCAGGGAGATCACCTGCCCGCGCACGATCCGGGCCATCGTCAGCCACTGGGTGAGGCCGAGGGCGATGAACAGGAGCAGGAAGTTGCGGCCGAAGTACACCATCAGAATGATGACGAGAAAGATGAAGGGCAGCGCGTAGAGCACGTCCACGATGCGCATCATGACGTTATCGGTCCGGCCGCCGATAAAACCCGAAACCGCACCGTAGATAATTCCGACCGCAACGCTAACCAGCGAAGCAAGCACGCCCACCATGATGGAGATGCGTCCGCCGAAAAGCAGCCGCGAGAAGAGATCGCGGCCCAGCGTATCGGTGCCGAACCAGTGAGCCGCCGAAGGAGGCGCGAGCGTCAGCTCCAGGTTCTGGGCTTCGTAGTCGGAGCCGAGAATCAAAGGCAGAAGGAAGCAGATGGCGATCTCGGTGATCAGAAAGACCGCGCCGATCACCGCCATGCGGTTTTTCTTCAGCCGGTGAAAGGCGTCTTGCCAAAGGCTGACTCCGCCTTCTTCTTTAATTTCAGCTAGGTTCTGGGTCACTACTAGTTTGTCGGTTGCCTGTATTATCACTCGTACCTCACCCTCGGGTCGAGCACTGCGTACGCGACGTCGACAAGAAAGTTACAGATAAAGATGAGCGCGAAATAGAGGAGCGACGTCCCCATGACGACGGTGTAGTCGCGGTTCAGGGCGCTTTCGATGAAAAACCGGCCGAGACCGGGAATATTGAAGATCATCTCGGTCACGAGGGACCCCGAAATGATGCCCGCGAGAGCCGGTCCCAGGTACGAAACCACCGGGAGCATGCCGCCCCGGAGAGCGTGCTTGATCACGATCATGGGCTCCGAAAGCCCTTTGGCCCGGGCCGTACGGATGAAGTCCTGCGAGCGGATCTCCATCAGCCCGCCGCGCGTCAGCCGGGAGATGTAGGCCGCATAGGCGAATCCGAGCGTCAAAGACGGAAGCACCCGATCCTGCCAGGAGTTCCACCCGGCGACGGGCAGCCACCCGAGCCACAACCCGAAGATGAGCACCAGCACGGGGCCGATGACGAAGGTCGGCAGGCAAATGCCGAGAATCGAAATGGACATCGGAAAGTAATCGAGCCACGAGTTGGGCTTTACCGCCGCGAGTCCCCCCGCCGTCACTCCGATAATGAGGGCGAGAAAGAGTGACGTGAGCCCCAGCTCCATCGAGACCGGAAAGGAATCGGCGATGATCTCGTTCACCGTGCGGTTCGCGTGTTTGAAGGACGGGCCGAGATCGAAATGGGCAAGGTCATTCAGATAACGGACGTACTGCCGGGGCAGCGACTCGTCCATGTGGTACTTGGCTTGTAGATTTTTGAGGATGGCCGGGGGAACCTTTCGTTCGGAATCGAAAGGCCCCCCGGGGGCGAACCGGATCATGAAAAACACGACGGTCACGACCATGAAAAACACCGGCACCATCACCGCCAGTCTTCCCAGTAGATACCGCAGTCCCATGACGTTTCGCCCTTCCTCTAAGTTGCGTTAAATTACGGCTTCAGCTTCAAGCTCACGTACTTGAGCGGATGAATGTCTTCCACGTTCGCATGCCAGCCGTCCACGAGCGGCGACTTCAAGTACACGCGCGTGTAGACGTAGATCGGAATGCACGGAAGCTCATCGAGGAGGATGTCCTCGGCCTTGCCGAATAGGGCGAGGCGCTTCTTCGCGTTCGTTTCCTTGCCGGCATCCGCGAGCAGCTTGTCGTACGTCTTGTTGCCCCAGCCCGAGCGGTTGTTGCCGCCGCCGGTGAGGAACAAGTCGAGGAACGTGTTCGGATCGTTGTAGTCGGCGATCCAGCCGGCGCGCGAGACGCCGAAGTTAAGCTGGGTCTGGCTGTCGAGGTAAACCTTCCATTCCTGGTTGAACAGCTTGATCTCGACGCCGAGAGCCTGCTTCCACATCTGCGCGATGGCTTCGGCAATCTTCTTGTGGCTGTCCGAAGTGTTGTAAAGCAGCTCGATGGGCGCGATGCCCTTGCCGTCCGGATATCCGGCTTCGGCAAGCAACTTCTTCGCTTCGGCGAGACGCTCGTGGCCTTTCGGCAACCGCGGCGTCGGCGTGTAACCGCCGGTGCCCGGAGGCGTGAAGGCGGTGGCCGGCAGCTGTCCGCCGCGGGTCACGAGGTTCACGATTTTTTCGCGATCGATGGCGAGCGCGAGAGCCTTGCGGACGCGCTTGTCGTCGAGGGGCTTCTTCGTCGTGTTGACCCAGTAGTGGTAAATGCCAAGGTAGGGCGACTCCTGGTAGACGCCGTCCTTCTTCGACTTCCACGTGGTGATCTTTTCGAGGGGAACCTCGTTGGTCACGTGAAGCTCGCCGGAGCGGAACATCTTTTCTTCGGTGTCCTGCTTTTCGACCGGGAGATAGTTGACGTCGCTGAGAGTGACCTTCGCCGCGTCCCAATAGGTGGGGCTTTTCTTCAGAGTGATGACTTTGTTCACCTGCCAGCTGTCCAGCATGAAGGCGCCGTTGGTGACGATGTTTTCCTTACGCGTCCACGCGGCCTTGTGCTTTTCCACGGTGCCCTTGTGAATCGGATAAAGGGAATGGTGGTAGAGCAGGCCCAGAAAGAAAGGCGTCGGGTTGTTCAGGGTCACTTCGAAAGTGTTCGCGTCGATGGCTTTGAGGCCCAGCTTCGAAGCGTCGGTGAGCTTGCCCTTGTTGAAGTCCTCGCCGCCCACGATGTAGTAGGCCTGGTAGGCGTACTCGGAAGCGGTGTCGGGCTTCAGAAGGCGCGTCCACGAGTAGACGAAATCTTCCGCCGTGACGGGGTCGCCGTTGGTCCATTTCGCGTTCTTGCGGAGCTTGAAGGTGTAGACCTTGCCCGTCTTGTCGACCTTCCAGCTTTCGGCGACGCCGGGAACCGGATTGAGCGTCTTGGGGTCCTTGCTCACGAGCGGCTCGAAAAGATTTTGGAGGATGTGGTGCTCCGGAACTCCGGTCACGACGTGCGGATCCAGGTCCTTCGGTTCCGCGCCGTTGCCGATGTTGAGAACCTGCGCTGCGGCCGGAGCGGCGGCGAATGACGGCTGAATCGCCAGCCCAAAAACCACCAGTGAGAGAGAGCCGAGTCTAACGAGTCTCGAAACGTTCACCTTGTTCATCCTCCTGTTAGTGACCGCAAAAGCGTTCCCCGCTAGGGGCACTGCAAAGGGTCTGCCAGTAAAGTGGATCGAACACTCAAGTTAGCACCGTGTCTTGTGGCCGGGAAAAGGAAAACCCCCACGAGAAAAGGCCTTACTCCGATGCTAACGCATCTGTCGTAAGTACTTAATATTAATGTTAAAGTTAACGTTAACGTTAAGCCGCGCGCGGACCCGAACTTCGCTTCGCTCGTGAAGGTGCAAAAGGGGACTGAAGGGGAGGAGAAAGCGGCGCGAATTCTGTGGTGCTTGGCAGAATTTTTTTCGCTCTCTTCGGGGAGGGTGGTGCGTTTTGGCCCTCACTCGGAGTGGGCCAGGGATCGCGCGATGTTCTATAATTAACAAATGACCGCACCCGCGAAGCCACCAACCGCGCCCGCCGTTCCCGCGGCTCCCCCCGCGCCGGTTGTTCCCGCCGCCGAAGCGGCCCGAGTCCGCAAAGTCGTGATCGCGGACGACAGCCGAGACAATCTCGCACTGCTTTCGGAAGCGTTGAAGCTCGCCAACATCGAGGTTTACACGGCCGACGACGGCGCGAAGGCGATTCCGCTCGTGGAGAAGCACTCTCCCGATCTCGTGCTGCTCGATTACAACATGCCGAACCTGAACGGCCTCGAGACGCTCAAAAAATTGCGCGAGAAGGAAAACTACTGCGCCGTCATCTTCGTTTCTGCCAACACCGATCCGAAACTAATCGCGGAATGTCTGGATGCCGGCGCCGACGACTACATCCGAAAGCCGTTTCCGTTCAGCGAGCTCGTGGCGCGGGTGAAAGTCCGTTTCCGTATCCGGGATCTCCACGAGGCGTTGAAGAAGGCCAACCAGCAGCTGCAGGATTTGAGTGAGCACGACGATCTGACGGGCCTCTTCAACATGAGGTGCATCTACGACAAGATCGAGTTCGAGCTGCGCCGCTCCCGCCGTTACGGCCGCCGCATGGCCTGCGTGATGATGGACATGGATCACTTCAAGACGATCAACGACGGGGCCGACCATCTCTTCGGAAGTTTCGTGCTCAAGCAGGTGGGCCGTCTCGTCGCCCAGAACATCCGCGAAGTGGATTTGGCCGCCCGTTACGGCGGCGACGAGTTTCTCATCGTACTCACGGAAATTTCCCCCGACGGGGCCGAGAAGTTTTCCGAGCGCTTGCGCTCAGTGCTCGGCGGCTACGAGTTCAACGACGGAAAACACTCCGCTAAACGCACGGCGAGCCTGGGCTTTGCCACCGCTGAGCCGGGCTCCACGCTTTCAGCGGTCGAGCTGGTCCGCAAAGCCGATCACGCCCTCTACGAAGCCAAACGCGCGGGCCGCAACCGCGTCGTCGGCCACCACTACGACAAGTAGCTCTCGTCCTTCTCCTTAGTAGGTATGCGTTCCACTCTATTTTGGAACACTTCGTTCCAAAAAGCATTGTGCGCATTTCGCGAAATCGTTACAACAGAATCAGAAGGCGGAACAAACCGCCGGGGACAAAGGAGACGGGGATGAAATCGATCACACTGACAATCCTGATGGGACTCGCGCTTCAGGCCCATGGCCGAGGCGGAGAAGACGGAGGCGGCATCATCATCATCGGTGGCGGCCGCCACCAAATCGAGCTGGGCGAAGCCGTTACCGGCGGTACCGCTTGTAACTACGAAGGCTCGGTGGACATCGAGCTCGAAGACGACGGAAAGCTCAAAGTGGATTTCGACGATTTCAGCGCCACGATGCGTGGCAGCCGCATCGAACGGGCGACCTGTATGTTCTCCGCTCCGATCAGCTGGCCTCGGGGCCAGAGGGTCGTGATCAAGGATCTTGGAATCAGAGGCCACTCGGCCGTGAGCTACAGCACCCGCGCTTCGGTCGCGGCTGAGATGTTCATGACCGGCGGTTTCGGTGAGACGCTCTCGGAATCTCTCTCCTCGGGAGTGTCTAGTTTTAACGAGAAACTGAACGGCGAGGTTTACAGCTCGGATTGCTCGGGTTCCGGCCTGCTCCGCCTGAACTCGAACATCCGGCTCATCGGCTCAGGGTACGGCGGCGCGGGTAAAGTCGAAGTCCGCAAAATCTCCGCCGAGCTCAGTCTCGAGTCCTGTCACTGAAACTAGGGGAGAGGAGCTTCGGGTCCCGGTCCGGGGGGATCTAGAGGCTCCTCTCCACTGCCCCAGGTCTTGAAACCATGAAACTCTCCAGAGAAAATCTTCGCCATGAAACTACTCATGGCCCTAGCCCTTACGGTTTCGGCGGCCGCGCCGGCAACTGAACCACGAAAGTACTCCTCCCGCGCGACCATTCGCACGCTACTCGAAAATAGAAACATGAAACTCAAGGCCGCCGGCTGCGACACCTCGATGGGCCCGACCGTCGGAGATTACGTGTCGTTTCTTTTGGGCACGATGGCGGATTCGGCGAAGGAGGACCTCTCCCGCCTGACCGTCGCCTGCGTGGACGAGGGGAAAGGAAAGTTTCCCGTCGCTTGTGAGTTCACGGCCCATGTTCAGGATAAGGCGGGGGAATCTCCCTGGGACTACGGGCTCAAGTTCAAGCGTACGGCGGACGGCAAGAAAATCGATGAGGCCAGCCTCATGTGCCCCGGCACGCCATAGAAAAGATCGGGATCGAGAGACGAGAGCAAGGAAGACTTCTTACGTCACCGCCCTTTTGAAGGGGAAGGTGTCCTTGCTCTCGAGCCCGATCCCGATCTTTCCAGAGATTACTTCGCTTTGATGTAGAACGGAGCCACTGTGAAGCTCTGCCGTCCGAGGCGCAGGTCGCCGAAGCGGCGCTGTTCCTTGTAGGCCAGATAGAAGTTGTACCGGCCGTTCTCGAGCTTCTTCGCCCCAACGCCGTCCGTCTCCAGGCCGATCGTGGCTTGAGTGCGGGTCGGGTCTCCTTCGTACATCGTCCACGCCTGAATCCAGTCGAAATTGGGCGGCTCCGCCTTTACCGCGGACATCCAGATGGAGCGTGATTCGTGCGGCTTGTACTCCGGCGACTTGAAGTCGTCCCAGCGGAACGTCGGATTACGGGTGGAGAAGGTCTCGCCGACGCTGGGTGTGCGAAGCACCGGTGTGTCGGTCGAAGCCATGTCGCTGAGGAGAAACCACCCGTCGGTGACGGTGCCGTTGGCGAGCTCCAGATGCAGGAGGTACAAACCGCTGTCCACCGGCTTCGTCGAGCGCGGGCCGTCCAGCTCGAAGTACGGGCCGTCCGCCGGGTCCACTTCCTCCTCGAACTCGCCGACTTTTCCCTGCTTATCGAGGACGACCTGATCCGGGTATCTCGTGACTTTCAGCTGCTTCACGATGCCGAGGCTCTGGCCGTTGCCCGCCACCTTGAACCCGTAGTTCTCCTCGTGGGGCTTCTTGAAGTGCATCACGGTGATTTTCATCTTCGTGATTTCCGACGGAAGCTTCCAATCCACCGGAATTCCCGTCCCGTTGCGATACGCGTACGCTTTCTCCAGGAGCTTCAGTCCGTTCCTCTGGGACGTCTCGTCGCTCTTGTAGTCCTCGAACATCGCTTTCAGGTTCAGCGCCATCGTGCGCATGTCCTTGCGCAAGTACGACTCGTGGGCCCGGTACAGGGGTTCGCTCGAAACGTCGTTCGAAAACCACGACGCCCGAGCCACGAGAGGGGACAGGAAAAGTCCCGCTATAACTAATGCCATTGCCGTTCTTTGCTTCATAACAGTGCCTCCAGTTGAGTTGCTTTTCATGTTTCCTAGCTTGGCACTTTCAAACATGGGCATTGTCACCGGCGGGTAAGCGTTTGTGGGCGTTTCCGTCAATTTTCGTCGGACGGAAGCGGTAACCTATTCCGCGGATCGTTTCGAACGCGGACTCGCCGAATTTCTGGCGCAGGGCGAGCACGTGGGTGTCGATGGTGCGCGAGGTCGGATAGTTCTCGTAGCCCCAAACCGTGTTGAGCAGCTCGTCTCTCGAAAAAACCTTCTCGGGGTTTTCCAGAAACACGCGAAGCAGCTCGAACTCCATTTTCTTGAGAGCCACCGGTTTACCGAGGTACTTCGCTTCGCGGGTTTTCAGGCACACGGTGACTCCGGCTCCCTGAAGAATTTCGGAAGCCGGCTCGGTGAGCGGTTGGCGCAGCTGCACGCGGATGCGGGCGAGAAGCTCGCGCGGCTCGAAGGGCTTCGTGACATAGTCGTTGGCGCCTAGCTCAAGACCCAATACCTTATCGATTAGTTCGGTGCGCGCGGTGAGAAGAATAACCGGAACCGTTTTTCCCGAATCCCGCCACTCCTTGAGAAGCTCCACGCCCTGGCCGTCGGTGAGCATCCAGTCGAGAACGACGAGCCGCGGATTCTCGTTGAGGAGCGTTCTTGCTTGGGCGAGCGAAGAAGCGAGAAACACTTCAAACCCTTCGTAACGCAGGAAATTCGCGAGCGACTCCTTCAGATTCGGATCGTCTTCGACGAGCAGCAACCGTGTCATGCGGGACTCCTTAGCCAAAGGGAAAAAGTCGTGGGAGAGGGGCTTAGCGTGAGCTTGCCTTTCATTAGCCGAACCACCCGGGCCACGATCGAAAGGCCGATGCCGAGCCCCGGCGACGAAGCCTCGCGGGAGAGACCTCCCATCAGATCTTCGAGTCCGTATTGCGAGACGCTTCCCGCGTCCGATACCTGGATGAGAATTCCGGGACGCGAAGGCGTCAGGCGGACCACGACGGGCGGCTTTCCGTGGGAAAGCGCGTTGTCGACGAGGTTTTTCACGCAGAGCCCGAGCCAATACCGGTCGAGTTTTGCGCCGCGGTCTTTCTCCAGAGGGTGGAACTCAATCTTGCCTTGATAAGGCTCGAGCAGCGCGCCGAAGTATTCGTTTACCGATTCGATATCGGCGTACTGAAACTGAATGTGGCGCGGATCCCGGTGGCTCTTTACGTACTGAGTGCTTGCCTGCAGAACCCGGCCGAGGCGTTGGATTTCGTCGCCCATTCGGAGAAGCTCCGTCTGAGCCGCGGGCGGGAGAAAGTCGAATTCCCGTTTCAGTCCTTCCACGCCGAGCGCTAGGGTCGTCGCCGGAGTGCGAAGCTCGTGGGTGAGGGTTTGCAGCGCGAAAAGCCGCGCCTGTCTTTCCTTCGCGCGCATCCTGAGTTTTTGAACGACGAGGGCGAGAAGGGTGAAGGCGAGCAGAACGAGGGAGCCGAGGAGTAAAAGGAGAGAGAAGCGCCGCACGGGGTGCGGGGCGAGCGAGCGATCGCGCCAGCAGACGTTTCCTTCCTTCAACAGGCACCAGTCCTGGGCTTTCCAGACGGTCGTTTGGAGGCCCAATTTTTCCAAGTGATTCGCCCACGCCGCGCGCGGATAGGCGGTGTAGCGGGAAGCGGAGGAAAACATCCCCTCTTTCTTCTGCCGGAAAAAGACAAGGTTATCGTCGGTAAACATCGGGCTCTCGGCAAGAAGGTGAATCAGCCGGCGGCGGGAAAAGCCGAGATCCAATTCGGAGACGTGCAAGTAGGCCGAATGAGTCTCGCGCCACGGGCCATCCCGAAACTCTTTTCGGCCCGAGCGCTCGGCGAGCCGAACGAAGCTCTCCCCCGACGGATGCATGAAGGGCGGGGTTTCGAAAAACTTGTCCGGAAGGCTTTTCAGTTCTCCACAACGGAAGCGGTGCCAGGTGAGCGTTTTCTTGAGCTCGACCGGAAACATGCCTTCGCCCGGAGCCCCTTTGCATTCCTCGGCGTAGCGGTAGAGCGCGACGACGTCGTTCAATTCGTGATTCTGGGATTGGGGAAGGGCGCTTTCCGGCTGCACGAGCTCGGTGTGGTAGCGGTTTTGGGCGAGCCCCGAAAGATCGATTTCTCCTTCCGGCTTGCGGTTCTCCAGGAACGATTGCTTCGCCCGGGCGATGGCCTCAAGCGGGGCCAAGCGGGAGCCGGGCGCGCGGTTTTCCCAGTAGAAAAATACCCCGGCCCCTAGGGCGAGCAGCAGCGCGAGCATTCTGAGAACTGGGATCCGGCGCATGGATCCACCTTATAAGGAGATCGGCCGGCGGATGTCAGCTCTTTGTCAACGGACCGTCAACGAACGCCACGGGAGCGGCATTCCGGCCCAACATGCCGCGTTATGCGGTGTGCCATGGTATCCTCGTTCCGTTGCTTTCCGCGCTCTACAAAAGCCCCTATTGCGAGATCAACGTCGCCCACCATTGCAATCTTTCCTGCCGCGGCTGCAGCCACCTTTCGCCCGTGTGGCCGAAGGAATTTCTGCACCCGGCTCAGCTGAAGTCGGATCTCGCCAAACTCGCGAAGGTTTACCGCGCGGAGCGGATACGCCTTTTGGGGGGTGAGCCGCTCCTTCATCCGGAGCTCGTGGAGTTGATTCGGGTAGTGAGGGGCTCGGGCGTCAGTCGCCGGATTGCGGTGGCGACCAACGGGGTACTGCTTCCCCGCCAGCCGGAGAAATTCTGGGAAGAGATAGACGAAGTGGACGTGACTCTCTATCCCGGCAAGCAGTTGTCGGTGCGCGAGCTTTGGAAATGCCGCAGGCTCGCCCGCCGGTTCGAGGTGAAGCTTCGCCTCTCGCTCGCCGGAAATTTTCGTGAATCCTATTCGGAGACGGGAACTTCAGACAAAGCTTTGGTTCGCCGGATTTACGATACGTGCCTTATCGCCCACCAGTGGAATTGCCACAACGTCGAGAACGGATACTTTTTCAAGTGCCCGCAGGCGCTGCTTCTTCCCCGCGCGCTCGCCGGAAAACTCTCCTCGCGAACGGCCGATGGCCTCGCCCTTTCGGACGAGCCTGAGTTCGGAAAATCCCTTCGGGATTATCTGGAGAGCCACGAACCGCTGGAGTCCTGCCGCCATTGTCTGGGATCGGTGGGTAAGCGTTTTTCTCACGAGCAGGTTCCTAGAGGCGAGTTCAGAACGTCTCAGAAAGGGCCCACGGAAGAGCTTCTCGACGAAGCGAGGCTCGCGAGCCTCGAAGAGAACTTCAGCGGCGCGGACGACACGCACCTTCCGCTGGGAAATGCTTTTCAGTTTTTGAGATTTCTTCCGCGCCTACTTGCTCGCGCCTAATTCTAGAGCGCATTTTCCGCCGACGACGTCCTGACCGAGCAGCTTGCTGCACACTTGCGTGAGCACCACTTGCTGGCGGGCGCCGAGCGCCGGGTGAGAGTAGCTGCCGAAGCTTCCATTCTTCAGGACGGAAAGATTGAGCGCGACCCGCTCGATGATCTCGGCTTCCTGGAGATTGCGCTCTTTAAGGTCCGCGACGAGGGCCGTCGCACCCCAGAAGTCCGCGAGCACTTCGGCTTCCTGCGCCTTCGGAAACGGCACGAGCATCGAGTTCAGGCAGGACATGAGATTGTCGTGCAGGGGACGGAACTTTCCGGAGGGCTCGGCTCCGAGGAGATGGCCGAGCTCATGAAACGCCGTGAAGAGAATGGCGTCCAGCTGAACCGAATCGGCCCAGGCGTGTTTGCCGGCGGAAACTTCGAGGACGGAAGCGCGAAGCATAGAGCCGGGGCAGAAGGTGAAAACTCGCTTGCCGTTGATGATGGTGGCGATTCCGCCCGGGATGAGCGCGTCCTTGCCGCAGGCCTGGGAAAGAAACGTCTGCTGCTGGGCGCGGGCGGCCGGATCGATCTTTTCGAGAGTCGCGACGAAATCGGAAAAGGGAATGAGGGAGGTCTCATCCACTTGGGAGAGAAGCTCCTGCTTGGTCGCGTCGTTTCCGCGGGCGTCCCGGATCACGCCCTTCAGAATGGTGATGAGACGGGTCTTGCCGTCTTTCCAGTCCACCTTCTCTTCGAGGCGAGTGACGTAGGTCATGACGAACTTGAAGTACTCATCGTAGGGAAGCGCCATCGCTTCGAGCAGGACTTCCTTCTTGTTCCAGTCCGCGGAGACGCTCATGCTCGTGAGCACTTCGTCGCGCCGCTTTTCGAGCATGTACTGCTTGGCGGCTTCCCCGCGCTCGGCGTGAAGAATCGCGAACATCGAGGACAGCTCGGACGTGCAAAAGGACTCGGCGTCCGTGGCGAAAGTGACCGCGGATAGGAACACGAAAGAGAGAGAGAGAAGTCGCATTCGATAAACCCCCAAAGCTAGGAAAGAGAAGGGGCATTTTAAGGTTTCGTCCCTTATCAATGAAGAACGAGTTCGTAAGTGTATGTATTTATGAAGGTAAAATGCAAAATGACGGAGTCGTTTAGCCTGAATTTTCGTCAATTTCTTCTCTAACGATCCCCGAGCGATTAAATTCCTCTTTAGGGGGGAATCATGGGGACACTTTCACGCCTGCTCGTCTTGGGTCTCGTCTTGGTAAACTCGCTTGCGTTCGCGGCCTGCGACAACCCGGATCTCGAAAAAGCGCTGCTCTGTCTGAAGCGCGTGAAGAAGGTGAAGGAGATCTTTCCGAAGGACGACCCGAAGATTCCCGCGGGCTACCGCCGGATGGAAATCGGCTTCGAGCAGCCGGTCGATCACTTCAACCCCAAGCTCGGCACTTTCGTTCAGAAGCTGGCCCTCCTCCATAAGGACAACGCCGAGCCGATGGTACTCCAGACCAGCGGCTACCAGATCTTCACGGTCGCGCTCACCGAGCTTGCGCGCGTTTACGGCGCGAACCAGTTACAGGTCGAGCACCGGTTTTTCGATCAGAGCATTCCGGCCGATCAGGACTGGAGCAAGATGAACATCGTGCAAGCGGCGTACGATTTTCACCGGATCACGGAAGCCTTCAAGGAGATCTATCAGAAGCGCTGGGTGAACACGGGAGCGAGTAAGGGAGGCATGACCTCCGTTTTCCACCGCCGGTTTTTCCCGAATGATTTGGACGGAACCGTCTCGGACGTGGCTCCGCTTTCCTTTTCGAACGACGACGCCCGTTACATTCAGTTCGTCGAGGAGGCTGGCGGCGCGAAATACAAGAGCTGCCGTGAGCAGCTGAAGGCGCTGCAGATTGGAATGCTCAAACGCCGGGATGAGCTGATGGCCGGCATCGGCGGCTCTTTCGTTTATCTGGGCGGCAAGAGTGTTTCCTACGAGCATGCGGTCATCGAGCTGCCCTTCGCGTTTTGGCAGTACAAGGACCCCGAGGATCCGAAGTTCGGCTGCAAGAACGTTCCGGCGCCGGACGCGCGCTCCGAGGACATTCTGAGTTACCTGGAAGAAGTAAACTCCATTTCATCGTACGCCGATGCCGGAGTGTTCTCTTTCATGCCGTACTATTTCCAGGCGGCGACCCAGCTCGGAAGCCCCGCGGCCGGTTTGAAACATCTGAACGGGCTTCGCAAACATCCGTACAGGATCGATCAGTACACGCCCCACACCGCTCATTACGGTTACTCGAATGCGTGGATGCGAGACGTGAAGGCGTGGGTGCAGAGCCAGGCGGATCACATTCTTTTCGTTTACGGCGAGTTCGACCCCTGGAGCGCGGGAGCGTATCCGAAGGTGGCCGCGAAAAAGGACATGCACTGGTTCGAGGTTCCCGCGGGCAATCACTCGTCGAAAATCTTCAAGCTGCCCGCCGCCGAAAAGGAAAAAGCGCTGGCGATCGTTTCCGTCTGGATGGGAAAGAAAAACTCCTTGCGCCACATGCCCGCGGGCGAAGCGAGCCTCGACGAGCTTGAGCTTCAGTTCAAACGGGGCGGCCGTCTTCCCTGATCGACTCCGAGGGCCCAGGCGGTGGTACCGATCTGCTTCGGGCAGAGCCGGATACCTTTCGCGACGAGCTCGCCAGTGAGCGCCTGAAACTCCTTGTCCGTTCCGGGGTCCGACTTGACGGACAACCCGAAAAGAGTCGCGCCCGATTTGGCGGTCATCAGCTCCATGTCGACGTTGGCGGGGGTCGCTTTCAGCTTCCACTTCAAGTTGTCGATGGCGCCGTAAACCGCGAGTTGTTTCCAAGGAACGGAAACCCCAAGGGCCGCGAGGTAGCGGTGTTGCGTCTTGGTCAGTAAATCTTGCGCGTCCAGCTTTCCCTTCAGGTATTTCGCGAGATCCGAGGGATCGAGCTCTTCGGCCGAAAGCGAGCAGTGAACGGCTCTATTGGCTCCGTGAAAGTCCCGTTCGGCTTTGAAGCCTTCGTCATTCTGAAACTCCTCCGGAATTTTCTTCGGGTCCACGTTCAGCTTCACGGTGACCTCGAGGGGCTCGCCTGCTTCGCCGCGCAGCCGGAGAATGACGCCCGCGCGGTAGAGGTCCCGGTTGGCCGTATCTAGATAGTAGACGGCGCGGCGGGAGGATTTCTTCACCGTCGCATTCAGCTGCTTTTTGACGACGGCGGGGCTCGTCTCGCAAATCGTCCAGTGGTACTCGCCTTGAAGAGCGAAAGCCTGGGTTGAAACCGCGAGAACCAGGAGCAAAACGGATTTGAAAATTTTCATGGGCGTAATCTTTGCGGCCGGTTGGGCCCCGGTCAATCGGGGATCCGTAAAGTTTCAACAAAGGGATTCATCTGAACTTGTACGCGGCCGGGGCGGTGGTAGTTCTACGATCCATGAAATGGTTCGCGCTCACGTTAGGTGTTGGTTTATTTTCAGGTTGCGCGGGGCGGCTTCCGCCGGAGGGCGCTCAGCCTACTTTGGAGCTCTATACGCTTGCCGATCGG
>CAZZHG010000030.1:0-48366 GCA_964653655.1 uncultured Pseudobdellovibrionaceae bacterium
AAGAGATTCAGCGGCGGATAGTCCGGCACTTTCGCTCCCGGCATGAAGCGGCTGCCGAAAACGCAATCGACGTTGTCCTTCACGAGAGTGCGGTAGTAGCGGACCACGTCGGCGGGGCTGTCGGAGCCGTCCGCCATGCAAACCACGACGGCGTCTCCCTTGAAGCGCGCGAGTCCCGCGCGCACCGCGCGGCCGTAGCCGGGATCGCCGTTGCGATCGAAATGCCGCAGCGTCGGGATTTCCTTCTCGAGCTCGGTGAGCACGAGACCCGTTTCGTCCTTCGAGTTGTCGTTCACCACGAGCAGCTCGTGGCGGATCCGCGCGGTGGTCAACGCGGAGTAGAGCGCCTTCAAAGTCGGGCCGATGGTGCCGGCCTCGTTGTGCGCTGGTAGGACGACGGAAAGTTTCATGGGATTCCTTTACTTATCGGCGGACGGCAGGAGCAGCTGAAAGGGAGCACGACGCTGTGGGTAGCAGCTTGCCGCGCCGTGGAAGTTGCGTGACCTCAGGCACTTAGGGCGCTGGGTCAACTACTTTTCGACGAAGACGCCGATGGCTCGCGCGTCGATGAGATAAGTGCCCAATCCCGTGGGCTCGGCCGGATGCAACAAGCGCTCGTCGCCGGGCTTCGTGAAGCGGTTCTCGGCCGCGTAGCGCGCGGACGTATCGCCCGCCCAGTACCATTTTTTTTCCGGCGCCGGTGGAGGCAGGCGTATCTCGCGCGTCTGCGGCCCGTAGTTGTAGGCAATGTAAATCGAGCGGCATGCGGACTCGGTCGCGGAAGTGTCGACGCGGTAACCGAGGAAATTTTGATTCGGGTCCATCAGGTAATTTCGTTCCTCCGGGGGAAGATCCCGGTACTCGGCCGAGCTGCCGTCAGGCCGGTGCCAGCTGATGTCTCTGAGCCCCGAGGGCTGAACTTCTCCGGTGAACCACTTTTCCGACGAGAAAACGGGGTGACTCTTTCTGAACTGGATGAGCCGCTTCGTGAACTCGAGAAAGCCCGCGTTTTGCTCGGCGAGTTTCCAATCGATCCAGTTTCCGGGTGAGTCCACGTTCCACATGTTGTTGTTTCCGTGCTGGGTCCGCAGAAACTCGTCCCCTCCCGTGAACATGGGGGTTCCGAAGGACAGCAGCGGGAGCGCAAGGCCGTTCGCGGCGGCCTGCTCCTGGCGGGCGGCGGTCCGTTCGGCGGACTCGCCTGGAAGCTTTTGGTCCCAGGAATTGTTGTGATCCTCGCCGCCGTCCGACGGACCGAACTCGCCCTTCTGGTCGTTGTTCTTTTCGTTGTAGCGGAACAAGTCGGCGTTCGTGAAGCCGTCGTGGGACACGACGAAGTTGATCGAATGGCCCGGCCGCCTTTTCGACGGGCCAAAGAGCCCTTGGGAGCCCGAGACGGCGTGGGCGATCTCACCGGCGGTCACCCGTTCGATTCCCATTTTGTTCTGGGACTTGCGGATCGGATCCCGGAAGCTCGCGCCGTTCCACTCCGCCCAGCCCACGTCGTCCTGGGGATGGTTGGGAAAACCTCCGACCTGAAAGCTGTTGTCGCCGATGGCCCAGGGCTCTGCGATCAGATCCACGCCCTTGCCGCCGGCATAGGCGCGGCCGGGAATTTCCTGCAGCGCCCGGTTCAGAACGTTTTCGACGGGAGCCTTGTCGAAGTAAAAGACGTTGCCCTTTTCGTGAACGTTACCGAGCACGGAGGCGAGATCGAAGCGGAATCCGTCGATGCCCTGGTCGCGGTAGAATGCAAGCGTGTCGAGAATGAACTGCCGGACGTGGGGGTTCGCGCAGTTCAGGTTCGCTCCGCAGCCGGTGTTGTCCTTGAAGAACCGGGCGTCGTCGGCCACCTGATAGTAGGTGGCGTTGTCGATCGCTCTCATGGATTGAAGCGGGGAGTACTCTCCGCCCGATCCTCTGGCGCCACCTTCGCCTGTGTGGTTGTAGACGACGTCCATGATCACCTTGATGCCCTCGTCATGAAACGCTTTCACCATGGCGCGAAACTCCTCGAGGGATCCTCCGGGAGTGGCCCGCGCGGTTTCCGTGGCGAACCGCCCGTTCAGAGCGAAGTAGCTGAGGTTCATGTAACCCCAATAGTTGTTTCCCTTCGTCTGGTCGGTGCGATTCCTGTCGTCCTGGAACGCATGCACGGGCAGAAACTCGACGGCGGTGATGCCGAGGTTCTTCAGATATTTCGCTTTGCGGGCGGCTCCCTTGAAAGTTCCCCTTTCGGCCTCGGGCACGGAAGCGTCCGCCATGGTTAGACCCCGAACGTGCGTTTCGTAAAGGATGTCCTCGCGCAAAGGACGGGTGAGGGGGCTCGGCGCTTGGGGGGGAGGCCGCAACACCACGCCTTTCGGCGCGACCAAGCCGCTGTTTCGGTGGCGGTACTCGGGCCCGCTGAGATAAACGCTCTCGTCGCCAAAGCCGGGCGTCAGCGGATCGTGGCTGATCTCGAGAGCTCTCGGATCGAAGGCGAGCTTGTTCGGATTGAATCGGTTGCCGGCCGCGTCCACATCGGCTTTGAACCCGAGGTCGCTGCCGGGAGTCCACTTGGAGTCATATTCCCAGTTCGGCCCCCAGAGCCGGTAGCCGTAATAAATCGGAGCTCCCTCAGCGAGTCCCATCTGCTCTCGCTGGGCGCGGCTGAGCGCGACCCTCCAGAGACCCGGGTGATTTACGTCGGGCGCGAACATCACCGCGCTCCCCACGGGTCCTTCCCCGAAGGCCTTGGCGAAGAGCGCGATCTCCACGCGAGTGGCGTTCGCCGAATAGAGCGAGAAGAAGAGCGTTCCGGTTTCCGGATCGAGGTGGTTGCCGAGCCGGGCGAAGTACCCCTCGCAGGAGAAGGGGCGCGCGTGCGCGTACGGCAGTACACAGGCGGTGTACACCAGCGCGAGACACACGAGTTTTCGGAAACCAACTTTCACCCGACCCCACCCGAAAGACTTCGGGCGTTTAGCTGCAAGCAGCGTACCCCGGGAGCCCCTTTTTCTTCCCTACGAAACCGACGGTATTCGGCGGCCGGACTGTGTAGGTCCAGAGTCAGGGCCTGAGCCTTAGTCAGGGTGGATTTTTGCCGTTCGCAGGCGTTCAGACTTGGTCTCGGCGAGGCCCTTGCCGGGGGCCAGCCCAGGTTAGGATTGAGTCCATGATGCAACTTCTCCTGGCTCTGTTGTGGCCGGCGCTCGCGCTTTCGGCTCCTTACCGTGAAACCCACTATGTGAAGGAATGCCGGCCCCTCGACTCCGTCGGGGAGTCCTGTGTTTGGAACGTCGTGGCCGACGCCTCGAAGTGTCCCGACGGAAAATGTTCGAAGCTCGTTCTATTTTTCAACGGCGCCGACATGAACTGCGACCGGCTGAAGGGGTTTCAGAAAAAGCGGCTCGGCCACTTGATGGACCGTTATTCACGGAACGGATACGTCGCCGTCACCGCGTGTCTCTACGAAACTTTGAAGGGCGCGAACGCTCTTACCATGGGAGAGCAAATCGGCCGCGTCGGAACGCTTTACGAATCGGTCACGACGGACCCGGAGGTCCAGCGTCACTGGAACGGCGAGCACATTCTCGTGGCCGGCGTGAGCATCGGTGCTTCCACCCCGGTGGTCGCGCTCATCCGGTCCCGCTTCGGTCTCAAAGAGCCCGGGAAAGTCGCCGCCTGTTTTCACGACGGGGTGTACGACATTTACGCGATGGACAAGTTTCTCTGGGAGAACCGCTCGTCTTGTAACACGAGCCGCAATCAATCCATCTGCAAACGCTACGCGGACAAGAAGCGGTGTGATTATCCCCTCACTCAAACCACCGAGACGGAGTTCGACTCCGTCGGGCTCACTCCGCTGCAGGGGCTTCCCGTCGACGACTGGAAGCTCATCGAGTGCGGTAGCCGCCATCCGGGCGGTAAATGCGCGCTGAGGGGCGGCGACTGGGTACCGGCCGCTCCGATCGAAGCGTTCTGCCGGCGCATTGCCGCGGAGCCAGATCACCGGTGCGAGTTCGCTTCCCAGCCCCTAGATTCCCACCTGGCCTGCGCCTTCGGGGATCAAGGCATCGACAACTGCCGTCTGTGGTTCGACGCCAAAGTCGAAGCTTTCCGGGTTACTGCCGCGAAAAATTGAGATATGCCTCCTTTTTTGGGGGATATCCGATGCTTCGAGCTTTTTTCGTTCTGACCTTCCTGAGCCGTTCCGTCTTCGCCGCCGCCTCCTTCGGAGAGCTGGTGGACAAGCATTTCGACGCGTATTTCGCCGACAACCCGGTGCTCGCGACATCCCAGGGCATCCACACCTACGACACTCGGCTCCCGGATATGTCCCGGGACTCGATCCTCGCCCACGTGCGCTTTCTGCGCGAGCAGCTCATTGCGTTTCAAGCCGTCGATCGGAGCAAGCTGACCAAGGACGAAGCGATCGATCTGGAGCTCATCACGAGCAGCATTCAGGCGGAAATTCTGGAAGACGAAACGCTTCGGTTCTGGGAGCGGGATCCGGACAAGTACTCCAGCGGGGTATCGGAAGCGATCTACACCATCATGGCCCGCAAGTACGCGCCCGACGAGGAGCGACTGAAGGCCATCATTGCCCGGGAGCAGCAGATTCCGGCCTGGTTCGCGACGGCCCGGGAGAACCTCAAGAATCCCCCGAGGATTTACACGGAAATCGCCCTCGAGCAGCTTCCCGGAACCATTTCCTTCTTCGAGAAAGACGTGCCCGCCACCTTCGCCGACGTGAAGGACGAAAAGCTTCAGGCGGAGTTCAAGAAGGCGAACGCCACGGTGGTCGCGGAGCTGAAAAAATACGCGAAGTTTCTGAAAACCGAAGTCCTCCCCAAGTCGAAGGGGGATTTCAAGCTCGGCGCCGAAAACTACGCGCTGAAATTAAAGTACGACGAGATGGTGGATCTGCCGCTCGATAAACTTCTGGAGATCGGCTACGCCAATCTTCGAGAGAACCAGAACCACTTCAAGGAAATCGCGAAGAAAATCGCCCCGAAGAAAACCTACCAACAAGTATTGCACGACTTGGAAAAGGATCATCCGAAGCCCGAGAAGCTGCTCCAAAGCGTCCGGGACGTGATGGGCGGGCTGCGCCAGTTCCTCGTCGATAAAAAGATCGTCACCGTGCCTTCGCCGGTCGAGCCCATCATCCAGGAAACCCCGCCCTTCGAGAGGGCCATCGTGATGGCATCCATGGATACGCCCGGACCCTTCGAGGAAAAGGCGAAGGAGGCCTATTACAACGTGACGCTCGCGGAAAAGGGCTGGCCCAAGAAGCGCATCGAAGAGCACATGGCTGGTTTCAACTACGCGACCATCATCAGCACCAGCATTCACGAGGCGTACCCGGGCCATTACACGCAGTTTCTGTGGGTGCAGAGCGCGCCCACGAAAACGCGAAAGATCCTGGGCGCGAATTCCAATGCGGAAGGCTGGGCCCATTACACCGAGCAGATGATGCTCGACGAAGGTTATGGCAACGGCGATTTGAATCTGCGCCTTGGCCAGCTCCAGGACGCTCTCCTGCGTAACGCCCGCTTCATCGTCGGAATCGAGATGCACCGGGGTAATCTCAGCTACGAGAAGGCCATCGATTTCTTCGTGAAAGAAGGGTTCACGTCGCGGGCGAACGGAGAGCGGGAGACCAAGCGAGGCACGAGCGATCCGACGTACCTCTATTACACGCTCGGTAAATTGCAGATTCTGAAGCTACGCGAGGACTACAAGAAGCTTAAGGGCGACAAGTTCACGCTGCTGGAGTTTCACGACAACATCCTGAAACAGGGTTTCCCGCCCATCAAACTGCTCAGGCGGGCGCTGCTCGGCGAAGAGGGCGCGGTCCTGTAGAAAATAAAAAAGCCCCGCTTCCCTTTCGGAAAGCGGGGCTTTCTTCCGTATGAATATTAGAGATCGAAGCTGCCCGAGCAGCCGTCGCTCGTGAACCGGTTACGGCGCAGGCTTTCCGCGCAATAGTGGTTCAGGCTGTCGTTCTTGAGGCCTTCGCACATAGCTTCCTTCGAGGAGAAAGACTGCTTCTGCGTGGAGCATCCGTTCTCCGTGAGCGTGTACGAGTAGCTCGAGCTCGACTCGTTGGTCGCCGTCGGGACCGAGGCGCCCGGCGCTCCGCCGAACTCCGAGAATTCCTGCTGGCTGATGTCCTGACCGTTCAGCTTGAACGTGGCGCCGTCTTCGGTGACGTTCACTTCCACGATCGCGGTGAAAGTCGGGAAGGTGTAGCTCACTTCGATGCTGCCGCCGCCGGCGTTGAAATTCATCGTCATGCGGATGGGCACGATTCCGTGCTTCTTCGAGGTGATGCTGCCTTCCATGGTGCCGGAAGCGCCCCCGGCGTCGCCGCTGATGACGCCTCGGAGGTCATATTTGGTGACGTCGCTGAGCTTCGCGAGTTCTTCGTCCGTGATCTCGAAAGACATCACGAATTCGCCGCTGTTCTCGCTCTTCTTCGTGATTCCGATTTGCATCTTCATGGGACAGTTCGTTCCGCCGACCGTCATGTTGATTGAAGCCATCTTGGAAAGATCGCTGCCGTCCGGCGTGGGGACGGTGAAATCACAATTGGCCTGCGAGAGGCGCGTCTGGAACTCGTCGCCGGAGACGGCGCTTTTGGCGAGAGCGGTAGTGCCCTTGGCCTTCTGCGCCGACTGAGCCGAGCTGATTACCTTGTTCGAGGAGGAGGTAACCTCTTGAAACTGAGCGCGTTGTTCGTCCGTCAAAGGACTTTTGCCGCAACCGATGATGACAGTGATGAGTGCCACAGCGCTGAGCGCCTGAAAGGACCGATACATTTGGATTTCCTCCCCCGAACGTTTAAGCCCGCCCATCGAACCCCCGAAGGCAAGCCGACGGGCACCTGTGCAAGCGTCCGGCCACGTTGACCCGTGCGTAAACGTGCGGAAAGAAAGGCGGGAAGGAGCCTTTTTCCGTCACCGCGTGCCGGGATTCGACAGCCGGGTGTGGAAAAATATTTTCTTAAATTTCAGATAAAGCGCCTGATTTCCATTTATTCGGGGATCGCTTCTCTCTATAAACGGCGCAACTTTCTCTGGAGGAGTTCCCCAATGGTTCGTTTTCTCGTAGTTCTTTTGGCTCTCGTCTCTCTTTCCGTTCGGGCGGCCGAGTCCGCGCAAACTTTGGAAACGGTGAAGGTCGGCGTCGGTAACATTCAGATGGGAGCCCTGCTGCAGGCCTGGGCCGTCGATCAGACGAACTCCCCGCACACCAACTTCCGCCTCCGCCGGGCCGAGTTTGGTTTTCAAGGTTCGGTCGCGGACAGCACCCGCTGGTTCCTGAAGGTCGACGTCGCGAAGACGCTCCGGAACGGTCCCATCACCGCGACCAACGACAACAAAATTCTGCAAGACTTCGGCGTCGGCTTTACGGTGCTCCCCGGCCTCGAGATCCTCCTCGGTCAGTTCAAGACGCCGACCACGTTCGAAGGAACTTCCTCTTCCGCCGAGCTTCCCCTCCCGGAACGGTCGCTCTCCGGCCGTACTTACGGCGACCGGCGCGAAATCGGCCTCATGGCCACTTACACGGCGGGCATCGTGAAGACGCAGATGATGGTCTCCGACGGCGGCACGACGAACGTCGAGGACACGAACGACAAGAAGGACATCCACTTCCGCGTCGAAGTGGCTCCCACGAAGGAATTGCTCGCCGGCGTGTTCACCACGGCGGGTGACTTCTCCTACGAGACGAAGGGCCGCATCGGCGGTAACGTCCGTTACCTCCCGATCACGGGCCTCACGTTGCGCGGCGAAGTCGTCGCCGCCCGCGACTCGAGCGTCCACACGACGGGTTACATGGCGGACGTCGCCTATCTCGTGACGAACGAGATTCAGCCGGTGCTCCGCTACGACGGCATCCGCGGCCCCGTGTTCACGGGATCGGCGGCCACCCTCGGCGTGAACTACTTGGTCCGGAGCTACAACGCGCGGGCTACTCTCGCTTATGCTCACCTGGACAACATGACGGATGCGGGCGGCAGCTACACGCTGCTCAACAACACCCACGGACACGTCGTTTGGCTCGCGTTCCAGGCGGCGCTGTAAGGCGTCTTACAATTCGCTTTTCGCGTAGGGATTTTGGGCGGATACTCTCCTAATCTCCTATGCGTCAAGCCATCCTCGGGCTCGCTACCGGGTACAACCAGCGCCAATTGACCCCTTTGGTCCGCTCACTAAAGAAGAGCGGCTACCGGGGCGATCTGTGGATCTTCGTCTCGAAAGGGGAGAAGCGCCTGGCCTCCTGGCTCGAGCGCAACGGCGTGCGGGCGATGGAGATCTCGGAGACGCCGCCCTATAACGATGCGTTCAAGGCGGCGAGCGCCGGGTTGCCCAAGGAGATCCCCGGAACCACGCCGAACGTGCGGCGGTTTTTCCTCTACCAGCTTTTTCTTAGATCGCTGGGCAAGGACTACGAACAGTTGCTGCTCGCCGATACCCGGGACGTGGTGTTTCAGAAGGATCCGTTCGCCTTTCCCTGGCCGGACGCCGATCTGTTTTTCGTGGAAGAGGACTCGCGGATGCACATCGGCGATTGCCTCGGAAACTCCACGGGAATGAAGAGCACGTTCGGGGAGAAGACGTTCGAGGAGCTGAAGAGCAAGCCCATTTCCTGTTCCGGGACGACGTGGGGGAATTTCCGCGGGATCTCGGCTTACGTGGACCGGATGGTGAAGATCATCCTAACGAAGACCGTCGAGGAGCTGGGCATCTGGGATCAGTCCGTGCACAACTACATTCTGTACAAGGACCCGCTGCCCCGGATTCACGTTTTCGGAAACGAGAGCGGCCCGGTGCTGACTTTGCATTGGAAACCGCCTTCGACCTTCAAGATCGACGCCGAAGGTTGGATGTCCAACGACAGCGGCTCCATTCCCAATCTCCTGCACCAGTACGATCGGCATCCCGTTCTGGTCCACCTGGTCGAGAGAAAATACTGCGGGCTGCCCTTCTACGCGGCCCAGCGGATTCGCCGGGCGCTGCAGAACCGGGCCGTCCGCCTTAAGGAACGCTTCGCTCCCCAGCCTTCATAGCTCCCACTTGTCGTCTTCGAGTAGCCTGACGTTCGGGTCCTCCAACGGCACGGTTTGCCGGAGGAAACGCCCGAGATCGGAGCGCCGAATTCGGCGCGCCAGCACGCGGGCATAGCCCGCGAGCCGGCGCCACGCCTTGGCGCTTCTATCTCGCACGGTGCTCACTTCAACCCCCGCGCTTTTCGAAGACGGTGTAAGCCGTCGCGCTGCCGTCGGGGCGAATGTCCACTCCGACCGCGATGTGAGTCGCGCTTGGGGTGAGGGTGTTCTCGGCGTGGCCCGGGTGGTGGTTCCACCCCTTCGGGTTACCGTCGCTCGCGGCGTCGCGGCTGTCGGCGAGATTGAAGGCGATCTCCTTCGGATCTTTTCCCTGGTACGAAGGCATCCACGCGTTCTCGCCGACCAGAAAAAACTCGTTCCCATGCGGAAACCATTCCTTGTACCAGCCGTAGTGAAAGCCCTCGTGAAAGTAGGCATGCACGCGGTACGGAAGAGTGGCTTGATATCGCACTACGTACGTCAGCTCCCGATCGATCTCGAGCGGCGGGAGATTGTGGCGCGAGCGGTTCAGGTTGGTCAGGCGGACCACTTCCTGTTCCGTCTCGCAGACGTCGTTGAAATGTTTCACCGCCGTTTCGTTTTTATCGTCGATATCCTTCGGTGCGATACAGCGGCTGTCGAGTTTCGTCTCAGTGGCGCTGGCGAGGATCGAGGTGTAAGCGATCAAGAATCCAATCCAGATTTTCATGGCGGCCTCCTGAAGTTTCCTCTCTCAGGGGCGTGCCGCCACCTTCGCAAATAGCGCGTGTGGGTTTCAACCCAAACGTTCTTCTTGACAGGGGGATCAAATATTTTTGGTAAGTTCCGCGCCGAAAAAAAATTATCTTAATTCCGGCGGGCCTCTTTTTTCGGGCGGCAGAGATAACTGAACCACCATCCGCCACCCGGTTTGTCGAGATTCGTCACCGTGTTGCCGCCGGTGTTGAGCAGGCGATCGAGGGAGAAGCCGACCTGTTCGAGCTGCGCGACCTGAGCGTTCGGGCGGATGTAAAACAATTCCATTTCTCCGCCATGTATTTTGTCCGGAAGAATCGCCCAGCCCCGGCTCTGGGCGGAGGGCTCGGTCGCGATCGCATTCACTTTCGTGAAAAATTGTTTTTCCCAACGCGCCTCTTTCCACTTCGCGCGCCATCGGACCGGGTTGAGCCCGAGGTGCGGAATTCCGGTGGCGTGAAAGGGGAGCACGCTGAAGGCGTGCGACGAGAAAAAGAAGAGACCGCTCGGTTTCAGGACTCGGCGAATCTCCTTTAGAGCGCGGATTCTGCCCTCGTAATCGAGGTGGTCGATGCCGTTGTAGCTGAAAAGCACGAAGTCGAAGGTGGCGTCCTTGAACCGGCTCAGATTGGAGGCGTCCCCGAGGAGGGACTGGCGCTTGTCGTTGTCGGGGAAGGCCTGTCGGCAGACCTCGACCATCTTGGGTACCGAATCGATGCCGATGTAGCTGGCCACCTTGGGGGAAAAGAAGGAGGTGGTGCGGCCCGCGCCCACCCCTAGGTCGAGCATATGGGCCGAATGCCAAAAATCCCTAAATAATTCAAGTAGTACAGCTTCCTCGGGCAGAATATCCCGGCCCTCGTAGTCCTTCCACTCCCGCTCGTACACGAGCTTGTAATCGGTGCCCATCAAAGGTGGTCTCCTGAATCGAAATATTATATCCGTAGGGTTCTGGGTTTTCCTAACCAGCCGATGTCGTTGGAATCTCAAATCTGTCCGAGACATTGCGCAGATGCTCTGGTAGGGTCTTTGGCTAAGTCGAGTCGAAGGCCTCTGAGCAGGGTGCTCACTGTGCGTCTCTCGTCCAAGCACCCATGTGCCTCCAGGAGGTCTGAAAAATGGGAAAAAAACTGTATGTCGGCAATCTTCCGTTCTCTACGACGGAAGGTTCTTTGAGCGATCTGTTTGCGCAGATCGGCACTGTTGATTCCGTCCGTTTGATCACGGATCGGGACACCGGCCGTAGCAAGGGCTTCGGTTTCGTCGAAATGTCGACGGATGAAGAAGCCGAAAAAGCCATTGCCGAATTCAACGGCAAAGAGCTCGAAGGCCGTCCTTTGACGGTTAACGAAGCTCGTCCGCAAGAACCCCGCTCCGGCGGCGGCGGCGGTGGCTTCGGTGGTGGCGGTCGTGGCGGCGGCGGTGGCCGTGGCGGCGGCGGTGGCTTCGGCGGCGGTGGCCGCGGAGGCGGTGGTGGCGGTCGCGGCGGACGCGGCGGCTACTAAGCCCATTTAGACTCGTAAGAGTTTACGGAATCCGGGGGTCTCGCAAGGGACCCCCGGACTCTTATTCACCCTTTGCACCTTGAATTCCGATAAAGTGATTACATACGGGGCGGAAAAGTTGGATTCCTTTCCTGCGTGCCCCTGACACTCTCCCGAATCCCAACCAAATAAGTCTGACCTGCCCATTTCCGCGCGCAAAATGAAGGTCCTCAACCGGAATCTTTCCGGTTCGGCGGAGCTTTGAACCCCCGCCAGAAAGTTAAATTGAACTCATTCGAAACGTTCCAACAACTAGATCTACCCACGTCTCTGGGCTCCGCCCTGTTACAGATGGGTTTTCTCAATCCCACTCCCGTCCAAAAAGCCACGATCCCACTCGCCCTCGCGGGGCGGGACGTACTGGGAACCGCCCAGACGGGTACCGGTAAGACCGGCGCCTTCGGCATTCCACTTCTGACTTTTCTCGAGAAGAACCAGAAGCTCCGGGCTCTCGTGCTCGCTCCCACCCGGGAGTTGGCCGCGCAGATTCACGGCGTGCTTAAGGTGATGGGCAATGGACTCAACTTCCACGGCGTACTGCTCGTGGGAGGGGAATCCTTCAACCGCCAGGCGAACGAGTTAGAGCGGGGAACCGATTACATCATCGCGACTCCGGGCCGGCTCATCGACCACATGCAACAGCGGACGGTGAACCTCGCTAGCGTCGGTCTGCTGGTCCTCGATGAAGTGGACCGCATGCTCGACATGGGATTCATTCCCCAGATTCGCCAGATCATGACGCAAGTTCCGAAGGAGCGCCAAACGCTGCTCTTCTCGGCGACCTTGCCGTCGGAAATCACTTCGCTGGCCGCTTCGTTTCTGAAGAGCCCCGAGCGGGTGGCCATCGGCCCGGTGGAAACACCGATTTCGCAGGTGGTGGAGGAGACGATGCGCCTGTCCCACGACGCGAAGAACCCGACGCTGCTCAAGGTGCTGAAAATTCGCCAGGGCAAGGTGCTGGTTTTCGCCCGGACTCAGACGCGCACGGATCGCCTCGCGAAGTTGCTCCAGAGGGAAGGGTATAAAGTGGACACGCTTCACGGCGGCCGCACCCAGGGGCAGCGCAAACAGGCGCTCGAGAGATTCCGCTCGGGAGCGAGCCGGATTCTCGTCGCGACGGATCTCGCCGGCCGCGGCATCGACGTGATCGACATCGAGCACGTGATTAACTACGACGTGCCCGGATCCCGCGAGGATTACATTCACCGTATCGGCCGAACCGGCCGCTGCGGAAAGACCGGCAACGCGCTCAACCTGCTCGAGCAGGGAGATGTGGAAGGCGAGGAAGTGGTCACGGGCGTACGGCGCAAGTCCTTCCAGCCCGCGTACCGCAAAAGGCACTCCGCGCCTCAGCGCGGACGCCATCAGCAACGCCGCCGCTAACCGAATTCGGCCCAGCGCGTCCTACGACGCGCTGGGCTTTTCGGCCCTTCTTGAGCCCGACCGCCCCTCCCTGTTACACTAGGGTGAGTCCACCCCCTCAACCCTAATCCTTCCCCACAATTTATGAGCGCTAGACTACGACAGGCCGCCATCGGACTAGCTTCCATAGTACTTTCCATCTTCGTGAGTCTCTTCGGCGCGGAATTCGCGCTGAGACTGAAGAACCGCTCGATGAAGAACTACGACATCGAGATGTGGCGTTACGCGCGGGAGCTCAAGCGCCCGAGCGAGAATCCTCTTCTCGGTCACGTGCACGTGCCGAATCAAACTTCCACGCTGCAATCGGTTGAAATCCGCACGAACGAGCTGGGAATGCGCGGCGGCCCCGTGCCGCCCAGAGCACCAGGAAGGCGCCGGATTCTCGTGCTCGGCAGCTCCATCACGCTCGGCTGGGGCGTGCCGGAAGCGGAAACCCTTAGCGCGCGGCTTGAGGCCAAGTTCAAGGCGGACGGACAAGACGTCGAGGTTCTGAACGGCGGCATCGGAAACTACAACAGCGTCCGCTACGTGAATAATTTCCTGCTCAATCTAGACGGCACCATGCCGACGGACATTTTGGTTCACGCTTTCGTCCGGGACGGCGAGGATTTGGAGATGGGGCGCGGGAACTGGTTTCTGCGCAACAGCCAGCTCGCCGTCACTCTCTGGAACGTAGTTCAGAAGTTCGCGAGATCGAGCGGAGAAAACGCCCTGGAAACCCACTACCGCAAGGTCTACGCTCCCGAGAGCGACGGCAGAATGAAAATGCAGCTCGCCCTAGGCCAGCTCTCCACCTATGCGAAGGAACACGGGGTGAACGTGTACCTCGCGATGACTCCGGACGTGCACAACTTGACGAACTACAAGCTGGGATTCGTTCACGATGTGTTCAAGTCGCTTTCCGCGTCACTTGGTTTCCGCTACGTCGATCTATTGCCCGCGCTGGCGGGACAGACGCCGGAGAAGATCTGGTCGATGCCCGGCGATCCTCATCCGAACGGCTTCGGCCATCAGCTAATGGCGGAGGCGATATATCCGATGTTGAAAAACGGCGCCTCCGAGGGCCGCACGGTGGCGGGCGCAACGTCGCCTTAAGCGGCGAAAGGCCGATCATCCATGCTATTCAGCTCGTCGCCTTTTTTCGTTTTCTTCGCCGTCTACCTAGTCTTTCACTTCCTCGTCCCCGTCCGCCATCGGCTTTGGCTGATTATCGTCGGCAGCACCGTCTTTTACGCCTACTGGAAGCCTGCGTACGTCATTCTTCCCTACGCGCTTCTTCTCATGGCCCACGGCCTGACCCTTTGGATGCAAGGGGCGTCTGAAGCCAAGACCCGCAAATCGCGGATGGCGATCGGGGTCACGCTGATCCTGATTCCGCTCCTCTTCTTCAAGTACACGAACTTTCTCGCGGCGACCTTCGCGGCCCCGCTCGGCTTCAATCCCGGAAAGCTCGTCGAGCTTTCGCTCCCCCTGGGAATATCGTTCGTCACGTTCACGCTGATCGCTTACATCGTCGACGCCTACAAGGGGTCGTTTGCCGCGGAGAAGGGCCCGGCGAGCCTGATGGGCTGCGTGCTCTTTTTTCCTCATCTTATCGCCGGCCCGATCGTTCGGCCGTGGCAGCTCATTCCGCAGTTCAGCCACCCTCGTTCGGCCCGGCTCGGTCGCTTTCGCCTGGGCGCGATGTTCTTCATCTGGGGGCTCATCAAGAAAGTGGTGTTCGCCGACCCGCTCGCGGGAGCGGTGGAAACGCTGTTTGCCGCGAAGGAAGCTCTCACCGGCTGGCACTATCTGCTCGGCATCTACGGTTTCTCGGCCCAAATTTACTGCGATTTCTCCGGCTACAGCGACATGGCGCTCGGTCTCGCCTATGCGCTGGGCATGCGGCTCCCGTTCAACTTCAACCAGCCTTACGTCGCGACGAGTATCGTCGACTTTTGGCACCGCTGGCACATCACGCTCTCCACCTGGCTCCGCGATTATCTCTACATCCCGCTCGGCGGTAACCGCGGCGGCAAACTGAAGCAGCATCGCAACCTGTTTATTACGATGGTGCTCGGCGGGCTGTGGCACGGAGCGAACGTCACGTTCCTAATATGGGGGGCGATACATGGGGTTGCGCTCGCCCTGAACCACGTTCTTCGCTCGAAGGTTCGCCTGCCGAGGGCCCTGGGCTGGCTCGTTACTTTTCACATAGTCACTATCGCGTGGATTTTCTTCCGGGCCCCCGACGTGGGAACGGCGATGCGGGTTCTCACGGGCGCGTTTTCCGCGCCTTGGGCGGGGGCGGAGGCTTTCGCTTCGGTGAATCTGTACCCGATTCTGCTGCTGGGTGCGTTCGGCGTGGTCCACATTTTCGACAGTGCCGCGTGGCTTCGCCTCATCGTCATGAAAGCGCCCCGCCAGCTGCTTTGGACCGGTCTCATCATGGGCTTTTTGATCTGTATCGCTTTGGGAGCCGGTAACTCGGCCGAGTTCATTTACTTCGAATTTTGAGGTCGTCATGAAAAAGTTGATTCCCGCCGTTGGAGTGCTCGCGGTGCTTACCGTCGTCTGCGGTGCCGGCGTGGTGCTGCTCGAGATCGGTCTGCGCCTGAAGCTCGCGGTGCGCGGGCCCGCCTCCGCCGAGTCCCAGAATCGGGATCTCTCCCGTGATGTACCGGAAGCGCCGCCTTTCGATTTCAATCCCTACACGATCGTCTACAGCAAGCCCAACGTCCGCACGGCCAATTACGTGACCAATTCCCTCGGCTTTCGCAACGAGAAGGAGCTCGAAGTTCCGAAGCCCGTCGGCCGCAAGCGCGTTTTTATCATCGGGGGATCGCAGGGAATCGGGTTCAATGCTTCGAGCAATGCGACGACGCCCGCGGGCTTTCTCGAGGTATTTCTCCGGGAAAAGCATCCGGACTTGGACATCGAAGTCGTGAACGCGGCCTGCTCGGGCTTCAACTCCTCCCAGGAGTTGGTGCTGCTCGCGAAGGACGTGCTGAGGTACGAGCCGGATCTTATCGTCGAGATCGGGGGCGGAAGCGACATGGTCGTCGCCATGCTTCCGCAGTGGCGGCCGGGCTGGAACGAGCTGTACGACGCGACGGACTCGATGATCACCCATCCCTTTTGGGAACACAGCAAGGCTCTGACGTTGCTCCACCGGTTTCTGCCGGCGCCGCCGCAGGTGAGGCAGTCTCCCGCCGTCTTCCGTCCCGAGGTGGCGCGGATTTACGGTCTCAATGTCGAGAGCATGATGTGGCTCACGTCTCCGCGAAACATTCCCTTCATAGCGGTGTTGCACCCGATTCTTCTCGCTTCTTCAAAGCCCCTTGCCGAGGAAGAAAAGAAACTGATTCAGGCCGTGAGGGAGTCCAAGGTTTTGGCGGAAGGGTACGAGGACGTCCTGAAGCGGCACTACAAGCTCGCGTCCGAAAATCTCGCCAGGCTCAAGCCGCCGAAACATTCCTTCGTCATGGACTCGACGGATATGTTCGCGGGGGTTTCCGAACGGGTTTTCAGCGATCGATCCCACCTGAATGACACGGGCTACCGCCTTCTCGCGGAGTCCATCGGCCGCAAGATAGAGAGCGAGCGGCTACTCGGAAGCGCGGTCTCGGATCGCAAGAAGTCCAAGCCTCGCTCTTGATTCACTTTGAAATGGAACTGGAGAGTACCCGGCCGGGAGCGTCCGGTTTGCGGAAGATTGTGTCGTGAATGCCCTCGGCGATGAGGGCGTGCCCCTTGGCGTTCGGATGCGGATCCTGGATGGTAACCCAGAGGCTCTGGGGGTCTTCGTTCAGGAAGTAGGGCAACAGGTCGACCACCTGCACACCGTGCTTGTCGCCAATGGATTGCATCGCCTGGGTTACCGCCGTGAAAGGGTAGTCCTTGAACTGGTGCATTTCCGGAAGCACCACGATTTGCATCCCGATTCCCTTTTCCTTGGCGTAGGAAGCCAGTTTTCCGATGGCGGTCTCCATCATTATCCGGCCCGGGTTCGTCGGCTCGTTCACCGCGGAATAAAATTTCAGGAAGTTCCAGTTCGGATCGTGGTTCGAGCGGAAGTTGATCCATTTATCCGAGGCAAGGGCGTACATGTAGCTGGTCATTAACGGGTAGAGCAGGGGATTGGCCGGTTTGTGAGTGAGCTGGCTGTCGCTGACGTAGGAAAAGAGAAGCATCTGATCCGGGTTGAACTTGGCGCCTTTGCGGAAGAAAGCGTTTATCTGCATCTCCGTGTTGTAATTGCCGACGCCGGTGTTCACGACTTCAACGCCTGTCTTGCCGGGTTTCCCCACGAAGCTTTCGTCGTTCAGCCGCTTCTCCAAAAGCTTCGTGAATCCCTTTTCTTCCTCCACTCCCCAGCCCATGACGATGGAGGCTCCGAGCACCATGATGCGGTATTTGTCCGAGGTCGGGCTGTACTCCCGATCCCGCCAGCCGTTCGAGTTGGTTTTGATTTCCACCCCGTAGTAGTTGCCCTTCATGTTGGGCCGGTGCTCGTGCCCGGCGCCTGCTTCCTTCACGCTTACCTTGATGTCCTTGCTGTAACGCCACATCTCCGTGTTGTAGCTGGCGTATAGAGGGTAAATGAGTCTCAGCCCGACTTCTCCGCATACCAGGGAGAAACAAAGGCCGAAGACGCAGGTCGCGAGGCTCATCAGTAGCTGGCGTTTTGGTTTCATATGCCTTCCGGTCGATCGAGGAGGTCTAAAGGAGTTATCGGCAATCGCGCGGCTGAGCTGCAGGCGAACTGTGAAGGGAAAAGCACGTTGTCATTGACCGGTCGCGTCTAGTTGGCTAGCTACAACACCAGCTTTACGAGGAGGATTTCATGCGTCTGGTCATTGGTTTGGGTCTCTTGGCTTTGGTTTCCACCGGTTCCGCCCAGGCGGAACAGAACTACGCCGATCACGGCTGTAACATCGTGCTTCGCCACGTTTGGTTTCAGAGCGGCGGCCGCGCCGGCTGGTCCTTCGTCGTGGATGTCCGGGAGTCCTTTCTCCGCGCCCGTCCCGTTCAGAACGTGGGAGTGATTTGGCGCCTTCAAGGTCAGACTTGGAACCGCTTTCCGCTTCACCGATACAACCACCCGCATCGCATTCCGGGTTATCAGTCCTACGTCGGCTACTTCGATCATGGCGGACACTCCTCCATGTACCTGGACGCCGTCGCCGTGGCCACCACCGACGGAAGCCAGGTGTTCGATCATAATTTCGAGAACGGCGACGTCGGTTTCGTCCGCGCTGATTCCTCGAACCGCTGGGACGCGAAGCCGGGCGCGAATATCTGCCGGTAAGTCATTTAGACGGCGAGCGAGCCTCCTAGCATCGACAGGTCTCCGTGCTATCATCATGCTCCGGTGCGAGTCCTTTTTGACATTTCCGCTCTGGGTTACGGAGCGTTAGGCCCGGCCTTTCGCACGGGTGTTTACCGCGTCGTGGAAAATCTGGCGCTGTCGCTGATGGCCCGCGGCGGGGGAGTCGCCACGCGTTTTTGCGCGGCGGACTCACCGGAAGCCTGGGCCCTCGCCCACGGTTATTGGAAGGACGGTCCGCTTGCCGCCTCGGAGTTCGTTCCCGAGTCGGGCGGAGGGCTCTACGGACCGCTTCAGCGCACCCTCACGAATTGGAACCGCAACCCGCAAGTCAGCCCTATCGAGCGGCTCGGGCGCCGCGCTCTCCGGGAAGTCACGTCGCGCCTTCGCGAGAAAGTTCCCTGTCTGGATCAGGAGGATTTCAAAGGGTACGTCTACCATTCGCCGTATTACGCCTTCCCCGAAATTTCCCGTGGCAGGCCGCGGGTTCTCACCCTGCACGATCTGATTTCGCTCCGGTATCCGGAAGTCTCCTCCGGTTCGCGCGAGTATCTTCGGACCATCGTCGACTCCATCGAGCCGAACGACCGCGTCGTTTGCGTATCCGAATGGACCCGAAAGGAACTGCTCGAGTACGCGCCTTCTCTGGATCCGGCGATGGTGTCCGCGATCGGGTGGGCGGCCGACGATTCCTTCCGTCCCATGCCGGCGAAGGCGGTCGAAATCGCGCGGGTCACCCACAACGTTCAGGGGCGGCCATACTTTCTGTGTGTGGGGACCGAGGAGAAAAGAAAGAATCTGCCGATGCTCATCCAGGCTTTCGATAGCCTTCTCGCCCGCCGCCCGGACTGCGAGGCTCGGCTCGCCCTCATCGGTGCCGCCGGTTCCGACACGAAGGCCGTGGAAGTTTCCGCCAAGGGAAAGAGCCGCATCGTTCGTCTCGGATTCGTCGAAAATCACGAGCTGCCCGCCCTCTACACGGGCGCATTGGCGTACGCGTTTCCTTCTTTGTACGAGGGCTTCGGACTTCCGGCGCTGGAAGCGATGGCTTGCGGGACAGCGGTGCTGGCGAGTGATTCAAGCGCGCTTACGACCGTCGTGGGCGAGGGCGGCTGGCTGCTGCCTCCCCGGGATCCGGAAGCGTGGAGCCATGCCTTGGAGCGGATTTACGATTCCGAGCCCGAGCGGGAAAGTTGGCGCGCGAAAGGCGCGGCCTGGGTTCGCCGTTTCTCCTGGAAGCAAACGGCAGATCAGTACGCCTCTCTCTATAAAAAGATGCTGTCCAATTGAGCGGGCCGGTTAGGCCGCCTTCTTTGTGCGGACCGGCTGGGGATTTTTCCAGACTTGGTCTTCAATCGTCTCGACCCAGCCGTGGGCTTGGGCGGACTTGAAGCTGGAGGGCGCGCCGAATTGCCACTGCTTCAGGGTATCGAAGCGGCGGGCGATTTTGCGGCAACGCTGAAGCGTCCACTTCGCCTTCTTGACCGTTTCGCGGCTATTTTGCTCGTGGGATTTCGCCTTTTCCTTCTTGGCGGCGGCTTCTTTCGCGGCGGGGGCGGCTTTCTTTTCTTCGGACATGGGGTCCTCCTGCTGCAGATCCTTTCGGCTTCGCGGGCCCGCGGCTGAAGGGAAATCTTAGTGCGTTGCGCCAACTCGGTGCTCAACTCCCATGGCGCTCTGTCCGATAAAGGACTGGGAGATTCCATGCGATATCTAATCCTGGTCCTGGTTCTTACCCTGACGCAAAATGCGCTCGCCGTTCAGCCCGCGGCCGCGCCTCAACCGCGCTCCGAGGAGCCGCTGGCGCTTACGCCGCTGCAGCCCGACAAGGCGCCCGAAAAACATCTCGGTACCGCCTCCGTTGGTTCGGCCATCAACAGCCGGTGGGTTTGGAAGAACGCGGGAACCAAGCCCCTTCAGGTAGAGAGCATCGAAGCCGCGCCGCCTTTTTCGGTGAACGGAAAAGACTGCGCCGGTGAGTGGCCCGCCGGGAAAACCTGCGATCTCACCGTACGGTACGAGCCGAAGGAGCCCGGCGCTCACGCCGGAACGATCCGGGTTTCGCTGAAAAGCGGATACGAAGAGACTCAACTGCTCTTCCGTGTCTCGGCTACCGCCACGCGCCCGGCCCGCGTGGAAATCGACGGAGACACCTCGTTCGGCAACGCGCTCGTCGGCCAGACCCAGGAAAGGTCGATCACGATTCGAAACACCGGCGAAATCGACGCGGCCAACGTTTCCCTGCGTGTTTCCGGAAATGCCTTTCAAGGAACTGGCTGCGCCACGAAGCTTGCTCCCGGCGAAAACTGCACGGCGAAGCTCCGCTTCACGCCCCGCGAACCGGGTGGCCACACTGGAACGGTAACCGTCCAATTTCAAAACGGCGCTCCCGGCGTCACCGCCGAGCGTTCGCTTGCCGGCGCGGGCCTGCGTCCCGCCCGTCTAGGCCTCCACATGCCCGGCTCGGGAAACTTGGGCCGCCAGATCTTGGGAACCACGGCCCAATTTCATGTCGCTCTCACCAACACGGGCGACTTGCCCGCGAAGAACCTCGAAGTGGCGATGAACTGGAGCAATCCCTTCTCGTTCCGGGGCGGCAAGTATCCGGGTGAGGGCGGCGACTGCGGCAAGGAGCTCGCTCCCCGATCGACCTGCCGTCTTTCCGTTCAGAACGCGCCACTTTTTCCCGGGCCGGCGGAGCAAGCGTTCGCCATGCGCTATTCCGATGGGGCCGCCATTCAGACGACGAGCCGGACCGTGAAGGCGGAGGGCATCACTCCCGCCCGTCTCTCCATCCGCGAAAAGTCCGGAGAGTTCGATCAGCAGCTGGTTCAATCCACTCTCGAGCAGCGTTTTCATCTCGTGAACGACGGTCAGGGCGAGGCGACCGGAGTTCGCATCGTTCCGACCTCCGGGTTCACCAAGGGATTCGAGCTGAAAGGCGCGGCGAAGGAAGGCGCTTCCTGCGGTACATCCGTCGCCGCGAACTCCGAGTGCGAGTTCACCGTGCGGTTCTCGAGTAAAGTGGCGGGAAACTTCGACGCCGGCGTCACCATCTTTTACCAAAACGGCATCTCCGAGCAGGCCGTCAAGTTTCCGTTCCGCGCGAAGGCCCTCGGGCCCGCGAGTCTCGCCTTCGAACCGGCGACGCCGCTCGATTTTGGCGAGATGGTCCTCGGCCAGAACCGAACCGAGCTCATTACCTTGCATAACGTGGGCGATGTCGCGACGGAAAAGCTCGTCGTTTCTCCCATGGAGCTTCCTTTCACGTTCAAGTGGGACAAGAAGCTCAACCGCGAAAAGGACGTATGCGGCCAAGCGGTCCACGGCGGCCGCAAATGCCTCATCGAGGTGGCCTATGCGCCTACCGTGGCGGGTAACGCCAAAACGGAAATCAAGATGACCTATTTCGACGGTCTCTCCGATCGCACGTTGATCCTTCCCGTGCGCGGAAAGGGACTACGTCCGGCGAGCCTGGAGCTGACCGACAAGGGCCCCGTCGATTTCGGAGTGGGCCTGGTCACGGGCTCGGCCGATCGGATACTGAAATTCAAGAACACGGGCGACATCCCGGCGGTAGCGCTCAACACGGAAATCCCAGGCGGCCAGAAGGCGGCGTTCTTCAATGCCCATAGCACCTGCACCGAACGGCTGGACGCGGGTAAGGAGTGCACGGTGAAGGTCGGATTCGCTCCTCCCAGGAAGGGTGTTCTGGACGGAGAGCTGAAGCTCACTTACTCGGACGGCAAGGGACTGCTCGTCGCCACCTCCGTACCCCTTAAAGGAGAAGGCCGGCCGACGGCGAATCTGGTCCTCAAGGATCAGCAGAAAGTGGATTTCGGGCACCGCCTCATCGGGCAGACGGAAACCGTTTTGCTTACCCTCGCCAACGAAGGGGAAACTCCGGCTTCGAAGATCGAAGCGAAACTCACCGACGGAAAGAAAGGTTTCAACTGGAAGGGCGGCAAGTTCCCGGGAGACGGCGGGGAATGTCCGATTCCTCTCGAGCCCGGAAAATCCTGCAAGCTTGCGGTCGCCTTCTCGCCCACGGCGGCGGGGGAGCTCGCCGACGTGCTGTCGATTCAATACGACAACGGAGCTAAGCCGGCGAAGCTTGCCAGCTCCTTCAGCGGCCGGGCCACCCCTCCCGGAAAGCTCGAGCTGTCCACGGCGGCGCTTGATTTCGGGACCCGGGTGACGGGATCGAAGTCCGTGCAGGCTTTCGATCTGAAAAACACCGGCGGCGATGAGCTGGAAGTGGCGCTCGACAAGATCGAGCTCCCGGAGGGCTTCTCCTTCAAGGGCGGCTGCGGAAAGACGCTCTCTCCCGGAAAGGTCTGCCGCATGGAAGTGGAGTTCGCGCCGGTGAAGGACAAAGGCACGAACGAGAAAATCCGTTTCGTATATAACGACAAGGTGAGCGCGGAGCTGAAAGAGGAGCTGACGCTGAAAGCCGACGCCAAGGTTCCCGCCCAGCTGACCTTAAGTCCGCCGGAGTTCACCCCGTTCGGCGCCGTATTCGTCGGAGACAACCGCGAGCAGCTGATTCAGATCAAGAACGTCGGCGGAGTGGAAGCGCCCTTGGAAATCGGCCCGGCCCACACCCCCGGCTTCACGTTGAGTCACACTTGCCCGGCCCGTCTCGCCCCCGGCGCCTCGTGCGCCGCGAAGCTCAAATTCATCCCGGACGGAGCGAAAAAGTACGAGGACAAGATCTCGCTCAGCTTCTTCGACGGCCTCCAGAAACGGGAGTCGGAGCTCGCGGGAGCGGGCGAGGGGAACTTGCTGGCGGAGCTCAAGACCGCCCGCAAGCAGGTGGACTTCGGCCGGTACCCCATCGGAAAGGGCACCAGTCGCAAAGTTAAGATTGAGAACGCAGGAACTGTGGAGGCCAAATCCCTGCAGGCGACTTCTCCGGCCTCCCCCTTCCGCTGGCAGGGCGGTTCCTACCCCGGCACCGACGGAGACTGCGGAGCGACTCTCGCCCCGGGCGCCGAGTGCTCGCTATCCCTGGAGTTTCTGCCGGTTGCGGCGACCTTCGCGGACGGTCAGGTTGAAGTGCGTTACAACGACGGCCGGTCCCAGCGGGCGGTGGTGCTCGACCTGAAAGGCCAGGTGGAGGCTCCTCCCCGGGATATCAGCTCGGATGCGCTCAAAACCGAGACCGAAGGCAACACAACTTCCACCCCCCAATAAAATCCCCCCTCCCCAAGAGCTCGGTTTTCTGAGAAAACTAGCTTTTCGGACTTAACAGGACCCGGGGGGGCTCATGTTGAAGTTTCTGATCCTTCTAGGCTTGGCCTTTCCGGCGTTTGCCAGGGAGAGGCTCATTCTCGTGGGGGGCGGTGACCCGCCGGCCGCGGCGCTGTCCTCTTTTGCGAACTGGTCGGGCGGAACGAAGGGTAGGCTTCTCATCATCCCCTGGTCGTCCGATTCCGCTCCCGCCGAGCTGCTCAAAGACATCCGAGACGAGTTCACTCCCTTCAATCTGACTAACGCCGAGGTGGCGCCGTCCAGCGCAGAGATGGCGACCCAAAGCGATAAGTTCTATCGGCAGCTGGATGCGGCAACCGGTCTGTATTTCTCCGGCGGAGATCAAAATTACTTCATGGCGGTGGTCGACAAGTTTCCGGCCATCCGCGCCCGCATCGCGCAAAAGATGATGAACGGCATTCCCGTTTACGGCACGAGCGCGGGCACCGCGGTCATGGCGAAAACGATGTTCACGGGCAACTACGATGTGAACTCCTCGAAGGTCGCCGGCGGCGAGCTTTTCGGAATCGATCCCAAAGCGGTAATCATGGCGCCCGGCCTCTCGCTTCTGCGGGACATTCTGGTCGATCAGCATTTCTTCGTCCGCAAACGGCAAAACCGGTTCTGGTCGGCGTTCGAGACATGTCCGGAGTCCAAGGGTCTGGGCATCGACGAGGCGACCGCGGTGATCCTGGAAGATCAGCGCTGGGGGACCGTCGCCGGACGCGGCACCGTGCTCGCGGTGAAACGCGGAATCAACGGCTATCCGGATCAGGTTTTTCATCTGAAGCCGGGCGAGCGGATCGACCTCACGTATTTCCGCAAAATTCACTGAAGAACCGAAATCGGTGGATTTCTGACAGCGTGTCTTTTCTCTACACTGCCGTAAACTCATAGCCCCGGTCCGAACTTTCCAGAATACGCTCGTCCCGGCGAAAAAGATCGACACGGGCTCCCCGCGAATACGTCGGCCGCCTGGCCCCCGGGATTGGTCCCCGCGTTGCACTACCTACGGGTGGGAGGTGGCCAATGTGGAAGCGATCACTTATCCGGCGCAGCTATCCGCTCCCTGCCGGCAAACCGGGGCCGCGGCTTTCGAGCTGGGCTTTTCCCGTCCCTCGTTTCACTCTGAGGATGGCGGCGACCCTAATCGACTGGGCGTTGCTCGCTCTCGCCGCTTCCGGTTTATTCACCGCCAGAGATTTGCTCGAGACCAACGGCCTTGTTCTCGCAGTTCCGAGCCAAACGTGGGCGGAGCTCGCGGTGCTTTCGGTTTTGTTCTTTCTCTATTTCGGTTGCTATCGCTTTTTCGGCACGACTCCAGGCAAGGCGCTTTTCCACCTTCGCCTGGAGCGCGCGGGAACTCGAGCTCGAGTGGGAATGGGACGCGCCTGGTTGCGGGAAGTGGTCCTCAAGATTTTACCTATAACCCTAGTCGCCTTGCTCTCTCAGCTCCCGGCAATCCGAGTCTGGTTGCCGGGAGCTTATGTTTTGGTTCCCTGCTTTCCCGTGCTTCAAGCTTTACTCGTCGGATTTTTTCGTAGCGATGGCCGCCAGCTTGCGGATTTGCTCTTGGATACTCGTGTCGTGGGGGCTTCCCGCACGGGCCCTTACGCGCGCTGGGTCGGCGCTTTTACGTCGAGCCGATCGCTTGCCTTTCAGGCCTGCCTCGGCCTCGCGCTTGTCACGGCCCGCTACGCGGAGCAGGCGAGGTGGATGGTCGCCGAGCCGAACGCTCTTTACGAAAGGTATCGCCCGGCCATCGTGCGCATCGAGGTCTCGAGACTCGGTACGCCGGTGGCGACGGGCACGGGTTTCTTCATTTCCGAGGACGGAGTTCTGGTCACGAACGATCACGTGCTCGCTCCCGCTTTGCGGCCCGGAATGGGAGCGACGTTCCTGCTCGCCGACGGACGGCGGATCGATCGGTTCAGGATCGGGGCGTGCTCGGACGAGCGCAACATCGATCTCTGCGTCGCGAAGCTCGACGTGCGGCCGGACAGGTGGCTGAGTCCGAAGCCCGGCCCGGTGAAAATCGGCGATGAGGCGCTGCTCATCGGTCATCCGCTGAGCTTTGATTTTTCCCTCAGCCAAGGAATCGTGAGCGGGCTTCGCCAGGAAAAACGATCGCGCCAAGGCAACTACCGCGTCGGCGCCCAGGCCTTACCGATTTCCTCGATTCAGTTCACCGCACCGGTCAGTCCCGGCAATAGCGGGGGGCCGGTCTTCAACCGCTACGGGGAGCTTCTCGGAGTCGTGACGAGCGCCTTCTTTCTTCCCGAGACGGCCGGGCTCAATTTCGGAATCAGCCAGGAGGAAGTGTTCCGCTACGCGAAGCGAATCGAAGGGTGGCGGGATCCGAGAATCGAGTCGGATCTCATTCTCGGGGAGCACCGGACCGAGGAGAGCCGCCTTCAGAAACTCGTCTTTCAACCGGCCATGCGATCGCTTGCGGAGGGGCGGGGGCTCGACCCGATGTACTTCCGCCACCTAACGATGGATCAGAGTTATCGCAAGTACGGCCTCTGGCTGCCTAGAGACGTGATGGCTCCGGCGCCGGGTGACGGATGCCGCCGCTCGGCGAGGGGGACCGGCTCGACTCTCGTTTGCCCCGACTATCGATCCGATGGAAAAATTCAAATCGACATCGACCAGGCTCCGAAAGGGGAGCTTGCCTACGTCGCGACGATCGTTCGCCCGTCCGCGTTTCTTCCTTACTGGCGCTGGATGGGAATCGGGTCCCGCGGCAACCACGTGCAAGAGGATCGGGGGCAGCCGCGGGCGGAAGCCTTCCGGTGCGAAAGGATTCGCTTCCCGGGTCTTGGCGGTCCGGCGACTCTCTGCACCCAGGTCGCCTACAACGTGCCTTATCTCAATAGCGTCACGAGTCTCGTCGTCGCTCAGCGGGAAGAGGACGGAGTTCTCATCGGCGCTTTCGGCGTCAGCGACAGCGACGCGCTTCGGGCACGCCAGTTTCAGGGCGCTCAAGTGGCCGTGCGGTCTTTTGAGTTCGAGGGCTTTCTCGACATCGGCCTGAAGGCCGCCCGCTCTGTCGCGAGCGAGGATTCCCGCCTTGTCCCGCGTCCTTCTCCCCGCTGAGGGCGCTTCAGCTTAACAACTGACTTCAGGGGCGCTTCGTCCCCACGCTTCGGGCAAATAATTCCTGTTCCAAAATTTCTCCAGCGGAAAATCCCTGGCACGGGGATTGATATCTGCAGTGGGAAGAGTGTGTCCGGAATTCCCCGCGATGCAGATACCTCAAGGAGAGAGTCATGAAGAAACTATTGGCTTTGGCTTTGGTCGCGCCTTTGTTGGCGTCGGCCGATGTCATCATTCGTCCCATTCCCGGAAACGACGCCGCTATTCGTCAGCGGGCCATTCGGCAAGCGCAGGAGGTCCGCTTGGATCTCCAGCAGCTCGCCCAGAAAACGCAGCAAGTCGCCCTTCAAGCCGCGTCCAACGGCAATGAAGTCCGCGCGCGGCGTTTCCGCGAAGTCGCGGCCCGAGCTAGAAACCTGGCCGCCGATGTCCAACGCGAACTAATCCGTCCGCTGCGAGCGGGGGAAAGACTGGCGAATGTAGGACGAAACTTGGATCGCTTGATGCCCGAGGTAGCGGACCTGGGCCGATCCGTATCGGTGATTCAAAACTTGCCGGCGGGAATTGAAAACACCGTACGACAAGTCGTATTGGGTGTGCGGCAATTGCAGTCGCTGCTCTAACTAAAAAACGAGACCCCCTTCTGACCTAACCTCAACGTTAAAGTTAACGTTAAGATCGCCGGTCAGAAGGGGGCCTGTCCGATTCTCTAAATCAGAGAAGGTCGAGATAGTAATTCTGGTCGAAGGCCGGGCTTAGCTGGGTCGCGGGGACTTTCGCCGACGACTTTTCGAGGCAGATTTCCTTACCGCCCGAGAAAGCGCCTTCCACGATGCACAGCTGGGCGTGGCCCTTTCCCCAGTAGGAGCCGCTCGGTGTTCTTCCGTAGAGAAACAGTCCGAGTGACGGGTCGCCTTTCACCGTGATCCATTCGCACTGGCCGCGCGCGAGATTCCACCAGCCCTTTGAGTTGAGCTCGCCCGACATATTGAAAAACCCGAGTACGAGAGAGGCCGGCTGACGGGAGCGGTTGCAGATGTTCACCTTGATGGGAGAGCCTTCCTCCTCCGGATCCGTGACCGTCTTCTTCGCGCTCAGAAAGAGCGGGATGGAGCACTCGGCGGTGGCCGGGCCATTCAGCGTGAGCCGAACTCCGCTGATGCGCAGGCCCGCTCCTTTATTGATCGAAAAAATCCGGGCCGCCTCGTTCGCGAGCTCCGCTTCGTCGTAGACGCCTTCGGTGATCGTGCCGAGCTCCAGAATCTCCACGTCCTTGCAGAACTTCGGAATGCCGACACGCACCGACCGCACGATGTCCTTTAACGTGACTTGCAGTTCGAGCTTCGCGAAGCCGCCTTTGTAATCGATCGCGCCCGCAATCGTTTCGCCGGGAGCCCGCAAAGCGGGATCGAGGGGCGCTGATTGCGCGGTCAAAGATAGAAACGCCAACGCCAAGAGAAGAAAGCGAGTCATGGAGATCCTCCTGAGTGAAAAGGTGCGCCTATTGTCTTGGGCTATTCCGATCCCGTCACGACGCGCAGGCTAAGTAGTCGGATTGCTTAACCAATCGAAGGTCCAGGAAACCGGACGGCCGTCGCGGTAGGGCATGACGCCGTGGAATTGGCGCGGGTCCGCGCCGAAGACGAGCGGGAGGAAGTGTTTGTCTCCTTCCCACAAGGGAAGGCCGAGCACTTTGTCCGCGTCCACCCATTCGAGGGTGCCTTCCGGATTTTTCTCCAGGGGTTTGCCCGCGAACTTATCGACACGGAAAAGGAAACCAAACCAATCCTCGCCGCCTTTGCCGAAGCCGGGCCAGCTGATGGTTCCCTTCAGGGTGAGCGACTCGCACTCGATTCCGGCCTCCTCGGCGATTTCCCGGCGGATGCAGGCGACGGGGCTTTCCATGGGCTCCATCTTTCCGCCAAGGCCGTTGTACTTTCCGTAATGGGCGTCGCCCGGACGGCTGTTTCTGTGAATGAGCAGTACCTTCTTTCCGTCCGGAGAGAACACGTAAGCCAGGGTTGCGAGGATGGGCGTGTACGGCATGGGCCGATATTGGGCGAGGTTCAGACGAAATGGCAAGCGACTCCCCGGGCGTCGAGGGCCGGGGTTTCCACGCGGCAGCGTTCTTCGGCGATCGGGCAGCGCTTGTGGAACGCGCAGCCCGAGGGCGGATTGAGGGGCGAGGGAAGCTCTCCGCGCACCGCCCGCGTCCGTGGGGCTCCGTCGAAGCGGATTTCCGGAGTACTCGCGAGAAGCGCCTTCGTGTAGGGGTGCTTCGGATTCTCGAGAACCTCGGAAGCGAGGCCGGTCTCCACCGCGCGGCCAAGGTAGATCACCATCACTCGGTCGGCGAGGTAGCGCACGACGGATAGATCGTGGGAAATGAAGAGGTAGGAGAGCTTGAACTCGTCCTGAAGATCCCGCAGCAGGTTGAGAATCTGCGCCTGAATGGAAACGTCGAGCGCCGAAACCGGCTCGTCGCAGACGAGAACCCGGGGCCGAAGCATCAAGGCGCGGGCGATGCCGATGCGCTGGCGCTGGCCGCCGCTGAACATGTGGGGATAGCGGTCGGCGAGCTCGGCCCGCAGTCCCACTTTCTGCATCATCGTGGCCGCTTCCGCCCGGCACTGCTCGGCGGAGAGTCTGGTGTTGATCCGTAGGGGCTCCGAGATGATCTCCCATGCGCGCTTTCTCGGGTTCAGCGAGCCCATGGGATCTTGAAACACCATTTGCACGTTGCGCCGCCGCTCTTCGGCGGAAAGCGAGTCGGACGGCCGGCCGTCCCAGAGGATCGCGCCGCTCGTTGCGGGCTCGATGCCGAGAAGTACTTTGGCGAGCGTGCTCTTTCCGCAGCCGGACTCGCCTACGACGGCGAGCGTTTCACCCGGCTCCAGCTCGAAGGAAACTTCGTTCAGCGCCTGAATCGTACGCTTCGGTCCGAAGAGGGAACCGACGGGGTACTCTTTGGAAAGGGACAAGGCTTGAAGCAGGCTCACAGCGCCTCCCCGACGGGAAAGTGGCAGCGGACGCCGCCGCCGAAAGTGGGGGCCGATTCAACGCAATGGCGAACCGCCTTCGAGCAGCGTGGATTGAACTGGCAGCCGGAAGGCCGCCGCGTGAGATCGGGCACGAGGCCGGCGATGCTGGGAAGTCTCGTCGATTTTCCGTGGCCCGCGCGCCCCGGAAGGCACTGCAGGAGACCCTCGGTGTAGGGGTGGCGGGGCCGTTGCAAAACCTGTCGGGTCAGGCCGCTCTCGACGATTTCACCCGCGTACATCACGCAAAGTTTCTTCGCGTGCTCGGCGACCACGCCGAGATCGTGGGTGATGAGGATGAGGCCCATGTTCGATTCGCGGCAAAGGTCCCCGAGAAGATCCAAAATCTGCGCCTGTATCGTTACGTCGAGCGCGGTCGTGGGCTCGTCGGCGATGAGCAGCCTCGGCCGGCAGGCCAGCGCGATGGCGATCATCACCCGTTGGCTCATGCCTCCGGAAAGCTCGTGCGGGTAGGCGTTCAACCGGTGGGGCGCGTCCGCGATGCCGACCCGATCCAAAAGTTCGAGCGCGCGGCGGCGCCGCTCCGCCTTCGGGCCCTGGTCATGGGCCTTGAGTGCCTCGTCGATCTGAAAGCCCACCGTGAAGCAGGGGTTCAGGCTCGTCATGGGATCTTGAAAGATCATGGCGATGGAACCGCCACGCACTTTGCGCATGCCCTTCGGAGAGAGTCCGAGCAGCGGAATCCCCTCGAAGCTGAGCGCGGAAGCGGTCACCGATGCGTTGGCGGGAAGTAGGCCCATCAGCGCGAGGCTCGTTACGCTTTTCCCTGATCCCGACTCTCCGACGATTCCGAGGGTCTCTCCGGCGCTCAGCTGAAAGCTGACTCCGTCGACGGCCCGGAGGGGCCCGCGCTGGGTTTGGAACTCCACCGTCAGATTGTCCACGTCGAGTAGAAGGCTCATCGTCTCAGCCTCGGATCCAAGGCGTCGCGAAGGCCGTCGCCCAGTAAGTTGAAGGAGAGGACCACGAGCAGAATGCAAACTCCGGGAAGGGTGACTAGCCAGGGGGCGCTCTCGATGAACGGCCGGCTGTCGGCCAGCATGGTGCCCCACTCGGGCGTCGGGGGCTGCGCGCCCAGACCCAGAAAACCGAGGGCGGCCGCATCGAGGATCGCGTCGCTGAAACCGAGAGTGGCCTGCACGATCAGGGGGGCGCGGGCGTTCGGCAGGATGTTGATGAACATCTGGCGGAAGGGCCCGGCTCCGAAGCAGCGGGAAGCCGTGACGTAAGGCTTTACCTTTTCCGCGAGGGTCGCCGCACGAACGAGGCGGGTTATCGTCGGTATCTGAACGATGCTGACGGCGAGAATGGCGTTACCGAGATTGGGGCCCAGAATCGAAACCACCACGATGGCGAGCAGCAGGGAAGGAAGCGCCATCATCATGTCCATGACGCGAAGGATGACGGTTCCGGTGATGCCACCGAAATAGCCGGCCGTGAGGCCTAGAGTCGTGCCGAACGAAACCGAGAGGCAAACGGCGAGAAATCCGATTCCGAGCGAGATGCGGGCCCCGTACAGCAGTCGGGTCAAAACGTCGCGGCCGATGTCGTCGGTGCCGAGCAGAAAATGGGAGTTGGCGAGCGGGCGCACTTGCAGCACGCCGTCGTGCATCTGGCTTGGATCGTAAGGAGCGATCCAAGGGGCGAGGGCCGCAAGCACGACAAAGAGCGCGATGGAGCCAAGTCCTATCACCGCCCCGCGGTTCTGGGCGAAGTAGCCCCAGGTTTCCCGCCAGAGCCTCGGCTTTTCCACCGGGGCGGCGCCAAGCGCTTGGGGTATCGTTCCCGTGCCGGCTATCACAGAGCGCTCCGGATTCTAGGGTTGATGACGGCGTAAACGAGATCCATCGTCATATTCACGACGACGATAAGGGCGGCGATCAGCAGCAACCCGCCCTGGACGACGGGGTAGTCCCGGGAGGTGACGCTCGCGACCATCCACTTCCCGATGCCGGGCCAGGAGAAAATCGTTTCCGTCAGAATCGCGCCCGTGACGATGGTGCTGAGAAGAAGGCCGATGCTGGTGGCGACGGGAATGAGAGCGTTTCTTAGTGCGTGCACCCAAACCACCCGAAAGGGACTCAAGCCTTTGGCCTTCGCGGTGCGGACGTAATCCTCGCCGAGAACTTCGAGAAGGCTCGAGCGGGTCATCCGGGCGACGGTCGCGAGCGGAATCGTGCCGAGGGCTACGGCCGGAAGCAGAAGGTGGTGGACGGCATCCTTGAAGGCGGCGAACCCGCCTTCCGAGAGCAAGCTGTCGATGAGAAGAAATCCCGTCCTCGGCGGCACGTCGAACTCGAAGCCGATACGGCCCGAAACGGGAGTCCACCCGAGAAAGACCGAGAAAACGAGAATCAGAAGGAGTCCCCACCAAAAAATGGGCATCGAGTACCCAATGAGAGAAGCCCCCATCACGGTGTAGTCGAGCGGCGTGTTGCGCCGGACGGCGGCGAGAAGTCCGAGGGGAAGCCCGACGATCACCGCCATGGTCAGCGCGAGCAGCCCGAGCTCCAAGGTCGCGGGGAATCGGGACTTGAACTCGTCCCACACGGGTTTTCTGGATACCGTCGATATCCCGAGGTCTCCGCGGGCCGCGCGGCTCAAATAGAGGGCGTATTGGGTGGTGAGCGGTTTATCGAGGCCAAGGCTCTGGCGCATCTCCGCCTGAACTTCGGGAGAGCCGCCTCGTTCGCCGAGCATCAGGAGCACCGGATCGCCGGGCACGATGCGAATAAGAAAGAAGGCCATCAAGCTCACGCCGAAAAAGGTCGGAACGAGGACCAGCAACCTTCGGGCGAGGTATCCAATCATCTTGTGGCTTCTCCGTTCAGGGTACCGTCTTCAGATCCACTTCGTAGAAGTAGTCGGCGCCGAAGGGATCGATCTTGTATCCCTGCACACCCTTCACCATCGCTCTATGCACGACCGCGTGGGCGAGAGTCACCCAAGGGGCTTCCCGCTTGAAGATCTCCTGGGCGTCTTCGTACAATTTACTCCGCGTCGCTCGTGCCGTGACGATGCGGGCCTTCTGCACGAGATCGTCGAAAGACTTGTAACACCACCGCGCGACGTTCGAGCCTCCGATGACCGACGGGCAGCCGAGGAGCATGTTCAGGAAGTTGTCCGGGTCGCCGTTGTCGCCTGTCCAGCCGAGCTGGGCCATCGTGTGCTCGCCCTTTCTCGTTTTGTCGAGGTACGTGGGCCAGTCGTAGGAGACGAGCTTCACTTGGATTCCGACCTTCGCGAGATCGGCTTGCATCATCTCGCCCATTTTCTTGCCGTTCGGATTGTAGGGGCGCGAGACCGGAAGCGTCCAAAGCTCCGTCGAGAAACCTTTTGCGAGACCGGCCTTGGCGAGAAGCTCCTTCGCCTTCGCGGGATTGTACTCATACTCCTTCAGCCCCTTCTTGTAGGACCAGATGGTGGGCGGGAGCGGATTGGTCGCTTGAACGGCGTTGCCGAGATAAATCGCTTCCAGGTAGCCCTTGCGGTTCATGGCGTGGTTGACCGCTTGGCGCACGAGCACGTTGTCGAAGGGCGCCTTCGTCGTATTCATCGCGAGGTAGCCGACGTTCAATCCCGGCTTTTGCAGGACTTGAATGCGGGAATCCGCCTTCATCGCGGTGAGATCGGCCGGTGACGGCTGGGCCACGAAGTGGCACTCGCCCGTTTTCAGTTTCTGAAAACGCACGCTCGCGTCGGGAGTGATCGCGAAGATCAGATTCTCGATGGAGGCTTTCCCCCGGTAATAGTCGGGGTTCGCCTTGTATCGGATCGTCTGATCCTTGTCGTAGCGGACGAAGACGAAAGGACCGGTGCCGACGGGCTCGAAATCGATGTTGGTCTTCGCGTTTTTCTTCGCGAGCTGGTCGGCGTACTCCGCCGAAAGAATGCTCGCGAAATCCATCGCGAGGTTCGTGAGGAAGGGCGCGTCCGGCCGGCTTAGCTCGAAGCGGACTGTGAGGTCGTCGACCTTCACGACGTTCTTGATGATCTTGTCCATCTCCATGGACGTGAAGTACTCGTACACGCCGCCGCCGACGGTATTGTAAGGATGATCCTTCAGGCGGGGGCGGTTGAAGGAAAAGAATACGTCGTCCGCGTTCAGGGTCCGCGTCGGCGTGAAGAAGGAAGTCGTCTGAAATTTCACACCGCCGCGAAGGCGGAAGGTGTAGCTGAGGCCGTCCTTTCCGACGGTCCAGCTTTCGGCGAGCGCGGGAATCAGCGTCGTCTCGCCGTACTTGAAGTCCACGAGCTTGTCGTAGATCGCTTTCGTGGCGTTGTAGGTGGCGCCGTCGGAAGCTATCTGCGGGTTAAAGCTGCTTGGGCTTCCCTCCGCGCAGTTCACGAAGGTTTTGGCGGCGAAAGCCGCCGGCATCCAGGCCATTATCGCTGCGGTTACGAACGGGGTCAGTCTGGGCATGGTAAGCCTCCAATCCACTCGAGGCCCCTTGGAAAGCAACGGGCGTGCCGAACTCGGTGCGTCGTCTGGAAACAGGCTTGGATTGGGCGTTTCGAGGAATCAGGGGCGTGCGAACGCGAAAATTCCCTGTAAAAAGACCCGGAGCACTGGAGTCAAAAGGAAACCGTTAGAGGCCTTGCAGAGCGCGCTCGATGGCGTCTTTCACCTTCACGGGATCGTAACCGGGGTTCACTCTCACGGTCGCCGTCGCGGCGTCGGCGACGATAGTAAAGTCGGGGCCGGGTTGCGAGCTCTCTAACTCACAGCTCTGGATGCCGGAGCTCGCGTTCACCTTCAGGCGCACGAACTGATTCGGGTAACCGTTAGAGATCCGAAGCTCGAACTGCGCATCGAGCGGAGAAAATGCGACAAGGCTGACGAGCGGGTCCTGGAGCAGGTTCGTGAAACGGAACGTGTAACTCTCCGAGGTCTCCGTCACGCGCACGTAAAGCGCGCCGTGGGCTCCAAACGAGGATTCCAAATTGAGAGGAAACGCGGTCGGAGTTCCGTCGGGGTTGTAGAGCTTTCCTCCGGTGCGGGCGCGGTTTCCGTTCTCATAATAAAAGGAAGAGCCGCTCTGAAGCGCGTTGCCGTTCTGGTAGTACGCGCCTCCCGCCGTCTTCATCTGATTGCCGTTCGGATAATAGAGAGTCGACGCGCTCTTCAAGGGGGTGCCGTTCGGATAGTAGTAACCGACGCTCGACTTAAACTGCGTTCCGTTCGCGTGGTAGAGGGAGTTCCCCGAGTTCAGTCTCGTTCCGTTTTGGTAGAAGAACGAGGTCACGCTCTTCAGCGTCTGCCCGTTCTTGTAATAGAGGAGGTTCGGGCACTGGGTGGCCTGAGCCGCGGCCGATAGCAAAATCAAAGCGAGGGTGGTTTTCATGGGGGAAATCTTCCGGCCCCGCTCGCGAGTTGTCCAAGAAATCTTTCCGGGGCCTGTACGCCGCCTAAGCACTCGCCGAGCCTAACTATCTGTATTTATGGGATAATGTAAAAACCGGCCGGTGAGGTGCATCCGTCAGGAATTCAACACCCGGGCGCGCCGGTTTCCCCCGTGATTTCAGCCGCTCTCAGGTTGTCTTCAATTGTGTGCCTTCACCGCACGCCTCGTAGACGCAGGCGCGGGTGTATTCGTTTCGTCTACGGTGCGTGGCAGAACTGGCCGGTTCTCTGCAATTGAAGTGCTTCACTAGAGGGTATCGAGGACATGTTTCGCCGTTCCGCCATTTGCCTGCTTTTTCTGAGCCTTTGTGTCTCCGCGCGAGCGGAGCACGATCTGCCGAGCTATTCGGCGGGTGAGGCCGAAGCGGAGACGACCACGACGCGCGCCACTTCGATTCTCAACGTTCGTCCGCCTTCGGCGCCGAGCTCGCGAACCATCCAAGACATTCAAGAAGCGCTTTCGCGCACGGATCCCGGAATGCTCGATGCGCTCAAAGAAGCGCTCTCCGAGATCGCCCAGGGCCGCGAAGTTTCCGGCGCCGCCGGTGAAGCCGCGATGGATTTTCTGAACCGGATTCCCGACGAAGAGGTCGGCGCCCCGGTGGCCGAACAAGCGGCCGAAGAAGAGCCGAGTGCCGAGGAGAAGGAAGAGCTTCCCGGTATCACGAACACCGATCGGCTGAAAGCCGAAGCGGAGAAGGAGAAGGCGAACCAGCCCTCGATCACCGGAGTTTCGGTTCCGGGGGCGTCCATCGTTCGCCTCGAAGCTCCGCAGATTCCCGCGTCCGCGCTTCCCGGAATTTTGAAAGCCGCGGAATCGGCGGCAAATCCCGGTACGCTCTTCCAAGGGTTTCCTTACGGCGCCGGCAAGGAGACTGAGGGAGAATCGCTGGAAGACGGAGAGGAAATCGGTCCCGACGGAAAATCGGCGACCAAAGGCGTCCGTAGAGTCAAATCAGGTTCGGATACCGCCGGCGGTGGAAGCGAGCTACCCTCGGGGCAGGGCGGATACAACTCCGGACGCACGGGCACGGGCGGATCCGGCCCCACGATCACTTTGATGAGCACGAAGACGAACGGCGGAGTCCCCCAGGGCAAGCAGAGGCTCGCCGGCGCGGTGTCGTCGTTCCTCGGCAAGTTTCAGAAGCGGGCGATTGCGTCGCTGGGAGACAAGAGCTCGGGACGCGGCGGAATTTTCGAGAGACTCGCGGCGGGATCCGGTCTCACCGTGGAACGGGCTCTGGCCACCGCCGAAAAATCGCCGGCGTTCCGCAAGTTCCAGCAAGCGACAGTGGAAGCGGGCATGACGCCCGTGGAATCTCTCGGCGCATACTACACGGTGCTCGCCCTCGCGTGGCTCGGCACGATCGCGTTTCTCGTCTACTGCGTCCGGCACACACCCCTTTGGGCGATGATCCGCCGCAAGAAGGCTTAAACCATCTCTTTAGGAGGAGTTCTCAGAACCAGCAGGCGGATTTCCGTCATGTCTTCCATGGCGAACTTCACGCCCTCGCGACCTAAGCCGCTGTCCTTCACGCCGCCGTAGGGCATGTGATCCACGCGCCAACTAGGAATGTCGCCGATGACGACGCCGCCGACTTCGAGTTTGTCCCAGGCCCGGTGGGCCTTGTGGATGTCGCGCGTGAAGAGTCCGGCTTGGAGGCCGAACTCGCTGTCGTTGATGACGTCGAGGGCTTTATCGAAGTTGCTGAACTTGGAAAGGATGGCGACGGGACCGAAGGCTTCCCCGGTGCAGACTTCTTCTTTCGGCGGCACGTCTTCAAGCAGCGTAGGTTCCAGCATGGTACCAGTGAGCTTGCCGCCGGTGAGAAGCTTCGCGCCCGCTTTAACGGCGCTCTGGATCCAGCCGCTGAGGCGTTTGGCTTCCGCTTCGGAAATCATAGGACCGATGAACGTCGATTCGTCCTTCGGGTCGCCGCACTTGAGCTTTTTCGTCGCGGCGACGAGCTTCGTGCGGAACGTGTCGTAAATCTTTTCGTGGACGAGGATGCGCTGAACGCTGATGCAGCTCTGTCCGGACTGATAGAAGGCGCCGAAGATGATTCTCTCGACCGCATCTTCGATGTCCGCGTCTTCGTCGACGAGGCAAGCCGCGTTTCCGCCCAGCTCCAGCGTCACTTTCTTCTTGCCCGCCTTTGCTTTGAGATCCCAGCCCACGCCGGGCGAGCCGGTGAAGCTCAGGAACTTCAGCCGCGGATCTTCCGTGAAAAGATCGGCTCCGTCGCGGTGGCAGGGCAGAATGGAGAATGCGCCTATCGGCAGTTCCGTCTCGGCGAGGATTTCCCCGATGAGAATCGCGCCCAGCGGCGTTTTGCTCGCGGGCTTCAGCACGAAGGGGCAGCCGACGGCAATCGCGGGCGCGATCTTGTGGGCGGCGAGGTTCAGCGGAAAATTGAACGGCGAGATGAAAGAGCAAGGGCCGATCGGCACCCGCTTCCACATTCCCAGGTAGCCCTTCGCGCGTGGCGAAATGTCGAGCGGCATGACTTCGCCGGTGAGTCGGGTGGCCTCCTCGGCGGCGATTCGGAAAGTGTCGATGAGCCGGGTCACTTCCCCGCGGCTGTCCTTGATGGGCTTTCCGGCTTCAATGCAAAGGAGGAAGGCGAGCTCCTCGGCCCGTTCCTCGAAGCGCTTCACACAGTGGTGGAGGACTTTGGCGCGGGCAAAAGCCGGCATCCGGGCCATGGGCTCGGCTGCTTTGGCCGCGGCCGCGATGGCACGGTCGATGGTTTTCGCGTCGGCGACGGCCACCCGGGTGGCGACTTCGCCCGTGAATTTATCGGTGACCTCTAGGTCCCGGTTCGGTTGTTCCGCGCGGTTAGCGACGTAAATGGGGTATTCGGCCCGGATTTTCATGGTGGCAGGAATATACACCGGCAGCCAGTGCCAGGAGAAGGGGGGTCACTGGCAGGCCGCTTGAGCGTCCACCAGGGTGCTGTTACCGATGGTGAAGTCCGACTGAGTGGCGATGATGGCCCGTCGATAGCCTCCGGGTTTATCGCAGGTGTCTTTACCGGCCACCGTGACTATGTGGTTCACGCAGACCGATGAAAGACTCGCCCGTAAAGCACCGTTGAAAGCCGCCTCCGACGCGGTCCCTTCGATGGTGGTGGCGCCGCAGCCCGGGCTTACCTCGGCGCGGTTAAAGAAGGAGGAGACGAGAAAGTCCCCGCCGGGGCCTTCCTCGATTCTTTGTACTAGGTTGCTTCCATCGTGCCCTAGCCACAAGCCGGGACGTACTTGCGTGAGACTTGCCAGGTGCAATCCCACGTCCGTGCCGGGTTGGGGAAGCGGCCCCGTCTCCAGCTTGCCTCCGCCCGCCACTCGGCGAACGTGGCCGGCTCGATCCACTTTGAAGAGACCGGCCGCCGAATAGGAATAGGTACTGACGAGAAGCGATCCGTCTTTGGCGAATCCAAGGCCCGCGGGAAAATCCAACGACGCGCCTTTGGCCCGCGCTCCGTCGACGGGAGTACGGAAGCCGCAGGTTCCTGTGGCCGAGCATTGGAATTTGTGCCGGGCGCCGTCCCCGAGCACTACTGAAGTCTTGTAATGTTTGGCCCCGGCGACGGGCGTGAAACGGAACACTAGCCCCGCGTGGGAGTCCGCTACGAAAATGGAACCGTCGGAAGCCAGGGCCAGGCCTTGGGGGAAGTAGAAATAGAGCTCGTTCGAGTTCGCGCCTTCAACCTTTGCGTAGTCACGGGGAGGGATTGCGACGTCCCTTTGATTTTCGATCACTCCGTTATTCACGCGGTAACGTCCCATGCCGCTCGCTCCGATGGGGTAGCTCAGCTCTTTTCCGTCGGCGGAAATCCGGCCGACCCGGTAACCCGTGGCGTTGTAGTCCAACTCATTCTGACAGGCTCGTGTTTCTAGAAAGAAAAGCGTTCCGTCCGCCGCTTCCCTCAGCGTGGTAATGCTCCCGAGACAGGCCGTTTTCGGACTCAGAGGCTGGAAACCTCCGATGGTGAGGCCTCCGCCGGCCAGGACACGAAAGACCTGTTCGCCGTTCGAGCCTTTTTCTATCCGGATGATCCGCCTCAGTTGGTCGTCGGCGTAAACGATTCGGTCCTGACGATCGATCATCACCGCCGTGACGAAGCCGAGCTGGGGACTGCCGGCGCTCAAGTCGAGCCTCGTAGTTTGCCCGTCCGCGACGGACGAACTCTTGCTGAGGGCGCCGGTGATGAGGCCCGCCGATTTGGGCATCCCAGGCTCGGTGGCCCGGAAAAGGTAGCGGTTCGACGCGCCGACGAGGAGTCTGCCCCGATCGTCTTTGGTGATCGTTGTGATCGGCGCTGGTACCAGAAGGTCGGAAACTTTGGAGACCGATTCGTCCTTTTTGAAGAGGGATCCGCCCCCGAAGACGCGGCTCACCCGTCCGCCGCGTACGGCGAAGACCGAGGCCGCCTTGTTCTGTTGAACGATGTGCGCCCCTTGTCCGATAAACAGGGTTCCTTCTTCGTCCATATATAGGACGGATGGGTTGGGAATGGGTTGCCTGGCCGCCTCGCCTCCGTCGGCGGGGGAAGCCGCCTCGAAATCGTTGTCGGTGGGATTCGCCTTCTTGGCCTTTCCGGCGAATACGGTGCGTTTGCCGGCGGGATCCAGTTTCCAGACCACGTTGTAGTTCGTGTTGGAGAAGTAGAGGTTTCCGGACTTATCCGAAGCCAGTGCCCCCGAGTACCAATAGAGCTGAAGCACTTGGCTGTCCGTCGGAATCTCCAAGGGTTCGGACTGATAGTAGAGCGAGGTGAAGCCTTCGAAGTGTTCCTTCGGTACCTCGCCGCTTACGGTTCCGGGTTCCGCGTGCCCGAGGCCGGGGTAAGTCAGTCTGAGAATGCGGTAAGCCGGTATGCGGTACCTATAGGGGTTTTCCAAGAGTTCGGGGCTGGAGATTTTTCTGGTGCCGGGAAGACCCAGATGGGTGTTTCGGCTGAGCTCCTCGTCGGAATCCTCGGTGAGATTGTTGTCGAGAACGAAAATCTCGCCGTCTTTTCCTAAAGCGGCGGCAGTTAACGTTTGGACGAGTTCGGTGCCCGCCGGGGCGTTCTTGTGGAAAGAAATCAGCTCCGGAACGCCTTTTCAGGGTAGCGGGCAAGCCAGAGCGAGCGGACCTGATCCACGTGAACGCCGTTGCCGACCTCCCCCGGCTTGGTGAAAACGACGAGCAGCTCTCCTCCTTCCCCCGGCGTGCTTTCCGGCCGGCAAAGAACTTTGGGCCGGTTGTCGAACCGAACCCACGCGGGATTTCTCAGGGGCCCGGCCACGTTGATGGCGGAATTGCTTCCCGCCAGCACGCGGATTTTTTCGACACCGTCTTTGTCCGGTTCGATGGCGTAGAGATGGGAGCGGCTCATGTAGTAGAGCGTTTTGCCGAGTTGGCAAAGCTTCTGGCCCGAGACCAGATCGAAGGGGATTTCTCTTTCGGCCAGCGGATAGGAAAGGGGCTGCACGCCTTCGGCGAGCTCCTGATCTTCCAGCGCCTTGATGGCTCCGCGGATTCCGCCGGTGGCGGAGGGAATTACGCCTCGGACTAGATTGAAAGCGCTCGTCTGATTCCCCACGCCGATGACCACGACCGAATAGGGAAGCTGAACTTCGGTTTGGTCCGTGCGCGGCGGCGTCAGCCCGCGGCGATCCCGAGCCGTGAGAGTGAAGCGGACGAAGGTGGTCAGCTCCTGGAGGAGCGAAATGTCGCACTCCAGCCGGAGCCCGCCGTCTTCAGTCGAGCATGAAATCGATCCAAGGGGCGCCCCCTTCACCGCGACTGGATCGGTCCACACGAATTCGTAATTGGCGGGCTTGGAAATGGGACGGTTTCCTTCGGGTCGCGCCTCTACCGCCGTACAGGAGGTATGACTCGGCCTTCCCGCGGCTGTTCTTTCCACCGAACAGACCGGCGAAATGAACTGAGTTCCCGTGATTTCGATGGGTGAGCCCTCGGAGTCGGAGGATTTCGTCTTAACGCACGAAACGAGTCCGAGAGCGGACAAGAATAGACAGAATGGAAAAGCAAACTTCAGCAAACGTGCCACGTTTAGACCATCCCTGTGAGAATCGTCTGGAGCGAGACTCAGTATGTCGGGACTTAGTGAAGGAATTGTGTGGCGCGAATGTGCCATATAATCTTGTAGTATCGGATACTTACTGAGTGGTTTTCGCCCGGTCAGGACTAGGTTACGAAATACCGATACTGAGAGGATGACTCTTAGGTCCTCATTCTTGACCAGGCCGTGGCTTCGAAAAGTGGTCTCCCCTTGGCTCGGCTGGTCCTTCGCGGTCGCCCTAGGCCTTTGGTGGCTCGCCGGCGGAGGCGCGGGTCAGTGGGTGCAGCAGACTCTCTGGCACCCCTGGGTATTTTCCGCGCGCAGCGCCCTCGGTCTCGATCCCGCGTGGGATTCCCGTCTGGTCGTCTACGCCCTCGGCGACAGCTCCCTAGGTCTCCTGAAAGATCCCGAACCGTCGCTCGCCGATTGGGGAGACGTTTTGGAAGCGCTCGATCGCGCCGGAGCGGAAAACGTTTTCATCGACAAGATTTTCGCATTCACGCGCGACGAGAATGAAGCGAAGCGTTTCGCCGCCCGAATCAAGAAACTGTCGCGCGTTCCGATCACCGGCGCTTTTCTCTCGCCGCGCGCCATCCCGCACCGAACCCCCGTCCCGGCGGAGCACGAAGCCTTGAGCGCGCGTTGGCTGGAAGGCTGGAGCGGCGAAGCCGATTCCGCGCGGGCGAGTGTCGTCTACGGACCTGCGCCGTCTTTACTCGGCGTGCTCACCCGTTTCGGCCATTTGAACTACGAGAAGGGTTGGGTGACGCCGCTAACGGGACTCGACGCGACCCACGCGTTACCGCATGCCCTGCTACGTCTGAGCGCTAACTGGAAACACGAGGGCGGATCTCTTACTTCGGCCGGCAAGCGGGTGCCGCTCTCGGCTTCCGGAAAAGTGCTGGTGAATCTGCCGAGTCCGAAGAAAATCGGCGCGCTTCCGGGCACGTTCGCCGAGCTTCTGGAAAAGGCGCGATCGAAGGCGCCGCTGGATCTCCCGAAGGGCTCGCAGGTTTTGCTTTTGACGACGTATTATTCGGGCGGCGGACAAAGCGTCCTCACTCCCTTCGGAATGCGCCCGTCGGCGGAAGTGAACATGGCGCTCGCGAACAGCGTGCTATCCGGTCTTTGGATTCGCCCGCTTTCCGCGAGTTTCTGGATCCTCTTTCCCGCGGCTGCGCTCGCGGTATTCGCCGGTCTCGCCCTTCGCCTTTCCCGCGCGAGCGCGGCCATCGCGGGCGGGTCGCTTGCCGCCGTAGCGGCGGGATTCGCCGCTTTTTGTTACGGAGCCACGGATGTTCCCGGTCTTTGGTATGCCGCTGCCGTTTTGTTCGGGGGCGGAATCCCTCTCTGGACGCGCGCGCTAGAAGTCTCACGCGACGCGAGAAGCTTGAAGGAGTCCCTCGAAGGCCTGCTTCCCGACGATAAGATTCAGAACATGGTTCTGTCCGGAGCCGCGAGCCTTCGCGAGCCGAACAGCCGGATTCTCTCCATCGTATTCATCGATATCGTCGGTTTCTCCGCCTGCTCGGAGTCCGGAAGCCCGAAGGAAGTTTTCGCGTACTTGAAATTGCTCATGGGCGAGCTGACCGATGCCGTGCACCGTTGGGGCGGTGTCGTTGATAAAACTCTCGGCGATGGTCTGCTCTGTTTCTTCGGAGTGGCTCCCGACGGCGGATTGCAGCCGGATCACGCCGACCGGGCCGTGAAGTGCGCCCTGGACATTCAAAAGCAAAGTTTGGAGCGGCTATCGAAAGATTCCGGCAACGATCCGGTCCTCCCGTACCGGGTCGGCGTGTACACGGCCTCCGTTCTCGTCGGAGACGTGGGTACCCGCCGCCGTTTGGATCTAACGGTGCTCGGGCACGGCGTGAATCTCGCCAAACGCATGGAGACCGCGGCCGATCCTTTCACGGTCCTCATCGGCATGACGACCGCGAGCCTGCTTCAGGATGTCGACGTAAAGAAGCTCGGCGGACGCGAGCGCTGGATTCCCCTCAAGCACATGAGCGAGCCCGTGAAGGCTTGCGAGCTCGCTCCCGAGGGAACCGAGGAAGCCCGCCGAATCGCCGAGCAGCGCTACCGGACCTACCGAAAGCTCGAGCGTTCCGAAGCGCGCATTCCATTGATGGGAGCGAAGCTCGAAGCCGACTGCGGCTGGTACGGGAAGGGCGGGCTCGTGAATTTTTCCAGACAAGGGCTTTGCGTCCTGCTTCCCCGCTATCTCGCCCGCGGCCTCGTCGTGCCCTGCCAGATCGCGCTGCCCAACGGCTCCCTGCTTTCGGTCATGGCGGAAGTGCGCTGGGCCTCGCCCGCGGAGAACGGGAAGTACTATTGCGGGCTCTCGATTCAGAGCTCGAGCGATCAGCAGAAGGAAGCCTTCTACCGGGCGCTCTCTCCCTACGAAAAAGTCCAGAAGTCGGCGTAATCTACCGCCGCCAAGCGTGAAATTTCTCGACCCACTTGAGCAGTCCCTGGGGTGCGTGGGCCTTCTTCCAAACGCCCGCGGCGTATTTATTCGCCTCGCCCATCGTAGGATAGATGTGGATGGTTCCGAGTATCTTGTTCAGGCCGAGGCCGTACTTCATAGCGGTGACGAACTCCACGATGATATCGCCCGCGTGAGGGCCCGTAATCATCGCCCCGAGTATCGTGTCCTTTCCCGGCACTGTCAGCACCTTCACCACTCCATGGGCTTCCTGGTCGGCAATCGCCCGGTCCAGATCGTCGATACCGTACAGGCTAACCTCGTAGGGAATGCCTTTCTCTTTCGCCTCTCCTTCGCTGAGTCCGACGCGCGCGACTTCGGGATCGGTGAACGTGCACCAGGGAATAACGCGATAATCTACCTTGAAGCGTCGGAACGTTCCGAAGAGCGCGTTCACGGCCGCGTACCAGGCCATGTGGGAAGCGGTGTGGGTGAACTGATACGGGCCGGCGACGTCTCCCACGGCGAAAATATTGGGATAGTTGGTCCGAAGGAACGGATCGACCTCCACCGTTCCTTGCTTGGTAAGTTTCACGCCGAGCTTTTCGAGACCGAAGCCGGTGACGTTGGCCTTTCTGCCGAGGGCGGCGAAGCATTCGTCGAACTCGATTCGCGCTCCGTCGTCGCAAACCAAGTACTTCTTGCCCCCATCGACCACGAACTCCTTCGCCGCCTTTCCGAGCCGCAGGTCGATTCCGTCCCGCCGGAAACTCTTTTCGACGATATCGGCCGCCTCCCGGTCCTCCTTTGGAAGCAGGTTAGGGCCTCTATGGACTATCGTGACCTGAGAGCCCAGCCGCTGAAAGCATTGCGCCAGCTCGCAGCCGATCGGACCGCCGCCGAGAACGAGAAACTTCGCCGGAAGCTTCCTGATCGACCAGATCGTATCGCTGTTGTAGGCCTTCACTTTGTCGGCGCCCGGGATGGAAAGACTCGCGGGCCCGCCGCCGGTCGCGATGACGATATTTTTCGTCGTTATGGTGCGGCCGTCGACTTCCACCTCAAAGGGGCTGACGATCGTCGCCGTGCCTTTCACGCAGTCGACGCCGAGACTCGTGTAACGTTGAATCGAATCGTGGGGCTCGATGGTGGCGATGACCTTTTGCACCCGCTCCATGACCTCGGCGAAATCAAAGTCCGCGCTCGCCGATTTCAGGCCGAACTCCTTGTGCCGGCGGATATGGGATAGCACGGTCGCCGTCTTGATGAGCGCTTTGCTCGGCACGCAGCCGGTATTCAGGCAATCGCCGCCCATTTTGTGCTTTTCGATGAGGCAGACCTTGGCTTTCACCGCGGCTGCGATGTACGCGGAGACGAGCCCGCCGGAGCCGGCGCCGATGACGACGAGGTTATAGTCGAACGACCCCGGCTTTTTGTAACGCCGCAGGTACTTTCGGTTCTTGAAGTAACTCATGAGGCCTTTGACGACGAGAGGCGCGAGGCCCAGCAGCGCGAAAGAGAGAAGCAGCGACGGCGAAAGAATTCCCTTCAGCGTTTCGATCTTAGAAATCTGCGTTCCGGCGTTCACGAACACCGCCGTTCCGGGGAGCATGCCTAGCTGGCTCACCAGAAAGAACTTCACCGCGGAGATCGGCATGAGTCCCATGACCAGGTTGACGACGAAAAAGGGAAAGGCCGGGATGAGCCTCAGGGAAAAGAGATAGAATGCTCCGTCCCGCTCCATTCCTTCGTTGATGGCCGTGAGGTTCTGACGGAAACGAGTCTGCACGAAATCCCTTAGCAGGAACCTGGAAACGAGCAGGGCGCAGGTCGCCCCCGCGGTCGAGGCGAAAGATACGACGACGAGTCCCGTCCAGAAGCCGAAGAGCGCCCCTCCGGCAAGCGTCAGGATGGCGGCGCCCGGCAACGAAAGGCCGGTTACGACGACATAAGTGGCGAAGTAGATCGCGATCGCCTCGAAGCGGTTGGCCTCGTAGTAGGTCTGAAAGGCCGCTTGCTGGGCCTTCAGATACTCGAGCGTCAGATACCTTCCGAGATCGTAATGAAAAAAGGCGGCGAGCAGTCCGACGAGCGCCGCCGCGACGATTAACTTCGAGATGAGTTTCGAGTTCATGGTGTCCGTCCAGAGGTTCGTGCTGATTTCAGATCGTTCAAAGCGTCCTTCGGCCCTTCCCACTTCGGCAGTCTCTGCGCCGCCCGTTCGAAATAGGGCACGGCGAGTTTCGCGTTCCCGCTTTCCTTCAGGCAAAGGCCTTTACCGTGGTTCGCCTCGGGAGAGTCGGGCCGCCGGGCAAGGGCTAGATCGAAGTACGCCATCGCTCCCTTGCAGTCGCCGCGAAGGCGCTTGAGAACTCCGACCTGAGTGAGGGTCTCCGCGTGGTTGGGCCGCATCTGCAGCGCATCGAGGAGCGGCCCTTGGGCCTTTTCCAGGTGATTCGTTCGCAGCAGGACTATTCCGTAGGCGAGCAGAACGTCGGGGTGCCCCGGCGCCGCTTCAAGCACCGTCTGAAATTCCTTTTCGGCGAGATCGAGCCGACCGAGGCGCGCGAGCACCCGCCCCGAGTTGTAATGGCCGGCGAGATTTCCCGGCGAGAGCCGCAGAACTTCCTTGTAGTGGTAGAGCGCATCTATCGGCTTGCCGCTCTCCTCGAGCAGCGTGCCGAGGTTGTTGTGAAAGAGAACGCTGTTGGGGTTCACTTTCAGCGAATGCTCGAACAGAGAAACGCTGTCGTGCCACCAACTGACCTGCGCCCGCGAGAGAGCGGCAAGCGGGAGTGCCGAGAGCAGGAACGCGGCGTACATCACGGTGCTTTTTCGGCGCGCGAGATACCACGCGACGAAGGCGGCGGGCCCGATCAGCGCGAGGTACAGGTAACGATCGGCCACAGTCGAGTATTCCTGGAAGTAGAACGGAACGAATCCCAATACCGGTACCAGCGCGAGCAGAAACGCTAGGAACGCGGCTTTCGTCTGCCGCGGCCGCCGCCAAAGCACGACGACAAGAAGAGGCGGCACGAGCCACGCGAGAGATTTCCAAAGAGAGTTTTGCACGAGGTAGGGGCTGCGGCCGTAGTCCGGCGAGAGCGCGATCGGAAGGCCGACTTTCGCGAGATAGAACGCGATGGCGTCGAGGGCGACGAAGGGCCGCAAGCTCCAGGGCGGAACGAAGGTGAGGTTGGAAGTCGGCTGACTCGCTTTCGAAATCCAGGCGAGCGGCAGCGCGAGCGCCGCCCACGGGACGAGCCGGGACAGGCTCCACCGAACCGGCGCTCCCCGGCCCACGACATCGAGCGCGAAAGCGACGAGGGGAACCACGACGGCCGACGGTTTCGACAAGAGCGCGAGTCCGTAGGCTATAGACGCCAGAACGTAAGCCGCGGTCTTTCTCGTCCGCGAGTAGCGCAGATACGCGTAAAGCGACGCGAAGGCGAAAAATCCGGACAAAACGTCCTTCAGCCCGGACACCCAGGCTATGGGTTCCACCTGGACCGGATGAAGCGCGAAGAGAAGCGCTCCCGTGAAGGCCGCCCACGGTACGGCCACGAGCTCCAGAAGCAGCGCGAACACGAAGAGGCAGGTGGCCGCGTGCAGCGTCCAGTTCACCCAATGAAAAAACGAGGCCGCGGCCTCCTTAGCCCCTTGCTGAGTGCCCGCGTGCCAGGTGGACCAGTACCGATCGAACAAAATCTTCTGCAGCCCCCAAACGGAGTACGTCACCGGTATGTAAAGACCCTGATAGGGCTTGGTCCAAAGCCCAAGCATCGAGTTGTCCGCGCGAAGATACGGGTTTTGGGAGATGTGAATGTCGTCGTCCAACAGGACGAATTGATTCTCCCCGACGCCGCGGAAGGTGAACCAGGTCGCTAGCACTAGGGCGGCTGCCAGAAGGAGCTTTGTCACGGGTGGCGCAATTATAAGGTAAGGGAGCCGGAACGGCTATTGGGACGGCGGGCAAAGGGCGGGTCCGGGGTCATTTTGGCGCGGGCTCTCTCCGTTAACGGGCTATTCCAGGTAACTTGTTGAATTTACTGTTTCTTGACCTAGCTACTTTTACTTCTAAGTACCTTTGTGTTAAACCTCCTGGCTATGTCCAAAGACCTAGGCCAGGACTCTCCTGACAATCAGAACCAAGACGAATCAAACGACAGAAAGTTCCGCCTCGGTGTACCCCGAATCAAGAAGGGCACCCCCGAAAAACCCGGTTATCCGAAGAACAAAATCCCCGGGTGGCAGGGAAGAAACGGTCTCTGGACGTGGATCCTCTTCGGCGTCGCGGTGATTCTGCTGGTTTCCGTTTACTCGCGCCCCGATTTCGCTTCGAAAGACATTTCGTATAGCCAGTTCAAAGACAAGATCCGCTCCGGCGAGATCAAGCGCGTGGTTCTGTCGCCCAATATCTACAAGGGCTTCACCGAAGAGAATCCGCCCCAGGCCACCGGCATCAATCAGGTCCCGGTCACCTACTACGTCACCATGGCGGTCACCGATCCGAGCCTCATTCCGCTGATGGACGAGAAAAAGATTTTCTACGAAGCCGAGAACGTGATGCTGAAGAACTTCTTCTGGCATTGGGTGCTTCCGCTTCTCGTGCTGCTCCTAGTCTGGCGGGTGCTTTTCTCTCGCGCGTTCCGCATGGGCCCCGGCGCGGGAATCATGAGCTTCGGCAAAAACCGCGCGCGCCTCGTGGTCGACGATTCCAAGAAGGTCACCTTCGACGACGTCGCCGGTGTCGAGGAAGCGAAGGAAGAGCTCGTCGAAGTCATCGAGTTTTTGAAGACGCCGCAAAAGTTCCGTTCCATCGGCGGCAAGATTCCGAAGGGCATCCTGCTCGTCGGTCCTCCGGGAACCGGTAAGACGCTGCTCGCCCGCGCGGTCGCGGGTCAGGCTGGCGTGCCGTTCTTTTCGCTCTCCGGCTCCGA
>CAZZHG010000031.1:0-47861 GCA_964653655.1 uncultured Pseudobdellovibrionaceae bacterium
CTCGAAAAAACGGCGGAGCTCCTCTGGGAGTCGATGCAGCTCGATGCCACGGCGCCCGGAGTGGGGTTTCTGCTCGGCATCGTGAAGCTCCGCCTGCGCCAGTACTCGGAAGCGGAAGTACTCTTCAAAGGGCTCATCGAAGGTTTCACTGGACACTATCAACAGCTGGGGCGCTACTACCTCGCCCGGCTCTATGAGTCTCAGGGAAGAAAAGCCGAGGCCGCAGCTCCCCTCATGGCGCTCATCCAGACCGCGGATCCCGTGATGGAAAAGAATCTAATCGAAGCGGCCGCCGCGACGGGAGCCCGTCTCAGAAAGCTCGGGAAGAAGGGCTTCGGCATGATGGACCTGCCCATCATGATCCAGCAGGCCGACATGATCACTTATCGCTAAAGCGAAAGGAACTATCCCGCTTCCACGTCGGGGCGTTTTCCGCCGAAATCGTAACCGGCCTCCGCGCCGACCGCGGGCCGATCCGCCATGTCCCGGCCGGGGTCCGCCTGCCAATCGCTGAAAACGCGCGGGTCACGGTGCAGCTGGACCTGAAGGCCGATGGTCTCGGCGATGTCGTCGTAAGGCACGTCGATTTCCGTGGGCAGGATGTGCCCCTTGCGGACCGTGAACGTGTCGTCCTCCGTTTTCACGATCGTACCCAGCCGTTCCCCGTTCGGAGTGAAAACTTCGAAGCCGCGAAGATCCAAGGTAGTGCTCGCCATTTGCGAATCCTCCCCCGTGAAGGAATTGCATATCGGGTGCCATTGGCCCTCGTCTTGCACAATTTCGACGCGAAGGAGGCACCATGCACCCAACCGTTTCCGATCTGATGACGGAAGATGTCTATAGCGTCCGGGAGAACGATGATCTGGAGAGCGTGTACGATCTCATGGAGTCGATGAGGATCAGGCAGGTTCCGGTCGTGACCCCAGCCAACGAGCTCGTCGGGATGGTTTCCCAGCGCAATCTGCTGCAAAGCGGGCTGTTCCCTCTCGATGCTCCGCCCATGAGCGAGATCGTCGAGGGACTCAGGCAGATGACCGTGGGTCAGGTAATGGAGAGAGACGTCGATGCGGTGTACGCCGACACTCCTCTAGAAGAGGCGGGACTTACGCTTCTGGAAAATCACTTGGGGTGTCTGCCGGTCGTGGATAACCGGAGGCTCATCGGCATCCTGACGGAAGCCGACTTCGTCCGTTACACTGTAGACGGCCTCCGGGAAACGAAAGGCCTTCTGTTTCGCCGGTCCGCCTGAGCTCAGTTCGGGGCCGTGGAGGCTAGCGACAGTTCGTACAGTTCCGTGTACGCCTTCAGCACTTCACCGCGAACTCAAGCCCCTGTGGCGCATGACGAAGGGATGACGTGCCGGCCGCGACCGTGGTAAAGAGGGGCATGCGGATTTCTTTCGAAAAGGAGGGCTTCGCGCCCGTCGAAGTTCCGAGCGGCGCGAGTCTGGGAGACGTTCTCGACGGCCCCCACTCCCCCGTTTTTTTCGGCTGTAAGTCGGGGGATTGCGGAACCTGTCTCGTCGACGTGGATCCGGAGGGCTTCAAGCTGCTGCCTCCCGCCGGAACGGAGGAACAAGCGACCCTCGACGTATTCGCCCCCGATCGGCCGCACGCGAGGCTCGCCTGCCAGCTCAAGGCCACCCATCCGATGCGCCTGAATTTCCTCCCCGCTTAAGGAAGCGACGCTTCCCCCGTTCGGCCTCCCCCGCTGATAAACTGAAAGTCCCTCAAAGGAGACCCCCATGAAATTTGCAATCGTGATGCTCGTTCCGCTTTCGCTCGTTCTCGCCTCCTGCGGGGAAAAACAGTGGGGCCCGACGGAGCCCCCCGCCACCAAGATGAGCTTCGCCTGCTTGAACGATCCCGACGGCGCGGGAGCGCTCGGAGACGTGCTCTATTACAGGCCGACCAGCACTGTTTCGATGACGTGGAGGCTGCCGAAAAGGACCAATGGGCAATACATTTTCAAAGTTTACGAAGGAACTACCGGAGAAGTCCTGAAAGTGACGACGGACAATCGATGGGAGTTCAGGGTCGATCCGGATAAGACGCGCACGTTCGAGCTGTACGTGGAGGCCCAGGACAAATCGGGGGAGACGGACTGTTACAAACAGGGCAAGATCGTGACCGTGACCATCCAGCCTTAAGCTTTCTAAACGAAAAAAGCCCCGGGCGCCATGCGCCCGGGGCTTTTTCATTTACCGTCGATCATTGGAAATTGGTCTTCTGCCGGATGAGATAAAGCGGACGGTTCTGCACTTCCCTCAGAATTCTTCCGACGTAAATACTCGCGAGGCCGACCGTCAGAATATTGAGGCCGCCCAGAAAGACGATGGTGGCGATGGTCGAGGTGTAACCCGGCCGGAACTCGATCGAAAAGAGCTTCTGAAAGATTAGAATCGCGATCAGAATGAAACCGGTCATGGCGATTCCGCAGCCGGCGAAGGCCATCACCTTCAAGGGAAAATCGGAAAAGGTGACGATCGAGTCGACCGCCATACGAAGGCGGCGGCGGAAGTTGTAGCTCGAGCGCCCGACCTTGCGGGGCTGGTGGCGTATCGGGACAAAGCCGCGCTTGAAACCAAGCCAGTACTCCAACGCGGGAAGAAAACGGCTCTTCTCCGTCAGCTTGAGGTAAGCATCGAGGAACCGGCGATTCATCACCCGCAAGGTGGAGGCCCCGCGAGGCATCGCGTAGCCCGTCAACATGCGCATCGTGAAATTGAAAAGCGCCGACGTGATCTTCTGCGTCAAAGGAATGTGGCGGACTTCGTATAGCCCGTTGGCGAAATCCCACTCGTTCTCCTTCATCGCCTTAATGAGGAGCGGAATCTGGTCCGGGTCGTCCTCCATGTCGACGTTCATCATGCCGACGTAGCTGCCCCGGGCGTGCTCGTAACCCGCTGACACCGCGACGTGCTGACCGAAGTTGCGGCTCAGCTCTATGAGCCGCACGAAGGGGTATCCGGACGCCGTGCGCTGCAGCGCCTCGAAGTGCCCGGGCTCGCTGCCGTCGCTCACGAAGATGAGCTCAACGGCGGAAGCGATGTCCTTTTTCCCGAGGAATTCGGTGAAAACCACCTGAAACCGCTCGCAAAAAGCGGGCGCGAGGCCGGAATCGTTGAAGATGGGAACGATGATTGAGTATTCCATGAGGAGGCTGGAGGGGGGACTTCTGTAAGTCTACCGCACTTCCCCGTCGGAGAACATTTCACTTTCCTGCCCCTTGTGAGCCCCCCGCGAAGGGCCGATAATCAAGGTTGAGCCATGCCCACCGCGCGTAAATTTCGGGCCGAAAAGCCGATCGCCCTGAAAGCACTGGGGCCACGTCACGCGCAGGCCATGGCCGGATGGATGCAGGACGCGGATCTGCGGGACAACCTGGGACTGCGATCCATCCCCACCCTCGCCTCCACGAAGCAGTGGCTGGAGCAAAATCTCGCCGGCGAGGAGAAACTCGCTTTCGCAATCCTGTGGGGCGATGAGCACGTAGGCAATCTCATCTTCGACAAGTTCGATTCCCATCTCGGAACCGCAAGGCTCCACGTCTACCTCGGCGAGGTTTCGGTCCGCGGACAGGGAGTCGGAACCCAGGCCATTCGCCTCGGGCTCGAGAAAGTTTTCCGCGAGCGCGGTTGCCACAAAGTCTGGCTGACCGTGCACGAGAAGAACACGGCGGCGATCAAGACTTACGAGTCCGTCGGGTTCCGCAAGGAAGGGCTGCTTCGAGAGGAGTTCATTTACCGGGGACAGCGCCTGAACTCGCACTATATGGGGATTCTGGCGTCCGAGTGGAGCCGGGCCTCAAACCGTAGTGGATCGTGATCGGCCCCACCTCCTGCTCGTTCTGCAACTCCCGCAAACGGACCGCCAGATAGCTCTCTCCCGACGGTCGCGCCACCTCTTCTACGCTCAGGTTCACCCGAACCGCCACGCTGTTCTCGTTGAGCCCCCGCAGATACTTGATGTTGGCCGCATGAGGTAAGTCCACGTGTATCGCCCAAACCATCTCGGCCGCAGGCCGTAACTTGGAAAGGAGATAACCGGGCGGAAAGAGCGGGTAAAAAATAATCCTGCCGTCGGGTTTCTCGTAAACCGGCAACTCCCGGGACAGAATCGAAAGGACGTCGGCCATTCTCTCCGGCATCCACATCCCGCTATACGGCCCAGATTCCGCCTTTCGGGAGAAAGGCCCGGGCAAATCGGGCGTGGGGAATCCATTGCGCAAAAAATAGGGCGGCAAAAGATAGAAAGCCGCCAAGGAAACCGCCGCCAAAATCCCGGCTCTCGCCGGAAAGCGAACGTTTAAGGCGCTCAGCAAAAAGACGAGGGACAAATAACTCGCCGGCGCAAGCCCCAGCGAACCCTGAGACAAACCATTTAGACTCGCCCACGCGAAGATCATTCCAGCGGCGACCGAAGGAATCCACACGAGGCGGATAAGCCGCTTCTTGTCGTCGTCTTTATCGAAGAACCAGAACGCGGGACAGGCAAGGCCGAGGTAGAGCGGGATCATCGCAAAACCTGCGCCCCCGTTGCGAGCTCGGAACACGAAATACAAAACCGGAATCAGAAGGAGAGAAAATACGGCGAAAGCGGATCGGGAGCGGCGGCACGCGAACACGGCAAGAAGGACGAGAAAGACGAGGAAAGGCCAGTATGGTGGAAACAGTTGCCGAAATAACGAAAGAACCTTTTCGAATCCCAGCGTATACCCCTGGCTACCGAGCATCGCCATCGAGGCTCGCCGGCCGGAGAGAATGTCGGCGGGTGTGATCCCGAAGGCGATCATCACGGTCAAACCGAACAGCACCGCGGGCGTGACGAGACAAAGAGCGGCTCTCCCCCGGCGGCTGGATATTCCAAAGAAGAGAATCAAGTCGTGAACTACGCAGGCCAAAAGCAAAGGCGGGTAAGCCAGGACCGCAATTCCGTGAAAGAGTGAAATAGCGGCCATCCGTCTCGGCGACAGCTCGCGATCGGCGGCAAGCAGGACCGCCCCCAGCCACCCGAAAAAGCCAATCGTATTGTACGACAGAGCGGGGACTCCCACCGGGATGTCGCCCAGCGGGATCAGGGCCAGCAGCAGCGCCAGCGGAGAGGAAAGATGGCGGCGGGCGAAAACGTAAACGAGGCAAGAGGCCGCAAGACACATGGCCAAGTAAAGATGGCGTGAGAAGAGAAAGATTCCATCATTGCCGCCCTTTAGAAAGACAAAGACGCGAAAGAGGGGATAGGAGACCAGAGTCGCGGTCTGAGGGACGGAAACCTCGTCGACGAACGGCTTGTCCCCCAGAAAGAACCGGTGGAACAAGGACAGATAAAGAGCTTCGTCCGCGAGCCCGACTCCGCGGCGGAACTGCCAGGAAAGTGACCCGATGAGGACCAAACCGATGGCCAAGGCGACAAGGGAGAGACTTTTCTCGGCGCGGGACTGCCGGGCCCACCATTGGAAAGGAGACTGGAGCATGGCGCGATTATATCAGGCGGGCGTCAACCGGCCTTCGCCAAGGGAGGCGTGAAGCTTTTCATACACTGCGGACTCGAGGGCCCCATCTGGAAGAGCAGATCGAGAACGCTCACGTTGTGAGTGAATTCGCCGTGCAGCTGCGGATACGGTATGTATCCGGAATAATCCATGAACTCGACCTGGATGCCCGCGTTCCGAAACAGAGCCATGTCCATGTAGCTCTTCGCGGCCGGACCGGAAAGGTAGTAGTCGGCGCCGACGTCCCGGCACAGATTCACCAGGCGCTCGTTCTTGTCGCCGACGAGCTTGAACTCCATCGACCAGCGTATCTTGGTGTTTATTCCCAGAATGGAGCAGAGCTCCGTGATGAAGAGGTAGTTCACTTCACTAAGCCGGTCGATGTTCCGGCATTTATCGTACAGAGCTGCAAAGCGATCCTTGTAGAGCTTCAGGTGCGGAGCGCGGGCGTAACTCTGCGCGATGGTCGACCAATGGGTTTTGCACCAGTCATGATCCCGGACGACGACATCCTTGATGGGCTGAAAGAGCTTTCCCTTCGTCAAAAGCGGAATGGTAAGCCACTTGGGACCGCCCTGGGTCTTCACCTGGTTGCGGTTGCGCCAGTCGTCTTTCGTGAACTGGACGTCGTCGTAGAGGATGAACTCGTCGACGCTGTTGATCATGTCGAAGTACCCCTTCCAAGGGATGTAGTTCGACTGAAGAACGGCGAGCTTCTTTCGCGGTGTGGGAGTCATCCGGCCTTCCTGAGGGGCTGCCGAGCGGCCGCCTTGAAACTGGCGGCCGTGGAAACGATTCGGGCGAGCTGCCCTTCGGTCATCGCATTGAAGAACGGCAAACGGACGAGACGGTCGGAAATGTTTTCGGTGACCGGAAGCTCCCCTCCCCGATAACCGTAGCCCCGTCCCACCGGGGACAGGTGCAGCGGCAAATAGTGGAACACAGCTCCGATTCGCTCGGCCTTCATGTGGGCGATGAAACGATCCCGTTCCTCGAGACTCGGCAGCAGCATGTAGAACATGTGGTACGGGTTATCGGAGTAGGACGGAACGTGCGGGAACTGAACGCCGTTGCGTTCCGCCCACGGTGCCAGCTCCTTGAAGTACGTGTTCCAAATCCAGCGGCGCGCTCCCTGAATCTTTTCCTTCTCCAGCAGCTGCGCCCAAAGCATCGCGGCCAGGATGTCGGAGAGAACGTAGCTGGAGCCGACTCCCTGCCACGTGTACTTGTCCACCATTCCGCGGAAGAAACGGGAACGGTCCGTTCCCTTTTCCCGGATAATCTCCGCTCTCTCGATGAACTTCGGGTCGTTCACCAGGAGGGCTCCGCCCTCCCCGCAGGAGAAATTCTTCGTCTCGTGAAAGCTCTGCGCTCCCAGCTGGCCCAAGGTTCCGAGGGTGCGTCCCTTGTATTTTCCGAAGAGGCCGTGGGCATTGTCTTCGACGACGGCGAAGTTGGAAGCCTTGGCCATCTCGAGGATCGGGTCCATGTCGCAGGCGATGCCGGCGTAGTGGACCGGAAAAACGGCTTTCGTTTTCTTCGTGATCAATTTCTCGACGGACTTGGGATCGAGACAGAGGGTGTCGGGGGTAACGTCGGCGAAAACCGGCTTCGCGCCCCGGAGAACAAAACTGTTCGGAGTGGAAACGAAAGTGAAGGAGGGGACGATGACTTCATCGCCGGGCGCGAGATCCAGGAGTAGCGCCGCCATCTCGAGCGCGTGCGTACACGAGGTGGTGAGCAAGGCTCGTTTCGTTCCGAGCTCTTTCTCGAAATACGCTTCAACCCGTTTTCCCATCGGGCCGGCGCCGGAAAAATGCTTGTTCGCGAAAATCTCGCGCAGCAGTTCCTGCTCTCTTCCCGTGAGATACGGCTCATTGAACGTAATAACGCCCTGAGCTAATGGCTTCTTCTCCATTCCTATACTTTTCGGCGCGCCTGAGCTGGACCTTGAACTAGGCGGCGCGGCGATGTTTGCGATTTTTGGACTTCTTCTGTGGGGGTGCCGGGGCGAGGCGGGCTTTGATTTCGACAACGATACCGGCCGCGGTTTTGAGGTTGAGCGGGAACTCCAGAAACACGTGTCCCAGGCTGATGGCGAGCAGCGCCCCGAGCCCTATCCGGAAATCGTAGGCATACAGCCCGAGAAACAGGGCATACAGACCGCCGATGACGGCGAGCCGCGTCCGGCTCACGCGGTGCCATTGGATGAGGCGCGTCTTCGAAAACCAATTCAGATAGTGGTAGGTGTACGCGAAAGCGACCAGCTGCATCGCTCTGAAGGGCCCGGTCCCCTGAAGATCCCAGCCGAAAGTGTGGGCGATGTGCAAATTCAGATTTCCCAACGCGGAAAGAGCGTCGGTCATGGACTCCGGAAGAAACCGCGTCCAAACCGGCGGAGCGAACAGAAGCCCGATGCCCAGGGCAGTGTGGACCGCGACGGAAACATAACCGGAACGGCTTTTGGATTTCAGAGCTCCGTGCAGCAGGAACAACCAAGTTAGTACGTAAACGTGCACTATCGTCGACAAATAGAGACTGAAGAACAACGCCGGCCCCGGGCCCACGGGTACGTAAGCCAGAAGAAAAGCCACGGCGATGCCGCCGATCCGAATCCGAGTGTCCTTGATCAGAACCATCGCGAGCGCGGAAAAAAGCGCGATCCGGACGGTGTTGTGGGCGATCACCCAGCCCGACACCCCGAGGCGTCTCGCGTAAGTATCGAGAAGCGCGAGCCCCGCGAGCACGACGAAATCCCAGCGGCCGGCGGTGAAATACTGCTTTCCGTGCATCCAGTTAATCTGAGTCAGATAATGAAGCGGGCCGAGAATCACGAAGGCCAAGAGAAACGTGTGGAAAGGAAAGAAATAGGCGAGCGCCGCGGAGACGAGCATCAAGCCCGAATTCACGTGATTGATGCGATCCAGCTCTTTTCGCGTAAGGGCGCTCACGCAGGCCTCCACTCCGCTTATCGGCCTAATTGACGCGGGGCTTAAGACCCTTCTCCAGGTAAAATAGAGCATCCCATGCAAGCCCTATTCGCCAGCTACCTCCGTCAGCTAATCGACTACGTCGACGAAAGCCTGATGGTGATGACCTGGGTCGACATGGCCGACGTGAGCGTCATGGCGGTCTTTCTGTGTCTGGCCCTCGTGTGGGTGCAGCGGCGCACCTCGTGGTCTATCCTCTACGCGCTCTTTCCGATGCTCATTACGTTCGTGGCGGCGAAAAGCCTGAAGATGTACCTGACCACGAAGGTTTTCACGATGGGGCTCACGGTTCTTTCCGTGAGCATCGTCATCATCTTTCAAGAGGACTTCCGGCGGGCCTTCGAATCGCTATCAAGCTGGCGTCTGTGGGGCCGGCGCGACTCGCTTTTCTCGGCGGAGCTCGCGGAGACTCTCGTCGAGTGCCTGGTGGCATTCGGCAAATCGAAAACGGGCGCCCTGGTCGTCATAGGCGGCCGGCAATCCTTGGAGGGGCACCTTCGCGCCGGCATCGTTGTGAACGGCCAGGTGAGCGCCCCCCTTCTCCAAAGTATTTTCGATCCGAACTCTCCGGGACATGACGGTGCCGTCGTCATTCACGACGGAATTCTGGACAGATTCGGCGTGCACCTGCCGCTTTCGCGCAACGCCGAGGGGACGGGACGGCTCGGCACCCGGCACGCCGCCGCTCTCGGGCTCGTCGAAAGATGCGACGCCCTCGTGCTCGTGGTGTCCGAGGAGACCGGAGCCATCAGCATCGCGAGAAACGGCCAGCTCACGCAGGCGAAATCCATCAACGCCCTTCACGATGCGATCCGCGATCAGAACCGGCGCCTGCGCCCGCTTCCACACCGCAGCCTCTTCGAGATTCCCTGGGGACGTCTCGCCGGCTCTTTCATTTTGTCGTTCGCGCTCTGGTCGGTATTCGCGAGGCCCGTGAGCCTCGTTCAGCGGATGCTCGAGGCGCCGGTCGTCTACAAGGGTCTGTCCAAAGGCTGGGAAGCCAATTTGCCGAGCCCGGATCGGGTACGCCTCACGCTCCTAGGTCCGGAGGATTCGATCCTCACCCTCGATCCGGCGACGCTGCCGCTGACTTTGAACTTGTCGAAAGTGAGAGAAGGCACGCAGACTTTCGTCGTGTCGGAAACGGACTTCCGGCTTCCTCCCCGCGTCCGCATCAAGCGGATCGAGCCGTCCGAGGTTTCGGTGAACGCTTACTCGACGGTAGCGCACGACGTGCCGGTGAGTCTCATCTGGCTCAAACCGGACAGAATCCCGAGCAGCAATCAGATTCAGATCTCTCCGCCATCGGTAAGCCTGCGAATGGCCCGCGCTCAGACGCCGCCGAAAGCCCTCGAAACCGAGCCCGTCGATTTCAAGGAGCTTCGCAGGACGGGACGGATGAAGGTAAAGCTTCGCCTGCCGGAAGGCGTGCTCATGTCGGAAATGGCCGCCCCCGAAGTCGTCGTCACCCTGCCGAAGTAAGCCCGCTTACTCGTGAATTTCCAGATTCTTAACGTCGGCGCCGAAGCGCGCTTGCGGATAGGAACGCGCGAAACCGCCCGCCCCTTCTTTCTTCTCGATGCATTTTTCGACATTCTCGGCGAGCTGGACCCAAGTGCGGGAAACCGGAAGCTCCGTAACGAGACAGGAATCCCAGTAAGTGTAGACATCCTCGGAGCCGCAGCCGAAGGAAGTCTTGTCCTTACGCGCGGCCGTCATGATGATCCGGTTCGGCTTTTCGTACTTCGGCTCGGCGAAAATGCCCGAGTAGCACGCCGAAATCAAAAGCACGGTCGGGCGATCGCCGCAATTTTCCTTCACGATCTGGTCCAGCTTGTCGGGAGTAAGATTGTTCTGGCCGCGGATGTAAAACCCTTGGGGGCTTCCGTGAGAGGTCATGTGCACGAGACAGCCGTCGCCGTCGCGTACGTTCAAGTCGCGGGTCGCCTGCTCGAGATTGGGAACGCTCGTTGCGCGCACGCCGCCCACCTGCTGACTCGAAGCCCGTGAAAGCTGAATGGACTCCCGGATGCCGTAGCTCGTAAAAAGCTCGTGGAGTTTCTTTCTCGCGTTGTCGAAAGCCTTGATGCTGTCGTCCCCCGTCATGACGACGAGCTTCCAGTTCGGCGGAAGGAGCTGGGGCAGCGGGATGATGACGCCGTCCCGTTCCGTTCCCCTCTCCCCGAATCGGATGCCGGTTTTCTCGTCCGGTACCGCCTCCCGATCGAAACGATGCCGATAGGCGTGCTCGTTGACCTGCCGCTGGTACTCGTCCGAGTCCTGGCCGATGCTGCCCCAGGAAATCGTAAGTACCGCCACCAGAATCGCGTAAATGAAAATCTGATAAGCGCGGAACATGGTTGCCTCCAGTAGGTCCAGGATAGCCGCGCGGACGCCATGGAGGCCGATGAGGCGAGGATCCCCTTAACAGACGAACCCATCCCTTCTTAAGCAAGGCGGCGGGTCCCAACCGAAAGAAATGACGGGAAAAATTCCTGACGCTTATGGTTGTCCGCGGTTGCGGCGGAACCTATCCCGAGGCGGGATCTCGGTGAACGCGGCGCTGCCCGCGCCGCAGTAGATGATCTCGGCGAGCCACTTCTCCTCCTCGGCCCGGGCTTCCCCCATGAGATATCTCCACCAAACCTTGCCGTTCCAGTAGTAGCCGCGCGCTTTCAGCAGATCTTTTTTCTCGTAAGCGCTTCCCACGGCGTCCACTCTAAGGAAAACCGCGCGGGTGGTTTGGATTAGCTCGAGAAAATAGGGCGTGTTGGTCTTCGGATCCTTGCGCGAGAGAATGAAAAGAAGGGAATCGACGTCGCCCATCGCCCGATGGGCCTGGAACTCGTGGCCGAGGGTCTTGGCGAGATTCACGAGTTTCGAATCGGCGAACCCTTTGGAAACCCAGTTCATCTGACGGAAGGAGCACGCCCAGATCTTGTTCCGGGCGGCCGGCAACTTCACCTCGAGGAAGGCGCGATCGAATTCCGCATTGTGTGCCACGACGATGTCGGCCCGCTCGAAAAGCCGCTCGACCGCCGCCCAATCGATGCTCTGGCCCTTCACCATCGCGTCGGTAATTCCGGTCAGCTCCACCGTTTTCGGATCGAGCGGATGCCCGGGGTCCTGGAGCGCGCTGTAGGTTTCCCGCGCCGAGAGAACCCGTCCGGTGGACTCCTCCACTACGACGAGCCGCCCGCCGAACTCCAATACAGCGGAATCGGCCGGATCGAGACCGGTAGTCTCCGTGTCGAGCAGAAGCAGCGTCACCTTCTTGGGAGAAATCCGATCGAGAAGCGCTCCGAGAAATTTTCTCACGGCGCGCTCACCAACGGCGGAGACGCCGAAAGAGAGCGGACGAAGTAAGTGGCCCGATAACCTTCGAAGAGATTTACCTCCGGAAGAAAGTAACGGTTCCACGGCAAGGCCTCGGAATAGACGGAAGGCCCGAACTTCATCGGGTGCGTTCCGCACTCGGAGGCGGATGCCGTGAAGCAGACCCAAGCGTCGCCCAGCCGGCTACGGATCTTGATGGGAAGAAAGTCCTTCTCCGCGAAAATCCCATCCGGCTCACCGAGCATTTGGTATCCCATCGGCCGGTAGGAGGAGTCGAACGGCGTTCCCACGGAAATCGAAGCGTGAATGTTTCCGGCGAGAAAAACGAGAACATCGGGCTTGGCCGCGCGATAAGCCGCGGCGAGATTCCTCGCCATCTTCTCGTCCCGGTCCTGGCCGCTCGTCACGTTCACCGCATCGAAGCCGAACACTTTCACCTTGGGCAGCGAGCGCACTCCCCGCAGCAACTCGTACATCGCCCGGCTGCTTCGGCCGTCTTGATACTCCCGCCGGAAGAACTCGGACTTTCTCAGAAACGAAAGACGGCCGGTGCGGAGATAGGAATCTACGGAGTTTTGTTCGGAGGCGGGAATCTCCAACCCGAGCAAAACGCTTTTTCCCGTACGGCGAAGCAGGCGCAAAACCTCGAGCACGAACGCGGGACCTTGGCGCGTGCCGTGGATCTCTCCCACGGAGATCACCTTGTAACGGGCGAGAGTGGAAATCGCCGCGGGCACGCTTCGGGCGTGGCGCCGGACGTAGTCGGCCGAAGGCTGAGCGCCCCAGGCGTTCGACACAAGACATAACAAGACCAAGGCTCTGAACATCGGCCCATTATTGGAGAGGGCCTGGGACAGAATCAAGCCAATTGCCCGCCAAATGTGGCGAAACCCTAACGGCTACAAAGCACAGGACCCCACACTTTTTGGGAAAGATGGAACTTCGACGTCTCAAGGAGGAGATGGAATGAAGAAAGCCCTTATTTCCCTATTCGCCCTTGCCACGATGGCCATGGGCGGCAAAAAACCGGACATCCCCCAACCACCGCCCAACGGCGCGACGGCCCCGGAGGTCTACGAGACCCGGTTCCGAAGCCTCGGCCAAACCTATGGGGCGGACTACGTCGGCAAATCCATCTCCTATTCGTTCGGCTCGTTCTTCGGCTCCACCATCGGCATGTGCAGCATGAACTCCGCCGGAAGAAACAGCATCAAATACTCGTCTTCCGCTTGGGGCAACGGCTCGGACACGTTCCGGGAGATGCTCGCGTTTCACGAGCTGGGACACTGCCTTTTAGGGCGGGGACACAAAAACTCGAAACACAGCGACGGAAGTCCCGAGAGCCTCATGAACAGTTACATCTTCAATTCGAAAACCTATCTCGCCAACCGGGATCGCTATCTGAAGGAACTCTTTACCGCCGAATCGGCCATGCAGCAGGTTTCGCAGGCCCTCGGCGCCCGCTCCAAGCATTCCTTCGAGGGGTGCGGTTGGGCCGGTCATACGGGATCCGGAAGTGACTAAAGCGTAGACAGCCGGAATACCGGCTGGACAAGCAATGACCTGGGCCAGGCTCGGGGGGCCTGGCCCAGCCCTTGCTCTACTTTGGGCCCATGAGCATCATTGTCCGGCATCTTGCGCTAGGGATCTGCCTTGTCGCGGCCATCGGCTGCGGAAAGAAGAAGCTTCAAAATTTCGCGCTTCGTTTGGACGAATCGAGCACTCTCGTGCTCGGCAATACGGTGCTGGAAATCTATCGCTCCGTGAATACGAACTCCGCCTGCCCCAGTGAGGCCTATACCGTGATGCTCGGGGAGCCGGGGACCTTTCCCGGCGCCTACACGCGCCTCGACGTGACTTTCGTCGGAGAGCCTCCGCTCAATCAAAACATTCAGCTTACGGAACGGCCCCAGATGAACGGCACCGCCATGTCCGTGGGACTCAAGGGCTTCTACATCGCACTCGACGCGATCCCCATCGCCAACATGTCGATGCTGGCCGACAAGGGACCGAAGGTTACCAAGTCCAGCGTGACTTTCCTAAGCTTCGGAAAGAACAACGGCGACTCCATCGAGCTGCAATTCAGCGTGGAGCTCGAGACGGGAGAACAGGCGAGCGGAGTCATCTCCGGTCCTCTGACCGTCGAAATCAGCGACCAATGCAATATGCTTTACTAGCGGGAAGCGGAAGCTTGCTGAACGCTCGCGATGCCGCGGCTGGGCGTCTCCGGCTTTTGGGCGAGGCGTAAGGCGCCGACGAGCACGAGGCCCAGGGCTCCGAGTACGAAGGCGCGCTTAAGAGTCGAGGCTTCGGCGAGCCGGCGAAGCGCCCGGGTCATCAGGCCGTCGGGGCCGATGAGCGGAATCTGAAAGGTGGAAGTGGCGGCCTGGGCCGACATTCCGAAATCCATCTCCGGTTCGCGCCGTTTGGAAACCGTGAAACCCCTCACCCGAATCAAATAGGTACCAACCTGAAACACATCGCCCTTGCGCGCGTAGGTCTGCTTCATCGGCTGCCCGTTCAGATAGGTTCCCGCGCGGCTTCCGAGGTCGGCGGCGATGAGCCGTTCCTCGCGAACCCGAAAGCTCATGTGCTTACGCGAAACCTGCCGGTCCGGCAGAGTGAGATCGCAGTCGAGACGGCCTACGAGAACTTTCGTCGTGCCCGAAAGGACGAACTCCTGCTTCGTCAGCTTGCCCTTCTCGACGATTTCCAGCTCGAGTAAGTACATCAGTTGTGCCCCGCGATGGAAGCCGGGCCGCGGCCCGGGTTGCGGACGCCGCTCAAGTACATCGCCTCGAACTCGGGATTGAGAAACTTGTTAGCGAAGTAAAGCGCGTCCCGCGACGCGAAGAAACCGACACCGACTCCTTCGGACCCTTCCAGCTTCGTCGAAATGACTCCGACAATCTCGCCCCGTTCGTTAAGCACCGCGCCTCCCGAGTTGCCGTGCTCGATGCCGACCCCGCCATTTTCCGGATCGCGGACGTTCATCATGAGGCGCGTCTCGTTGCCGCCGTTGCTGGTGGCCTGGCCGATAAGGGGAATCGCGGCGTGTACGAGGATTCCCTCTCCTTCCCGCGGCGGCATAATCGCGAGCGGAGCCATGGGCAAATCGTTCCGACACTGGGCCTCGAAGGCCATCATCGCAAGGTCGCCTCCCTGTTCATCCACTTCCAAACGAGTGAACGACATTTCGGAGAAAGCGGGAATTTCGGCGTGGGAGAAACGCTCACCCGAATCATCCTCCACGCAATGGCGCGCGGTGATGGCGTTATAGGCGCACTTGCCCTCGCCGACTGGAGTGGGCGCTTCGCCGGGATTTCCGATCAGCGTGACCTGACAGGCGGAAGCCCCCGACTTCGGATAATGCGTAATCAGAGGCAAGCTGAGCTGGCCCCGATCCCGATCGGCAAGCAAACGCTTGCGGGTTTGCTCGTCCAGGCCGATTTGATTCGGAATGGGCGCGTCGAGCTGAACGAGACCGCCCTTTCCCGGCGATCCGCCATTGCCACGGAAATTCTGCGGGGGAGCGAAACCTCTTTCGCCGCCCGGAGCCTTCGGAGCCGGGCACGGGGCCGAGCCGACCTGAAAGGAAGGTCGGGGCGCCTGAAACGGAATGCGCGGCGTTTGAATCCCGCGCTCGGATTGCCGCTGGGGCCCCACGACCGCCAGTCGTTCGCCGAGCTCGCGGCGAAGGTCCGCGAAGGAACCATTCGGCCGATCCGTGCGGCCCGCGATGCGCATTCCTCCCGCGAGCTGCATCCAATCGATGAGCGAAAACGTATTGGGACTTAGTCCCGCCGCCAAAGCAGCCACCTTGCTCGGAATTTTGAGAGCTTCCTCGATCTCGGCGTCCGTGAGCACGCGGGGCGGCTTCGCTCTCAAGGCTTCGTCCTTCAACGCCTTTACCAAAGCCGCTTTCAGGTTCGCCGGAATCACCGGAACTTGCCCATCCCGCGCCCAAGCGGTCAGCTCCTCTATAAGGAGAGCCCGCGCCTTTTCGTTTACGGTACCCGGAAGCACCGTCTTGAGATCCTGCAGGCGCAAGGTCGAAAGCAGCTCTTCCTTCTGAGACTTGGTGATGGGATCCCCTTGAGCGAGGGCCTTCAATACTTGGCTGAGAGTGAGCGGCCCCTTAGGGCGAAGGTCCTTGCCGGCCGCAAGCTGTCCGAGCCGATCCCGTTCGAGCTTTTCCAAGCGGTCCCGAAACGCGGGATCTAGAGAGGTGCCCGGCGCGAACTCGACCACGGGGTCCGCCTTCGCCGCTCCATAGAGAAGCTTGAAAGCTTCGATGGCGATGAGCTCCCGCGCCGCCGAGTCCGCCGAGGGCTTCGCGCCCGGAAGGATCTCCACGGAGGGACCGGCCCCGTAGCTGCTGCTGCCACAGGACAAAGCGACGAAAAGAACCAGTTTGAAGCTCGACATCGACTACCCCCGAAACACGCAAGAAGGCTTAGCGGCTGATCAGAATGCAAGTAGGGTGCCCCGCGGCGGCGGAAAAGGATTCGGCGAAAAGGCCAATCGGGACGCCGTCCACCGCCGGTCTTACGGGAGGGGTGGTATACGGGCCGTGTTCGGCTAAGCCCTGGCCGAGTCTACACCGCGTGGTACACTCCCGTTCGATGCGGAGGTTGGTTCTCTTAACGTTGTTTTTCGGGGTGCTGGATTTCGGGCAGGCGGAAGTTTGCGGAAATCCCCCACCCCGCCCGGCTCGATTTTCGGTGGGTCTCGCCGTCGAGAACCTTATTCCTTCAAAGCTGCCGGACTTCGAGGCCGTCCTCCCCAGCTACGGAATAGTAGCTTCAATTCCCCTTGGCGACGATGCCATCGAGCTGGAAGTCCTGCACGGTTCCTCTCTTGGGACCGTCGTGAAAATCTTCGAAGCGGGCTATCGCCTGAACCTCACCACCCCTCACCTGGACGGCTTCGCGCTCGCGGGCGCCCATTTTCTTTCCTACACGACGCCGGGCCCTTCCCGGAATTTCGTCGGCGGCTTTCTCGGACTGGGCGCGACGATCTCCATGGCGGAACGTTTCGCGATCGACGCGCTCCTCAAGACCTACTTTCAAACCCGGCCCATGCTGGCCGTCGGGGGCTCGTTCCGCCTGGCCCTCTGAACCTTTGGGAGACCACATGCATCTGAAATCATTCGTGCTCGGAACCATCGTCGGCGCCGTCGCCACCGGAATGTTCGCGGCCCAAGCCATCGACCTCGGCACCATCGCCGGAGGCGCGGCGAAGGTGGGCGGCGCCGTCAAGCGGCTGGCCGGAATCAAAAGCAATCTCGACAAGGATGTGACGAATCTGAAGTCCGACGCGACCACGCTTCTCGGGGACAAGAACTCGCTCGTGGAGATCCGTAACAAGCTGGTCCAGCTTTCGACTCAAACGAAGAGCCAGATCGACGCCGTCGGAACTCTGGTCGGAGTAGTCGAGGGCCACCTGACCCATACCCAGAGCAGCATCGCCAGCACGGCCAAGAACGTGGGCGAAATCGATGAAGTGAGAAAGAGTTTGAACTGACCCACCCCTGTCATCGTGAGGAGCGTAGCGACGGAACGAACTTTGGCCGTTGCACGCTAAACTCAGGCGGGATCCGCTTTGCCTCGGCCAACGGTCGCTACGTTCTCGCTGCGCTCGGCCTCACGATGACAGACAGTTAAAAGAGGCGTTTGGAGACTACGGCGAGAAGCACCACCGCGATGACGAGAAACGTGGAGCTCTCGCTGCGAAGCGCTTTCTTCAAATCGAACTCGTGTCCGCTATCCGGGCACTGAGGCGAAGGCGCCACCGCCCAGCGGGGAACCTGACTCTGATAAACCGTGTAAGCGTGGCCGAAGATCGCCTTCAGGCGTTCTTCTTCGAACGCGACGATGCACGTGTACTGAAGGGCAGTGTAGGCGAGGAACGCGAGACTGAGCGACACGTGCCCCATCAGCAGACCGACCATGGTGTAGAGGATCGCGTTCGCTATATATAAAGGGTTGCGCACGTAGCGGAGCGGTCCCGCGTGCACGAGAGCCGGAACGCCATCTCCCCGGGTCCGGGTGGCGCTGCCCATGTAACCGACCGTCCAAATCCGCAACGCCTCGGCGGCGAAAGCGACGGCAAGAAACAAAACCATCGCCTCCGTCCCCCACTGCATTTCCGCGGGCAATATCAGAAGGAGCAGTACGAAGGGCACCGGCGAAACTCCGCGCCAGCGGAACCAAACGCGCCCTATCTGGGCCAGCCAGGGCATGGATTGAACGGCGGTAGACACGATGGGGCTGATCCAACCAAATCCGGGGCAGGAGTTCAACCGGTCATTCTTCGGTGGCTTGGGGGGTTTGCTCGGGGACCGGGGCCGGGGCCTCGGCTTCCTCCATCTGGGGGTTCAGGAGGTTCTCCCCCATGCGGTAGACTAGGGCCCCGCCGTCGAAGACGGGGTCGGCGCCCAGGAGCGCCGGCCTGGGTTGCCCATCGGCGAGAAAGGCCCATTGGGCGATTTTTCTATCGGTGACGATGCACCGGTTGGCCATGGTCGGAATCCAGCGGCCCGAGTAGCGGGGGTCGACGTGAATGCATTGCCCTTCGGGCAGGTAACTCTGCACGTACGCCATCGCCTCCCGGTCCTTGGAGGAAAGCTGGGGCGAGGTGAACTCCGGCCCCAGATGCACGTGAAACTGATGAAGCGCGATGAAAAAGAGCACGGCGAAACCGGCGACTTCCCACGCGCGCGCGGTCTTGCGCCATTCCGCGAGAAAGGTTTCGACGAGCCACGCGCCCGGCATCGCGAGCGCAAATACCGCCATCCCTTCCGCCGCCCGCTGAATCGACATCGGCAGAATGCCGTACTCTCCCAACGCCGCGAGAGTGCCCGCCGTGAGAAGACAGAAGATCGCGGGCACGCGGTAGCGGGCCTTGCGGTCCGCCCAAAAGGAAACCGCGCCGAGCCCGAGCGATACCACGAGGGCGAGCGGCCAATCCCCGTGGGGAAGCATGTAGAACTCGTTGAAGCGTCCCCATACGTACGCGGGGATCACCATGGGCAAGGCGAAGAGAACCATGCCGAAAAGATTTCTCGCGAACCTACGCTGGCTATCGCAAACGAAGTAGGCCCAAAGCAACGCCGGAAAACAAACGACCAGCGAAACGAGATGAGCGGTGGGATCGCAGTAAGCGCCGAAGGAGACCGCGACGGCGTAAAGCCCCCGCTGCCAGCGGGTCGCGTCCCGGACGAGAATGAGCTTCGAAAGCTCGAGAACGCATAGACCCGACGTCAGCCCGAAGAAGACCGGCGCGGCGCCCGAGGCGAGGAGCACTTGAGGCGCCGAGAAAATCGCCATCGCGATAAGCCCGCCGACAAACGCCGGCGTGCGCTGGAACCACAACCCGAGCGCCGAGCTGATACTGAAAGCAAACGCGACCGCACCTACGGCCGTGAAAAAGGCGACGAGCCTTTCCACCGGCGCCCAGTGGCCCAGGTGCCCCATGGCGACCAGCAGAGAAACGGTTCCGCCCTGAGTGCCGATGGTAAACGGCGCGCCCTCGGCCACGCGGCGGGCGGCGGCGCCGATGAACGCCGATTCGGCGCCAGGCGGATCCCACCGAAACAGACAAAGCCCGAAACCGAGAATCAGGATGAGCGGCACCGGCCAGAAGTGAAGGCAATCGGCAAACGGCTCGCGTCCGCCCGCTCGGTAGTGGCGGACGCAAAGCACTCCGGTCATCACCACGAGCCAAATCGACCAAAGAGGAAGACTTTGGGGGAGGAGCGGCCCGGCCATCGCGTAAACACCGAGAATGGAAAAGAGACAAACGACGCGCGAAACCGGAAACAACCGGCCGTAGCCGAGCGTCAGCGGCGTGAAAATGAAGATGCCCATGGAAAGCAGCACGTGGAAGAGAGCTTCCGTGTGGGTCAACGGATCCCCTCCCACGCTTCGCTCAAGTCCAGCGCTTCACCGTCCCGCTCCATCGACCGCTGCAGATACTCCAAAAGCAAAACGACGTCCGCGCCCGCTTCTCCGGCGCTCGCCTGGGGAGTTCCGTGGCGGACCCAGTCGACGAAAGCTCCGCACTCGAGTCCCAGGGGCTCCTCGGAAACCATCTCCACGTTTTCGCCCTCGCCGCGCAGAGCCTCCCGATAAGCCATCAGCCCATTCGGCGAACCTTGCACTCCCGCGCCCGGCGTGAAGAGCTTCACGCGGTACTCACCGCCCTCCTCCTCGAACACGACTCCGCGTTTATCGCCGAGAAGCATCGTCCGCCGGATTTTTCGAGGCTCCATCCAGGAAAGCCGCGCGTGGGCGACGAGCCCCGAGGCCCACCGCAGTTCCACGAGGGCCGTATCCGCCTCGCCGCCTGGAAGAAACGAAAGTCCATGGGCGCGGGCGGAAACCGGCATCTCCGCAAACAGAGCCCGCATCACGGCTAGATCGTGGGGTGCGAGATCCCAGAGCACGCTGACGTCCGCCCTCACGGGGCCGAAGTGCGATCGCTCGGAGGAAAAATAGAGGGGCCGGCCGAGCACTCCTTCGGTAAGCAAGCGCTGAACCGCGCGGATGCCCGGATGAAAAAGAAAAACGTGGCCCACCATTAGTTTTCGGCGCACGCGGGCCGCGAGATCGACGAGCGCCTTCGCCTCGGCAAAGGAGCAGGCCATCGGCTTTTCGACGAAGACGTGTTTGCCCGCTTCGAGCGCCTGGCGGCAAAGCCGGTAGTGACTTTCGGTGGGCGTGCAAATGGCGACCGCGTCCGTGTCCCGACGGAGTAGCGCCGCCGAGGAATCGTGAACCGCTTCCACTTCCGGAAACCGGGGCCGCACCCAATCGAGGCGGGTCGGATCGGGATCGCAAACCCAAAGTACGCGGCAGTCGTCGTTTTGACGGAAGGCGCGGAGCAAGTTGGGGCCCCACTCGCCGGCCCCCAGAACTCCAATGGATAGCGGTCCCTTCATTGACGCGTCACGACACGTTTTCTTTTCAGATTCTTGATCGAACGATCTTGGCGAGCGCTGAGCCCGCCCTTATATTCCCAAACCTGATGAACATCTCGATTCCGACGATCTTCAACGCTGGCTGGGTGGAAGTCATTTGCGGCAGCATGTTTAGCGGTAAGACCGAGGAGTTGATCCGGCGTCTCAAGCGGGCCCAGATTGCGAAACAGAAAATTCAAATCTTCAAACCCCGCCTCGATGATCGCTTCGCCACCGACAAGGTGACCAGTCATTCTTCGCTTCAGCTGGACGCGATAAACGTGGACAACGCCGAGGATATTTTAACTCAATTGGACGACAACACCCGCATCGTGGGAATCGACGAAGCCCAATTTTTCTCGACCGCCATCCTGGAGGTCACCAACCGGCTGGCGAACCGGGGGCTGCGCGTCGTGGTGGCGGGCTTGGACCTGGACTACCGCGGAGTGCCGTTCGGCCCCATGCCGCTGCTCATGGCGACCAGCGAATTTGTCACTAAGATGTCGGCTATTTGCACCAACTGCGGCAACCCGGCGAGCCGCAGCCAGCGCCTGAAGAATTCCGCTGGAGCCATGTCCCAAAACCAGGTATTGGTAGGCGCTTCCGAAAGCTATGAGGCTCGGTGCCGCCGTTGCTACGAGCCTCCAACCTGAGAGGCCCCAATGTCCCAGCCGGGGCAAACCCAACCCGATTCCAACGATTTCAGCCTGGTGAGGACTGCCTACGTCCGGACCCACCGCGTGAAGGAACGTTACGAGGAGTTCTGGCGCCAGCGGACCGGGGTCGGCATCACGCCGGCGAAGCTGGAAGGGTACAAGCAGGTTTGGATCGAAGTCGGAGCCGGCTCCGGGGATTTCTTCATGGAAATGGCCCGGGTCAATCCTGACACGGTCTGCATCGCCATCGAGCGCGACCGTATGCGGGGCAAGGCGCTCGTCAAGCGCAGCACCCGAACCAAGCTTCCGAACCTGCTCGCCTGCCGCGGCAACGTGGTGCCCACGTTTTCCGGGGAACTGCAGCCCGGCTCCGTCGACCGGATCTTCATTCTCTATCCGGCCCCCTGGTTCAAGAACGCCCAGCGGAAGAACCGCTGGTACAACCACCCGGTGATGGGGGACATGGTGCGGGCGCTGAAGCCGGGCGGGAAAATCATTTGGGCCTCGGATCAGAAATTCTATATCGACGAGGCGCGCTTCGCCTGCGAGCAGTACCACGGGCTCACGGTCGACTCTCACGGGCCTCTGTCGCCCCACCCCGAGAACCGGTTACACCACTTCACGGGCGGCCGGACCAAGTTCGAGACGACGTTCCTCCGCGAAAACCAGCCCTGTTACGAGTTAATCGTCACGAAAAAGTGAAAAAATTGACGCGGACCGCGAAGCCTTTCGGCGTGAGTTCATTTACTTTCAAAACATGCACCACATTCTGGTCCTGGCCTTCCTACTGGGGGGCCTCTGCGTGGCGGAGGAGTATGCGGAATACAGCGACTCCGGCATTTCCGGCCCGAAATACGAAAATATCCTCTCCGACATGGAACGGGTCGCGCGGGAAAGTAACGGTGTCGTCGAGACGATCGATTACGGCGTGACTCCGAAGGGCCAGACGATGCGGCTGATGGTCGCGAAGAAGCCCGGCTCCTACGTCGAGCGCCCGGCGATGGTGATGTCGGGAGCGACTCACGGAAACGAGTACCTAGGCATCGAGGACAAACTTCCCGAAGCGCTGCTCAAGAAGAGCGCCGGCGCTCAGCACTTTCTCGATCAGGGCGGCGTTTTCATCTTCATTCCCGTGCTCAACCCCGACGGCTACACCGCCAGAAAGCGCACCAACTCCCACGGGGTGGACTTGAACCGGGATTGGGACGTGACGCCCGCGAACTTTCAGGGTTTCAAGCAGCCCGAGACGAAAGCCCTCGCCGAAAAGATCGCCGACCTTCAGCACCAGATGAGCCTTCGGCTCGAAGTTACCGTCGACTACCACTGCTGCATCGGCGCCCTTCTCCACCCGTGGTCCTACAAGAACGAGAAGCTTCCGCCTGGAGATGCCCAGCGCCACGTCGAAGTGGAACAGCTCGCGAGCAAAGCCCTCAACATTCAGCTCGGCACGACGAACGACGTGCTCGGCTACGCCCCGCTCGGCACGACGAAGGATTATTACTACTCCACGTACGGTTCACGCGCCTTCACCTACGAAGGCCGCCGGAACCAGGAGAACAAGTATTTCGACAAGCACGTGGCCTGGTGGGACGCGCTCGCGTGGCTCACCGCCAAGGCCGTCCCGGCGACCACGCTTCTGTCTCTGAAGCTCGAACGGCGCCAATTCTTCCAGAGATTGGCCGACTAACCTCTATGATTCGTTGCTGCTGGCTGGTCTTGCTTCTGGGCGCCGATCTGTCGGCGCGCCCTTCCTACGTCACGGACACGGCCCTCGCCACTAAACTCGACACTCAATCCGAAGCCGTCGTCAGCCCGAACGCCTTTTCCATACCGCCGCTTCCCGGTAAGTGGGGCGCCGCCGTCCTAGACGCCATGGTCGACGGCGATACCTCGCGCGCGAAGGATCTGGCGGGCTTTCTCGCCGATACCAGCCAAGTGGATGTCGCGGGCGCGGAAAACGTGGCCGCGAGCCTTCGCGTCTCGTTGGTGACGGGAGGAGCTCCGTTCGATCGAATTCAATCGGCTTCCGTCGGTTCCGTCGTCGAGGCCTCCCGCGCGAGCCGCGCCGCCCTCGATCTTCTGGTCGTGGCCCTGGAGGCGAAGGGAGAAGCGAAAGCCCTTTTCGTGAACGTCGCGGTGAAAGGAGCCATCAACAAGTGGAACGCCCTCATCAGCGAAGCGGTGAAACGCTGGCAGGTTCTTTCTCAAAAGCGCGACGGCAAGGCCCGCGAGGAATTGCAGGCCATCGAGGCCTTTCTCGCCAGCAAACATACGGAGGGAATCCACGATGCGCTTGCCGCGTTCCGCGCTCAGTAAGATAGCCCTGGTCTTCGTCGCCTCCGGCGTCTGCCTGGGAGCTAGCGAGGACTCGCGCGTGACCGCGTACCGCAAGCGCCTCATGGTCACGCCCATCGCCTCGACGGAGGAGGAGAAGAAGCTATTCGACGAAGGCCTCGGCGTCATGTCGAGCCGCCGCTTCGGGACGTGGCCCGCTCCAAGCTCCTCGATCGCGTCTCCGAGCGGCTACGGCGCCCAATGGACGGAATTTTTCGCGGGCTTCAGCATCCAGAACCGGCCGCGCTACCGCTCGCAAGGAAACGGCACCGGCTTTCTCGGATTCGGACTCGGAAATGCACGGGAACTGCTCGCCGTGGAAGTTTCCATCGGTCTCCACGGTTTGATTCCGCCCGGGGACAAAGGCGCGCTCAATCTGAAAATTCACCGCTTGCTGCCGGGCGAACTCGGAGTCGCCATCGGCTGGGACAACGTGCTCGGCTGGGGCGGTACCGACGGAAAAAGCGCCTTCTACCTCGCCACCTCGAAGAGTTTTCGCTTCAAATCGAGCGACACCGATCCGTTCAGCATGCTGACTCTGCACGCGGGACTCGGAAGCGGAGGCTACCGCAGCGAGGAAGCCGTCTTCACCGATCAAAACACTTTGGGCTGGTTCGCGGCGGTAGGTCTTCGGGTGGTCGCGCCCGTCACGATTATCGCCAACTGGTCCGGCCAGGATCTCTTCGCGGGCGTGTCCGTAACTCCCTTCCGCAAGACTCCGTTCTCTTTCACGCTCGCCGCCCAGGATCTCACGGGCCGAGCCGGCGACGGAGTCCGCTACGTAATCAGCGTCGCTTATTCCGAGTCCATCTACCGCCTCAATCCCTTCTGAGGAAGAAGACCCTTGGAAGAGCGAGAGCGGGAGCGAGCGCAAGGAAGACTTCTCGATCTTCTGAATCGCACATGCAGGCTCACGCTCCCGCCACGGATCATAGGATCCAGATCGTATAGACTTCCTTGCGCTCGCTCTTCTAAAGCTCCCCTTCCTTTGTCCGCGGTTTTGGAGCGGCTTCGAAGGTCGCATAATTAAACTTCCGTCGCAGTACGCCGAACTTTCCGCTAACGCCGCGTGGAGACTCGGAGATCCTCCGCTTCTCCGGTCCTTCGTTTGCTGTTATAGGATCGGAAAAGCAGTTCTTGGGGGGTTACACATGAAGCAGGTTCTTTTCGGCGTTCTTTTGAGTTTGTGTTTCAGCGGTACGAACGTTCATGCGCTGGGGCGGGGGCCCGATCCCGTCATTCCCGGTCTCAAGGAATTCGACCTTCCCGGCCCGAAGGGAATCAAGATTCACGTCTACCAAACCCGTCCCGCGAACATCAAACGCGAGATCATCTGGGTTCACGGCATGCCGGGACTCCAGCCCGGAAAGACGTGGGCGCCGCCGAATTTCTTTCTCGACGCCGCCGTCGCCGACTCCATCATCACCTACTACGACCGTCCCGGTTTCGGCGGAACGACGTCTCCGGCGGGCGGCACCAACCTCTTGTTCGAGCTCGAAGTGATCGGCACTCTGCTGACGCAAAACCGCGGAATTCCGCACTACGTGGCCGGCTGGTCCGCGGGTGGTCAGCCAACTCTCGGCGCCACGCTTGCCTATCCGACACTCGTAAACGGCGCGTTCATCGCCTGCGGCGCGGTAAAGCCCCTTCGGGAGCCGATTCAAAAGGCGCTGCCCCAGCTTCGCGTTCCGATCGCCCTCGTCCACGGAGACGCCGACCCGATCGTTCCGTACAACCACATGACGTACCTGGTGGGTCAGATGAATCAGGCGGGGGTGCACGCGAATCTCGTCGAAGCGCGCACGCTGAAGGGCGTGGATCACGGGATCGTCCGCAACCATCCGGCGCAAGTGAAGGACTTGCTGGAAAAGGTCATCTACAAAGCCGAGCACCCCTAGTTCGTCATCCCAGGAGCGAAGCGACGTGGGACCTTTGGCCCCGTCAAAGCGGATATCGTCGGAATCTGCCGTGCCACGGCCAAGGGTTCCTTTACCTCGCTGCGCTCGGTTGCGGAATGACGAGCGCGCGCCTACGCGTCCATGAAGAGATCGAGCTCGAGGTTCTGAGCGCTCTTCGAGATGGAGTACTTTTCGAACTCCGTCTCGCCGCGGCCGCGCAGGTATTCCTCGTCGATAAAGCAACGGCCCGTCAGTTCCCGCGAGGGAGAGGTCAGGATTCCGTAGGCGGCTTCCGCCATGATGGAGGGCTTTCGCATGCGCGCGAAGGCTTGCTCGCCGAGCAGCATCCGGGTGGCGGCCGTCGCAATCAGACGATGGGGCCAGAGCGAGTTTACGGCGATGCCGTACTTTGCGAACTCTTCAGCCATCCCCAAAGTGCACATCGTCATCCCGTACTTGGAGAGCGTGTAAGCGAGATGGGTGCCGTACCACTTCTTTTCGGAGGAGAGCGGCGGAGACAGATTCAGGATGTGCGGGTTCTTCGAGGCCTTCAGATGGGGAAGGACGGCCCGGCTGCAAAGAAACACCGCGCGCGTGTTCACCTGATGCATGAGATCGAAACGCTTCATCGGCGTTTCCTCGACGGAGGTGAGGGCAATCGCGCCGGCGTTGTTAATCAGCGCGTCGATGCCGCCGAACTTCTGCACGGCGGCCTCCACCATTTTGGTGACTTGCTCTTCATGGCGGACGTCCACTTGAATGGGAAGCGCTTTGCCGCCGGCCGCTTCCACTTCCGCGGCGACCGAGAGGATGGTGCCCGGAAGGCGCACGTCCTCTTCGACGGTTTTCGCCGCTAGCACCAGATTCGCCCCGTCCGCGGCGGCTTTCAGCGCAATTTCGCGGCCGATGCCCCGGCTGCCGCCGGTGATGACGATGGTTTTGCCTTTGAGTTTCAAGTTTCCTCCCGCGTGAACTTCTCTATGAGCGCACGGTGCTGAGGAAACTGCTTCATTAGGTGTGATCGCTTGCCGTGCTCGTAATCAGCATAATCGAAACCGGGGGATACCGTGCAACCAAGTAGCGCCCACTTGCCGCCCGCTTTCAGACGAGTCCCCTGCCAAACCTGCCCGGGAGCCACCGCCTGAGGCCGCTGCCCTTTTTCGAAAGCCGGGCCGATCTCCTGGATCTCCGTCTTGCCGTCCTCGTGGAGGAGCAGCATCTCGACCGCGTCGCCGCGGTAGAAATGAAAGATCTCATCCTGGGGAAGCCGGTGCAGCGCCGAAAATCCGTCGGGGGTTACTAGGTAATAGATGGCCGTCGAATGGTAACGGGTTCCGCCGTTCGCGGGAGTCTGGGTCGCGGCCACGTAAGTGGAGCGGAAATAACCCCCTTCGGGCGGAAGCCAGTCGAGATTGAGCTGCCGGATGACTTCTTCGGCCGAGAGGCTTTCCATCACGCGTTCAGACGGACACTAGCCATGCGGGACACGCCCGCGCGCTCCATGGTGACGCCGTAAAGAGCGTCCGCGATTTCCATCGTCTTCTTGTTGTGAGTGATGACGATGAACTGCGTCTTCTCCGACATCTTGCGGATGACGGTGTTGAAGCGCGACACGTTCGCGTCGTCCAGCGGAGCGTCGACCTCGTCCAGAAGACAGAACGGGCTCGGCTTGCGGGCGAAGATGGAAAGCACGAGACTGACCGCCGTAAGCGCTTTTTCGCCGCCCGAAAGCAGCGAAATGCTCTGCATCCGCTTTCCGGGCGGATGGACCATGATGTCCACCCCGGCGTCGAGCGGGTTCTCGGTCGCGGTGAGAGCGAGCTCCGCCTTGCCGCCGTTGAACAGAATCGGGAAGATCTCGCGGAACTTCTTGTCGACCGCCTGGAACGTTTCCTCGAAGCGAAGCTTCGTGGACTCGTTGATCTTGACGATGGCTTCTTCCAGGGTGGCGATCGCCTTTTCGAGATCCGTCTTTTGGGTCGAGAGAAAGTCGAAGCGGCCCTGAATCTCGTCGAATTCCGTGATGGCGGTGAGGTTCACCTCGCCGTAGCGAGCGACCTTGGCCTTCACGTTGGTCAGATATTCCTCGAGCAAAGTCAGTTGCTCCGCCGGCAGCAGCAGCTCGAAGGTGACCTGCAGCTCCTGCACGAAGAGCGGCAGCTTCGCCGTGTCGATTTTCGCGTGCTCGTCGAGGGCGACGACCTGCATCTGGTAGCGCTCGTCGGCTGCGACCCGAAGGTGCTCGGCGTCCGACAGGGCCTGGTGAAGGGCCAGCTCGGTCTCCTGCAGCTTGTCCATGACCTCTTCGCGGGTCTTTTGGAGCTCGGTCGCCTGATCGCGCAGCTGAGCGATGGCCGCGCAGGTGTCGTTGAAAGCCTGCTTGGTGTCCGACTGGAGCACCATCGTCTCGTTGCGCTCGCCCTCGGAGTGGGACTTGCGGGTTTCGACTCCCGCGCGCTGGTGATCGAGATTTCCCAGCTCCTGCTGGTCGCGCGAGCGCTGATCCCGGATGGATTCCTTGCGCCGCGTGGAGCTCGCGACATCCTGGTTGATCTTCTCGAGCTTGAAATCGAGGCCGTTGATGCGCTCTTCGATACGGCTGCACTCGACCTTCTGGTCGTTGAGGGTGCCGTTAGCCTCCGACAGCCGCTCCGCCGCTTCGGCGATGTGCTTGTCGGCTTCGTCGAGCTGGTGGCGGAACGCTTCGTCCTCGCCGGAAAGCCCGTCGAGCTCGGCGCGCCACTTGTCGAGATCCTCAGTGCACTGAGTGAGCAAAGCCTGGTTACGCTGGGAGTCCGCCATGACCGAGTTGTAATCCCGGTCCGTGCGGGTCATCTGCAGCTGATACGTTTCCTTTTCCTTGCGGCACTCGACGCTCTCGATGTGGAGCGCGGATAACTTGTCCCGCATCTCCTCCTCGAGACGTTCCTGCTCCTGCAGGTGCTGCAGCAGCGACTCGCGCTCGGCCGTCTTGGAGTCCAGTTCCGTCTGGAGACGTCCGCTAAGCTCCGTCAGCTCGTCGATCTCGCGGCGGCGGGCGAACACGCCCATCTTCGTGGGAAGAATGCCGGCGGTGACCGACTTGTCTTTATGGGCGACGGCGCCCGTGTCAGCGGAAAGGAAAGTCTTGTCCGGGTACTGGGCGCGCAGCGAAAAGAGCGCTTCCCAGTTGTCGACGAGATACACGTCGCCAAGCCAGCGGTTCGCCGCCGCTTCGAAGCCGGGCGTCACGCGGACGCGGGAAAGCAAAGGCCGGGCCCCGGGAAGCTCGGTCATCTCGGGCGCGGGCTCGAGCTCGTTCAGAGCGACGACTTTCACCCTTTCCAGGTTTCTTTCCTGGATGAGGCGGGCGAGTTCCTTCGCCTGAGCCGCTTCCTGAACGAGCAAAGTGTTCATGTCGCCGCCGAGAAGCATCTCGAGCTTCTCTTCCACTTCCGCTTCGGGCTGAATCACCTCGGCGAGCGGCTGGGCGGAAATCGACGATTCCTGCAGCTTCAGCAGAATTTCGCGGGCCGTCGGAGAGTATCCTTCGAGATTCTGCTGGAGTTCCTTCAGGGATTCCCAGCGGGAATTCTTCGCGTGGTAATTCTCGCGCAGCTGAAAGAGCGCGTCTTCCTGCTCGGAGAGACGGCGGGAAATCGTTTCGCACTCGGAATGCAGCGAGGCCGCCCCGGTTTCCGCGTCCCGGCTGCGCTCGGCGCAGTTCTGGATGCGCTTTTCCACTTCCTCGAGGCTCGTCTTGTACCCGTCGAGGGCCGCGACGATTTCGTTGAGGCGAAGGTTCAGCTCTTCCCGCCGCTGGGTCGCTTCCTGAGTCCGGGATTCCCCGTGCTCCACCTGTTTCTTGAGGGAGGCTTCCTTCTGAATGAGCGAATTTCTCTGGAGCTGAAGCTGAGCGCGCCGGCGTTCCACGCGTACGCGCTCTTCCTGAATCTCCCGGAGCTTCTCTTCGAGCTCGTCGATCTGGTTCTCGAAATCGGTGAGCTGGTTGCGGCTCTCGTCCTTTTCGGTCGCGTACTTTTCCGACTCCTCGATGAGGGCGCTGACGTTCGCGTCGATCTCGCCTTCTTCCTTCTGGCCGTTCTCGATCGAGATCGTCAGATTCCTTTTGCGCTCCTCGAAGAGCGAAAGGTCGCTCTCCAGCTTCTGAATGAGCAAGGATAGCTCGCGTTCTTTCGCCGACAGCTCTTCGTAAGCTTTTTCCTGATCGACCCGTTTCACTTCGAGCTGAGTCAGCTCGGCGTCGATTTCGCCGACGCGGGCATCCGACGAGGACCGTTCGTTCTGGAGATCCGCCTTCGCGGCCTCGAGGGTCTGAACGGACTTGGCGAGATCGTGGGCCTTACGGCCCATGAGAAAGAGATCCACCGTCTCGAGCTCGCCCTTCAATTCCTTGTAGCGCTTCGCACGGGTGGCCTGCACTTTCAGGGTGCGGATGCGCTTATCGAGCTCGTTGATGATGTCTTGAAGACGGGTGAGGTTCTGGCGCGTGCTCTCGAGCTTTTTCTCGGCCTCTTTGCGTTTCGCCTTGTACTTGGTGATACCGGCGACTTCCTCGAAAAGCATGCGGCGGTCTTCGGGCTTCACGTTGATCATCCGGTCGATCTGACCTTGCTCGATGATCGAGTAGGCCCGGCGGCCCACGCCCGTATCCATGAACAGCTCATGGACGTCTTTAAGACGGCACTTCGTCTTGTTGATCATGTATTCGTTCGTGCCGTCGCGATAAATCCGTCGGGTGATGGCGATGTCCTCGCCCTTTTCGAAAGCGGCGAACTGGGGCGCGAGCGCGACCCCTTTGCGGTCCAGAATCAGGCTGACTTCCGCCATGGAAACGGCGGCCTTGCCTTCGGCGCCGCTGAAGATCACGTCCGTCATCGTGTCGCCGCGCAGGTGCTTCGGGCTTTGCTCGCCCATCACCCACAGAATGGCATCGACGATGTTGCTTTTACCGCAACCGTTCGGGCCGACGACTCCGGTGACGCTGGAATCGAACGTAAGAATGGTCCGGTCCATGAAGGACTTGAACCCCTGCAGCTCCAGTCGTTTTAGACGCATCTTCCCCGCTTCAGAAAAAAAAGGCTCTACCCCGGCAACCCCCCCGGCCGCCGAGTCACACTACCTACTACGCTGATTTCTCTTTAAGTACGGCTTGAGCCGCCGCCAACCTTGCCACTGGGACGCGGAATGGCGAACAACTGACGTAATTAAAGCCGAGACGATGGCAGAATTCAATCGTTGCGGTGTCCCCACCCTGTTCCCCGCAAATACCTATTTTTAATTTGGAATTTCCCTTACGGCCGCGTTCGCAGGCGATCCGGACGAGCTCGCCTACCCCCTCCTGATCCAGGGAGACGAAGGGGTCGATTTTGAAGATCCCCTGCTCGACGTAGGTAGGCAGGAAAGACCCGGCGTCGTCCCGCGACAAACCCAGGGTCATCTGGGTCAGATCGTTGGTCCCAAAGGAGAAAAAAGCCGCCTCCTGGGCGATCTGGTCGGCCACGAGAGCGGCCCGCGGAATCTCGATCATCGTGCCGATGCTGTAAGCCAATTTCAGGTTCTGTGCCTTAAGCACCGCCTCGCAAACCCTCTGGATGTTGGCTTTCAGGATCTGGAACTCCTGAATCATCCCGATGAAGGGCACCATGATCTCGGGCTCAATCTTGAAGTCTTCCACTTTCACGAGCTGGCAGGCGGCTTCCATGATGGCCTTCGCCTGCATCTCGTAAATCTCGGGGAACGAGATGCCCAAACGGCAGCCCCGGTGCCCGAGCATCGGATTGAGCTCGTGAAGCGAGCGCGCCTTTTCGAGCAGCACGTCCGTGGACGTATTGAGAGCGTCGGCGACGGCGCGCGCTTCGGCGTCCGTCTTCGGAAGAAACTCATGCAGCGGCGGATCCAAGAGACGGATCGTGACCGGAAGGCCCTTCATTTCCCGGAAAATGGCGATGAAGTCTTCTTTCTGCATCGGGAAGATCTTGTTCAGCGCCTGCTCGCGCGCGGTCTTCGAGGAAGCGAGAATCATTTCGCGGACGGCGGCGATGCGGTTCTCGCCGAAGAACATGTGCTCGGTCCGGCAAAGCCCGACTCCCTGGGCGCCAAACTGGCGCGCGACCTTCACGTCGTGGGGAGTTTCCGCGTTGGCGCGGACTTCGAGCTTTCGCTTCTCGTCCACCCAACGCATGAACTGGCCGAAATATTCGTCGACCTGGGAAATGATGGTCGGCACGAACCCGAGGATCACTTCTCCCGTGGCCCCGTCGATGGTGAGCTGATCGCCGCGGCGGACGGTATTGCCGCCGACGGTGAACTGCTGCTTCTTGTAATCGATGTTGATGGCGCCGCAGCCGGCGACACAGGGCTTGCCCATGCCGCGCGCGACGACCGCCGCGTGAGACGTCATGCCACCCAACGCGGTAAGGATGCCTTCCGCCGCGTCCATTCCGCCGATGTCCTCCGGAGAGGTTTCGTGGCGGACGAGAAGGACGGGCTTGCCGCTCTTGTTCATCTCCTCGGCTTCTTCAGACGAGAAAACCACCGTACCCGAGGCCGCGCCAGGAGAAGCCGGCAGCCCCTTGGCGATGACCTGCTTCTTCGCCCTGGGATCGAGGCGCGGATGGAGAAGCTGCTCGATCTGCTCGGGCGTCACCCGGAGGATCGCATCCTCGGGCCCGATGATCTTTTCGCGGACCATGTCGACCGCGATACGGATAGCGGCCGAAGCCGTGCGCTTTCCGTTTCGCGTCTGGAGCATGTAGAGCTTGCCCTTTTGGATCGTGAACTCAATATCCTGCATGTCGCGGTAGTGAGTCTCGAGTTTCTTGTAGAGCGTGACCAGCTCCGCGTAGTTTTTCGGAAACGTTTTTTCGAGTGTGCCCTCTCCGGTCGCCGTTCCCGTGATGGATTCCGCGTTGATCGGCAGCGGCGTGCGGATGCCGGCGACGACGTCCTCGCCCTGGGCGTTCGGCAGGAACTCGCCGAAGAAGCGCTTTTCTCCCGTCGAGGGATCGCGGGTGAAGGCGACGCCGGTCGCCGAATCATCGCCCATGTTGCCGAAGACCATCGCCTGAACGTTGACGGCCGTGCCCCATTGCTCGGGGATCCGGTGAATGCGGCGGTAACTGCGGGCGCGGGCGGCCATCCAGGAGCTGAAGACCGCTCCGATGGAGCCCCAAAGCTGAGCTTTCAGATCGAGGGGAAAGGGCTTTCCCGTCTCGCGCTTCACGACGTCCTTGAAGTCGTTCACGAGCTTCTTGAGAGCTTCGGCGGGAACTTTGGAATCCTCTTCCGTTCCCGATTTACGTTTCGCCTGATCGAGAAGCGACTCGAAATGATGGAGCGACACGCCCAGGACCACGTCGGAATACATCTGAATGAAACGGCGGTAGGCATCGTAGGCGAAACGCTCGTCCTTCGACTGAGCCGCCAATCCGACGACGGTTTCGTCGTTGAGGCCCAGATTCAATATCGTGTCCATCATGCCGGGCATGGAGACCCGGGCGCCGGAGCGCACCGAAACGAGAAGCGGATTTTTCGCGTCGCCGAACTTCGCGCCGACGGCAGCTTCCATGCGCGCCATGGCCTCGCCGACTTCCGCTTCGAGCGTGGCGGGATACTTCGAATCGTTCTGATAGAAATGAGTGCAGACTTCGGTCGAGATAGTGAACCCGGCCGGGACCGGAAGCCCCAGGTTCGTCATCTCGTGAAGGTTCGCGCCCTTGCCCCCGAGAAGATCTTTCATCTTCTGAGAGCCCTCGGCCTTGCCGCCGCCGAAGTAGTAAACCGCCTTGCCCATCTAAAACGTCCTTCCTACAGATGCTGAGCCAGAAAACTTTGTAACTGAGAGATCGCCACGCGTTCCTGATTCATGGCGTCCCGGTGGCGCACGGTGACCGTTTGCCCGGCCGCGCTGTCGCCGTCGATGGTGATACAGAACGGTGTGCCTGCTTCGTCCTGCCGCCGGTACCGGCGGCCCACCGCGCCTTTATCGTCCAGCTGCACGTTCCAGCGCATGCGAAGCTCGTGATAAATCTTTTCCGCCATCTCCGGCATGCCGTCCTTGTTCACGAGCGGGAAAATGCCGGCCTTGATGGGGGCGATCTTCGGGTGAAACCGCAGCACTGTGCGCTCGGCCTCTTCGGCGTAGGCATCCACGAGGAACGCAAGCGTTCCGCGATCGGCGCCCGCCGACGGCTCGATGACGTACGGAGTGAACCGCTCCTGAGTTTCCGGATCGAAATAGCTGAGATCTTTTCCGCTGAACTTCGAGTGCTGCTTGAGATCGTAGTCCGTGCGGTTCGCGATGCCTTCGAGCTCCGCGCGGCCGAAGGGAAAATCGTACTCGATGTCGGCGCAACCGGCGGCGTAGTGGGCGAGCTCCGTCTTCTCGTGCTCGCGCATGTGAATGCGGTCTTTCGAGATGCCGTACTTGAGGTACCACTCGTAGCGCGACTTCTTCCAGTACTCGAACCACTCGTTCGCTTCCGCCGGCTTCACGAAAAATTCCATCTCCATCTGCTCGAACTCACGGGAGCGAAAGGTGAAGTTGCGCGGGTTGATTTCGTTGCGGAAAGCTTTGCCGATCTGCGCGATGCCGAAGGGAACCTTCACGCGCGACGTATCGAGGATGTTTTTGAAGTTGGCGAAAATCCCCTGACACGTTTCGGGGCGCAGCCACGCTTGCGAGGAGCTGTCCTCCATGGCGCCCACGAACGTCTTGAACATCAAATTGAAGGTGCGCGCTTCGGTGAGCTTGCACTTGTCATGCTTGCCCGGCTCCTTGCTGGGCTTGAGCGGACACTCGGCGCCGACCAATTGATCGGCGCGGAAGCGCGCTTTGCACTCCCCGCAGTCGACCATCGGATCGGAAAACGAGCCGACGTGCCCCGAAGCTTCCCAGACTTTCGGGTGCATGATGATCGCGCAGTCGACGCCGACCACGTCTCTACGGGAAGTGACGTTGTCCTTCCACCAAAGCTCCTTGATGTTGCGCTTGAGCTCGACTCCGAGAGGGCCGTAATCCCAGCAACCGTTCTGGCCGCCATAGATTTCACTCGATTGAAAAATGAGACCACGCCGCCGGCAAAGCGAGACGACGGCCGCCATTTTCGAGTCTTGGGACTTGGGATCGGCGTTCCCCATGGGCTCCTCCAGAAACGCCCACATTAGCTTTCCCACCCCCCTTCGTAAACCCTTCCCTTCCTTGAGAAATCAGGAAAAACGCCATGGATCGCCGCGGCGCGGGGTTTTACCCGGTTTTTGGGGCTGAATTCAGCCCGGCGGCAGGAAATTTCCCATGCGGTGGAACCAAATCCGCAGGGATTCCCCTTCTCCGAGAAGCCCGGTGAGCACCAGGTCCCGGGGGGTCAGGGTCTCAATCCGCCGGATCAGGGTCCGGCCGACCAACGAGGGGACATTGGATTTACGGACTTTGTGAATGACCTTGTCGCCGTCGATTTGGAAATCCGCGGAGTAATAGAGTCGGCCGCCATAGGCTTCAGCCGGGAGCCCTTGGGCATTACGGCACTTGATGTTCACGCTCATGAACCCTTCGGTGCTGTAGTGGATGGAACCCGTCATCCCAAGACAGAAAGGCTTCGTCGCCCCGTCCTTTGTGATTTCGAACCGATCGAGCTGCCAACCGCCCGCAAGGGGGGCGGCGTGAGCGTTCAGAGCCAACAACGAAATAACCACCAACATGAACTTCATGAGTACCTCCGGCGCGGAACCTACCCCCGCGCGCGGCCGCAAAAAAATCGGTCTTTTCGGAAGGGATGCGTTCGGAAAAACCGAAGAGTTCAGAACTTCCTTCGCGGCGAGAGTGCGATGGCGATGCCGCCGAGAATGAGAGCGGCCGACAGGACGAGCCGGCCCGAAACGGACTCGCCGAGAAGCGCGCTGGAGGCGAGTAAGGCAATTACGGGAACGGCAAGCTGGACGACGCCGGCGCGGGCGGAGCCAAGACTCGGAAGAACCGAGTACCAAATTGTGTAACCGAGGCCGGACGTGATCGCGCCCGACAAAACGGCGAGCCCGGCTCCGCGGGCGGAGGCACCCGCGAGAGAACCGGGAAGCGCGAGCAGCGCCAGCGAGAAAATCGCCGCGAGCAGAAAGTTTGTGGAAGTGGCAGCGAGCGGATTCGTGCCGGCTCTTCCCATCAAGGTGTAGGCGCCCCACGAAACCCCCGCCAGCGCCATCAGCGCGAGGCCGGCAAGGGAAGGGCTGTTTTTCCCGGGAAGGGTGAGCAGCGCTAGGCCTGAGAGCGCGACCGCCATCCCGAGCCACTCCGCCGCGGTAGGCGGATGCTTTTTCGCGAGAGTCCAGCCGAACATCGTGAGCTGGACCATTCCAAAGAGGACGAGCGCCCCGACTCCCGCATCGATTCGCACGTACGCATAGGCGAAAGCGATGGCGTAAAGAAAGAGGGCCAGAGCCGCGGAGGAGCTCCCTTGGCCGGGATTTCGGCGGCGGCTCTTCCCGAGCAAAATGGCGGCGAGGACGAGGGCGCCGGAGCCAAGGCGAATCAGAGTGAAAAGCTCCGGGCCGATCGATTTCGTGCCGAGCGCCGCCCGGCAGAGCAGGGAATTTCCCGCGAAGCAAACGAGAGCGAGAAAAGTCAGAAGCGGTATTTTCATTGCTCGATTCGCCCTCAAAGCCGCGGAAGCGATAAAAACAGCGGCCCGAAGAGTAGCAGAAACGCCGCCGGAAGATAAAACAAGACGAGAGCCACGGAGAGTTTGGTGGGAAGCGCTCGGCAGAACCGATCGATTTCCGCGGCCCTCTCCCTTCGAACGTGAGCGGCGAAAGCCTCGAGAAACGGCGCGAGCGGCGCCCCCTCCCCTTCCAACTCCTCCAGAAGAGCGAACCACAGCCGATGCTCCTCGATGGGCCATATGCTGGAAAGTCCCCGCCAGCACCACGGAGGGTTTTCTCCGAGGGGAAGCCCGGCCGCGAAGATCAGGCACTCATCCCAAGCGTGGGCCAAGTCGTCTCCGGCCTTCACGTGAAGGCAAAGGGTCTCGAGAAAGAAAGCGAGCTGCCCCCTCACTCGAACCTCGCCATTTTATCGACGATAAAAAGCCCCACGAGTTGGACGGCGAGAGCCGCCGCGCCGAACCACCCGGGGCCCTTCATCCAACCGGAGGCGAACGCCGCGACTCCCCAGGGAAGCACGGACGCGAGACAGGCTTGGGCGAGCGCGGATTTGCGGGCCTCCTCGATTCGCTTTCGTTCCCGCGCCTCCTCTTCGAGCCAAGGCAAAACCCGATCGAGAAAGGGAGCAAGCGCCAAACCTCTTCCGTGAGCGCGCTCCAGGATATCGAGACAGAGTCCCGCCTGCGCGAGGCCCGTGCGGTGCCGGAATCGGCCGAGACAATGGGAGATCGATCGGCCCCGCCCGAACCCCTCGAGGGCCACCCGAAGCCGGCGGGCGAAGGAAGTATCGCTCGTTTCCGTCAGCCGGAATAAGGCGGCCGGAAGAGACAGCCCCGCTTTCAGTAGACTTTGAAGCCCCCGAAAAAATACGAGCGCCGAATCGCCCAGCTCCCCCGCCGTAACCCGGCTTCTCCAGCCGAGCCATCCGGCCCGGGCCCAGGGAAACGCCAAAGCGCCGGTGAGTCCCGCGGCCGGATGCCCCAGGGCGGCCGCGCCGGCAATCGCGCCCCCTCCTAGCCACGCCCACCAGAGAAGCCAAAGCCGGGTGGACTCGCCCGACGGAACCCGGACCGGATTTCGGAACCCGGAGGCCGACAAGCGCCCGAGCCCCCGAGCGATGGCCCAGACGCCCAAGGCCGAAAAGATTCCCACGAGATACGCCACGGGCGCGGCGTTGCAAGGACCGCACCCGCCGACTATTGCTTTGACGCTCCATGCGCAGAGCGTTATACGGCCCGGAGCCAGTAGGAAAACGAACCGGCATGGCCGCCCGCCGGAACAGCTAGTAATATACGGTGACTGCTTCGCTCAACATCAGGAGACATGGCGATGACCGCAACCATCGACGGTAAGACGATTCCCCACGCATACCTGCGGCGGGTTCAGCTCACTCCCGACCAATCGGCGTATCTGATCAAGGCGAACGGAACCTATCAGCCGGTGCCCTGGCGTGAAGTTCACCGCCAAGTTCTGAACGTCTTCGGCTTCCTCAAGGAAGGAAAGTTCGCGCCGGGAGAAAAGATTTGCATCGTCAGCAACACGCGTCCCGAATGGAACATCTGCGACATCGCGATCCAATCGGCCGGGTACGTGACGGTGCCCATCTATCAATCGAGCACCGTGGAGGACGTCGCCTATATCGTCGAGCATTGCCAGGCGAAACTGATTTTCGCCGAGGACGACGTCCAGCTGCAGAAGCTGAAGCAGGCTTTCCTCGAGAAGAAAATCAACGTCCCGGTGGTGGTGTTCTCCGAAGGAGTCGCCAACGTCGAGGGCCTGAAAATGGTTCCGCTCGGCAACATTCTTCGCCGTACCGGAGTCGAGCAGCACCAGGCCTCCTTCGAAAAATCCGTCGGCGCCGTGAAACCCACGGATCTGGCCTCCATCGTTTACACGTCGGGCACTACCGGCGCGCCGAAGGGCGTGATGCTCAGCCAGGGCAACTTCGCCTCCGAGCTGCGAAGCGTTTGCGAGGAGTTCAAGTTCACGCCCGAGGACAGAACGCTGACGTTTCTGCCTTTCGCCCACATCTTCGGCCGCGTCGAAAGTTACGCGCCCATTTTCGCGGGCCTGACGATGGCTTTCGCGGAGAACATGAACACCGTCGCCCCCAACCTGGTGGAGGCGAAACCCACGCTCCTGCTCAGCGTGCCGCGCATCTACGAAAAGGTGTACGCGAAGATTCAGGCGGGCGTCGAAGCGGGCCCGCCGGCGAAGAAGAAATTGTTCCACTGGGCCGTGCGCGTCGGACGTGAAGTCGCCCGCAAGCGCTCGAACCGGGAAGCGGTGGGCCCGTTTCTCCTGGCGCAGTTCAAAATCGCCGACAAACTCGTCTTCTCGAAAGTCCGCGCCAAAATGGGCGGACGCATTCGTTTCACCGTTTCCGGCGGCGCCCCTCTTTCCGGCGACCTCTGCGAGTTCTTTCATGCGTGCGGGATCAAGATTCTCGAAGGCTACGGTCTGACGGAAACGTCGGCCGCCATCACCGTGAACCGTCCCGACGATTATTCGTTTTTCACCGTCGGCAAACCCTTCGGCGGCACCGAGTTCCGGCTAGCCGAGGACGGCGAGATCCTGGTCCGCGGCCCCGTCGTGTTTCAGGGCTATTACCGCAACCTCGAGGCCACGAAGGAGGCGATCTCCGACGGCGGCTGGTTTCACACCGGCGACATCGGCGAGTTCACGCCCCGTGGAATGCTGAAAATCACGGACCGCAAGAAGGAGCTAATCGTCACCTCCGCGGGCAAAAACATTGCTCCCCAGAAGCTCGAGAACCTTCTCAAGCAAGTCCGCTTCATCAGCAATGCGATGGTTTACGGGGACAAGGAAAAATACCTCGTCGCCGTCGTCACTCCGAACGAAGAGGAAGTGCGCCGCTGGGCGAAGGCCAACGGCGTGAGCTCCGATTCCATGGCCGAGATCGTGAAGAGCCCGGAGCTGCAAGGGGCGGTCGAGGCGGAAGTGAAGAAAATGAACGAGAAACTCGCCAGCTATGAGACGGTGAAGAAAATCCGGATGGTTCCCAACGATTTCACCGTGGAGGCCGGCGAGCTGACGCCTTCCCTCAAACTCAAGCGGCGGGTGGTCACTACCAAGTACAACGACACGATCCGCCAGATGTACAACTAGTGTTTGCCTTCTTGAAACGGCGGCGCCGCGCAAAGATCGCGGCCCGCCCTTTTCCCGACACCTGGCTCCAGTTTCTGAAGAAACACCTCGCGTACTATCGCCTGCTATCCGCCGGGGAGCAGACCGAGCTCCAGCGCCACATTCAGATATTTCTCGCCGAAAAGCGCTTCGAAGGGTGCGGCGGCCAGAAGATCACCGACGAGGTCCGGCTCACCATCGCGGCGCAAGCGTGCCTGCTCCTCTTGAACCGGGAAACCGATTACTACCCCGGGCTCTCTTCCATCGTGGTCTACCCGGATGCGTTCATCGCCCCCGTCCGCCGCAGCCTCGACGGCTACGTGCAAATCGAAGGCGAGGAAGTTCGGTTAGGGGAATCCTGGGGAATGGGAACGGTGGTACTTTCGTGGGCCGACGTCCAGTACGGGGCGAGCGAAATCGACGACGGAGAAAACGTCGTGCTCCACGAGTTCGCTCACCAGCTCGATAACGAGGACGGAGAGGCGAACGGAGTGCCTCGCCTGGAAAAAGGCGGGTACCGAACCTGGGCGAAAGTGCTCAGCCGGGAGTACGAACAGCTCGTCCGGGACGTCGAGCGCCACCGGCCCACGGTCGTGGACGAGTACGGCGCGGAAGATCCTTCGGAATTTTTCGCGGTGCTGACCGAGACTTTTTTCGAACGCCCGATTGAGCTTAAAGAGAACCACCCGGAGGTCTACGAGCTCCTCCGCGGGTTCTACCACCAAGACCCGGCGAAGCGCTGGAGCGCTGAATAGCGGTCCCATACTCTTCGAGAGTCTTCTTGATGGCATCGCGGATAGGCGTCCAGCCGAAGACGTTGGTCTTTTCGCCCGCCTCGTTCAAGACTTGTCCGCCCCGCAAATGGCTTCTGAGGTGTTGGATCTCGATCGCCAGGCGCTCGCGATTCGCGACGAGCTTCGTTTCTTTGTCCTTGTTGGCGACGGCTTTTTGAATCCGAAACTGCGTCAGCTTCTCCAAGGCCTCTTCCCACCCTTGCTTGACCTTGATGAGCTCCGCCACCTGATCCGTGGGTAGCGTCTGCCCCACTTTCAAGCTATTGAGTTTGTCGCTCAGATACCGGAACCGAATATCCATGACGTCGAAGGCTTCCCGCAACTCGAGTTCCTTAACGTAGGAAGGATCCTGCTCCACGAGCTTCTGTATCGCCCGCTTCAAGGTCTCTTCCACACGAAACTGATACGCCTCGGCCTTGGCTTTCCCCTTTTTGAACTGCGCAATGCCGCCGGGGCCGAGAGTGTAGCTATACTCCAACTCCTTCATCGTCGTTTCCATCTTCGCGCGGCTCTCCCGCTCCATCTCCTTCACATGTCGAAGCTGAAGCAGAATATTTCTGTTATCCAAATCGTTTTCATAGCTCTCTTGCGTTGGAGAGCCGGCCTGGACCGGCTGGAAAGGAACCAAAGCGTCGTGACCTAAGGTCAGCGGCTCGTCCGCCGTGGAAACGGCGCAAGCCAAAACGAAGAAAATTCCAAACAGGACCCTACCCATGCAACCCCCAAAAACCCGGCTAGAGCCTTGAATAAATGCAAGGAAGGGGCCGCGGCCAGGGCGCTGCCGTATACGGAAGGGCACGGCCTGAATACACCCGAAAAGTCCGGCTAAGTTTTGATCGTAAGGAGGGCTTCCAGTCTCTATATTATAGGGACGATGAAGCGCTTGTTGGTCTTCCAACACGTCGCCCACGAACCGTTGGGCACGGTCCTTCCGCTGCTCCGCCACAGCGGATTTCGGATCCGCTATGCGAACTTCGGCCGTCCTCCCTACCCTTCGGTCCACGTGAACAAGTACGACGGGCTCGTAATCCTCGGCGGTCCCATGGGTGTGTACGAGGCGGACAAGTTTCCCCATCTGACGGACGAAATCCGCCACATCAAGGAAGCGATCGCGCTCGACAAGCCGGTGCTGGGCATCTGCCTCGGCGCGCAGCTCATCGCGGCAGCCCTCGGCGCGGAAGTGAAGCCCCAAAAGACTCCGGAGATTGGCTGGTACGACGTCTCTCTGACGGACGAGGGCAAGAAAGATCCGATCCTTAGGGAGCTTGCCGCCACGGAAAAGATATTTCAGTGGCACGGAGACACGTTTTCTCTTCCCACCGGCGCCCTGTGGCTCGCGAAAACCGAGGCGTGCCGCCATCAAGCCTTCCGTTACGGCGACCGCGTCTACGGCTTTCAATTTCATCTCGAAGTGGATGAGCCCATGATCGAACGCTGGCTGAAGCTTCCCGTGAACTCAGAGCAGCTTTGCGCCATGGGGGATCCGGAAATCGCCGCGAAGATTAAGGCGGAGACCCACCTACACATCGCCCACCTGAAGCACCTATCCCACAAAGTGTTCAGCCGCTACATCGAGCTATTCAGCTTGAAGGGCCGCACGACCGTTCTGGGTTCGGGGCACAGGTAGGGAGCCTTATGCTCCTGGCGCGTCTGACGTAAAACGTCCCTTCGCTCAACTCTTGGCCGGTTTCCCGCACGAAGTCCCCTACGCGCCCCTCTCTGGCACGCTTGCAAAGGTTCCCGCGAGCCTTGGAGGGCGGGATGAAGAAGAGCGTTCTTTGGTCGATTGGTTCGGTGGTTTGTCTGGGACTTTCGGTTTCCGCGTGGGCGGCCGATCATCAGTCTCCCGTGGATTCGAACCGTCCGGTCGCCGACGGTAAGCAGGCCCGTCCCGAGATGATCCTCGCCGATCACCACAACATTCTCACGTGGAAGAGCTTCGAAAAAGACGGCCTTCTGAAAACCGGCGAAGCCGCCGAACTTTCCGGCGAGCTGCTTTGCGAAGTCGATCGCCCCAACTCCATCGGGCCCTTCGACAAATGCCTCTTCACGATCAACAAGAAGCGCGTGATCGCAAGCTACCCGCAGACGATGCTGCTCTACAGTGAAGTGGCTTCAAAGTTTCCCGCGCTCGTCTTCCGGCAGCAGGACCGTACCCTCGGTTTCCCGCAAGACGGAAAGTACTCCTTCAAAACCGAGTTCAAACTCACGACCGACGGCACCGCCGCGAAGACGAAAATCATCGTCTACGGTCCGAAGTCCTAAGGCGCCGGCCGCTGGAAGTTATCCGGCGGCATGATGACGTACGCCGATTCCGAAGGCGGCATCCAGAACAACTCCAGCGCGATGAGATAGCGCGGTCCCTGGTAGTAATCCAGACGGAACGGGTGCGACCCTTGAGTCATCTCCATCTGCCCGTCCACTATCCGCGGCGGATGCACTCCGTCGTTGTCGATCACCTTCACGCCGTCTATCCAGAGAATCGAGCCGTCGTCCGAGTTTAGCCGGAAGCGGTAAAGCCCGGCCGCCGGAATCACCATGCGGCCTTCGAAACGAATTCCGAACCACTCGAACAGCGCCTCCACCCCCGGAAAGCCGGTCGAAAACGATCTCGTCGGCACGTCGAAGTTGGGAACCAGAATCTGGCTCACCGGTGTCATCTGGCCGAAGTCCGGAAGCATTAGCTGGTTCACCGGCAGGACGTAGACGTTACCTACGGCGCCGCGGGTGGTTCCGTCATCCGGAATACCCAGGTCCGTGTCCTTGATGAGCCTCACCTGGCAAACCGCCGGAGTAGTCGAATCACCGAGGGCCGCGCGCACGGAAATCGTCGCGTCCACCGGAACCGATGCCGGCGCTTGATACCTGGCGCTCATCAGGTCCACTGGCGTGACACTTCCTTTGTCCGCGAGATCCGCCGGACTCGATTCGAGGCTCAGATGCAAGGCCTCGGGTGGGACATAGCCGTTGGGATAAGCCCAATGGAGCAACGTCCGCTGATTTTTCATGAGTGCGATTTGGCCGGTGTCGCCGCAGAACAGGAGACTCGTCGGAGCGACGTAGCCAGAGTCATGGCCTCCGCCGGAGCCGGTCCCACCTAAGGTCCCGGACTCTCCGCCTCCTAAGCCTCCTCCACCTGGCCCTCCCCCGGAACCTCCTGTTCCGTGGTGGCCTGACTGTAGATTTCCCTCGGACGGTGTCAGCCCGGATGATCCGCCGGGCACGCAGCCACATAACGCCCACGTGCCAAGTACCCCGATCCAGGCCCTCTGATAGCTACGCATACAGAGCTCCTCTCCCTGGGACACCAGTTCAGCGTACGCCCGCATTCGGGATGGAATCCCGGTGGCAAAAGCGAAATTATCGTCACAAAGGCCGAACTATCTGCCTGAGATTAACGAAACATGTTCACGATTTTTTTGAAGTGGTTCCCGCGTTCCTCGTAGGTGGGGAACATGTCCGAGCCCGCGCATCCGGGAGACAAGAGCACCACATCTCCGGACCGCGACTTCTGGTAAGCGACGTAAATCGCCTCCTCGAACGTTCCGACGAGGAACGTTTCCGTGAAGTCGCCGACGGCGCGGTTGATCTTCTCCTTGGCCTCACCGATGAGGATGAGGTTTTTCACGCGGCGGCGGATGACCGGGCCGAGAGAACCGTAGTCCTCACCCTTGTCCTTGCCACCGGCGATGAGAATGACCGGCTCCTGGAAGCTCTCGAGAGAGCGCATGAGCGAGTACACGTTGGTACCCTTGGAGTCGTTGTAGAAGTCCACCCGGTTCTTGCGGCCCACGTACTCCATGCGGTGTTCGAGGGGCGCGAAGTTGACCAGTACCTTCTGGATCGCCTCGTTGGAGACGCCGACGAGCTTCGCCGCGAGAGCGGCCGCCATCATGTTCTCCTTGTTGTGGAGGCCACGGAGCTTCACGCCGTCCAGCGTGAACACGTGATCCTTCCATCGGCCGGTCTTCAGGTGCATCTGATTGACCGGGTCCAGGAACACGCCCTGGAACTTCTCCACGTACGGCGTGGGGGTTTCCTTGAGGGTGTTCGAGGTGAAGTAAAACACCTTCGGCTTCACGCCGGAGAGAAGCTGCATCAGCTTCGCGTCGCGCAGATTGACGATGACGTGATCGTTCTCGTCCATCAGCTCCTTCAGGCGCATCTTCGCCCCGACGTAGTCGTCGAAAGTCGGGTACCGATCGAGATGATCGGGCGCGACGTTCAGAAACACCGCGACCGCGGGCTTCAGCGAGTACGTGGTGTCGAGCTGGAAGCTCGACACTTCGGCGACGACGAAGTCCGCGCCGCCGCGGCGAAGCGGAAAATCCGACAGCGGCGTGCCGTGGCTGCCGCCCATGAAAACCGTTTTACCGCCCGCTTCGAGCATCTGGGCGATCATGTTCACGACCGTGGTCTTCCCGTTCGTGCCGGTGACCGCGATGATGGGCGTCGAGATGAACTGGGAAGCCACCTCGATCTCGCTCAAAATCGGAACCTTCATCTTGCGCGCCTGCTGGAGCGGCTTGATCTCGAGATTCACGCCCGGGCTGACCACCAGGAAGTCCTGATCGCAGAACGTCTTGAGGACGTGCTTTCCGAGCTCGGCTTTGTACTTGTAACCCTCGAGCGCCTCGAGAGACTCGCGCAGATCGCTCTTATTGAGCTCGTCGGTAACCGTAACCTTGATGCCTTTTTTGCAAAGCAACTTGGTAACCGAAACGCCGCTCTTCCCCATGCCGACGACCAGCGCCTTCATTCCCTTTTTAATCTTAATCATCGTCTCCCCTTCGCTATCTTAACTTCAACGTGGCGAGGCCCAACATGGCCAGTACCACCGATATAATCCAGAATCTGACTGTCACCTGCGGTTCAGCCCACCCCGACAATTCGAAGTGGTGGTGAATTGGAGCCATCCGAAAAATTCTTTTTCGCGTCATCTTGTACGAGATGCGCTGAGTGATCACGGAAACCGCTTCCAGCACGAAGATGCCGCCTACTATGACGAGTAGAAGCTCGTTTTTCGTGACGAGGGCAACCGTACCGATGGCTGCTCCCATCGCGAGCGCGCCGACGTCGCCCATGAAGACTTGCGCCGGATAAGTGTTGAACCAGAGAAAGCCCATGCCCGCGCAAACCATAGCCGTGCAGAAGATGGCGAGTTCGCCCACTTCCTTCACGAAAGGAATGAACAGGTACTGGGACAGAGCCGCGTGTCCGGCGAGGTACGCGAGAATCGCGAACGTCATGAAGTTGGCGATGATGGGGCCGATGGCGAGCCCGTCGAGACCGTCCGTGAGGTTCACGGCGTTCGACGTGCCGACGATGACGAACCAAGCGAGAATCGCGTAGCCGATCACCCCGATGTCGAGCTGGACCGAGCGCATGAACGGAATGGCCAAAGTGGTATCGAGGCCGAGCTTGAAGAACACGACGTACACGGCGATTCCCGTGATCAGAGTCTGGAGCACGAGTTTGCCGCGCTCGGAGAGTCCCTTCGAGTTCGCTTCCTTGATCTTTTTGTAATCGTCGAGCCAGCCGATGAAACCAAAACCGAGCATCACGCCCGTCACGAGCCAGATATAAGGATTGGTTAGGTCCGCCCACAGAAGCGTGGAGCAGGTGACCGTAAAAAGAATGAGGATGCCGCCCATCGTGGGCGTTCCGCTTTTTTTGAGATGGCTTTGGGGGCCGTCGTCGCGAACCTGCTGGCCGTACTGTTTGCGGCTCAACATGCGAATGAAGATGGGACCGAGGGCAAGGCTCAGCACGAGCGCGGTAAGTCCCGCGCAAAGCGCGCGGAACGTAATATACCGAAACACCCGAAATGCATTGAATCCCGCCAGCTTGTCATGCAGCGAGAAAAGCAGGTGATATAGCAATGTCCTCTCCCGGCCGTGGGTTTAATAAAGTTCTGCCCGGAGAACAAGCATAAACTTTTAACGTATTGATTTAAATGGCTTTTTAGAGAAACTCGCGCCTACGGATAATCCGGCAGCCCCGAGTCAATTCGGGAGGAATTTGGCCACCAGACGGTCGAGTTTGTTCCCCCGAGAGCCTTTGACGAAGAGGATGTCGCGGGGTTTGAGCCGCTTTTGAACGGCCTCCACAGCCTCTTCCCAGCTGGCGACCTGGACGCAATCGCTCTCGGAAATCACCTTCTTAATAGGCGCGAGGAGACTGCCGACGGCGGCTCCGACGCCCACGACCGCGACCTGAGCTTTGCTCCGGCCCTGCAGGCGGACGATGGTCTCGCCCACCTCTTTATGGAGTTTTTCCGTAAACTCCCCCAGCTCGCGCATTTCTCCGAGCACGAGCAGCCGGCGGCGATCGGCGGAGAGACCGAACAAAGTATCGAGCGCGCTTTGGAGCGCCGTCGGGTTCGAATTGTAGGACTCGTCGATGAGCACGACGTCCTGGGGAAGCCGGTGTACCTCTCCGCGGTGAGAGGCGGGGCGCACCTTCGGCAGGCGCGTGCGAATTTCGTCGAGGGTCACTCCGAGCAGAGTCGCCATGGCGGCGGCGGCGGCGATGTTCTGGCTTTGGTGGCTTCCGAAAATCGGAATCTTCTCTTGAAGAATCTTTCCCTGCACTTCGAGCTTCAGGGAAAGAAAGCCGGTCTCGGCGTCGATGGCTTTCGAAACGATGCGCACGTCGGCCGCAGTGCCGATGTCGGAGTAGGTGAGAAACTTCGGTTTCACCTTGAAAGCTTCCTCGAACGCGTCCCGCACCAGCCTGTCGTCGATGTTCACGGCGACGCCGATGGCCTTGTCGCCGAGGGTGGCGACGTAATCGAAAACTTCCTTCTTCGCGAGCTGAATGGCGCGCTGGCCGCCCAATCGTCCGATGTGGGCGTCGCCGATGTTCGTGATGCACGCCGCCTGCGGCTTGAAGTGGCGGCAGATTTCGGAGAGCTCGCCCGAAGCGTTCATTCCCATCTCGAGCACGAGACGTTTGGTGGAATCCTTCACGAGAAAGAGCGTCTTCGAAACTCCGAGAAGGTTGTTGAAGCTCGCCGGAGAAGAGACGGTATCGTCGCCGAGCAACGTTGCAACCATGTCCTTCGTCGAGGATTTTCCGGCGCTGCCCGTGATACAGCAGACTTTGCCCTTGAACTCGTCGCGGATCCCTTCGCCGATGGCGACGAGCGCCTTCAAAGTATCGGCGACGACTATTTGCGGGCAATCGACCTTGCTCTTCTTTTCGACGATGAGCGCGAGCGCGCCCCGGGCGGCGACGTCTTTAAGAAAATCGTGACCGTCAAAGGCTTCGCCCTTAATCGCCGCGAACACTTCGCCCGGCTTGATGGTTCTGGAATCGCTGTTGAGGGAGGGGACGTTTTTTTTCGACGGGAGTCCGGGCGTGGCCTCGCCACCGGTCCAACGTACCAAGTGATCTAAGGTGACCCAGGAGAGCATTTGGACTTGTAGTATTCCCGAACCACTTCCCTATCGTCAAAAGGGAACTTTTCGGTGCCGAGGATCTGGTACGTCTCGTGGCCCTTGCCGGCGATGACGACGATATCCTCCGGAGCGGCGAGAGTCAGCGCGAGATGGATCGCCTGGCGCCGGTTCACGACGCGGTGATACTCGGTTCCGGCA
>CAZZHG010000032.1:0-39846 GCA_964653655.1 uncultured Pseudobdellovibrionaceae bacterium
AGGATCCTCGCTGCACAAAACGGCCTTTTCTTTTTCCGAAGGCGTTCGGCTCCCGGGTTTCAGCAGCCAGTCCGCGCTGGGGTGGCCTTCGGGATTATTCACGTCATCGTACGTATCGTGGATACCCGCCAAGAGACAGGCATGACTCACCCCAGAATTCTTTGCGAGATAGGCGGCCATTCCCGAACCCTGTGAGTGCCCCCCGACGCGGAGCTTGCTCCACAACACTTTGTCTTGCTCCACGAACTGAATCGGAAAGCGAAAGCCCCTATTTTCTAGATAGGCCGTCAGTTTCTTGAGCCGGTACTCGGCGCTATCGGCGAGAGGCGTATCTTCGATTGAAGTGCCGGCCAGTTCCGATGCGTTCAACGCTACGCCGGTGATCTTATCTTCTCGTACTCGGCCCGCACAATTATCCAGATTCTTGTTCGCCGCGCATTCGTCTTCGTTGATCGCGAACCGATTTGAGTAGGCGAGTTGGATCATCAAATAGCCGCTGGAAGCGCTTTCCTTTAGGAACGATTTGTCCTGGAACTTTCCCGTGCTTTGGCTATAAGGCCGTCCGTAACTTCCCTTGAAATGCACGTAAACGCCCTTCACCTCGGTTCCAGCCTTTGGAAAAACGACCACGTGGTATCCAAATCCGTAATACTGATCCGCCAACGTCCGGTGTCCGGCGCTGTAGTACGTGTCGCGCGCGTTGGGATCCAACCTAGATGGCTTGATGGCGCAGAGAAAGCCCCCCTCAAAATCCAACGTCGCATCGCAAATCGATTTGTTTGGCTGAATGTACGGAAAGGGCGGACCCCAAATCTTCTTTTGGTACAGTGGAAATCCACTTCGCCGGCCGTTGATATAGAATCCCGCTTCAGTGGGAACTCCACAACCACTGCGTTCCTCGTAAATCCCGCCATCGGACCAGGGGAAACTGTCCACTTTGCAAAGCGGAAAGTCTTTCACCGGGCTCAGGTAGATCGTGTAACACCCAGGGCTCCCTGGCTGTGGCCAAGCTCCCTCCGGCATGTGGACGTCTCCGCAACGGGTGAGGGCATTCTGCCCTTGCCAGCGGAAGGAAAAAGCACTGGCGGCCGTGTCGGCCCTTCCATTCGACGAAAGGAAGAGGAATAGGCAGAAAAGTGCCGGCGAGCGAAAGCCCATGGAGATACTCCGTAAGGCTATATGATAACAACTCCGGAGACCGCACTCCGCAATTGTGATGAAAAGAACACGATTCGATTAGGCATCGGAGGGGGCCTGGGCCCATCCTTTCTCAAAGAAACTGCGAAACAACGCAGGTTGCAGACCGGATTCCTCGATAAACTTCTCCGTCTTGCGGCGGGCTTCTTCCGGGCTTGGGGGCTGAGGGCTCGTTTCCAGCGGGATGAGATCTACCTGCCGTTTCAAATGGTCCAGACGGTGGGTCAGAAGCGCGTAAACCAGAAATAGTTCCCGTTCACTTTCCTGCGGGCGGACGGAACGTAACTCGACCGTCTCCAATTCAGTGCTGAGGTTGACCGCCATATTGTTCGATTTGGCGAGCACTCCTTCCTTCACCGCCGGGGCCACGATGCGGGCCAGAATTTCCCGGCGTAGTCCCCACGCCGAAACCAACTCGCCTCGCGCGAGTGCGGAATCGAACTCCGAGATTATTTTCTGGAATTCCGTCTGATACTTTTCGCCCATGTCATGAATCGTCTTGGCCTCGCTGGTTTTGCGGCTTCTGAGAAAGGGGCTGTGGAGCTGAGGTTGGTTCCACATCAGGTCGACCACGAAGTTTCGAAAGAGGCGGGCATCTCCCTGGAAGGCGGACTCGATACCCATGTGTACATGGCCTCCGCCGCCTTCGTCCGCTCTGGGCCGGTGCCCCAATTTCTGCATTTCCTGAAAGACATACTCGATAGCCTCTTGAGCCTTTAGGGGATAGTCGCGGTACGTTCGGGGAGAGGCGGCGACCTCAATTACGGGCTTACTCTTCCCGTCCGGTTTAAACACCACCCTGACGGGGGTGTAGGATTTTTCCCCTGGAAAGGAAACCACGAAGGCATTCGCGGAAAGAAAATCTCCTCTCTCCGAGTCTTTGAGCTCTCCCATTTTGTGTACTTCAAAGCCCAGTGCCTTCGCTTGAGCGGAAAAAGCCGCATGTAGACGGGCAAAGGCGTCGCGTTCGCTTAGGTTTCCTCGGTCAAAAGTGAGTTCCGGGCCGAAGGTGGGATTGGGCGCGTCTTTGGGCCAGGAAAGCGGGTCCGGGAGAGTCGAGGAATCGTGGTGTCTGGCTACCTGGGCGTAGGGACAGGGAGTCTGCGGCGTCGGAGCGGCCCACGACGAAAGGAGAAGAATTGCGAGCAAAAGTCTCATGCGGCCCTAGTCCGTCGAACCGAGTGTCTTCTTCGTTCCGCTCACGGCCGCACGGTAATCGTACCGGCCGAGTAAAGCGAGTAGCCCTCGGTGCGGGGGGATACTCTGCCTTCCGAAGCCAAATTGATCGCGGGGCGTCCCGCGGAATCGACGAGGCCCACGAGCACCTTGTAGTTGCCGGGCGGCAGGTTGTCGGGAACGCGAAACCGCGAGGTTAAACGATGGGGGCCTTGGGGGCCGAGGGACCAGTCGGTAGCCGGAAATCGATCGCGTCCGAGGGGGATGCTCGTGCCCAAAGTTTCGTTCTTTAACTCCATCGTGAAGTAGGCCGGGAAGTAGAGCTTGCTCACCCCTCGTTGCCACCAGGCGTGTTGGACCGAAAAGGTTTGCCCGGGCCGCACGGCCCCGGGGTACTCCGCGGATTCCAAGTAGAGACGGTAGCCAGCTCGTTTCTGAAAGTACTCGGCGAGGGTTTCCCCCGCATTCGGGCCGGGCTTATTGAGCGACGCTCCCACGAACCATCCGAGGTAGTCGACCTTGTAGGAGTAGAGTCCCTCGTCGATAGCGCCCTTGGTGTCGTTGACCGGAACCGTGGAATTTGCATTCGCATAAAAGTATTCCAACCCACCGCCGTCCCAGTCTCCCCACTCGCCCCGAAAGGAGCGCCAGGGTCGGTAACTGTCGATAGCCACCTTGTCCCAGTATCCGATGTATCCCTGATTGCAGATGCCGATGCACTTTCGAACCATGTCGGCTCCCTGTTGAACGGCATGATTAACGCCGCTTTCGCCCAGCTGATAAAACAGCGCGCTAATCTCGGTGCGAAACGGAGCGAAGCTTCCCGCCGCTCCCGGCAAGAGCGCGAAGTACCAGTCGACAAAACCCTTTAGGACGGTCTCTTTGACCGCGGGCGACGTCCAGGGAAACTCCGAGTGCCACTCTCCCCATAATCCATAGTTCGAGATCTCAATGGCCTCGATGGTGTCCACCCAGTCGGGTTCGGATTTCCATTTATCCGATAGCGCCCTTAGGAAACGGAAGTAACTCGTGGTGTAAGCGGAGCTCGCATAGTCCGGTTCGAAGATCCAGCCGGCGTTCCCGTTGTAAGGGTTGTGAGTGTTGCTGATCTTTTGTCCGTACCAGGTGGATATCCAACGCCCGGATCCCGGCAATTGGATGTACCAGTAGGGAACTTGCATCCGGTTCATGGTCGACGAAGTCGGATCGACGCTGTTCAGAGCGAAACGCAGCTTCCTGCCCTTCGATTTGGCGAACCGAACCAGGTTCCCCAGGGGCGCCCAGTTGAACTGGTTAAAGCCCGGCTGGAGATCCGCCCAGGTGATCATGTTGGTGAAGTAGGCGCTGGCTAGCGGAGTGTCGTCCACCCAGTCCGGGTGAAAAATGTCGTTGATGTAGGGAAGCCAACCCATCCCGCGGTTGGGAAAGGCCGTGGTGAGCTCCTTGAAGACTATGCGTTGTGTCCGCGGAGCAGAGGCGGCTCCGAAGGCCAGCGGCCGGGTAGCCTCGTTGGCGATCACGGGTTGGGTTGCTTGGGTCGTTTGAGTCGCTTGGGTCGACCCACCTCCGACGACCAACGGCCGGGGACCATCCTTCGAATCTTCCGATGACGGGGAAAGGATACAGCCGCTCATTAGGGGCGCGACAATGAAAGGAAACAGCCAGACAGTCGCCGTCTTCAAAGCAGGCTCCTTGGCACTTGGTTAAGGTGGGTGGCCTTCTAATGTAGCGCAAAAAAGGGGAGGAAAAATGAATGGATTAAGACGTTGAAAAGGTGACGGAATTTGCGCGAGCTCAGAGTAGCGGTCGCGCTGCCTTCCGATTAGAATCCCCGCATGCGGCGACTCTTGCTACTGCTACCCCTACTTCATTGTTCATGTGCCGTTTTGCATCGGCACCGAAGTTTCTATTTCGATAGGGATCAGCCGATGCCCCAAGGGGTGAAACCCGCTTGCGCGGAATCGGGATCCTACGGCGACATCGCCGAGTTGATTTACAAGACGGGGCGAATTCGGATGCACGTGAAGTACCAGGCGAGCGCCGGGTTGGTGGGACCGATGATGGTTCCCTTCATTCCGGGCGCGTTCTTTGGCGGTAGGGATTACCGGGTACTCATCCTCGACGTCGAGATGGACGGGCTGGGCGGGGTCGTGAAACGAGGTCAGATTACGGTTCGCGCCGATGAGGAACCCAAATGGCTCGTTCCGCGCGTGCCCGTTCTTCCCGATGGCTTCGAAGATCAGGCGAGGGCCGCCGAGCGTCCGATGGGAAGTTACGACACGCTCGCTTTCGACATGCCCGAGGGCGACTGGCCGCACAAGCTGACCGTTGCCTTAGAGGGGATGAAGATCGACGGGCAGTTGCAGGAACGCAGAGAGGTGACTCTCTTTCAGAGAGGGCCGCTTCATTACATTCCCGTCGCGATGATGCACGCCGATTATCCCTACACGTCTCTTCCCTGCGCCGATAACCGCAGGCCCGAATAGCGGCCTCCTTTACTCCGCTTTCTCGATTTGACGCTAGGGTTGGGGGGCATTCGGGAGGTGTCTTACCCGAAATCACCCGGTGGAAAAAACTCTCCATCCGATTTGACGGCGCGACGCTAACCCCTTAAAAGGCCACATATAGTTTTTTGGACAATTTGCCGACCTCGCGAATTTGGACGTTGGTGACTGGAGAGGCAATGAAAGCGCTTCGTTTCGAGGCCTGGAAACAGGCTCCCGTACTTCGAGAAATTCCCATTCCCGAGCCCGGGCCCGGTGAGGTCCTTATCAAGGTAGGCGGTTCCGGCGCCTGTCACTCCGACATGCACATCATGGAAGCTCCCGCTGGAAAGTCGGAGTGGAAGCTCCCTTTCACCCTGGGCCACGAGACCGCCGGTGTCCGGCTCATGATGCCGGATTCTTTGGCATACGAAGGGGGTTCGGTACTCATCCCCGGCCGAATAGCGTGAGTTACTTGCTCCGCTTGCCGGAGTCGGAGCCGGTATCCCCGGCCCGGAAGCTTCGGTAGAGCCCCTCCACCTTCTCTCGCGCCCAGGGCGTACGTCTCAGAAATTTCAGACTGGATTTGACGCTCGGGTTGTTCGCGAAGCAGTTTAGCCGAATCCTTCGCGCGAGCTCCACCCAGCCGTGATGTTCCACGAGCTCCGTGAGCATGCGTTCGAGCGTTACTCCCTCAAGCGGGTTGTTAGGGTTGGCGGGCATGAGGGTTCAGGCGGCTCTTTTCTTCGTGTCGACGAGAGTGCGCGGTTGTTCGTGCTCTTTTCGAAGCAGCGGGACGACGCTCTTGGATTGAATCTCGCTCGCGTTCGAAGAGACGAGCGGCGTGACGCCCTGCTGGGCCCTTTGCTCGCGGACGGAGCGGAAGATGACGTCCCAATCCCGCAGCAAAGCGCGCTCCTCGCCGCCGGAAATCCAGCGCCGGCCGCTCAGCCACACTTTCACGGTGGTCCAAAGATTCGCGGCGCCGTTGCGAAACGCGGTCTGCAGTTTGGTGTCGTGGCCATCGCCTTGAAACAGGCCGCTCAGGCCTCTCCAAACATGGCTAAAGAGTCCGCCCGAACCCCGGACATTTCCGTAGAAACGTCTGTAGAGGCGGATTTTCCAGAGCGTCAGATCCAGACGGGAGAGGGAGTCGCTGTAGCTTTGAGTGGGAACGAAGGCGAGGCCGTGCAGGATATGGCGGAAGTAATGCTGATCGATCCGGATTTTTCCCGCGTCGTAGAGGCTGTTGAAAAGCTCCGTGCCGGGAAGGGCCATGTAAAACCCGAGTGAGAGATCCGTGACGCCGCTTTTGGCGGCGCTATCCAGGAAGCCGAGGTTCTCGGACAGCGATTTCTTCGTGTCGTGAGGAAAGCCAAGCACGAGAAAGAGGGAAACATTGAGCCCCTCCCGGGTGGCGGCCTCGATGCTCTTGAAGAGTTTCTCCCGGGGCATCTGCTTCTTGATTAACTTTCGCGTCTCATCCGATCCGGACTCCGGCGCGTAGTTCATGCTCACCATGCCGGACTGCTTGAGGAGCCGCGCGACTTCGGTGTCGACCACTTCGCAGCGGGTGCCGGTGGGAAACTGCCAGGTGATCTTTAGGCCGCGGTTCAAAATCTCTTTGCAGAAGGCGACCACCCAATCCTTGCGGATAATGGCGGTGAGATCCTCGAAAGGAAAATTTCCGGCCCCGTACGTCTTCACGTAGTGCTCGATCTCGTCCACCACTTTGGCGGGCGTTCTCGGAATCCAACTGGTCGTCCACATGTTGGGGGAGGAGCAGTACGTGCACTGGTAGGGGCAGCCTCTCGTCGATAAAATGGGAACGGTGACCGCGCCCGTGTAGAGCCCGCCCGATAGACGGTGAGCGTGGTACTTGGCGATGTCGAATAGATGCCACGCGGGAAGGGGGATGGAATCCACGTCCTTCTTGCGCACGCGCCGCGCGTTTACCTGAATGCGATCGCCCTCGCGAAAGGCAACGCCCGGAACTCCGGCAAGCGGCTTGCGCTTCCTCATGGCCTGCCACAGCTCGATGACGGTTTCCTCGCCCTCGCCGAGAACCAGAGCGTCGGCTTGCGAAGTCATCAAGCTGAACTCCGGCATGGCGGTGACATGCTCTCCGCCCACCACCACGAAAGCGTTCGGCCTGCGTTCCTTGATGAGCTGGATGAGCCGCACGACAATCGGCCACTCGTGGGTGAAGATGGCGCTGATGCCGACGAAATCGACCTTCTCCGGAACCCGGTCGGCGATCTCCTCGAGAGTCAGGCCGACGAGAAATCCCTTCGAGTAACGGGTGAACTGAGACGGCGCATCGGCCACCGCGTCCACGACCCGCACTTCGCCGCCGGCGGACTCCAGCGCGCCCGCGATGTAGGCTAGGCCGAGCGGCAGGGCAATGGAGGTCGTCGCGAGACGTGCGTACTCGACCGGAGGAGGGCGAACCAGAAGGATCATCCCTTACTTATCGGCACTTATCCCGCCTGAAGTGAGTGGCGGCGCGCGCTGCGGCAAGGACCCTTGACGTCCATCCTTCTGTTTTCAATAGTGCAGGCCTGTAGAGTTCCGCAGTGAGGCAACTATGTGCAAGACCATCAAACAGAAAGTGAAGTTCGCCGCGCCCCCTAAGGTCGTCTATCAGCTGCTCGCCGATTCCAAGTTGCACAGCACCGTCACGAGACACACGGCGAAGATCAGCCGGAAAGTCGGCGGAACGTTTTCCGCTTACTCGGGCTACATCAAGGGCATCAACGTCGACCTCGTTCCCGGAAAGAGAATCGTTCAGGCGTGGCGCTCGAGGGAGTTTCCGGCGGGCATCTTTTCGATGGCGACTTTCAACCTTACCCCCACCAAGAACGGCGGCACTGAGCTCGTGCTGATTCACAGGGGAGTTCCGAAGCCGCTGATTGCGGCGCTCGAAAAAGGCTGGCGCAAGTCTTACTGGGACTTGATGAAGCGCTACCTCGCGAAGCGGTGAGCCTTCTTCCCGGCCACGCCCGCCCAGTCGCAGGCCGCCCGGTGAGCGAGTTCGTATATGGGGGAAGCTTGCTCGAATAACTCCGTCCGTTCGTCTCCGGCGATTTGGCGTTTTTCGATTATCCAGCGGACGAGCTTTTCCCGGCGAGCCGCCGGAGTCTGGGTTGCTTTGAAGGGAGGAAGCTCCAGCGCCGAGAGATCCCACCCCTTCATTCGCCCGAAGCGCCTGAAAAAATCCCGCGCCTCTTTCTTGAAGGCCCCCTCGGCGTCCTTCAATTGCTCTCCCTGGGGTCCCTGATAGTAGCGCAGGGCATGAATCTCCGCTTCGGCGATGGCGTCCACCCACTGGCTAATGCTTTGTCCTGCCGCCACAGCCTCTCTGACCTTGGTCGAGGAGGTGACGGTGGCCGGCTTGAAGCCTACGACGAATTCCACATTCTTTTGCGCCGACATGTCCGGAATCGTCGAGCCTTCCCTAGGGAAGATGAGGTGTGTCACGTTGGCCGGAAGGCCTCTGGTGCGGGCGGGATCGACTCGATCTCCTCCCATCAGGAGATAAACGGTGCGGTTGGGATCGGCGCCGGTAATTTCGAAGAGCCTCTTCGGCGGATTGAAGTCCGAGATGACCTCCACCTTACCCGCGGTCTCCGGATGGCCATCGAAGACTCGTTGGGCGAGGGCGACTCTTTCGCCGGTGGAAAGATTGTAGTCCTTCTCGCCGTACGGACCGATGTACACGTAGACTTTCGTAAGTTGCTTCAGCCGAATGGCGGTCTCGACGATCTCGTAGTGCCCCTTCGTCAGGGGGTCGAAGGAGCCAGGGAAAAATCCGACCGGGGGCGCGGCTCCAGTCTCGGCTTGGGCGAAAAGCGAAAGCGCCGATAGCAAAAGCACCAGCGCGAGCCGCACCCATGAATACCGTCCGTATTCAGCTTCGATTTTCTTTCGAGGTTCCAAGACAGCCCTTCTCCGCGATGGGTATTGCAAGGGGCACTCCACCGCCCGCCCGTACGCAAACCACGTTCTTGGCATTAACGGGACGTTTCTGGGCACTTTCGCGTCAGGTTTTCGACATGGTTCCGGCTTCTTAACTAGGGGAGCCGGCCTCTAGTTGAAGCGGTCCCATACGAGGGATGCCGCTACCGCAAGGGACGCGAGAGCCAGTATCAGCACGGCTCCCGCCGCGCAGTCTTTCGCGCGGGCGATGAGGGGGTTCGTCTCGGGATGCAACTTGTCGAGGAGGGATTCGAGGGCGGTGTTGATGAGCTCCGCCGCGAGTACCGCGCCGACGGTGAGAGACACAAGAGCCCACCAGACCGGCTTCGGCCGAAGTGCGAGCAGGAGTATAAAGGCGGCGAGCCCAAAGCCGCTTTGCGCTCGAAAGCTTCGCTCGTTCCGGAACGCGGCGCGAATGCCCGCTAGTGCGAAGCGAAGGCGATCGGGGAGCGAACGGTTCTTCACTTGCCCGCCTTATGGCCTCGGAGAAAAAGCTTCGAAAGCTCAATCCCGACGAACGGCACGGCCGCAAACAGCAAAACCCAATTCCAACTGGAAGGAGTCAGGGCGTCGGTGATTCCAAACCACTGGCGCAGATGGGGCTCGGTCATGACGGCCACTTGAGCCACGAGGGAGAACACAACTCCGGCAAAAAGGCGGACATTCGAAAGAGCCCCGAGCTGGAAGATGAGGCGTTTGTCGCTTCGGCAGTTGAGAGAAAACAATACGTGGGCGAACGCCAGGGTGCAAAACGCGGCCGCCCGCGCTTCGGCTAATTTCGCGGTCTGCCCCCCGTAAACGAGATGGAAAACCACGAGCACGCACGCGGCGATGAGCGAGCCGTGCCAAAGAATCTGCAGGGATCGCTTCTTCGACAAAATAGGCTCCTCCACCGACCGGGGCTTGTGGTTCATGATGCCCGGCTCGACGGGTTCCTGTCCGAGCGCAAGGGCCGGAAATCCGTCGGTCACGAGGTTGATCCAAAGCAGTTGAGTGGCCAGCAGGGGATTGGGCAGGCCCACCAGCGCGGCGACGAACATCACCAGCAGCTCGCCGCTGTTACCGGCGAGCAGGTAATGCAATACCTTTTGGATATTGGCCAGGATGCTGCGGCCCTCTTCGACGGCGGCGACGATGGTGGCGAAGTTGTCGTCGAGCAGCACCAAATCGGAGGCCGCCTTGGTGACATCGGTGCCGCTTATTCCCATCGCAATTCCTATGTCGGCTTCCTTGACGGCGGGAGCGTCGTTCACGCCGTCCCCCGTCATCGCCACCACGTGACCGAGGCTTTTCCAGGCGCGCACAATCTTGAGTTTGTGCTCGGGAGAGACGCGAGCGAAGACGGCGATTCGGGGAAGCGTCGCCGTTTGTTCCTCCGGAGAGAGCCGCGAAAAATCGTCGCCGAGCATCGCTCGATCTTCCATTGTAGCGATTCCCAAATCCCGGGCGATCGCCAAAGCCGTCGCCGGATGATCTCCCGTGATGACCACCGGCCTGATTCCGGCGGCCCGGCATTTTGCGACGGCGAGCCGCACTTCCTCGCGAGGAGGATCGAACAGAGCGGCGAATCCGGCGAAAATCAATTCGGATTCCGCCAAATCTTCCGGCCCCGAAAGCTCCCGGTAGGCGAGGGCGAGTACGCGAAACCCTCGGGAGGAATGGGTGCGGTTCACTTCTTCCAGCTCGAGGCGGCGGGCCTCGGTCATCGGACGTACCGTTTCGAGATGGAGCTCCTTCGTGCATCGGGGCAAGATCGCCTCGGTGGCCCCTTTAGTGTAGAGCTCCACCGATTGGCCTTCGGGTTGTAGCACCACCGTCATCGACTTGCGGTGGGACTCGAAGGGAATTTCGCGAAGAATCTTTTCTTGGGGGGCCGCGAGCTCCATTCCGCCCTTGAGAGCGGCGACCAGAAGGGAACCGTCGGTGGGGTCGCCGAAAATCCGCCAGCTCAGGCCTTTCTCCGGTTCGGGGGCGATGAGCCTCGCGTGGTTGCAACGGGCGGCGATGTGCAGAACCTTCCACAGATCGGGCTGCGCCGAGGCTTGAACGGGTTTCTGTCCGGGACCGTCTCTTTCCAGAAAACCGCCCACGGGTTCGTAACCGGAGCCCGTCACTTCAAAAGTCCGCCCGCCCGCGAAAATCCAGCGGGCGGTCATTTCGTTCCGGGTGAGAGTTCCCGTTTTGTCGCTGCAGATAACCGACACCGAGCCGAGAGTCTCCACGCTGGGAAGGCGGCGGATGAGGGCTTTCTTTTTCGCCATTCTTGCAAGTCCCGCCGCCAGCGCGATGGTGACGACGGCGGGCAAGCCCTCGGGAACCGCGGCGACCGCGAGACTCACCGAAAGAAGAAAGGCTTCGAGAATCGCGCCTCCGCGAAGGATTTGGACCAGGAAAGTCACGGCTATGAGGCCGAGGCAGAGGAGGACGAGGAACCTGCCGAGCTGACTGATTCTTCGCTGCAAGGGCGTGGGCTCGACGGTCGCGCTGCGAAGAAGGCGAGCGATTCGGCCCAGCTCGGTGTCCATTCCGATATGGACGACCACCGCCCGGCCCCGCCCCGAGGTGAGGGAGGTCCCCGCGTAGATCATGTTGCGCCGATCGCCGAGAGGCGTGTCCGCCTTGAGGGAAGAAAGAGCCCGTTTCACGACGGGAAGAGATTCGCCCGTGAGCGCCGACTCCTGGGCATGCAGCTCCTGAGCTTCGAGGAGCCGCGCGTCCGCCGGCACGAAGTCTCCCTCCTCGAGCACGATTTCGTCGCCGGGCAGCAGTTCCCGCGCCGCGACACTAAGGGGCATGCCATCGCGAATTACTTTCGCCATGGGCGCCGCAAGTTTTTCGAGGGCGGCGAACTCCCGTTCGGCGCGGTCTTCCTGAAAGAATCCCAAAAAGCCGTTCAGTAGCACTACGGCGAGAATCACCGACGTGTCGATCCAGTCGCCCATGAAGGCGGTAAGAATCGCCGCGGCCAGTAGAATCCAGATGACGAGATCGTTGTAGTGCCGGAGCAGGCGCTTCCAAAGGGGAACGGGGGGTTCGCGCGTCAGCTCGTTGAAGCCGTGCCTGGCCCGCAGTGAATCGAGCTCAGCCCGGGAGAGGCCCTTTCGCGCGGCGGTTCCCAACCGCTCGAGCAGAGCGGACAGTTCCAACTCGTGAGGGGCTTCAAACACGGGGGGCCTTCGGCTTTAGGCCCGAGCGGCGACCCGCAACCGGGGCGCGGCCGGGAACTGGGGCCGGGCAGGCCGGGAGCCTTTCGCGGTGGCCGCCCCCTGCGAAGGATGCAGTACCCAAACCGGCTTCGGGGAGAGACGCGCCACGGCCCGGGAAAGACTTCCCATCAAGAAAGCGCCCGCACGGCCCTTGGTGGAAACCATGGCGACCCAGTCCACATTCCGGGATTTCGCCGCCTTCAGAATGCCGTCCTCGGCGCTCACGGATTTTCTGTCGAAGAAAAGCTCGCACTTGAACCCCGCCCGTTCGATTTCCACTTTCCACGCGTTACCTTCCTTCTTAACGGCCTCGGCGTTATCTTCCAACACGGAAGAGGGGATGGGAATCGTGCCGTAGGGACCGGCCTGATACAGTTCGGGAGCATTGTAACGATGGTAGAGGACGATCTTCGGACGATCCTGCCCCAGCTGCCGGTACATCGTTTGAAGTCCCTGGCGAGATTTGGCGCTGAAGTCGGTGGGAAACAACAGGCTCCGTACCTTCGTGGGCGAGAGCTTTTGCCGGGGGTTGACGACCAGAAGCGGTACCGACGATTCGAGGCACATCGCCTCGGTAAAGCTTCCCATGAACAGCCGGGCCATGCCTTTTCGGGAGTGGGTGGCCAACGCGATCAGATCGAAATTGTTTTTCTTCGCGTACTGCGTGAGCGCGAGCACCGCCCGCCTCTGGGAGGATCCGTCGGCGACCACCGTCTTCGCCGGGGCGAGGCCACGGATGCCGAGCTTTTGAAGCGATTCCGTCATGAATCTCTCCGTCGCGGGCCTAATCTTTCCGATGCGGCTCTTGAGGTAGTTTCCGACGGCGAAGTCCTCGCGCTTGAGGACCGTCACGGGCTCGATGACCGCGTTTCGGGCCGCGAAGGGCTTCAATGCCTTCCATACGCGCAAAACCGCTTGTTGGTCTTCGGCTCTCATGTCCACGGCGAGCAGTATTTTTTTCGCTTTCATTCGCTTCTTCTCCTGTAGGAACTCTCGCCGCCGTTCGGTGGCGCATAAAAAGTTATGAATGTTACTTAAGCACTCCCCGTGCCAGGTCCTTCCCTCCTAGGCTCGAGGGACGCGTTCCTGGCTGTGGGGCATTGTGTCCCGTGGGTGTAGAAATAGTCCCGTTCGCCTCTCGTTTCAAACTTTTTGGAATGGGGGGAGGCTGGTCTGTCCCTTGCACAGGGTTTGGTCAAACCAAGGAGGGATTCATGAAAGCATCTCAAGTGAAGGACGAGCTCATCTGGGATTGGAGCCGGCCTGAATTAATCAAGATTGAAGCGGACGCCACCCTGGCGTCGGCCGTGTCACTAATGAAGCGGCATGGCATCCATCACTTGATTGTTTTCGACCGCAATCAGTTGGCCGGCGTTCTCGACGCCCGGGACTGCGCCGGCGTCTGGAACGCTGATTCGAAAGTGCGCTCGGTGGCCCGGATGGACGTTCCGACCGTGGACGAGAAAACCGAAATCGGGCAGGTCGTGGAACTTCTGGTCCACCGCCGCTTTACGGCCGTGCCTCTGCTTCGCAATGGGATCGTTCGGGGGGTTCTTACGACTACGGATTTAATCCGGCTTCTCGAGTCGCAAATGAACGACAGCCACCGGCTTTCCAATATCGTCGAAAAGGGAAAAGACTGGCTTGCCCAGCCGATTCTTCAAAGCCTGGCCCGGCTACTCGGCGGGGCCGGCATCTAAGGTTCGGGCGTAGCGGCCCGTTTTGCGGGCCGCTACCCAAGGCAATACCGCTATCCAGACCAGAACGAAGGGCCACGCCTCGCCGCGGGTGACGTCGTAGGTCCCGCCGATTTCCTTCCAACTCATGGCCCCGAGCCACCGGTTCAGCACCAAAGTTTCGACGAGCGCCGTCAACCCCACCCAGACAACCGAGACTAGAGCCTTTTGCCCCCGGGGCAATGCCGCGAGGAAGTGCCCTTTGCTTCTCACCAAAACGGTGAAGAACAGGATCGCCGTCAGCGCGGAGAGGCGTTGAGCCCAAGGGACGGCTACCAACCGCACCAACAGGGTCTCTCTCAGCGCTCCGTTTAGGAAGGCCAAGGCGAAAAGCCCAAGCCAGAGCAGCAGGGCCTTGCCGACCATGTCATTCGCCGGATTTTTCCGCGGCGATTCCCTTCAGCTCCTTCATCAGCTCCTGGATGTCGTCCGGGATGAAGGTGCCGCCGCTTCCGGAGTAACCGAAGTAAATGCTCTCCTCGAAGCGCTCGTAGCACTGGCGCGCTACTTGGGTATGCGGCGACTGACGGACGCACGCTTCAAAGTACATCTCCGGCAGCGGAGTGACGACGGGCTCGCCGAGCAGACGATAAGCGTTGCCGGCGAGGAGCAGCCCTTCGGCGGCGTGCTTTCCTTGAGGGGCCAGAGACAACATCTCGTGAACGGCGGTCGAGGCCCGTAGATAAAGCACATCGGCGGAGTGATCCAAAGGATAGCGCTGCTTCAGCCGGGCGGCGTTGTTCAAGTTGACGGCCTGCTCGTAGAGGTCCTTTTCGGTCTTCCCTTCTTTCGCCGGCTCCTCTTTCCACATGTCGACGCTTTCCTTCCATCCCTTCATCTCGGACCGGAAAAACTCGGGGCCGGCCCCCAGGGCCAGCACCTTGTCGATCACTTTGGCGGTGCGCGCCGGATCCCGTTTCACACGGACGGCGAGGTTGACCGCCTGCCGAACGGCGCGTTCCCATTCGAAGGGGCGCTGCTTGGCGAATTTCGCGTCACTGGCGAGCGTCTCGAATTCGTCGAGCGCCTTGTCGAACTGGCGCGTGGCGGCGAAAAGCTCGGCTCGTTCCATCGGGCTGAGCGCCTTGATCTTGGGATCGATTTCGAAGGTAGGAAACTCAGGCCCCTTGTCGTGACGGGTATGGCAGGCGATGCAATAGCCGGCGGTTTTGCTGAGTACCTGGCGGGCGTACCGAACTTGACCGGCCTTGAGGCTTCGGTCCGCGTACTTCACCTGCCGATCGAAGAGTCCCGAAAGGTACTGAAGCGTGGGGTCGGCTTCCGGAGGAAGGGGGTTGGCTCCCGTGTCGGGGCTCATGTTGATGGTATGGGCGAGAGTCGTCAGCTTCGCGGTTGCGGCCTCGAGCTTTTTCAGCTCCGCGGGTTTCAGAGGAGCGTTCGAGGTGACCAAGGGCAGAATCTCGGAGAAGGTTTTCCCGAGCTCCTGCATCTTTTGATTCCACTTCCGAAGTTGACCGTGGGATGCGGTGGAGAGCGTCAGGATCAGAATCGCGGCCAGAGAAGAGAGTTTCATAACGGCTCCTTGGTTAAGGCTTTGGATAAACCCGCAAAGCTTCTTTGTACTTGTCCCGGACTTTACCGGACAAAGCGTGCCACCCGAGTACGAGAAACACGGCCGCCGGGAGATGGAAGAATGGTACTAGATCGGGTTGTCCGAAGACACGTTTTCCGACGATTCCCGCGGTGATCAGAACCAGCCACAGCGTCAGGAACGTCCAGCCGCGGACGCGGTTTGTTTTTTCGTTCTTCTCAGCCATATAAGCATCCTCGCCACGGAAAGAATCACGACTACGAAAAAGAGTCCGAACTCGGCGGCAAACGACAAATTCTCCTGCTTCGGAACGTATATTTCGCGGGTCTCGCCCGCCGCTTCTATACGGTAGTGCCCGGGCAGGCTGACGGTGAATTGCCCGGTGCGTTCTCCCGAGGAGGGCTCCAAGGCCACAAGAAAGGGAAGGGCGCCGTTGTTCTCCAAGGGAACCACCCGAGCCATGCGCGCCTCGGGCCCCATCACGATCGTGATCGGCCGGTTCGTGGCGCTATTTTCCGGACGGATGTCCATTTCCTTTTCCTTTCGCGCGCCCGGCGCGAACGTGCCAGATGACCAAACCGGTCCAGACGACCACGCTTACCTCGAGGACGTGTACCCAAAGATCAAAACTCACGGAGCGCCTCCCAGCGTTTGCGAGAAAGCCAGCGCCCCAATGAGGGCAACCCCGATCCAGGCGGCGCGTGGGGATTTGCCCGCAAACGGCCCCGTCAACAAGGCGACGCAAACCAGCGAAAACGGCACGGCCGCAAGCAGCCGGCTGAAGGCCTGCCAGCCCGCAACCTGGCCTTGCGCCACCGCCCACAATTCCAAGGCGCCGTGAGCGATCCCGGCTCCCGCGAGCAGACAAGAAGCGGGCGATAGCCGCCGCTGCCGGGAGGCGAGCACCGCCAATGCGACCGGGTGGAGAAACCAAAGGCTCAAGGAAGCGTACGGGCTGTTTCTAAGGGCAGTAAACGCCAGCGCCGCCGGCACGATGAGCTTGTGTAGAGCCGCGTAACCGGCCGTAAGGCCAAGAAAGGCAACCGTCAAATTCCACTGCCGCGATACCTTGTCCGTCGGAGAGACCGCGCGCGGTTTGGGTTCGGGAAGATCAATCACGTTCACCTCATCCTCCCGATCCACTCCTTCAGATCCGGCAGCGCGTAGGCGATTACGTACATCGCGACGAATACGATGAGCACGGTCCACGCGAGGCGGATGACTCTCGGTACTTTGTTGCCCGTGTACTTGAGAAAATCTTTTTCCGTCGGCTCATTCATGGGGCACTTCCCTTTCTCTGGCTTCGGCATCGAGCGCCAAGCTCGCGGTTTCGGGTTTGTCTCGGAGCCGATCGGTGAAGTAGGCCCACGCCAGGCAGAGAACCGTGGCGCCGACGAGCGTTCCGATGAACAGAAACAGGAACGTGCGGACGGGTCCTGAATCGACTCCGCAGACCAGGCATAGGAACGGAGGCCTCGTCCCTATCTTTTTTCCCAATGAGCCCAATCTCTCTCCTCCCGTTCGAGCATTTCGAACTTCGCCCGTTCGATGCTATCGGAGTACTCGACCTGGGTGGCGACGAATCCGATTACCTGACCCACTAGAAACGTGGTGGCGGCCACCGCGTAAAGCAGACAGGGGATTCCGCCCGTTTCCATTCCGAAACTGATCGCCACGAGGGCGACGATCACCGTCGCGACCACGAAGGCTCCCCACCAGAAGCGGCGTGCGCTATTGTCGGGGCGGCATGACGTCTTGTCCGTAGTCATAGCGCGTCTCCTTTCGGATCTTCATTTCCGAGCCGAGCCATTGAAGGTAGGCGACGAGAGCTTTGCCGTCCGAGGTCGGAACGGGAACCCCTTCCTTGATTTCGAAGTACCAGGGGTATTGCGGCATTACGGATTGGGGGACGACGTTCGTCGGCTTATAGAGATGAGCGTAATGCCAGTCGTTGCTCTTCAGGCCGGATTCCCGGCTGAGGTCCGGGCCAACCCGTCGCGTGCCGAGAAGTTGCGGCAAGTTGAGCCGGTTGTTGAACTCGGACGGCAGAGAGACGGGTCCGTACCGCAGATTTTCGTTCGCCGTCGGCCGGACGTATTGGCTGTGGCAATGCCAGCAGGCTTCGCGGATGTATAGATCCCGCCCCCGGAAAACCGCCGCCCGGAAGCTGGCAACGTCCGGATAGTCGGCGGCGAACTCGTCGGGAACCCGTTTCGGCAGGCCCGCTTCCTCGGACGTTTTCTGAACCATCCACACGGGAACCGCCGCGAGCCCCAGGACCGCCGTTAGAAAGAGAAGGACTCCGGCGATCAGAAAGACCGTGCTGAATTTTTCGATTCGTTCCATGTCAGCCTCGCACCGCTGGTTGGGCAAGCGCTTCGGCCCTCGGGGCCCGACTCTCCCGCCAAGTGAGGTAGAGATTCACCAAAAAGCACATTTCTCCGCACAAGATCAGAATTCCGGTGAAGGTCCGCACCCACCAGAAGGGCATGGACGCGGCGACGCTGTCGATGAAGGGAGCGAGCGAGCGCCACATCATTCCTTGCACGACTCCGGCGGCGAGAAGATCGACCTGCATGATGGAGATGCCGAGGGCGAGAAGCCAAAAGTGCCACCGGGCCAGCGACTCGGAGTACCAGGCCGTGCCCCAAAGGCGCGGGAGCAGATAGTACATCCAGCCCGTGATCCAGAAACTGAACGTTCCGAAGAGGACGAAATGGGAATGACCCACCACCCAGTCCGTGAAGTGAATGATCGATTGCGCCGAGAGCGTCACTTGAATGGCGCACTGAATGCACGTGATCAAATAGGCGACGGTTCCGAAGAGGATCCAGCGCAACGGAAGGTTCGTCGACAACTGGCTCCAGTCGGAAGCGATGGTGGCGAAGATGTTGAAGACCACCGTGTAAACCACCACGTGCACTCCGATGCTCGCGACAATCGAGAAGTACTGCGTCCACATGGGGATGGGCGAGAACAAGTAGTGATGAGCGCTGTTCATCGGATAAAAGAAGGCGAGCCCCCAAAATCCGATGATGGAAAGCGCGTGGCTGTAGAGCGGGCGTTTCATCACGACCGGCAGCAGGTAGTACGTCATCGCGATGCCCAGCGGAGTGACGAACAGGCCAACCAGATCGTGGATGTACATGGACGAAATGGTCGCGCCGCTCGTTCCGGGAAAAACGTACTGGGGAAGAAAATTCCCCATGACATAAACCAGCGGCGTCCAGATCAGCGCGGCGGTGATGTACCAAAGGCTCACGTACATTTTCTGCGCCCGGATCTTCAGGATGGGCACGATCCAGTTGATGCACATCAGGACGACGACGAGGGCGATGAACGGGTCCAGGACCGCCGGCGTCTCCGCCCACTCGAGGCCTTGCGCATGCCCGCCGAGAATGAGCAGTACGCTGCCGACTACCAGCGCCTGGTAGGCCCAGAAGGTGAATCGGCCGAGCGCCGCCGAAAGGATTCGGTGGCCCGTCAACTTCGGAACGATGTAGTAGAGCGTCGCGAACAAGCCGTTGGCGAGCCAGGCGTAAGCCACGGCGGTGGTATGCACCATTCTGAGGCGGCCGGGAGAAAGAAACTCCACTCCCGGGAATGGATACTTTTGGAGAAACTGCAGGGAAAAGCTGAGGCCCGTCAGAATCACCAGAAAGATGTAGACGATGGCGACGAGAAAGTGGGCTTTCACCAGCTCGTAGTCGACGAGCTCCGCGCCGGGAAGCGGATTGGGTTTGGTCTCTTGGGAGCTCATGGAAGCTTGTCCTCCGCGCCGTAGATGCCGGCGCCTTTGCCTCTGAGATAGAAGACGTAGGCGACCAGATCCCAACGCTGCTTTTCGGTGAAGTTCGGGCCGTACGAAGGCATCGGCGCGCCTTCGATACCGAGCGTGATCGCGCGGTAAACGTCCGACGCGGTCGGACCGCTTTTGAGCGCCTGCTTCGTCAAATCGGCGGGACGGATGGGCATGTCTTCGGCATCCGTCATTCCCTCGACGCTCGGGCCGTCCCCGCGGCCTTCGGCGCCGTGGCACGTGAGGCAACTGGTCTCATAGGATTTGCGTCCGCGGCCGGCCGCCCGGATCAATTCGGCTTTCGCCGAGAAAATTTCCTTCGGAGGCGGCGGAACGGTCACTGAAACCTGGTCCGCCTTCGTCTGCTCGAACTCGGGTCTCAGCGATCGGATGTATAAGACAAGGGACAGCTTTTCCTCCTCGCCGACGTCCCGGAAAGGGGGCATCGCGCTGCCGGGAATGCCCCTGTCGATAGTGCGCAAGAGATCTTCTATCGTCGGTAGAACACCGGGCGGAGTCGACCGGAACTTGAAGGAGCCCGAAAGAAGATTTCGGGGCTTGGGATTGAGCATCGGCGCCGCCGGGCCTTTGCCGTCGGCCTCCGGGCCGTGGCATCCGGCGCAGCGGTTCAGGAAGGAATCTCGTCCCGCCGAAATCATCTGCTGGGTCGTCATGGATTGCGCCAGGCTTTGAGCCATGTCCGCTCGCGCCGCGGACGAAAGAACCGCGAGGCAAAAGAGTGTCGCCGCTTTTCTCATGCCCGTTGCTAGAGCAGGAGTCGTGCCAACGGCATTTCACTCGGGGAGTCTCGGCGTCGGCCGCGCGGCAGTCGATAAGATGAGCCAAATTGTCCCGGCATGGTTCGGCGGATGGGACGTTCCGGGCACGCGATCCGCTGGCGCACGGTTTGCACAATTCCCCCTCATCACTAGAAGGAAGCGTGGCGCTAATGGAAGTCGGAAGCAAAGTTCTGGTTCATCACCGGCGGATGTTCGATACGGATCGGCCCAGGTATTTCGTCGGGTCGGTCGTCCAATGCGGCGGCGGAGTGGCTTCGGTTTACGGCAAGACCTGGGTTCAGGATCCGTTCTCGGGAACTTTTCGATCGCTTCAGGATCTGCGCACGAAGCTGCTTTCATTGTCCGGTTGTCCGGGTGTCATCACTTATGAGCTTCCGCCGGATCTCGATCTCGAAAAAGTGAATATCGAAACGGAGGGAGCGACTCGTTCCTACCTGACGGACGGCGCCAAATTTCGCATGGAGCTTTCCCAGTGCTGATTCGGGGCGGACGAAAGAGACACAACGGCCCCTTCACCCCGATCGGAATTCGTTTCGTCCGATCCCGGGGCCGGGCGCTGTTTCGTCATCCGCTTTTTTGGTTTCTCACCATCGTGGGAAACGGCTCCATTCTGCTAGGCGCTCTGGCTCTCTATTTTCTGGAAAACGGTGTCAACCCGAGGATGAACGGGGTTCTCGATGCGCTCTGGTGGGCGGTCGCTACGGTTACTACCGTGGGATACGGCGACGTCCATCCGGTTACCTCGGCGGGGAAAATTTGCGGGATGATTTTCATGATCTGCGGCACCGCCATTTTCGGTTCCTTCACCGCTCTTTTCGCGGCAGTGCTTCTCGAGCCCGAAATCCAGGAAATGGAGGATGAGGTGCGCGGGCTGGAACGGAGCGTAGAGGGGCTGGAAAGCCGCGAATCGAAGTAGTTCACTGGCATAGGACGTGCTCTATATGCCTGTAATCGCCAGAAAATAGGCCATTCGAGCCTAGGGTAGGAAAACGGTGGGACATTTTGCCTCGGGGTAGGCTAAATTGTCCCGGCGCGAAGTAACGGAGAATTATTCAATGAAGCCGGTCAAAGGGCATGTCGTAGTAGTGGATGACGATCGCGAGATGCGGGGTCTCATCGGAGACTTTCTTACCGCCGACGGTTATCAGGTTTCCTTGTTTCCCTCCGCCGTGGAAGCGTTGAAAGCGCTCCGGCCCGAGGGTTCCCTGGAGGCGGGCAAAGGGAAAGACGTGGATGTAATCGTCTCCGATTTGCACATGGCCCAGATGGACGGCATGCAATTTCTGAAGACGGTGAAGGCGGAGCGCCCGGAAATCCCCGTCGTGCTGGTCACCGCGTTCGGCAGCATCGATACCGCCATCGAAGCAATGAGAAATGGGGCGTATCACTACGTCTTGAAGCCGTTCAAACTCGCCGAAATGGCCGTTACGGTCGAGCATGCCCTGGAGCGCCGCCACCTTACGCGGGACAATCAAATTCTTCGCCAGGAAGTGAAGAAGTCCTGGGCGCTGGACAACCTTCTCGGTAAGAGCGCGGCCATGAAGACCGTGTTCGATCTGATTTCGCGGGTTTCGCACTCGACGGCCAACATTCTCATCAACGGTGAGAGCGGAACCGGCAAGGAAATGGTCGCGAGAGCGATTCACAATTCGGGCCCTCGTGCGGGTAAGCCGTTCGTAGCCATCAACTGCACCGCCATTCCCGAAACCCTTCTCGAATCCGAGCTCTTTGGCCACGCGAAGGGTTCGTTCACCGGCGCCACGGCCCGCAAGAAGGGCCTCGTCGAGGAGGCAAACGGCGGCACGTTGTTTCTCGACGAAATCGGAGACATGAGCCCGCCCTTGCAGGCGAAGTTGCTGAGGGTTTTACAGGAGCGCAAGATTCGCCCCGTGGGCGACAACAATTTTTACGACGTGGACGTAAGGGTCGTGGCGGCGACCCACAAGGATTTGAAGGCGGCCATTCGGGAAGGCCGCTTCCGTGAAGATCTTTTCTATCGCCTGAGCGTCATTCCGATTCTGATTCCGCCGCTGCGGGACCGGACCGAGGATATTCCGCTTCTGGCCGAGCACTTTCTCCAAAAGTACGCCGCCGCCAATCCCACCGCCGACGGAAGGCGGGTGACCGCTTTCAGCAAGCAGGCGCTCGCGAAACTCGTGAGCCTTCGGTGGGAAGGAAACGTCCGCGAGCTCGAGAACGTGGTGGAACGCGCGGTCGTCCTTTGTCCGGGGACCTCCATCGAGGTCTCGGACATTCCCGATCCGGAGTCGGCGGGCCCGGACGACGCCATGAGAACCGTGACTGGTGATTTTCCGACGGTAGCCCAGCTCGAGGAGCGCTACATTCGGCTGGTCCTGCAAAAGACGGCGGGCCGCAAGGACAAGGCATCCCAAATCCTCGGCATCAATCGGCGGACTCTTTACCGCAAGGAGAGGGAGTACGGCTGGGCCACGGACGAGGAAGAGCCGATGCACGAACCGGACGAGGCTCTGGAACCCTCCGCCGAGAAGCCCTGAGGCTAGGGCGCCTGTCAAAAGCCCTAGGAAGCCGTCACCTGGTTGATTAGAGGAGCCCCTCGCTCGAAGTCGGAGACGTTCTGTAGAGTCGTGCGGGCGATGTTCTCCAAAGCCTCCCGCGTGAGAAAGCCCTGATGGGAAGTGATGAGGACGTTCGGGAAGGTCAGCAGACGAGCCAGCACGTCGTCTTGAAGCACCTGCCCGGAGAGGTCTTTAAAGAACACATTTTCCTCCTCCTCGTACACGTCGAGCCCCGCCCCTCCGATATGGCCGGATTTCAGATGCTTCAGCAGAGCGGCGGCATCGATGAGAGCGCCGCGGCCCGTATTGATGAGAATAACCCCGGGCCGCATTTTGGAGAGGGCTCTATCGTCGATAAGGTGGCGTGTCTCGGGGACCAAGGGAACGTGCAAGGAGATGAGGTCGGATTTCTCGTAAAGCTCGTCCAGGCCCACGTATCGGGCGCCCAGCGCCGCCACCTCGGCGTTGGGGTACCTGTCATGCGCGAGAACTTCGCACCCGAAGCCTCGTAAAATACGGACGAGTACGGTCCCGATCTGCCCGGTTCCCAGCACGCCCGCCGTTTTGCCGTGCATGTCGAAGCCGACCAGGCCGTCCAACGAAAAGTTGAACTCGCGGACGCGGGCGTAGGCGCGGTGGATCTTGCGGTTTAGAGCCAGCATCAGGCCTACGGCATGCTCCGCGACGGAATAGGGGGAGTACCTGGGGACGCGAACCACTTTGAGTCCCAAACGGGAGGCCGCCGCGAGGTCCACGTGGTTGTAGCCGGCCGACCTAAGGGCGACGAGTTTCACTCCGCATTGTTTCAACGCCGACAGCGTTTCGGCGCCCAGCTTGTCATTGGCGAAGGCGCAGACGACGGGAAACCCCTGGGCGAGAGGGGCGGTCTCGGGCGTCAGCCGGGGCTCCAGGTAACTCAGATCGTGGCCGAAGCCGGAGTTCACCCTTTCGAAGCATTCCTTCTCGAAACGATGGATGTCGAAACAAACAATTTTCATAGGCCTCGTCCGGTCTCTATTGAATCGGATGCACCGGATCCATGGGAAACTTCTTGTGCGGATCCATAAGCTGATTCAACGCCTGTCCGTTCAAAGAGCGAACATGGATTAGGTACGGATGAGTGCCCAGTATGCCCACACTCTTTTCCACGCGAAAGGGAAAATGCCCGGTCTGGCATTGCCCCGTGGGGGAGGTCACCATTTGGAGTATCGGCTTTACTACGAGGACGTCCGGCTGAAGGTCGACCTGGATGTTTCCGACGGAGAGGCAGTCGTTGGTCAGCACCCCGTACAGCACTACCGCGAACCCGAAGGGCATTTTGGGCTTGAGTTGCACCGCGGAGACGGGGGCATACGGGTAATCGTCGGTGCCGGTTCCGGACTGCGAGGCGCGGGAAATCGGAAAGGTACCCAGCTTGCTGTTCGTCTTGCCGTCCCACACTTCGTAGTTTCCGTCCGCGAGCGGGGGAAGCTGGACGATTTGCTCGAAGGGAACCTTAACCGCCCAACAATGATCGCCGGTGGTGCGATAGGCTTTCTGGACGAGTGTGATGCGCTGATTCTTCTCGTCGACCCGAACGTCCGGGGCGGCCACTTGGTAGCAGAGATCGGGAAAGGTCCCCGTCACTAGGAACTGGGGCAAGTCGTTGCTGTCGAACCCGACGGGAATGTACGCCTTGGTAACGGCGACCTCCACGGGCTGCAGCCCCGTAGCGAAGCCCAGACCACTCAAACCGAACGCTAGAAACATCAGGACGTGCTTTTTCATAAATCCCTCTTTGAAAAATTCCGAGAACTTGCTTTTGCCGTGTGCAATCGACGGACCAAGTCATCAATCCCCTCGAATGTGAGGCGTTGGCTCGTCCGGTCTGGCCAGAACGTCCCTCGGCAGGGCAAAATGTCTCGTGAGCGGGGTTTTTGTGAGGCGGAGCCCGCCGCCGTTGCGGGAACGCGTCTTGCACAGCCTTGAGAATAGAGAGGAAAACCATGAGCCAGAAATTCACAGCTAGTGCAAAGGGCCTCGGGCGTACCCTGAAAGTCGAGTGCGCCATGAGCCGCCCTGTCTTCACGCTTTCGGCCGACGATTCCCTGCTCGTTCTTTTGGAGGCGATGGACGGAAAAGGGGTCCGTCATGTTCCCATCCTCGGCGCGCAAGGCGAGGTATCGGCGGTCGTCAACCGGATGGATGTCCTTGCGTTCGCTCCCTCGCTCACTTCGGGCCTCAGCCGCGCCGAGAAAGGCCGGGTCCTCGGGCGTTTCAAAGTGCGGGATTTGCTTCAGTCCCGCGAGTGGGAAAGCCCGCTCTCTCTCAAACCGACGCAGTCTCTCGGCAGCGCGGCAAAGCGCATGCTGAAGGAGCGCCGCGATTGTGCCGTGGTGACCGACAAACGGGGAACGCCGGTCGGTATCTTGACCGAATCGAATTTCGTCTCGCTCTTTTCCGGACGGGCCCTATGAAGCGGACCGTCGGCGAAGCGATGACCAACATTCCGGTGCGCTTGGAGGAAACCGCCTCCTTGGAAACCGCCAGACGCATGATAGAGCGTTACAACGTGCGCCACCTTCCGGTGACACGGGACGGAAGGCTCGTCGGCGTCCTGTCTCAGCGGGAGCTGAACGTCGCGCTCGCCATTTCCAGATCCCATCTGCTCGAGGCCACCGTGCTTTCGGTGATGCAAGAGCCCGCTTTCCAGGTCGCGCCCGGTGTTCCCGTTGCCGACGTGGCGGAACGAATGGCCCGTGAGAAGCTCGGCTGCGCGGTCGTGGTGAACGGAGAAACCATCGTCGGAATCTTTACGACCACCGACGCACTCAAACTGCTCGTGGAAGAATATCGGAAACAGGAGAAACGAACATGAAATCGAAGCGCATGCTTTGGGCGATCAATCCCTTTCAGGAAGAGGAATCGTTCTTTCGTCATGGCCTCAAAGTTGTCGGAGAGTTCGCCGCCGCCCGGGGTTTCGAGGTGGAGCCGGTCTTCGTCCTTGCCCCCACGAATCTGTTTACCTCCACGGGAATGGTCGCGCTCGCCGAAGACGCCGACGCCAGAGCCTTTGGTTTGTGGAGGGCGCAACTGAAGGGAAACAAATCGGCCAAGTCGTTTCTCCCGCCTAAAGTCCTTACCGACGACGGACTGAGCAATCGCCACATGGCGATGGCCCTGTGCCGGTATGCCCGTCAGACGGACGCCGTCCTGATCGCAGTGGCCACCCACGGCCGCAAGGGAGTGGCGAGGGCCTTCATGGGAAGCTTCGCCGAGAGCCTTCTCCACCAGGCGGAGGTGCCTACTTTCGTTTTCAACCCCACCGTAAAGAAGGGGGGCGCGATCAAAAAGGTGCTCTTTCCCGTCGAGCTGCCTTTTCAGCACGATTCGGCCTTCGAGCAGGTTCTGGAGATGGCCAAGTCTCTGAAGGCCAAGTTGGTCCTGTATCACAAGGTGGACTACGTGACTCAGTACACGGCCTCCACGCTCCACGGCACCCCTTGGTACCAGGAATACTTCGATCGGGACGTGGCGGAGCGCCGGGCGGCCATGATTCGAATGCTGCAGAAGGCGCGCGCGGCGGTCCCCACGGAGCTGGTTTTCGACGACAAAGCGGGCCCGGTTCCCGAACGAATCATCGCCGTGGCGAAGAAAACGAAAGCGAATCTGATTGCAGCGGTTGCCACGACAGGTCCCGTCGAAGCGGCGATACTCGGAAGCATCGTACGCCAAGTCGTTAGAACGGCAGCTTGCCCGGTCTGGGTCATCCGGGCGGCCAAACAGGCGAAGCGCCGCGCTCCTTCCGCCAAGGTGCGCGCCTCGGCGACCGCCTGAAGCTTAGGCGAAGGAGCTCTCCATGCCTTGGAAACCCAGGCCGGCCGGACCGGGAGAGATTAATTACGCCTGGATAGATCCCTTCACCTTTCTACATTTCGGGATAGGAATGCTCTACGGCTTTCTGGGGGCCGGCCCGTGGCTTTCCTTCGGCCTCGCCGTGCTCTGGGAAATCGTCGAGAACCCCCTGAAAGTCTATTGCCGATTCCTCTTTCCCGAGCCCACCGCCGATTCCTTGCGAAATCAAATTGGAGATGTCTTGGCGCTGATGCTGGGCTGGGTCTCTGTGTATCTGGCGAGATAGGATCCCGGCGGCGTTTCCGCCGCCGGGAGTGTTTGGAAGGTCAGTTATCGACGGAGAAGACCACGTTGAGTGATTGCCCGTTGAGACTCCGCACGTGGAGAAGGTAGGTGCCCCGTTTCAGGGCCTGAAGCGTTTTGGTCAGGCGCAAAGGCTGATTGATCTCCCGGCAAGCTCCGCCGTCGGGCTGTTTCGGAAGAAGCTCCAGTATGGGAAGCACCTGGATGGTATTTCCCGAGTAAGTGGCTTCCACCGCCCGAACCTTCAAGCAGCTGTTTGTGAGACGCCCTTCCAGATACGCCACCCGCTGATTCCCCGACGGAATGACCGAGGCGGTCAGCACCGGCGCATAAAGGTAGTCATCTTGGGTCGGCACCCGAGCGCGGCCCACCGACAGCTGGCCCTGGTAGGGAGCTCCCTGAGTTCGGATGTAGTAATTGCCCGCCCGCACGCGGCCCAAGTGAACCGTGTTGCTGAAGGGAACCAAGACTCGGGCGCAGGGTCCCGGGACCATGTACGCCATTTGCTGAATCAGGATGCGGCCGGTTCCCTCTGTCTTCAGCTCGGCGTGGGCGATCTGATAGCAGGCCGTGGGAAAATTTCCCGTCAGGGATACGACTACATCATCGTTATCGTCGAATCCTCGGGGGACGAACAATTCGTTCACCGCGACCGGAACGTACGTCCCCGCCGAAGCGGCATTCAGCGTCTGCGCTACGACGAGACAAGCTAACCAAACATAGATGACTTTCATTCGTGACTCCTCTCACTACGAGCGTTTTGCGATTCGCCTTCTGCAGGGACCGTACCAAGCGGTTTGAAGCGGGCGGCGGAGCGTTGCCGAGACGGAAAGACTCGTCGAAGAGACAGATTGGCCACGGCGCACCGTGTCGTTCGGGGGGCCGGTGCGCTCTTGCGGTGGCACGGCGATTGCTCTGCGGTTCTTTCATCTACAGTGCGCTTTTTCCTGAGGAGGATTGAATGAAGGCGACGTTTCTCATGTTCGTTTTGCTAGTAATCGCGGCGGAGTCGAGAGGAGGGGAGTTTGTCCGCGAGGTCGCCCAGCCTCTGCAGGGGGCGTACATTCCCCAGGGGTTCGACACGAATGACACCATCGAAATCATGGTTACTGGCAAGCTCCGCAATTCCTGCGCTCGGATAGGCGCCGAGGGAACTCAGCTGGACGAATCCAAGCGGGTCATTTCGGTCACTCTCAGCTCTTACGAGTACTCCGGCAAATGTCTGGAAACGGAAATTCCCTTCTTCTTTCCGGTCTACATCGGGATGCTGCGAACGGCGGGAGACTATGCGGTCCGCGACGCGGTTTCTCAACGGGTTCTCGGCTGGGTTCGCGTGGCCAAGGCGCCGAAATCCGGCAGCGGCGTGGACGATGTCGTCTACCCGCTTCTTACGGATGCCTTCGTTCTTTCCGCTCAGGGCAGACGCGTGTTGGTTTTGAAAGGCCTGTTGCCGGCGGACTGTGTGACCCTCGGCGAGACTCGTCTGGAAGTTCAGCCGAACGTTTTGGTGGCCGTGCCGTCCTTGGTTCGGACCGCGGACCGTCAGTGCCGGCGCGGAACTTTTCCGTTTACCAAAACGGTGGAATTACGGCGTGCGTTGCCCAAGGGCCTCTTTCTGCTGCACGTAAGATCGATGGGCGGGAGATCGATTCAGAAGATGATCTCGGAACCTTGAGGAGCGGGTATGACGAGGGTGCGGTTGGCGTTGGTCGGTTGGCCCCTTACCGTGGGGCTCCTCCTATGTACTGCCTTTCTGGTGCAGGCTGGAGGAGCCCTCGTTGGCCCGAAGGTGGAAATACCGGTAGTCGCCGCCGCAACCTTCGCTCTGCTCGCTCTTCTCAACTTGCTCGTGCCGCTTGCGATTCAGCCGCTTCGTTCTTACGCGCAGGCTCTTGAACGGGCCAACAAGAAGCTGGAGTGGGAGGCGGTTCGGCGCAAGGCCCTCGAAGGGAAACTCTCCAAGCTCGCTCGGGTCGTGGAACAGACCGCGGATTTGGTGATGATCACGGATGTGCGAGGGGTCATCGATTACGTCAACCCCGCGTTCGAGCGGTTGACGGGATACTGCTTGGAAGAAGCCCGAGGCAGAACGCCTTCCCTTTTGAAGTCCGGGCAGCAGACCCCCGAGTACTATCGCGCGATGTGGGAAACGATACTCCGCGGAGAAAGCTTCCACGGCATACTCTCCAATAAGCGCAAGAACGGAGATCTCTTCTATTCGGAAAAGACCATTTCCCCCATACGTAACGACGCTGGGGAAATCGTTCAATTCGTTTCGACCGATCGGGACGTGACGGAACGGGTTCAAATGGAGGCGGAGCTTCAAGCGAAGACGGACGAGCTGTCCCGTTCGAACCGGGAACTCGACGGTTTCAGCTCCGTCGTTTGCCACGATCTGAAAGAGCCCCTTCGAACGATCATCCTCCAACTTCAAGTTCTGGAGCGCGCCGGAGATACCAAACTGCGGGAGCCCATCCGCTGTGCTTTGAGAATGGGGGCGATGTTGGACTCGCTGCTTTCCTTCAGCCAGGCCGGACGAAAAAAGATTTCCCGCGAGCCGGTCGAAGCGGAGCGCCTGGTCGCCGAAGCCGTCGAAAATTTGAGCGCCCTGAAAGCGGAGGCCGGCGCTCAAGTGGAGTGGGGACGTCTGCCGGTCGTCACCGGAGATCGCGTGCAGCTTGTGGGTTTGTTTCAAAACCTCATCGCCAACGGGATCAAGTTCCGAGGGAACGAGCCCCCGCGAGTTCGTATCGAGGGACACGAAACCGAGTCGGGCTGGGAGTTTTCTGTCTCCGACAACGGCATCGGATTGTCGGAAGATCAGTGCAAGGAGCTCTTCAAGCCGTTTTGCCGCCTGCATGGGGGTTCTTACCCGGGTCATGGGCTGGGGCTTGCCACGTGCAAGGCGATAGCGGAGCGGCATGGGGGACGTATCTGGGTAGAGTCCAGGCCTGGACTCGGGAGCACCTTTCATTTCGAGATCGGACAAAATGCCGTGTCTCCGGGGCGGGATGTCCCACGAGACCTGCGGGCGCGAGGCTAAATCTCTGGCACGCGAAGTGTAAAAGCCTGGCTCAAGGAGGTCCCATGCAAGCGACTAATGCCAGTCAGAAATCCAGCGGTTTCCATCCGCAAGCGGGTCCGATCGCTGTCCATGAGTCGACGTTTTCCCGCGCTTCTCATTTCGCCGCGATTCTCGTCCCTGTGGTTCTGTCCGTAGGCTCCTATCTGGCCGCGGATACGAGCTCGGGATGGGGGTACCGGACCTTCATCTTCGGACTGCTCACCTTTTCGCTGATGGCGGGAGTGGGGGTGCTGAAGGGGATCGATTTAATGATCGATGAAGGCAAGTGAGCTCTACGCGCCGACCGCCTCGCTCAAATCCAGAAGCAACTTGTCGCCGGCCATCAGGTGAACGCCTCCTTCGCGCGTGATCCTGATGGCGGCGCTTTCCGTGTCGGTCCCCGTTTCCAGCTGATACACGATTAGGGTGCCGGAAGTGAGGGAAACGACCTTGGTCACCTTTTCCTTTTTAGTCGCGAGTCCCCCCGCCTTCGCGAGACCCGTGGAGCGGCCTGAAATTTTGATTAACCCGTTCGCTTCGTTGAATGCCTCGACTACTCCCAGAAAGAAACGGGGGCGATCTTTCTCGAAGAGGCGGCGGTGCACCACGAGTACCTTGTTGCCGGGCTCGAGGAAGGTGTTGTCGATGTTCTTCACGGCTCGCTCTCCAGCCAGATGAGGCCGCGTAGTTGCCCGACTTCGAAGTCTATCGCTTTATCTTCGGGGTAGGTGGCCTTGAGAGTCTTTCTGACCATCGGGCTGATGTGTTTGCCATGGCAATCCAGACATACCGGTTCCGTGAAGATTGGCTCCGCATAGCCATAACGATGGTTCCCGAGTTCCACGAGCTTGTGCTTCGGGATGGACGAGGGCTTGGCGGCCGACCATTCGTCTAAAATCGGTTTCACCCACGCGGGGGCGGTGTTGCCGGGATTTCGCAGCTTCAGACTCGTTCTGCCCACTTTGGTTTTGTCGGGGATGGCATCAGGTAGCTTGCACTCGGCTATCGCGCCGGCGGTCCCCTTTTGCTTCAGCGCTTTTTGTAGCGCCTTCTTGTATTGGGCGCGGATTTCCGTCACCTCTTCGTGAGCGCGCTGGATGGGCTTCAATTCTTCCACTGAAGAGACTTCCGCGCGCGCCTCGCCAACCAGGATCAGAATCGCCAGAACCAGTTTCATGTGTGCCTCCGGGTCGTTGCCTTTATGGCCTGTATTGCAAGGAGGAGGCCTGAGCCGTGAGCCTGGAGCCCCAGAGGGATGGGACAATTTGACTCGACGGGGGACGGAATGGGCTATCGGGCCCGTGCGAGACCGCGTACACGAGCCAGGGGCGGTGGCACACCCCATGCAAATATCGACGGCATATGGGCAAACAAAAAGAACAGTCACTAGGTTATCCGTCTCCGGGAGAAAAGTGGGTTTGGGCCGTCGACGCGTTTCATGAGAGCCCGCCGCAGCAGTGGCGGGCGGTAGACGCACTGCGGGGGCTATTTCCCAAGGGTGTAGCGATTCAGCCGGTGGGTTGTCTGTCCCTCGGGAGGTACGATCCGAGCAAGCGAGTGTTTCCCCGCAAATGGAATGAACTCGCCGCCTCCGCCGAAAAGAGTCTGAAAAGGCTGCTGACTCACGGGGACACCGTCGGAATGCTGCCTCCGCGGCTCGTGCGTCACGATACCCCGGCCGTTCTCGATAGCGTGGAAGCGTTGATCGACTTTGCCATCCGCGAGGGCGCGGACGGAATCACTCTGACCTCTCACGCCCGTAGGGGCCCGATGCGATTCGCGCTGGGCAGTTTCGCCGAGAATCTGGTGCTGCACTCTCCGCTTCCGGTTTTGGTCGTGAATCCGAGGGCCGCCATTCCGAAGAAGGCGCCGAAAATCATTTTTCCGACGGACTTCAGCGAGGAGTCGAGGCTCGCCTTCGAGCGCACGCTGCGCGTGGCGGCCGCCCAGGGCCAATCGATCGTTCTCTTTCACAAATTGAGTGCTCTCTTTCCCGAAGTGGGAAACGTGGCGATCGAAAACGGAAAAGCGAGAAATCCCGTCGATTCCGTGAAGGAGACGATTCGAGAAGTGTCGCGAATCTGGGTGGAGGATGCCGCGAAGGCCGGCGTGAAAGCCGAGGCGATACTCGACTTCAAACCGGGACGCACCATCGACTCGCTTCTGAAAGTGATCAAGGGCAGGGGCGCGGGATCCGTCGTGGCTCTAGCCTCGACGAGCGGGCCAATCCGCGCGGTCTTGCTCGGCAGTCTTGCCAGACAATTGCTGAGAAGCTGCGCTCAACCCGTTGTCATTTTTCACGCGGAGCAGGAATCGCTCGCCAGTGCGTTTCTTAACCGCGCCACTCAGACCGCCTTGGCCATCGCCGCCCATCCTCCTCTCGTCTGATTCTTCACGATTTGGCCCGCGGCGGGATTTCTAGTCCTGCTCGCGGGCCAAATTGTCTCTGTCGCCCACAAAACCTCATCCCCACTCCGCTCTGATTCAATTGGCTCGTCGATTGCAATCGACGTCGGGAACAAGGGGAGAGAAAAACCTTGAAGAATCAAGAAACAACTAGGGAGATGCCATGAAGGCCATTCACTTGATCGTTGCTCTGTTCTGTTTCGGTGGCTCGGTGTTCGCCAGCGACCTGACGCCGGTTCCCGCCGAAGGTCTGTTCGTCCCGCGGGGATTCGACGACAACGACGATATCGTCGTGACGCTCGACGGATACCTGCCCAGTCCCTGCTACCAGCTCGCCCAAGCTCAAATTACGCGGGATCTCGAACACGGCCGAATCTACGTTCAGCCGATGGCTCGCGTCGTGGGCACGCTCTGTCCGGCCGTTATCGTGCCGTACATTCAATCGGTCAGTCTCGGACGGTTTGCCCGCGGGACTTATCGGGTGATTACCGGCGACGGAAAGCAGAACCAACCGTTGGTGGTGGAACGGGCTCCGATTCCGACGAAGGACGACTACCTTTATGCTCCCGTGGACACGGCCCAGGTCGCTCCCTACGGAAGCGGATACGTCGCGGTGCTGACTGGCCGGTTCACCAATAGCTGTCTGCGGATGCGGGCCATTCCAGTGACCTCGAGCGGGCGCACCCTTCAAGTCTTGCCCATCATGGAGCTGACGAAAGTGGATGCCGCCGGCCGGCCCTGCCGCCGCGTCGAAACTCCGTTTCGCGTGACCCAGCGGTTGCCGTCGTTGCATTCCGGCCGTTACCTGCTGCACGTGAGAAGTCTGAACGGGCAGTCCATCAATACGGTCTTTTCCATCCAATGAACCCACCCTGGCCCGCTCTTCCTTCGGGAAGGGCGGGCTTTTTTATTTCCCGGCAATTCCGTTCGATTTCGAGATTACTTCGCCTTGCTGATGAGGGGTCCAAGGACTTCGGCGAGGGTCTTCTTCAGCAGAAGGAGTGGAAAGGGCTTCGTCAGATAGACGGCGGCCCCGAGGCGAAGGCAGGTTTCGCCCTCTTCAGGACAGCCATTTCCCGTGTAGAGAAGAATGGGAATGGTCGGGAAATCTCTTTTTGCGATTTGGAGCAGTCCGATGCCGTCCATGGGGTACATGCGTATATCAGAGAGGATGGCCTGGGGGGCGGGCCCGTTTCGCATGGCGGTGAGTACTTCCGAGGGCGCCGAAAAGGACGCCACCCGGTAGCCTTCCGCGTTCAGGAAGTCCGACAGGAGACTCCGCATCGCCGCTTCGTCGTCCACAACCCAGATTGTTAAGGGGGCAGTCGCCAAGGAGCCTCCGAGTAAAGAAAAAGCAACTCCCATGCCAATCCCCCGCAAGCCTGGCGGGTGGGCGCCATGGGACAATAAGTCCGAAGGCCCTTGCGTTAGGGGACAGGGTGGCTAAACTCCGCCCTGTGAAAAAGGCATGGACCGAAGGTACCTTTCAGGGCCTCATCGACTCGGCCCCGGATGCGATGGTGATCGTCGACACCAGCGGCACAATCGTGCTCGCGAACGGCCAGGCGGAGACCGTCTTCGGATACTCGCAATCGGAATTGGTGGGACAGCCAATCGAGCTGCTACTGCCCGAACGCTATCGGGAAAAGCACGTCGCCCAGCGCGACGGTTTTTTTTCCAATCCCCGGCTTCGCCCCATGGGCGCGGGGTTGGAGCTCTTCGGTCAGCACAAGATGGGCCACGAATTTCCGGTGGAGATTTCGCTCGCTCCCGTCAAGATCGACGGCGGCCTTCTCATTACGAGCGCCATCCGGGACGTTACCGAGCGAAAGCGAATTGAAGGGGAGCTCCGGCGGGCTAGGGAGGCCGCGGAGGCCGCCAACCGCACCAAGAGCGAATTTCTCGCCAACATGAGCCATGAGATCCGGACACCGCTGGCGGGTATTCTCGGCTATCTGGAAATGATCGAGACCTATTGCAAGACCGAGGAAGAGCGAAAGGACTACATCGAGAAAGCGAAGCGGAACGCGAACAACCTCGCGGAGCTCATCAATGACATCCTGGATCTATCGAAGGTGGAAGCGGGAGCTTTGAAGGTCGAGCAGCTGAAGTTCTCGCCCTTCACGGAAGTGGAAAGCGTGCTTTCGCTGTTGCAAGGGCAGGCGGAGGAAAAGGGCCTGGTTCTCGAAACCGTTTTCGAGCGGCCCCTTCCGTCCAACATCATTTCCGATCCCAAGCGCTTACGGCAGATTCTGATCAACGTCGTCGGCAACGCCATCAAGTTCACGAGCGCCGGGAAAATTTGTCTGCGCATGCGGCAGGAGAAAGTCGCGGACAAGACGTTTCTTCTCTTCGTGGTCACCGATACGGGTTGCGGGATTCCCGCGGACGCCCATTCCAAGCTTTTCGAGCCGTTCGTTCAAGCCGACAGCTCCACAACCCGCAAGTACGGCGGCACGGGACTCGGTCTCGCGCTTTCCAGAAACCTGGCCCGCGCGCTCGGCGGCGATTTGCGCCTGACCGAAAGTGCGCCCGGTAAAGGAAGCACTTTCACGCTGACCATTCAGCTGGGGGCGGAACTTCCGCCGGAAGCTTCAGGCGCCGGGAAGAACGCGAGGGCGCCGGAACAGAGCGACCGCCTCGACGGCGTCCGCGTGCTCTTGGCCGAAGACAATCTCGACAATGAAGAGCTCATCACCAAGTGTCTGGTTCGGGCCGGAGCCAGCGTGGAGGCAGCCCATGACGGTGCCGAGGCGGTAAAGCTTGCGGAGCTGAGGCCCTTCGACGTCGTGCTGATGGACATACAGATGCCCGTCTTGGACGGATACGAGGCCACTCGCCGCCTTCGTGCCGCGGGCCTCAAGATCCCCATCTTTGCTCTGACGGCCCATGCCATGGTGGAAGAACGCCAGAAGTGCGCGCAAGCGGGGTGCACGGATTGTCTGACCAAGCCGCTGGATTTCGCCGCGCTTATCAAGGCCATTCGGCAAAAAGTCACCTGAAGACGTGCTCTTAAGTATCTGAGATTAGGCGGTTTCGGGGGCAGACTTCGCTCCTCGCAAACCTTTCGCAAAGCTGGGGGTCTAGCCTGAAGTTACAAGGAGACCCCCATGACGCCATTCAAAGCCGTCCGATTGCTCTTTGCCCTTCTGATTGTTCCCGCCAACTCCTGGGCCGCGGCCTCCGCTCCGCGCACAGGGCTTCAGGTGTGTGGAAATGCGCCGGTCCCTTTCGAGATCAGCTCGGATCTTCAGCTCCGCACTTCCGTTTATCGCTGCGCCCGGTCCTGTTCGAACGGACTCTGCGAAGTCTGTGAAGCGGAGACCATCAACGAAAAGCAGTACACGGTGTGCAAAGCCCGTTTGGTCGTGAACGATCTCGGCGTGACCCTACGCTACAACAAGGTGGCCGCACCCGTTTCCACGGTTATCGACCAACCGGGAGGCGCGGGCTTCGTGGGAGAGCCCGGCACGAGCCGCGCGGTCTACTACAAGCGAGGCTTTCGATTCGTCGAGATGATTTGGGCCGCAGGCATTTCAATCAAGGACGGGGTGGAAGCCATCGCTTCGGGAAGTGGCAGCTTGCTAGAGAACGTGGAAACCGTGGCTCACAAGAATCTGGCCGGCATGTGGATGAAATACGAAACGGCTCCCTGGACGGTCAAAGACACCTCGGAGCGCCATGCGAAGGTCATTCAATTCGTGAATCAGAAACTTCGGGGCAAAGAGAAATTCATCGGAACCGGCTGCAGCGCGGGCGCGTTCCTTCTGTCGGCGGCTCAAGCGTTTCACAATCTGGACGAAGTCCTCGACTACGCCGTGTGGGTCGGCAATCCCGGGAATTTCGACTTGCCTTACTTTTGCGGAGGAAGCCCGCAGGGAACCGAGCACCGGAACTTCTCCTCTCCTCACTCGAGCGGCCAGGTCTATAACGCCGACGCTTACCGCGCGAACCCGGTCTACATGGCGGGCCTGCCTCCCATTATCGATTACGTTTACGCTTCAGGCGGCGCTTGCGTGGCGGGAAAGAATCTGGCGGTGTTTCGCGAAGGAAGCCCGGCCTACGATGCCGGGGCCGATCTGGCCTTCAGCACCCCGGTGGACACCGTTTTCGGCAGCCCCGCCTTGGTGTGCGACGTCACGGGCGATGGTATCGCCGATCCGGTGGATATCGCCGACAAGAGCTCCCTCGGAACGGCAAAATCCTTCGACGGCCCGGACAACGTTAAACGCGACCAGAACGGCGTTGCGATTCTGGATGCCGCTGGCAAGTACATCCTCGAACCGCTCACCACCTGCCAGTGCGGAATGCCGGGTGTTTCCGATCTCAAGAACTGCGTGACCAGCGACAAGAAGATCACGAAGGTAGCGGCGAAGAACGGTCAGCCTGCCTACTACTATCTGGAGCTACGCGGATACCCCGTGAACAACTCCGACATTCATAAGGGCCCGGTCGCCCAGACACTAGCCTACAAGGACGCGCTCGATGCTTCCCGGTCGAGAAAGGTGGGGTTCTACGAAGTGGGCGCGAACCATTGCGGCGGGCCGACGGCGGTGAAGGCGTGCGAGCTCATTTGCCGGCAAGCCGGCGTGTCGTGCCCGTGCGACGAAATGTGGATGGTGACTCTCGGAAACTAGCCGCCCGCTTTCCCTCTAAACAGGAGCAAATATGAAAACTCAATCGAAGTCCGCCCTCGCGTTCTTGATGGTTCTGGCGCTGCTGACCGATTTGGGGAGTGCCTTGCGGCGGCCGGGTCTGCGAGCCGCCTCCAGTCCTCGACCGAACCTCGTGGTGATTTTGTTGGACGATCAGGACGATCTGACAAGTCCCTACTGGAGCGCGCTGAAGAAGACCGAAGCCCTTGTTCGAAATAGAGGCCTGACGTTCAATCGCGCGTACTCGCCCGATCCGATATGTTGCCCGGCCCGATCGGTCCTTTTGACGGGACTGTATCCGCACAACACCGGGGTCCTCGCGAATCAGGGCCCATATGGGGGATGGGAGGCGTTCGTCAGTCCGCTGAGCCCTGACGGCCGGCCCATCGTCGATTCCGAAGGCAACGCAGTCGATAACGAAGACCGTACCTTGGCGGTGCTGCTGAGCCGCGCGGGTTACCGGACCGCTCTCTTTGGGAAGTATCTCAACGGCGCGCCGGAGGATCTCCCGTACGTGCCGAAGGGCTGGACCGAATGGTACGCCGGGGACCACGATTTCTATCAGGGCTATGACTACAAGCTCACCGAGAAAACGGGTCAGGCCGCGGCCCGGTTCGTCTCCTATGGCCATGAAGAGTCCGACTACTCCACCGACGTCATCGCGGGAAAGGCGGCCGGTTTCATTCGGCGCTCGAAGGGGGAGTCCGATGCGCCGTTGTTCCTATGGGTGGCGCCGACCGCTCCTCATCTTCCTTTGGAAGCTCCAGCGCGGTACCAGTCGGCGCAGGCCACCTGGAGCGGGCGGCTTCCGAAACGGCCCAACTACAACGAAGCTGACTTGTCGGACAAGCCGGCGTGGCTTCGGAACTCCGGTGACTTCCGATCGCAGGTGATCGAGGGTAAATCACCGCTCTCCGCCGTTTTCTCGCCTACTGTCGAGTTCCCGAAACGTATGGGAAGTCTGTATGCCGTCGACGATATGGTGGCTCAGATCGCCTCCGAGCTCGACCGCGCCGGCGAGTTGGAGAACACATACTTCGTGTTCACGTCCGACAACGGCTACAACCTCGGGGCCCATCGTCTGGCGAACAAGATGGCTCCCTACGAGGAGTCGATCAAAATCCCCCTCGTGATCTCCGGTCCGGGGGTCCGCCATGGAGATACCGAAGCTCTCACTCTTCAGACGGATCTGGCGCCGACCTTTCTCGAAGTGGCCGGTGTGCCCGCGCCCGATTATCTGGACGGCCGCTCCCTGGTCAGCCGATTTTCCAAATTGGACGCCGACCTTCCGGCCTCGGGACTGCACTCCGAGTTCGTGACTCAGTATCTGGGATTCTATGATTCGTTGTCGGTGGAGATACCCGCCAAGCTGGGCTGGGTATTGACTCAGACGGTTTCCATGGACAATCCCACCTATCAGCAAATTCACACGGGCCGTCACGTATTTATTCGTTGGCAGGATCGAGTCGGGAAAGAGCGCGAGCTATACGATCTCGCCAGCGATCCGTATCAGCTGAAAAACCGTTTGAAGGGCGCGGTTTCGATTGCCGACGCCCAGCTGGCCGCGAGCCTCGAAAGAAGGCTGGACCAACATCTGAAGTGCTCCGGTGGTACGTGTCCGTAACGGAGGGAGAGATAGGAGGGCCGAAGGGCGTCAGGCGGCGCGCTGACAATGGACCTTGCCGGGCAGATGGAAGACGACTCTCGCTCCGGCGATCCCTCCGTTCGGCAGGGTCCAGTTGTCGGCTTTCATCGTCCCGCCCAAGTTACTCACTATCTTGTGCATGATGAGCGAGCCGAGTCCCATCGAGATCCGGCTGCTCTCGGAGGTATCGAGGAATCGGCTTTGGTGCTTACGCCCGAAATCGGCGAGGGCGGAAGGTGAGAAGCCGGGGCCGTCGTCACGTATCTCGATGACTATTTCGGATCGCTCGGCGTCCGTCCGGATGCTCGCCCAGACTTTGTTTTTCGCATAAGCCTCGGCGTTGTCGAGAGCGTTCCGCAGGATACGTTCGTAAAGAAAGAGGTCCACTTCGAGGGCCGCCGTTTCCCGGGGTGGAAGCTGGAGAAAGAACTCAATCTCGATCCCCTTCGCCTGGCTCATCCGCTGCCGCCGGTCGATCTCCCGGAAAAGGGATTCCCCCGGATCGAAGATCTGCTTCTTTGGAACGAAGAAGGGATCGTCCAGGTTGCTTAGCACGAACAGATCTTCGAGCAGGCGCTTGAAGTAGTTCAATTCCTGATGGGCCAGATTCATCTTGCCGCGAAGTACCGATCTAGGGGTGGTGGCTTTCGCCTCCGCCGCCGATTCGACCAGAAGCGAAAGGGAAGTAAGCGGTGTGCGAAGGTCGTGGGCCAGACTCCGTAAGAGTTCGTTGCGGGACCGCTCCGCGGTTCTGAGTCTGACGACGAGCTGCTCTATCTGGTCGGCCATCTCGTTGAAGGTCGCCATCATGCTTCCGACCTCGTCGAGCCGGGTCAGAGGAAAACGGGCTTGAAGATGCCCCGCCTTCAGCTCGCCCATCACTCGTCGGGCAAGGGCGGCCTTGTTCTTCGAATATAGATAGAAGAACAGCGCCAGAAGAAGGCTGGTTGCGAGCACGATCGGCAGAACCAATTTGAAAATCGGGGCGAGCGAGGAAAACGCCGAGGGAGGGGTGCGCCGCAAAACGAAGTAGAGTGGCTTATCGGAGGCCGCTCTCCGCACCAGGACCGTATTGCTCGTCGTCGAATCGGCCGTGAGGACGCTGCCTTCCGAAACGGACGGGCGGGGTAGCTTGTCCCACGGCCGGGGCAGCTCGATTTGGTTCGTCGCGGCCAAGACTCTTCCGTCTTCATCGGCAAGCCACGTGTCCAGATTTCCCAGGAGTCCGGACGTGGCTATGCGAAAGGTATAGCTCTCGCGCAAGAATAGAAAGTTGAGCACCGAGGCGCCGAGCGCGGTAAGCACGCTGGCGAAGATAAAGAATCGAATCAGAGACGGCTTCATGCCGCCTTCTTTTCAAGCCGGTACCCGCAGCCGTACACCGGCTTTATCTCCACGCCAGTGACGCCGGCCTTTTTCAGCTTGGCCCGAATGCGGCTGAAGTGACTGGTCAATGAGGCGTCTTCGTTTTCGCC
>CAZZHG010000032.1:39856-47332 GCA_964653655.1 uncultured Pseudobdellovibrionaceae bacterium
GTGTTTTCTTTGGCTGTCTTCGGGACTCAGAAGCGTCAGAATCCGATCGCGGCTGATGGCTTCGCCCGGGCGCTCCATAAGAGCCGCCAGAATCGTGAATTCGCTTGGGCTGAGAACGATGGGCTTGTTTCCGTTGGAGGCGACTCTGCGATCCATGTCCAGATGCAGGGTTCCCGCTTTGTAGTGGCCGGTCACCGTTTTGAGAAAAGTGCGCAGGCGCAGCAGAAGCTCGGCTTTTCCGAAGGGCTTTCGCACGTAGTCGGTGGCTCCCAGAGAGAGCCCCTTCACGGCGGAGTCCTCGTCGACAGAAGCCGTTACGAACACGATCGGCAGTGCGGGGTTTTCTTCCCGCAGTTCCCGGCACAAGGAGAAGGACGTTCCATCGGGAAGGCTCAGGTCCATCAGAATGAGGTCGAAGTTCGTCCCCTTCAGCGCTCCCCGGGCCTCCGCCAGAGTCTTGGTTGAAGTGACAGCGTAGCCTTCCCCTTTGAGGGCTTCCTCGACCGATCCGCGGATCAAAGGATCGTCTTCGAGATAAAGAATGGATTTGCGGGCTCCGCGCATATGCTTCTTATCGGTAAATGGAGCGAAAACCCTGAGTTATGACCACAGCTTACGAGGGATATTCGCCTTGCTTGATCTCCATTGCCGCTCTCAAGTAAGGTCCCCGTTTAGCGCAGGAGGTCAAAATGAAAGCGTTTCTGGTTTTGGGTTTGCTCGCGGGTTTGTCGGCGATAGGGGCGACTGGTTCCGAGGTCGCCGTCTGCAAACGCCGGTGTGAACAAAAGGCGCGGGTGTGCGAAACCCGCTGCGAGCGCTTTCCAGGTACCACAGCTAAAGTTCGCTGCCGCGGGAAATGCTCCAACGAAAAGAAGGCCTGCGAGTTTGTTTGCTCGCACCGCGGGTGAGTACGACCGTTATGGCGCGCTTAACCCCGTCTGAATAAATTTTGCGAACCCTGGCTCCAAGGTTGTCTCGGCGCGTCTGAGTCGCTATACGATTAGGACACATATTGGGAGGTAGTCCGTGAAGTCCATTTCTTTTCTGATTCTTTGCGCAGCTCTGGTTTCGAATTTCGCTTTCGCCGAGGGCAAAACGACCTCGGTCATTTGTTCGACCGACGCGCCCAAGATCGAGGGTTTCGAGCTGGTGCGGGTGACCCGCAAGAAGGACCGGGCCACAGGCTCCTATGACGTCGCGAGCCGCGACTTCCGCAGCGGCGCGATCCGCTTTCAAGGTTCCTACGATGTCGAGCTAAAACGCCTCAAGGCGAAGCTCATTCAGGTGGACGAAGACGGGGAAGAGGTTTCGTTTCTCGGTTCGGTCGATGGCTACGCGGCCGCCGGCGAGCACCTTCGCGCGATTTTCGCGTCCCCGGCCGGCCCCATCGAGCTGGTCTGCAACGTCGTCGCTCACTGAATCGGCGCGGCCAGATAAGCGGCCCGCGAACAGAGGGCGAACCACTTCGGCTTCTCGGTTATCTCCGTCGCGGTCATTCGCCTGGATACGGCGAAATCCGCTTCGAACATCGCTTCCATCTCGCGGGCGAAGGCCTCGTCATGGATGAGCGCCGTCACCTCGAAGTTCAAGCGGAACGAGCGGTTGTCGAGATTCGCCGTACCTACGCCGGACAGCGTGTTGTCGACGAGAAACACCTTCTCGTGAATGAAGCCGGGCAGGTACCGGTAAACGTGCATGCCCTGGTTCAGTAGCGGACCCAGGAAAGCGAACGCCGAATAATAGACGAGCTTGTGGTCCGGAATGTCCGGAATGAGTATCCGCACGTCGGCTCCGCGTAGTACCGCGAGGCTGAGCGCCGCAATCGTACCCTCGTCCGGAACGAAGTAGGGGCTTGCGATCCAAATGCGCTTCTTCGCCGCGTGAATCGCCTGCTGGTACATGAGACCGCAGGTTTCCAAGTCGTCCGCCGGGCCGCTCGGCAGGATCAGGACGTGGGCGTTCCCGCCTTCCGCGCGCTTCGCCTGCCAGGCGACCTCGATTTGCTCCCCGGTCGCCCAGTACCAATCTTCGAGAAACGAAAGCTGGAGGGACAACGCCGCGGGGCCGTCAATCCGCACATGAGTGTCGCGCCAGTTCGGAAGCTTTTTGTCGTGTCCCAGGTACTCGTTGCCTACGTTGTGGCCGCCGACCCAGCCGACTTCTCCGTCCGTGACGACGATTTTTCGGTGGTTTCGGAAGTTGAGCTGAAAGCGATTGCCGCTTCCTTGGGTCGTGTGAAAGGGATGCGCCCGGACTTTCGCGGCCCGCAACTCAGCCGTGTATCTTTCGAGGCCCCGGCTTCCGATCTCGTCATACAGAAAATATACGGGCACGCCCTCCTTGGCCTTCTCGATCAGCGCGTCCTTCAAGCGGCGGCCCAATTCGTCGTCGCGCACGATATAGAACTGAACGAGCACGCTCCGGCGGGCGGCACGGATTCCCGCGATAATGCTATCGAAGGTCTTTTGTCCGTTGATTAGGAGCTCGACCCGGTTGCCCTTCAGGTAGGGCAGGCCGCTTGCCAATTTGAGGATGGCCGCGCCGGGGCGTCCGCTCTCGATGGTTTCGGCGAAGGGGGCGATGGTCTGCGCGATTTCGGCCGCCTGCTTCTGCACGGCGGGCCGGTTCAGCCGGCGCAGGAAAACGTACCCGTTGAATTTGGACCTTCCGAAGACCCAGTAGGCGGGTACCGCGATCCACGGAAAACTTACCAACGAAACGATCCAAGCTATCGCCCCCTGAGAAGTCCGAGTGCCCATGAGGGCGTGAACCGCTGATAGAAGACCAAGCGCGTGAGCGACAGCAACGACGACGGGTACGATGGCCATGGTGGGCGGAGCTTAGTGAGCCGTCCTCTGAAGTCCAGCTTTTTCCTTTGCGCGAGACCCCCGCGAGGGTTATCTGAAGCCCGTGAACCAATGGCTATATTCGAAGCCCTCCGGCGCGATCATCGGCGTTCTGTTTGTTGTTTTTCTGCTGGTTTGGGAGAGCGCTTATCGATTCACTAGACGTAGAGTCGAGCGCCAGCCGCGATCGGACGATTCCCAAGGCCTTGCGATTGAGGCGGCCATTCTGACTTTGTTCGGCCTCCTCCTCGGATTCACCTTCTCGATGTCGGCGAGCCGGTACGAGGAACGAAAAGATACGACGTTAGCGGAGTCTAACGCCATAGGGACGGCGTATCTGCGCACCGATCTTCTTCCGGAGGGAGAAAGGGCGCGGCTGAAACAGATCCTAAGGGGCTATCTCGATTCCAGGGTGGATTACTACCGGGGCAGCTTCAACGGCCCTGAATCGCGGGCCGCCATGGAAAGATCCGATCGGCTTCAGGCCGAGGCCTGGAAAGTCGCCGTCGAGGGTAGCCGAGCGGGTGGCCAGGCGGTTGCCGTAACTCTTTTGCCCGCTCTCAACGAGATGTTCGATCTTCGCGAGAAGCAGCTCGTGGTTTTCGAGAATACCGTTCCGCAAACCGTTCTTTGGTTTCTCTTCGCTCTTTCGATCTTGATCGTCGCCGTCATCGGCTACGTGAACGCGGTACACGGAGAAAAACGTGCTTCCCTTTCCATCGTCTTCAGCGTCGTCGTTGCGATTACGCTTTTTCTCATTCTGGATATGGACCGTCCGAGGCGCGGACTGATCCGGCTAGATCACGAGACGATGCTTCGGCTGAAGCAAACGCTTGGGAAATCCGCGGCGACTGAATAGCGGCGGCAGCCGCATGAGGGATTTTGAGAAGAGGGGCCGGGCGGCTCGCGCCACCCGGCCCGCTCGAGCTTATTGCTTGGGCGGCAGATCTTTTTCCTCGATCTGAATGATCTGCCAGCTGACCAGCTGCTTCGTCGCCGGATTGTAGACGTTCACGAGCGATTCCTGCTGCGTGAGCTGATCCACGTTCGTCTCGAAGTAGGGGTCATTCGCGTTCGGGCCCTGCCAGGCGATCCGGAGCGTGCCCTTTTCGACGGAGCCTTGCACTTCGGTGGTGGCGCCGGACTTGATGTCCCACTGCATTCCGCGGACGATGCCGTCCTTGGTCGTCGTCAGCTGGACCGCGTAGGCCATGTCCTTTTGCTGGAAGGGGATGACGCCGAACGTGCCGATGTTCATGAGCTGCGCGTCGTCGGCGACGGGCGCGGCCTTACCGGCCTGCACCACTTCCGCGGGCGCCTGCACCTGCTCGTCATAGACATCGGCCGGAGCGGGCTCCACCGGGTAGTACGGAACGGGCTCCGCCGCGCCGTAGCCGGTGTAGTTGAAGCCGATCCAGTTCGCCAGCGCCGCGCCGGTCGCGGCCGCCGCCCAGATGGGCCAGTTGTGATAGTGCCAGCCGATGTTGCCGTACCAGCCCCGACCGAACGGGTAACCGTGAATCGGATGATAGACGAACGCGCGGTTGATGTTCGTGTTGAACTCGGTCTTGTGGAACCCGACGTATCCGGGACGGTGTCCCGGCGTGCCCGGAAGCGTTCCGGGAGCGTGTCCGCCGAGGAACTTGCCGACATCCCCAGCGCCCGGGCGTCCACCTGGCCGCGCCGGCAACTGGCCGGGACGAGGGTTGGGACGAACGTTGCCCGGTCCAACCGGGTTGACGGGACGGGGATTCGGGCGAACGCCGCCCGGGTTCGGATTCACCGGACGAGTTCCGGGCCGGGCTCCCTGCGAGGGACGCGGGGCCGGACTGGGTTGCGGACGTGCCGCGGGACCGGGGCTGGGACGAAACCCGCCTCCCGGGCTACCGCCTCCACGGCCTCCTCCGCCGCCTCTGCCTCCGCGGCCTTCGGCCGTGTAGGAAGCGGCGAGTGATACTGCGATAAGAGCGGTCAACAATTGGTTCTTCATGGAAACCTCCTCGAATACCGTCGTTATTAGTGGCGCACTTCGATGGCATTCAGGTTGAAGCGGTGGATTTCCTCGCGGGCGAAATCCTTGTTCACGTCGACCTTGTAGAATTTCAGCGTCTCGGCGAGCTCGAGCTTGCCCTGCTTGTTAAGAGAGAGCGTCGCTTCCGAAGCCGTGGCGACCGGAATGAAGGTTTTGCCGTCGAGAGAACGCTCGCTGAAGCCGGCCTGCGACTCATAGAGGTAAAGTTCGGCGTTGTCGGCGCTGAGCTCGATCATCGCGACCGAGCCGAGGCCCGTGGGATCGTCGATGGAATTTCTGGTCATCGTCGAGAGGCCGACGAGGCTGTTGCTCGTGAGCCGTTCGCCGAGAGCGTAGTGAAACTGCACGCTGCGGTCCGTGCGGACCGGCTTGCCGACGGGCTTCCCGGCCTTGTCGAGCTTGGTGTTCGTCTGGCGAATCACGCGGAGCTGATCGAACACGAGGCCTTCGCTGGTGCGGCGGAGGTTGCCCCAACGGATGGTCGCTTTGAAATCGACGAGATAGTCAACGCCGTCCGACGTCAAAGTTCCCTGAGTGTCGATTACCTGAGTGCGGCCCATGACGTTGTTGGCCAGGAAGCGAAGCGCGCGATCGCGGAGCGAGCCCGGATCGGCGCCGAACGACGGGATGCTTAGCAAGACGGCCAAATAGGTAGCGATGAATTTCATGATTTTCTCCCCACGTGAGCGAACGTTATTTTCAACAGAATCGTAAATAGGTCTCTGTGGAGTTCGGGTCAATAAAACTTTGCTTAAGGAAACGAACTCTTCCGTAAGAGCTTTGACGAACGAGCCTTGCGGCTTTAGGGTCTCCGGTCTATGCCGGGTCATTTTCTTTTCCTGTTCTTCACGATTCTCGTCGGGAATGCTGCCGTAAAAGGCAGCAGCGAGGGGATGGTTTCCCTGCCCGGCGGCGAGTTCGAGATGGGCTGCGCGGACGAGTGCGACATGCCCGACGCGAAGCCGGTGCACAAGGTGCGGGTTAGCGCCTTTTCAATCGACGAGACTCCGGTGACGAACGCTCAATTCGCGAAGTTCGTGGGCGCCACGAAGTACCAGACAGTCGCCGAGAAGGTTCCCTTGGCCAAGGATTACCCCGACGTTCCCAAGGATAAGCTCAAGGCTGGTTCGGCTGTCTTCAAGCCCGCGAACGTTGGTCTGTTCAATCCGTACGCCTGGTGGGAGCACGTTGGCGGCGCGTACTGGAAAAAGCCCGAAGGGCCGAGTTCCAAGGACGCGGACGTCGCGCTTCCCAAGCATCCGGTTGTGCACGTCACCTACGACGATGCGATGGCGTATTGCAAGTGGGCGGGCAAGGATCTCCCGACGGAAGCGGAGTTCGAGTACGCGGCCCGCGGTGGTCTTGCCCGCAAAAAGTTCGCCTGGGGCGACGAGCTCAAGCCCGGCGGCAAATGGATGGCCAATATCTGGCAGGGAAAGTTTCCGAAGAAAGACTTGGCCGAGGACGGCTACAAGGGACTCGCTCCGGTCGATGCGTTCCCGGCAAACGGATTTGGTTTGCGGGACGTCGCCGGCAACGTTTGGCAATGGACGAAGGATTACTACCGTCCCGATACCTACGCGGTTCGCGCCAAGGCCGGAAAGGTCGTCGACAATCCGACGGGGCCCTCCGACAGTCTAGATCCCGACGAGCCGGGGACCGTGAAGCGCGTTCAGCGGGGCGGCTCCTATCTCTGCAGCGATCAATACTGCGTTCGTTATCTCGTCGGCTCCCGCGGGCGGGGTTCCATCGACAGCTCCTCTTCAAATCTTGGCGTTCGTTGCGTGAAGCGCTGATTTCGCCGGGCCTTTACGGAAAACTAAACAAAAAGTGGCGTCTTTCCTGTGGACAAGGCCACCCCTACCTGAGAAAAAGCCTCCAAATTAATCTTGAGCCACCGGACCGCGAACGTGGCGTGAGTGAATTGGGGGTTGTTCATGAAGCTCGGACTTTCGGTATTTTTCGGCCTTTTGCTGTCTTCCTCTCTCCTTGCTGAGAGCAATCTCGATAGAACGTCCCTGCCCATCGCGGAGCCCAACAACGCGCCCATTACCGAGCTCGACGCGCGGAATGTGAAGCCGCCGGCCCGGTTCCAGGTGAAAGCTCCGGCGGGTGCGCCCAACGTGCTGATCGTCCTGATCGACGACATGGGTTTCGGCCAGTCGAGCGCTTTCGGCGGTCCGATTCACATGCCGACGCTCGAAAAGCTCGCCTCCAACGGCCTCCGCTACAACAAGTTTCACACTACGGCGCTCTGCTCGCCGACTCGTTCAGCGCTCCTGTCGGGTCGTAACCACCACGTGAATAATTTCGGATCGATTTCGGAAACCGCCACCGCGTTTCCCGGCCAAACCGGCCAGCGCCCGAACAACGTCGCTCCGCTTGCGGAAATGCTCCGCTTGAACGGCTACTCGACCGCCGCCTTCGGCAAGTACCATGAGGCGGCCGCCTGGGAAGTCAGCCCGTCCGGTCCCACGGACCGGTGGCCGACCCGCTCTGGCTTCGACCAGTTCTACGGCTTCATCGGCGGCGAGGCGAATCAGCGGAATCCGGCTCTCTACGAAGATCTCACGCGTATCGAAGCGAAAACGAAGCCCA
>CAZZHG010000033.1:0-46444 GCA_964653655.1 uncultured Pseudobdellovibrionaceae bacterium
GCCGACGTACACCATCAGGCCGACGACGACGAGGCGGGCAAGTTGCAGCTCGGCGGCCTGATCGCGGGCGAGGATCGTGTGCACGGCGAGAAGGGCGCACTGGGCAAGGTACAGCGGCAGAAACCAGTGCCGCTTCACGAGCAGCGAGTATGCGATGGCGAGCGGGCAGATCCAGTACGCGCAGAAGAGAGAAAGCGCGGACGCCCAGCCGAAGCGATCGAAAGCGGAGTACGGAGTTTCGAACAGAAAACACGATGCCACGGGGACCGCGAGAAACACGAGCGTCAGCCCGATCACGGGCAAGGGCATCGAGCGAAATGAGTTGAGCCACCGCACAAGTAACCTCCGGGTCATGGGAGACCCTCGCTTGTCTTATCGGTAAGCTCTAGAGCTGGTTTGAGGCGTTCCCTAGCACCAGCGTAACACGCTGCGTATCATTAGAGCCGAATGTGGCGCCGCCTTCACAATCCGGGGCTGGAAAAAGAAGTTAAGCCTGAAGCGGGAAGCGAAATCGGCCCTCCCAACACAACGGTTACTGAAACGGTGGGAAGGCAGATGAATCGGAGCGTAAGTAGCTGAGTTGGAAATTCAGCTGCCTAACATGTGAGGTGAACCAGGCGCACTTCGCCCTCAATAATGAACCAGAAACTTAGGGGACTTTGGGACAAAAAGGGTTCCTTCAGACGGCTACGGCTAATCTGAATGGAAAAACTTTGGAGCCTGCGCACATTCAAAACAGTTCTGGGGACTGGGGCGCCGCGAATGGTCGCCATGAAGGAGGAAAGCGGTAAACAGATTTTTTCTATCTTTCCCGAGACAACGAAATCGCTTTGGAAGGTGAGTGTTCCGTTGGGGTGATCCGATTGGTCATCTTTGAGCAAAATCTGGTAATGGGCACCGCTCGGTCCTCCACCGAATTGGAAGCAGACGCCGGGCATACCAGAGGCGTCCACCGAGACCTGGGCTTCAATCGAAGCGAATCCTACCGGTCCTAACTTGCCCGGAAGGGCGCGGAGCAAGCCTTTGCCCCGTACCGTCTTGCCCACCTCCACCTCCAAAGCGGAAGCCCCAATCTCCGGGCGCTCGGTCTTATCAGTGCGCACCCGCCACTCTACTTCCGCGGCACTAAACCACGTGGTCTCGGAAGGGAGAAAGGATCGGCTCATATCTGGGAGATGCCTAGCCTTTTGGCAAAGAAGAAAGTGATTAGAGATACTGAGCCCGCCAAGGTCATTCCCCATAGGAGATCCACGATGGTCACGAGCAGGGGCCAATCCTTGGCGGTAGCTAAATTGGTGAGATCGTAAGCAGCGTAAGTAACCAGTCCAAACAGAACGCCGTTGAATAGCGCCGCGGACCACTGCCCTTTCTCGACGGATGGCGAAACAACGAAGTGGATCAAACCGGAAATAAAAATAAGATAAAACGTCACCGCCGCCGGCCAATTCACCTTATCTTTGAGTAAGAACCCGATTTGCGAACGGTAGAAGTTTCGAGCGATAAGACCGAGCCAAAGCATATCGAGCGCGAAGAACACCGGCAGGGCTATAAGAAAAAGCCTTGTGAACATGGGTTGGATCTCCCTCCCTCTCAGCGGCCTACGAGTCTAGGAAAAAAAGCCGGAACGCGCTTGATGTATTCGGCGTAACCGGGCTTTGTTTTAGCCAGATGCTTTTCAAGGTGCGCCACTCCTGAAACGCGCAGTAATAAGAAAGTCATCAGAGCGGGGCTAAACAACGCCAAGTACCCCACAGAAGTATTCAAACAAATCACTCCGAAACCCCACCACAGAAGCGCCTCGCCAAAATAGTTGGGATGCCGGCTCATGTTCCACAATCCCCGACTACATACCTTACCCTTGTTGCCCGGCTCGCGCTTGAAACTCGACATCTGGAAATCCGCCACCGCTTCGAACAGAAATCCCACGATCCACAATGTTATCCCCAGGTAGTCGAGCAGCGTAGCCTGGTCGGATTGAGGGAACAGTAAAATGAAAATCAGCGGCGCCGAGATGACCCACATCAAAGTACCCTGAAGAAAGAACACGCTGAACAAGCTGACCCACCAAAAGTTCTTCCCAATCGAGGTCCGCATCTTTTGGTAGCGAACGTCCTCGCCGTGCTTTCGGTTGCGCAGATGAATGTGGAGCGACAGACGAATCCCCCACACCATGACCAAGCAAAGAACCAAGGCCGCCCGAAAGGTGAGAAATCGGCAATCCGTGAGCTGGTAGCCGTAAAGCGCCAAAAACCCTAGCCCCCAAAACCTATCGACCAGGCTGGCGTCTTTTCGCAGAAGGCTCAGGCCCCATAAGGCCAGCATTATGCCGAGTGCCAGCGCCAAAAGCTTCAGAAAGGGGGCGATTTGGATCAGTGCGGAAGACGAGCTAAAGGCCCTCCCATTTTTGGGGAGTTTTCTCCAGTCGGGTCGTATCGAATCCGTCGTCCTGAAGACTTCTTACGATTCCGTCATAGCTTTGAGCTTCCATGACCGGAGTGCGGCTGAGAATCCAGAGGTACTTTCGGCTAGGCTGGCTTACGACCGCGTATTCGTAGTCTTCGCCAAGGCGAATGACCCAGTAATCCGCCCACGGTGCCAGGAAGAAGAACTTCACCTTGAGCTTCGCTTGCGAGACAGGGTCAGTCACCTTCGCCTTGGCTACCGCGACCGACTCGGGGCCATCAAAACCGCCTTTGCGGCAGCGGTTGGTTACTTTGACCGTTTCGTTGTCTCTCAAAGTGTAAGTGGCGGTGGTGTTGTGACAGCCATTCTGTTGCGTGAAGGGGAACCGTGCGATTTCGTACCACGTGCCGGCGTAGCGCTGTAGATCGACCTGCTTTACGACTTCGACAGGCTTTTCCTCGGCCAAGGAAAAAGAAATTGAAGTGAACATTAGGGTGAATATCAGGAATGTCTTCATGGCAGGATTCTCTACCCATATCGTGAGATTGGGAAGCACCCGCGCATCCCAACCTAGGCGGTCATTGGTAGATGAGTTTGTTGAGGGCCCGTCCCGACGCCGAACGAACGTGCAGAAGGTAGGTGTGACCGGGCATCCGTTGCAGCTGGAGCCGCTTTTCGAAGCCCGAGCGGCCGGCCACTCCGCAAGCGCGGCTCGGCGCCGCCTGTCCTTCGATGATGGGCTTCACCACGACGACTTCCGCCTGGTATTCCACGTCCACTTGTTTGAACTGACTGCATCGATCCATCCAGTCGCCCCGGAGCACGAGCTCCGTTTCACCCGTCGCAGGATCCTGATTCACGAACGCGTTGGTCAGGGGCGCGTACGTGTACTCGTCGGGAGTCGGGCTCTTCGCCTGACGGATGGAAATTTTTCCGAGGGATTTTCCCGACGGGCCGTCTTCAATGGCGTACTCTCCCGCCCGGAGGTTTCCGAGGGAAAGCACCGTGGAGAACGGCACGGTCGCCGGCAAACAAATGTCGGTGACGGCGAGGGCCCATTGGGTGGCTTTCACGGTTCCCGTGCTCTCGTCGAGCGCGAACTCCACGCGCGTCGTCTGATAGCAGGTATCCGGTAAGGTTCCGGCGAGAACGACCTGCGCGTTGTCGTTGTCGTCGAATCCGTCCGGAATGAAGGCTTTTTCAAAAGCGAAAGAGACTTCCACAGGGGTGGCGTAGGAAATTGCCGCCGCGAGCAGAACCAGAAATACGATGGGGAGCCGCATTATTTTTCTCCTGGTTAGGCGTTACCCGATCTCTACTTTGCAACCTCAATACCACACGCGCCAGGCTGGGCGATTCCGGCTCATCTGTGGCAATTCGCCTCGCGGCTGAGGCATTTCCACAGAACGGCGCAGCGAAACGCCGTGTTGCCAACTGATCGCTCTTTGCTAAGATCTTCCGGTTCTTCTTCAACCCAACAAGTACGGAGACAACATGAAGAAATCCAATCTCATCGTGGCGGCGGCAATGACGGGCATCATCGGCGCGGCCATCAACATGGCAGCCCCCTCGCTCGCGATGGCGGACGACGCCAAGGGCAAATGCTGGAACGCGAACGCCTGCAAGGCGAAGGGCGACTGCGGAGCGGCCGACGGCTCGCACGCCTGCGCCGGCAAGAACGCTTGCAAGGGCAAGGGCTGGACGAAGACCACCGAAGCGGATTGCAAGAAAGCCGCGGAGAAGGACAAGAAGGCCGGCATCAAGTGGGAAAAGGCCTAATCTCTTTTCCAGGTCTCTAGATGTTCAGATTCAGCGAGGCGGACGGGTTCCAGGCGCGCTCCTTGGGAGTGGGCGTGGGGCTCCGTCCGCCTCACTATCCTTACGTATTCGACCATCGCCCCGCCGTTCCCTGGTTCGAAGTCATCACCGAAAATTTTCTGGGACTCGGCGCGAACGCCTTCGGGCGCCCTTATCAAGTTTTGGAATCCGTCCGCGAGCATTACCCCATCGTGCTTCACGGCGTTTCGCTTTCGCTCGGTTCCACCGATCCTTTCCGCCCGGAGTACCTGAAGCGGTGGAAGGAGCTCATCGAACGGGTGGACCCCGCCTGGGTTTCCGATCACCTTTGCTGGACCGGCGTGGGAGGGCAGAACCTGCACGACCTGCTGCCGCTTCCTTATACGGAAGAGGCGCTGAAGCACGTCGTCGGCCGCATCCAGCAGGTGCAAGAATTTTTGGGACGCAAGATTCTCGTCGAGAACGTGTCCAGCTACCTGACCTTTTCCCATTCGACGATGCCCGAGTGGGAGTTTTTATCGGAAGTCTGCGAGCGGGCCGACTGCGGCCTGCTTCTGGATGTGAACAACATCTATGTCTCGAGCCGCAACCACGGCTTCGACGCGATGGAATTTCTCACCTCGGTTCCCGTCGACCGGGTCGGGCAGTTCCATCTCGCGGGTTACTCCGACAAGGGAACCCACCTCATTGACACTCACGACCATCCGGTATCCGATCCGGTCTGGGAGTTGTACGCTCAGGCCCTTAAGCGCTTCGGGGACGTCCCGACGCTCATCGAATGGGACGACGACATCCCCGAGTTTCCCCGGCTCGCCGAAGAGGCGGCCCGGGCTGAGAGCATCCGAGAGGAAATACTTGGTATCGGACCTTCCAGAAACGCCGACCCTGTCGGAGCTGTTACACTCGCTCCGTGACGCCTTCACCGGCGAGCCCGGCAAGGGCAGGGATTGGACTCATTTGGTGGCGGACCAGCCGCCCATCTCCCGATCCGAGCGAATCGGGATCTACGCGAACGCCTATTTCTGGCGTCTTCTCGAGGGACTTTCCGACGACTACGAGGCCACCGGCAAATCCATCACCTGGCTGCGTGACTACGAGTTCTTCAGCGGGCTGATGCGCGAGTATCTGACGAAGTATCCCTCCCGATCGGAAGACATCGGCGAAGTCGGCGACAGCCTCACGAAATTTCTGGCGGAGCACGAGATTGGCCTCGCTCATCCCTGGCTCGTGGAGCTTTCCCGCTTGGAAAAGCTCTACCTCGAGACATTCTTCTGCGCGCTGCCTTCCCCGCTTTCGGCGGAAAGCCTTCAGACCCTCGCGCAGGCCGGGGGCTCGGCGAGGCTGAGGCTCAATCCTTCCGTGCGGCTACTGCGATCATCGTGGCCCATCCTCGGCCTCTGGCGAAAGCGTAAGGGGGCCCAGCGGATTACTTTTCCGAAAAAGGCGAAGGAGCAGCGGCTCTTTCTTCGGCGGACGCCGGATAAGCTCATCGTCGAGAGTATTGAGCCGGCGGCATTCGAGCTTTTGGAAGGCCTGGGGCGGGGAGAAACGTTGGAAGCTTCCTGCGCGGCCATCGAGTCGAAACTATCCGATCCCGCGCTACTCACTGCTTGGTTCCAGAAGTGGGTCGGGGAAGGGCTCTTTTGCGAAGTCACTCTCGCGCACTAAAACTTTATTCCCATCAAAAATAGAATTCCCCGCGTGCGGTACTGGTTGGCCGTGCGGTCGATATCGCCGAGACCGAAAGCGTATCTCAGCTCCGCGATGAATCCCGGCCCGGTCGGGCCCTGATACTCGAGTCCCGCCCCCGCGTACAACAGGGTGTCCGTCGCGAAAAAACGATTGGAGATATCCAGATCCACCGCACCAAGAAGCTCAACTTGTCTCTGGATGGCGATGGCGAGCGCCGGTCCCCCGAAGAATGTGTAACGCAAACCTCGAAAGCTGCTGGCCCAGGTCTTCTTAAGAAGGAAGGGTAACTCGAGATAATCCAGGTGGACCGTTCCTTTGATATCGAGAGAGCCCAGCGTATAGACCGTGGTTTGAACCCCGCGGGCGAGAAGCCCGATGCCGGGACAAAAGTACCAGGAGTTGCCGAGGGGAAGGTCCATGGAGGCCAGAAACGACGGAGCGTTTCTCGTCGCGCCTGGAGCCGCAGGATCGGCGGCGCCGTAGGAAAAATTGAAACCGATCATCAGGCGCGGGGAGTACTCGCTCGGAGCGGCGACCGGCGCCGGTCTCGTGCGGTTCACCCGCTGTGGAGCCTTCGCGAAGGCGAGGGCGGAAATGAAAAGAGAAATGAGAAAAAGAATCGGCACTACTTTCCCCTCCTTGGACGGACACTGTGCCCCCTCTTGGGGCAGACTTGTCCATTCCACAGGAAAATCGTGCGGAAATTAGAGATGAAATGTGGTGAGATCCGAACATCTAAGAAGTCATGCCTGTTTCGCGCGTTCGGGTATCGGAGAAGTAACGCCGGTCTAGCCTCGCGCGACCTACCTTCGGATCTAGAAAAAGGTTGACGGAGTTTTGCTCCGCTCTCTTCTATCGTCGGGAATCGGCGTTATTACGTGTCTATTGGCGCCACAACACTTGCACCTCGGAAGGTTTCTTCGTGCCCGTACCTCAGGGGTATTTTGATCCTGGGAATGCGCAAGAGAGCCACGCAGACGGATTGTTTTTTCAGATGATAAGAAAAGGGAATGAAAGACACTGAACTGCTTCAAGCGCTCAAATCTGCAATGTCCGATGAGAGAAAGACTCAGGCGAGGTTTCTCTCCTATATCGCTGAAGTAGATCGTCGGAAATTATTCCTGCCTCAGTATTCCTCTCTGTTTCAATTCTGCGTGAAAGAACTTGGGCTCTCTGAAGCGAGCGCCTGTAAGCGCATCCAGGTCGCGCGGCTAAGTCGGCAGTTTCCCGAGATTCTGGAAAAGATTGCCGGGGGAAAGCTCACGATGACCAACGCGAGCCTCCTCGCGCCGCAAGTCACTCAGGAGAATCATCAGGAGCTTTTTACCGTAGCTGAAGGCATGAGCAAGTACGAGCTCCAGAAGACTCTCGCCCCTACATTCGCCGGCGAATGTAGGGAGAAGCTGAAACCCATTAGCCAAACCCGCACGATGTTTGTCTTCTCCGGCGACGACGAGACCGTCGCCCTCTACAAAGCGTTACAAGATCGCCTTCGGCACAAATATCCCAATGGAAAGCTAGAAGAAATCGTGAAGGAAGCTTTCAAGCTTCTCGTCGAGAAAACCGACTCAACGCGCGAGCCTAAGCGGAAAAGCACTCCGAGAACCCCAAGCTCCGACACGAGAGCCATACCCGCTCAAGTGAGACGGGCCGTTTGGCGCCGGGATCGCGGCCAATGCCGGCAGTGCGGGAGCCGCGGCTTCCTGCAAATCGACCACGTCGTTCCCTGGAGTTTAGGCGGTTCGAACGACCTTCAAAATCTGCAACTACTCTGCGGTGTACACAATCGCCTAAGAGGCTTCAGTAGGCCGCCCCGAGGCGAGGACTATGCTCGCCTCGGATACCCGACGGGGCGGAACGGGTCACATGCCACGCCGTCGTAACGACTTCATCATTTCGTATCGCGGCGCCAAACTCCTAAGGCGCTTCCCCCTCGGCGCAAATCACCGGCAGCGGGTTCTGGAGCATCGCCCAGCGCGCGTTGCCCGTGGTGAGCCACATGGCCCAGGCCTGAGGAACGACGTCCTTGCCGGGAGTGGAGGTCCACACCAGATCGCCGGCCTTCAGCGCGGCTTTTCCCGCGGGAGAGTTCACGAGGCGGCGTTGAGCGACCTGAAGTTCCTCGAGGGTGGGAAGGCGCTTGCCGTCGGCGGCGCAGGCCGCTTTCGCTTTTTTCCAGTTCATTCCGGGCGAGCGGTACGTCCACTTGATCGTCGTGAGCGGATCCTCCCAGCTTACACCGACCGGCGACGGTTTCACGGTAACGCTTGCGTCGAAAACGTGGCCGAGGGGCGGAAGGTTTCCATGGCTGCAGTTTTTCAAATAGGTCTTCTTGCACTCACAGAAGACGAGACCGCGGTTTCCTTCAAAGCCCGTGTAGCGCGGCACCGACTTCACGTCGCCGCTCGCGAGATCGACGGCGAGAGCGAGGTTGCCGTCGTTCGGATCGCGTTCCGAGGAGAAGGCGAAGCCCGAGAGTTTGAGGTCTTTTGCTTTATCCGAAAGGGATTCGCGGAAAAGTTTGAGCGTTTCCACCGAAGGAAGCCGGTACTCGTAGCTTGCGGTCCCGTAGCAACCGGTGAGCGCCGACGGGTGGGCGCGCAGCTCCTTGAAGCGCAGGGTGAAGGAAGCCGTTTGAGTCGGATCGGCGGACGCCATCGTGGTTAGAGTTACGAAAATTAGCGCGAGAGAACGCATGGACCAACCTCCTCGGTTTGTGTGGAGCCGAAAGAGTAGCCCTCGCCGCCGGGCCCGGCAAATGGCGGTAGCGCCGGGCGGCGAATAGTCGAGGCGGCTTCCCGCCGTCCGAGAGTGGTGGCATAATGGATCTGTCTTACCGCACTCGGCCGGCACGCTCTGACCGGTCTTCAGAATCTTCGACAGCCCGGCGCATTGAGGATCTTTATGAGAGGTATATTTCTAGCATTGGCCCTTTGGCTTTCGTTCTCCACGGCGGCTCGCCACGCCGCGGCCTCCGACAACCAGAAATGGATTGTGGCGGAGGAAGACAGCGGCGGCTACGAGCCCGAAGAACCCGCGGAGCCGATTCTTCCGCCGCCGCCCCCAGACCCAGAGCCGTTCGAGGAAGACGTACCGCCCCAACCGCCGCCAGATGAGGATTAATCAACTTCACTACTCTTTTTAAGGAGGAGTCATGAACCCGTGGACTTCGGTGGATTGGCCCCTGGATGCCTCCGTGTTTCCCGCAATAGTCACGATGCCGAAAGACACGACCGTCCGGTACGTGCTCGATCGGGAATCCGGATTTCTGAAAGTGGCGGCGCTGCTTTCCGAAACGACCCGTTACCCCGGAAACAGCGGCATGGTCCCGCGGACCGCGACGACCGAAGGCTCGCCCCTGGAAGCGATGATCCTCGGCGAGCGCCCGCTGCAGGCACTTGTGCTTGCGCGCGTACGGCCGATCGGAGTTTTCAAGTATCTTTCCCGCGGAGTCATGGACGCGCGCCTCGTCTGCGTTCACTGCGATGACCGCGATGTCGCCGAGTACGACAATCTTCAGCAGTACCCTCAGTACCGACTCGCTCAGCTGCGTTCGTTTCTCGAGGAGGAAATGAAAGCTTCCGGCTGGGAAGGGGAAGTGACCGGGACCGGGGGAAAAGAAGAGGCGCTGATTCTCGTTCGAGAGTGCCGCGTCCGTTACGAGGAAACCGCGGCGGGTTCCCGCCGCAAATAACCGCCAAATAAAAAAGGCCCGCCCCGTTTCCGGAGCGGGCCCTCTTCAAAGGGTTAGTTGCCTTCCGCCGGCATTTCGCCTTCGGTGGCCGGAGCAGCGTCCGGAACGGCCGCTTCGGGGGCCGCTTCTGCAGGCGGAGCCGCCGCCTTCTTGGCTTTGCGGGCCTTCTTGGCCTTCTTCTTCGCCTTGTGCTTCTTCGCGTGCTTCTTGTGAGCCGCGCCGCCGGTGGCCGCCGCATCCGCGGGCGGAGCATCGGTGGCAACCGTGTCCGTCGGAGCGGTGTCGTCCGCTTTCAACATGGTCGGCGTGGCGAGGGCGATGACGCAAAGGAGGAGTATCCAGAGTTTCATTTCGGGTCCTTTCATAAGGGTTGTACAGCGGACTGTACTTGAATGTAGATCGATTATAGGGGCGCTCTCAGGGGTGGTCCATTAAGAATTACGGTGTCTTAGGGTGCCGCGTCGCGACAGGGAAAGAGCGCCTCAATTGTCGATTGGATCGGGCTCGGGCGGGCGCGGCTCGCGAGGAGCGAAATTTCCGGGCAGCGTCGAGTAATCGTTCGTCGAATTGTAGTGAGCGAACAGACTTTTCAGCATTTCGATGTCGACGGCCGGAACGCGGTGGCCGCCGACGCCGTCCGTATCCACGGCGCCCGTTAGGGAATTGAGAATCGCTTCTTCGGTCGCCTCGATCACCGCTTCGTAGGCCGGATCGAGAAACGGATCGTTGACCACCGTCATCTGAAACTTCGGCGTCGAAATGCTCGGAATCGTGTTGGCCGTCGAGAAGCCGAGAATGATCTCGCCGCTGCCGTGGGCGGCGTAGGTCCCCACGCGGCCGATGCCGAGAGCCGCGCGCTTGCAGATACGGCCGAGCTGCAGCGGCGTCACCGGAAGGTCCGTCGCGACGACCACGATGATCGATCCGTAGTTGAACCGCCGCCGGTTGTACTCGCCCTGCACCTTCGAAAAAACCCGCCCGACCGGATAACCGTCGACCCGCAAGTCTTCCATCCGTCCGAAATTCGAGAGCACAAGCACCCCGATGGTGTGCTTGTCCTTATCCTTGTTGACGCCCATCGACACGACCCGGCTCGAGGTGCCGATGCCGCCCTTGAAGTCGCAGCAGATCATGCCGGTTCCCGCGCCGACGCAGCCTTCCGGCACCGGGCCCGAAGCCGCCGACTCGATGGCGGAGAAAACGTCCTGAGGGCGGATGTGCAGGCCGACGGCGTCGTTCAAAAAACTGTCATCGCACTCTCCGACGACCGGAATGACCACTTCCTGCTGGATGCGGCTCTGGCCGTAGCGCTGAGCCATCCACTTCACGATACTGTCGCCCACTCGGCCGACGGACAACGTGTTGGTGAGGGCGATGGGGGTTTCGATGAGACCCCACTCCATGAGCTGGGTGAGGCCGGCGACTTCGCCGGCGCCGTTCAGAATGAAGCCGCTTGCGACGAGCTTTCGCTCGAAGGTGTCCTCGCTCGGAATGATCATGGTCACCCCGGTGCGGATGGGGCCCTTGCCGGGTTTCCGGCGGCCCGAGCCCTCGATGAGCGTCGCGTGCCCGACCCGGACCCCCTGCACGTCGGTGATGGCGTTGTAAGGCCCGGTTTGGTAGCGGCCCAGAGAGATTCCGAGTTCGCGCAGCCGTTTTCTCAGGCGCGATGCTTCGGAATATTTCTGGAAAAGGCTAGCCACCGGTCATCTCCATGTCCGGCGTCCGGTGGGGATAGGTCCCACGCCAACGGAGCACGGCGGGATTCAAAATGCTTTTGATCAGATCATCGTACTTCCAGCCGGATTTGTCAGCCATGATGACGAGATCGCTGAAGCCCGGAGAGAGTCCCGGAAGCGGATTGACCTCGATGAAGTAAATCTGTCCGCCTTTGTCGACGCGGAAGTCGATGCGGGCGATGTCGCGGCAGCCGAGGATCTTGAACGTCTTCTTCGCGAAGGTGTTGATCCGGCGCGCGAGTCCCGGGTCCAGCTCCGGCGGGCAGATGAGCTGGCAGAACTCGTTGTCGATCGGGTTCTCGCTCATTTTCGCTTCGAAAGAGTAGACGGGGAAATTCGTCGACTGCCGCGGCTTGAAGGCGATTTCCATGGGACCGACGGTCTTCAACGCGTTTCTGCCGAGCACTCCGATCGTGAACTCACGGCCTTCGATGTACTCCTCGCAAAGCACCGGAGTGTTGAACTTGTTCCAGAGGGCGAGGATGGCTTCGGTGAGTTCCTCCTGAGTCGAGACGACGGACTTTTCGTAAATCCCTTTCGACGTCCCCTCCTGGTTCGGCTTCACGATGACCGGAAACTTAAGTCCGAGCTCCGTCCGCTTCTGGGGCCGGGTCAGAATGGCGTAGCGGGGCGTGAGAATGCCCTCCGCCATGCAGATCTTTTTCGTCATCGCCTTGTCGAGGGTGAGCGCGAGACAGGGCACGTCGCTTCCTGTGTGTTCAATGCCGAGCAGATCGCAAATCGCCGGTACCTGGGCTTCGCGGGCTTTTCGGCCTCGGCCTTCGGCGATGTTGAAGACGATGTCGACCTTCGCCTCCTTCAGCTGCTCGGCGAGCTGACGGGTCGCCTCGATGGGAATGGCTTTGTAGTTGAGCGCCCGGATGCTGGTGCAGATGGCGTCGACGGTCGTGGGGGAATCGAACTCGGCTTCGTCCTCGTAGCCTTCCTCTCCCTTGCTCTTGCGCCGCAAGTTGTAGACGACGGCGACGAGGGGGGACTTCACCGACATCTTGCGCGACGGACGGTTGGCCGGTCCCTGGAGCTTCTGGCGCGCCACCGACGTTTCCAAAATGCGGGAAATGGTCTGGTCGTAACTGAGGCCAAGCAGTTTGGTCGCCTCGAACACGCCCGCCCCGGGCTGCAGGGAGGGAAGGGCGTTGAACTCGATGAAGTAGACGTCCCCTTCCGGAGTGACGCGGAAATCGGCTCGGCCCATGTCCACGACGCCCAAAGCGCTTACGCAACGCTTCATCTTCTCGACGATCTGGATGCGGGTGAACGGGTGCAGCTGCGCCGGACAGCGGATGCCCACCTTTTCATCCGAGATGTTTTTCAGCTCGTAATCGTAGACCCAGTCGCCGTCGGTCTTTTCGGTCTGGGTGTACTCGACGGGCTCGAGCACGCCTTCGTCGCCAAGTCCGGCGATGAAGGAGACTGTCACGTCCTTGCCCGGGATGAAGCGCTCGATGAGCAGCCCTTCCGGGAACTCGGATAGGCACTTTTTGCCGTAGGTGAGCAAGTCCTTGGGAGAGCGGCAGATGGATTGCTTCGTGATTCCCTTGGAAGAGCCCTCGTAGTTCGGCTTCACGAAGGCGGGGTAGACCATTTCGACGGCGACCGTCTTCAGCTCGTCTTCCGACGTGACGAAGTGGCCTTCGCTCACGGGAACGCCGCGCTGGGAAACCATCTGCTTGGTCAGAAACTTATCGAGAGTCAGAAAGCAGGCGTAGGGGCCCGAGCCCACGTAGGTGAGGCCGGCCTGTTCGAACAGAACCGGGCCCAGACTTTCGCGGCCGACGCCGCGGTAACCTTCGGCCGTATTGAAAATGATGTCGGGTTTGACTCGCAGCAGCCGGTCCAGCCAAGTGGCGTCGGGGGTCATTTCGACGTCCACGACTTCATGTCCGGTGGAAGCCAGCGCGTTGTGGATGGCGTCGATGGTCTCCGGGGTGTCGAACTCCGCTTCGGCTACCGATTTGGTTTTCTGCTTATTGAAGACGAATGCAATTCGCATGTGGCTATGTGTATATCCAGGCCGCGCAAGGGTCTACTTTTTTAGGTAAGATGACGCCATGACCTCCCAAGAATTGCTGACGTTACTGCATCGGGCGGATGTGTTTCAGAAGCTGTTCGCGACCCTGGCGCTGATTGCGCTGGTCTTCTTCATGCGATTTTTAAGTTACCGGGTGGTTCGGGGCTGGAAGTTCGCGAACCGGGATACCCAGCGCTGGCTGATGATTACCCTGCGCAACCTGCTTGCGCTGTTGTTTCTCTTCGGACTCGCCGTGATCTGGGCGACCCAGCTGAGGTCGATGGCGCTTTCCATCGTCGCCATCGGCGCGGCCGTCGTGTTGGCGATCCGCGATCCGATAGCGTGCATGGGAGGGACGTTCGTCAAGACCCTCGCCCAGTCCTTTTCCATCGGAGACCGAATCGAGATCGATGGGATCCGGGGCGACGTCATCGACCAGACGGTGTTCACGACCACGGTACTCGAGATCGGGCCGGGCCATCTCACCCATGGCTACACGGGCCGCGCGGTATCGGTGCCAAACTCGCTCTTTCTTTTGAAGCCGCTGGTGAACGAAAGCTACACCGATCACTACGTTCTGCACGTCTTCACGGTGCCCCTGGAACCGATACAGGATTGGAGAACGGCCGAGAAGTGGCTGTTCGCCGCCTGTCAGCAGATCACGCAGCCCTTCGCCGAGCAGGCAAAGACCCACTTCGAGCAGCTGGGCCGGCGCCGGGGTCTCGATACGCCGTCGACGGAACCGCGAGTGACTTTGACGATCAACCGCCCCGGCGAGATCGAGCTCATCGCCCGCGTCTGCGTTCCCGCCCGTCAAAAGGGCAAAGTCGAGCAGGCGATTTTGCGCCGGTTCTTGGAGCAGGAAGCGGAAAATCCCGCGGCGCTAAGAAGGAAACCGTCCACGTAAACGCGCAGGGCCGAGGTTTACGTCGTCCGTCCACGTCTACGCCTACGTCAGCGATTAGGTCCACGTAAACTTCGGCATCGACCCTGACGTCCACGTAGACGTGGACGAACGACCTGGACGGCGGCCGTGCGCATGTACGTAGACGGGTTTTCTGGATTTGGATTAGGCCGCGGCTTTGGCGAGCATCTTTTCGAAGTAGGCGTGCATCGCGGGGTTCTTTTCGAGCTTCAGCACTTTCTGAAGGGCGTTCTGAGCGGGGACGACATCGCCGCGTTTGGAGTGAATGGCGGCGAGACACGCCCAGGCGCGCAAGAAGTTCGGCCGCAACTCCACGCAACGCTGGAGAAGTCTCAAAGCTTCGTCGGGCTGATTTTCCACCCAGTACATGTGGCTGGCGAGAGTGAATAGGGCGTGGGGATTTTTCGGCGCGCGCATGAGCGCCTGCCGCAAGGACCTCTCGCCGATGTCGTTCGGATCGCGGGTGAGCTTCGCTTTCGCTTCGATGATTTGCAGATACTCCACCGCCTCGGCCATCTCGGGCTTGGCGAGCTGGGCCTTGGTCAGTAGCGCCCGGATCTTGCTGGAAGGCCCTTCCGCCTCGATGAGAATCTTCGCGTAGGTGATCAGAAAACCCGCATCGGCCGCGAATTTCGCGCTTTCTTTTTCCGCGGCGGCTGCGTTCGCGAGCGCGTCTTCCAGGTTGCCCTGCTCGAAAAGTTCGCGGATGCGCACGAGGGTGGGGTGATCGTCTCCCCGGCTATTCGACTGAACGGACTTGCAGAATGGGCACACGCCGACCGAAGGACTGCTGGGGGCTCCGCAGCCGGAGCAGAACAACTGAAAACTCATTTCCCGAACTCCCTCCCGCAATGGGGGCAAAACTTGTTCTGGGCCTCGGTGACGTTGTTGCAGGAGACGCAACGAGCGGTCGAAGCCGAAGCGGCGAGGCTCTTTTCCTTCTCGTGGTAATCCGCGCCCATCAAGCCTTTGCCGAGCATCATCCCGAGCATCATCTGAAGGGAATCGTTGCCGCCCGACTCGTGGAGGGCGTCGAGGGAGTTGGCCGCCTTATAAAGTAGATACTCCTTCGGGTTGCCGATGACTTTCATCGCAAGCTTCGCGTCGATCGCCTCCAGCACTTCCTTGGGAGGGATGAGAGCGAGCACCTGCACGTTCGTCACCGCGAGACCGTACTCGGCGAGCCGGGTTGCCAGGTCCACTTCGAGGCTGGCCGCGACGTCGCGGTGGCGCGAGCCGAGGTCGGAAACCGTTTGAATCGTTTTCAGCGCTTCCGGAAGCGCCGCGAGGATGGTGCCTTGAATGAACTCCTCGACTTCGGTGATGTCGAGAAGAGTCTTTGTCCCCACGAGTTTCTTGAAAAGCTTTCGCGGGTCGCGGATGAAAACGTTGTAGTTGCCGTAGCCCCGGATCGGAAGCGCCCCGACGTCGAGCGTGGTGAGCACCGGCTGAGCGGTTCCCCATCGGCGGGCCGTAAACACCATGCCGGAGAAAAACCATATCTCCGCGCGCACCGGACTTTGAAATCCTTTTCTCCAATTCGCGAGTCTGGTCAGCACCGGAGTGTTTTCGGTGCGCAGCGTGTGGGTTCCCTGGGTAAGCAGGTCCGCGACCTGGCCCTTGTGAACGAACATCGCGCATTGGTTGGGGCGAACGACGAGCGTAGTCCCGTCATAAAGGTCGATGGAGCCGCTGGAGGGAACGCGGGCGGCGAGCAAAGTTCCCGATGGATCCTGGAACTCGTAAACGCCTTGAAAGAGACCGGTTTGCGCTTTCACGGTAGGCACAAAGCTCTATCGGTACGTGGGGCCGCCGGTTGTAGGGAAAAAGGATCAAAAAATTCCGAGACGCAGTGCGAGATTCGCGGCGCCTAGTAGGACGAGGCCGAACACCGCCACCATCCACAGTAAGCTCATTCGTTTTTGGAAGTCTTTGTCCTCTTCCGAGCCTACGAGCTTTGTGATTTTGTATTTGAGCGAGACTTGGCGGCGGGAGATTTCGAGGATTCCTTCAATATTGCCGGAGTCCCGGAGGTCCCGTTTCAGAAATTCGAGCTGTTCGGTGGTGGCGGCGTAGGTCGCGAGCAGCGGTCCGATTTCTTCGTCGTGCTTGTATTTCAGCCAGTGCGAGTACATTTCCCACGCCCCCCGGGATCCCTTGGAACCCCTTGCACCCCGGAATTGCAAGAGCCGTTCCCCCAAATCTCCGAGGGGCGTGCCTTAGCGTCGCGGTTGCCGGTGCCCAAAAAGGGCACTCGGCGGACGAAAACGAGCTAGAACATCGTTCCGCAGAATCCCTGCTGCTCGCTCAGCCGGCAGCCCCCGGCCGCGTCCATCGCCCGGCTCGCGGCGGTGGAGCCCGGGCTGCTAACCGGATGAGCGCTCAACCCAATCCCGGACACGGCGATGATTCTATCGCCCACCCGGAAGAGCCGTTCCACGTCGTTCGGTTCCTGCGCGCACTTCGCGGGCCGGAGCGATTCGTGGGAGAGGCTCGCCTCTTCGGCTAGGCTGCTGCCCTGAATGCGGACTAGGCTGACCCCGCTCTGCTCGCCGTAGACGGGGACGCCGATGAGCGAGAGCTCGTCGCGGTAGAAGAAGGCGTGAGGATCGTAGCCCGCGATCGACCAGCCGCCCAGCTCCAGGGTCGCCGTACGGCGTGGCTTGGTCGGATCGCTCACGTCGAAGAGCGAAAGCTCCTGGGTGCGCGTCGCCGACTGTCCGATGCCGATGAGCTTTCCGCCGGAAGCCGGATGCAGATAAGTGGAGAAGCCGGGCACTTCGAGCTCTCCCGTGATTTTCGGCGCCAGCGGGTTCGACCAGTCGATAATCCAGAGCGGATCGATTTGGCGGAAGGTGATTGCGTACGCGAAGTTCCCTTCGTAGCGAACCGCATACAGACTTTCGCCCGCCGCGAAATTCTCGGTGGCGCCCACTTCTTCCAGAATCCCGTCTTTGGCTTTGAGAACGTTCAGGCGGTTGCCCTCCGACCACGAGCTCGTGGCCACGGCGAGGTAACCGTCCTTTTCCTTGAGGGCCCGTTCGTTGTTCGGCGCGCCCTGAACTTTTCCGACGGCCGACGGAACCGGTCCCTCTTCGCCGATATCGATCTGGGTGAGCAGGAAATAGGATCCCGAGGAGTAACCGTGTTTGCCCACGAACAGATGCTTGTCGGACATGTAGACGGTCGAGCCGGAACCAAGAATCGCGACCGACTTAACGGACAGGGAATCGGCGCGGGTATTCAGCGCCACGACTTTCATCAGGCTGAAATCAGTATCCGAGACCAGGGGACGAAGAATTTGCTGGCAAGGAACTCCGCTCGACTGGGCTATCAACGCCCGGCTGTAGGCTTCGACGAGGTAGTCCGACACCACGAGGTAGAGTTTCCCGTCCTTCATTCGCATCGCCTGAGTGAAGCCACGGTACTTCGTCTCGTAGAGCAGCTTCGGTGAATCGGTGCGTTCGTAAACGCCGATCCTGACGTTGTCGTAGCTCTGGGTCACGGTGACCAGGCGGCCGCCGTCGATGAAGAGCTTCGTGCCCGAGCTGGAGTCCAAATCGATCGATCCGGTGGTAGCTAACGTCCCAGTGTCGACGATTTCGAGGCGATTTTGGCGGGCGACGTATAAGCGATTGCCCGCGAGCTTCACGGTATCGCTCTCGTCCACGCCCGGTTCCTGAAGGTTGGTGCCGTGCTCGCTGGGCGCCCCGGACGCTTCCTGGCTGGAGGTGCCGGACAAGGGGACCCGATCGGAATCGGACTGTCCGTCGTTGGCCTCGTCGATCCGATCTTCCATGTACTCCTTCACGGCGTCGCAGGACCGGAAGAACTCGAGAGCGAGGTGAATCTTCGGATCGAAGCTTCGCTTGCCGCACCCGGCGAAGACGATCGAAATGGCGAGGACGCTGAGTAGGAAGCTCGTTGTTTTCATGATCCCAGATTACGGGACGCGGCGGCGCCGTCCCACCCATGAAAATGGCGAGCGTAACTTCAGGGAAGGCGATAGCGGACGAACTGGCTTTTTCCGCTGGAGAGAAGGTGGCGTTCCGATAGCGCTTCGCGGATGATCCGGCTCGCGCTCCGTTCGGAAACGCCCAGGGCGAGCGCCGCCTCTCGGGTGGAGAACTCACGCCGCCCGAAGGCGCCTCGAAGGGCCGCGATCGAGGCGGTGTCGGGAGTAATCGCCGTCTCGGCGATACGTAAGGTCAAGCCGTGGCCGGGTTTCAGCCGGTACTCGCCGTTCTTCTCCGCGATTTCGAGTTTCGTCCTCTGCTGTTTCGCCCAGGCTCTGAGCCGGCGGACCGCCTCGTAGATGCGGTCGGGAGAGGAAAACGGATTGTAGAACTCGTCGGGGTAAAGCATGCCAAAGAGAGTCGCCGCCCGGAAGGACTTGTACGCATCGCTCGAAAGCCCGGCGAGCAACCTGTGGAGCAGCTGCCCTGGCTTTACCGCGCGTTTGCCGTCGGCCCACGTGCCGAGCGCGACATCCAGAACCCGTCCTTCGCCCCAGTCCCAAAAAACCGGTTTCTGGAATTTCTCGCCGGCTTCCAGGAGCACCCTTTTACGGAAACTCTCGTAGGGTGTGCCGAAGAAGACTCGGGCGAGCCGCTCCTGGTCCCCGGCGACGAGTCCCAGATACAAATCGCAGTCCCGTACCGTCTCCGAGTGACCCACCGCCTGCGCTTCCTTGAGGACGTCTTCCAGATCGGAAAGCGCGCGCTTGTTTCCGTGCTCGAGGGCGTGTCCGATGGCCTTCCATTTTCGGACGAAAAGATGATCGAGCCCGCCGACTTCGGCCAGATGCCTTTCCGCCCGCGCCAGATGGGCTTCCGCTTCCCGCCACTGGCGCTGGAAGATGGCGTTCTGAGCGCAAAGCTCGAGGGCGTTGCCGTGAAATTGAGGGAGCCGTTCCGAGGCCGTCCGCTCCAGAAGCTCCAATAGGAGCGGAGACGCCTCTGTCGATCGCCGGTCGTGCACGAGGGCGGCGGCGAGATTGAGTTTCGCGACGATTTCCTGAACCGAGGGAAGGGCGGGCGTCTCCAGATAGTTGCGAAGAAACGGGATGGCGCTTTCGTAATCCCATTGCGTGATGCACGCGTAGGCGCGGTAGAGCCACGCAGCCGGTGCTTCGGCGGGATTGAGAGTTTCGAGAATCCGGATGGCCTCCGTGTTCGCCCCAGAGCGAACGAGAAGGCCCGCGTACTCCGCCGACTCCTCGGGAGTGGCCACGACCGGGGACTTCGCTGAGGGGCGGACCACTGGGTTGAGCAGCCGAAGGGCGAAGGAAATGAGTCCGGCGCGGCGGGAAACCTGCGCGAGTTTGAGCCTTTGGCTCCTCGGTGTGGCGACTTTCTGTACAGTTTGGAGTTTTCGCCTGGCCGAGCGTAGCTGAGCCGACTGGATTAAGCCCTCGACCTCTTGGATCAATTGAGACATGTCCCGTTTCATAGCGCTCGCCAGTTTTATGGGTCCACCTTACTTTTCGGCGCCTCTACAATGAACTATATGGGCCAATGCATCACAAAATTCATTCGCAGCTTAGTCGTGCTTTGCGCGCTGGTGTTTCTCACCGGTTGCCCTTGCGGCAACGGCTGGCCCTACGGCGCCGATGACGGAGGTTGCCGAAACCGATCGTCCAGCACGGATGACACCGGTGAAGACAGTGCCTCCGGTGGCAGTCTGGTTGCGTCTCCAAGCTTCGAATGGAACGACCCGGACTACACATGCGTGCCGAACGGTTCATCGGATCCCATCGCGAGCTACAAGTCGAAGATCACCTACACCGATGGAACTTGGACACGCTACGGAGATCGGTGTTCCCAGCTGAACGGAGACGCCCCGGTCGTACTTTCCGAGTCGAGCGTGGACTTGTCGGCGTTCGGCTGGAATCTCGTCGGCTACGAGGACGGAATTTACAGCGGATCCTCTGACTTCGTGAACGTTTGGTGCACGGAAGTCGGCGGCAGCCGTGAAGTCATCGTCAGCTACGCGAGCGGTTCGGTGATCCCGCTAATGTCGGTGGGCGGAGCCTGGTTGTACTCACAGGAGCCCGCGGTCCGTATCTTGGGAACGATGCTCGTTCGCTATCGCAACAACAGCTTCATCCTCGACATCGAGCTCGCCGCTTCTTCCGGCGCCCCGGATTTCCACGCCGGTGAGCTGAGGCAGATCGGGAGTAGCCCCTTGGTCATGCGCTGCCGTCTGACCAGACCCTGAGGCCCGGTGGTACAATTCTCCCATGGGCCTCTTCACCGGAAAACGCGGCATCGTCATGGGCGTCGCCAACGAGGCGTCGCTCGCCACCGCCATCTGCAAATTCCTGAAGAAAGAGGGGGCCGAGCTCGGCCTTTCCTACCAACCCGATCAGGCGGGAAGGGACTGGAATCTGCAAAAGGTGAAGGCCGCTACCGACGAGCTCAAGCCGCAGTTCTTACTCCCTTGCGACGTCACGAGCGACGAGTCGCTCAAACATTTCTTCGCCGAGGCGGGCGGGGAGATGGGCGCCATCGATTTTCTCGTCCACTCCATCGCGTTCGCTCCCGTCGAGGACTTGAAGCACCCTACGGTGGAGGCGAGCCGCGCGGGCTTTCATGTCGCCATGGACGTCAGCTGCTACAGCCTCATCGCGTGCGCGCGGGCGGCGGCGGCGCTCATGCCCTCGGGCGGCGCCATCGGCACCCTGACTTACTTCGGCGGGGAGCGCGTGGTGAGCGGTTACAACCTGATGGGTGTCTGCAAGGCGGCCCTCGACATGGCGCTCCGCTATCTTGCCTACGATTTGGCGCCGAAAAATATCCGCGTCAACGCGGTGAGCGCGGGTCCCGTTAAGACGCAGTCGTTCGGAGTTTTCGGCGACGTCCTCGAAAAATTCAAAGCCATGGCCCCCCAAGGCCGCAATATCAGCGGGGATGACGTGGCGCGTGCGATGGCTTTCCTTCTCTCCGATCTCGCCTCGTCCACCACGGGCGAGGTGCTCCATGTCGACGGCGGGTACCATTTCATGGGATCGCCGGGCTATGCCTTCGAGCGGCTAGGGATTAAAATAAAGACAACACCTTAAGAGCCCCTTTCTACTCTTAAGACACTCCCTCCCAATCCGATCCCTTAAAACTCGATGCCCGATTCTTTCTATAAAGATGACATCGCCGTCGTGGGTATGGGCTGCGTGTTTCCCGACGCCCCTGATCCGGAGAGTTTCTGGAAACGGATCTCCACGGGCGAGCCCTCCATCCGCCGCGTGCCGAAAGATCGCTGGGACGAGTCCCGCTACCTGGACGAGACAGGGGAGAGCGAGGACAAGACCTACTCCACGTTCGGCGGCTACGTCGCTGAAAAGGAAGTGAGAAGGCTCTCGGCGAAGCACGGGCTCGATTTCAAGGACACGAACCGTTTTCAAATCTTTCTGCTCGAGGCCACGGCTCAGGCGCTCGCGGGCATAGCTCCGGAAAAGCGAAAAGGCTGGCGCGGCGGCTGGTTTCTCGGAGCCCTCGGCCCCGACGACCAGATCTCCGAGCACAAGCTGCTCCTGGAAAAGCCGAAGCTTTTGAAACACATCGAAGGGTTGCCGGAAAACGAGCGCGTGAAGGCGAAGCAGGAGCTCGACTCGGTCTTCGCGAAGCTGGAGAAGGCCAGGAGCACGCCGCTTCCTCTCGTCGTCAACACGGCGGCGCTGGATCGATTGCAGAAGACGTTCGGCCTTCCCGGGGAGAATTGCCTCGTGGGAGCGGCCTGTGCGTCGAGTCTCGCCGCGGTCGACGTCGCCATGAAGAAGCTGCGCGCGCGCGAATGCGACCTCGCGCTTACGGGAGGCGTCGAGACGCAGCTCGCGCCCGAGTACTTCGTGCTTTTCGCCCGTCTCGGCCTCATGTCCCACGGCCGCTGCCTTCCGCTCGACGATAAAACTGATGGCGTGAACCAAGGGGAAGGCGCCGCGGTGTTCGCGCTCGTTCGGTTGGAAGATGCTTTGGCGCAAGGTCTCAAAGTTTTGTCCGTGGTCCGGGGCTGTGGAGGGTCTTCGAACGGCCGAGGGGCCAGTCTCTTTTCGCCGACTTCCGCCGGACAGACCCTCGCGCTGGAGCGCGCGTACGGAGAGCACAAACCGGAACGGCTGGACTTTCTCGAATGCCACGCGACCGGCACCCGCCTCGGGGACGCGACGGAGATCGAGACCATCGACGCCTTTTTCTCGAACGCCCGCCGTCCCATTCCAATCGGCTCGGTGAAGTCGCTCATCGGCCACACGAAGGGCGCGGCCGGCGCGGCGGGGATGATCAAATGCCTGCTCGCCCTTTCCCACGAGACCGCTCCCCCTTCGCCTTACTTCACCGGCTACATCGAGGGCAAAACTCCAAAGGCGGTTTTCGTGAACCCCCAGCCCGAGCCGATGAAGATGGAGGACGGCCGCCTGCGGGCGGGCGTCAGCTCCGCCGGTTTCGGCGGCACCAACTATCACCTTTTCCTGGAAACGTTTCCGAAGGGCGAGAGTTTGAAGGAAAGGCCGCTCCCCGAGACGGGACCGGTCGCCGTACTCGCCGCGAGCTACGTGCCCAAAGATAAGTTCCTCGAATATTTTCCCGCGTACGGCTTCAAGATTGCCCCCAATACGCTCGCCCAAATCGACGTGAGTCAGCTGCTCACGCTAATGTCCGTCTCGGAGGCGCTCGATCGCTCCGGAATGGATTGGGAACAGATTGCCCGCGACCGGGTCGCCGTCATTTCCTCCTGCTCGCTCGGTCTGGACGCGTGGCTCAACTGCCGCGTGCGGAACTTCGAGTTTTCCGATCCGGCCCTTCGCCGGTTCAAGGACGGCTATCCGAAGATCACCGAGGACGCGGGCCCGGGAACCCTCGACAACGTAATCGCCGGCCGGGTGGCCAATCAGTTTGATTTTCACGGTCCCAACTTCCACGTGGACGCGGATCTCAGCTCCTTCGCGTGCGCCCTCGGAGTGGCCCGCAACGAGTTGTGGCAGAAGACGAGTGACTTCGTCGTCGCCATCGGCATCGAGGACACCATCGACGAATCGCTCCCCGACGTGAGAAAGGGCGGCGTGCACTGTCTGCTGCTCGCCCGTCCCGGCGAGGGACGCGAGCCGCTGTTCACCTTCGAGGGCCTCGAGTTCCAGCCATGAACCGCGACTCCTTCCTGCACGGCCTCAACTGGTACAGCCAGGCGGAGATCCGCTCGAAGAGCTATTTCGGCGGCGGCTATCGTCTTCAGGTGAAGCCCGCGACCGCCCAGGCCTCGTGGGCCTTCGTATTCGCCGGGCAAGGGGCCGCCCACCCCGGCATGTTCCGCGATCAGTTTCACCGCCCCGAGATCCGCTCGCTTTTCGAGCGGGCCGATAAGCTTGCCGTCGCGATGGGCCTGAAGCCTTTGTCCTCCCATATCCTCGCCCCCGAGGGCGCCGATCCGGCGCCGCTTCTGCCCATTCAGAATCTGAGCCTCTTCACGCTGGAAGTCGCCCAGTTCGATTCGCTTCTTTGCCGCGGGATCTTTCCGAAGGCGCTGACCAGCCATTCCTTCGGCGAGTACGCGATGCTGGTCGCCGCCGGAGTCGTTTCCTTCGAGGACATGTTCCAGCTCGTGGCGTACCGCGAACAGATCTCTCCGCCTCCGAACGAGCGCGGCTACCTCGTCGCCGTCGGAGCCGATCGGGATCGTACCGCGATGATGCTCCAGGGAAAGAATATCTACCTCTCCAACTTCAATAGCCCGAGCCAAACGGTCATCGCGGTCGCTCCGGGGGATGTCGACGAGGTGGAGCGGGTCGTGAAAGAGAAGGGGGCCAAGGCGAAGCGGCTTCCCACGCCGCAGCCGTACCACTCGCCGCTTCTTCTCTCTTTGAAGCCGATCATGAGGAAGTTTTTGAAAGGCCGCCAGTGGAACTTCCAGCCACCCGCGATCCCCTTCGTTTCCTCGGTCCTGCACCGGGAAGTGAACGCCGGCAACTTCAAGGCCGAGGACATTTATTTCATTCTCGAAAACCAGCTGGTGGAACCGGTGGATTTCATCCGGCAGGTCTCCGCGCTCGGGGAATCGGGAAGCGATCGTTTGCTTGAAATCGGTCCCACCTCCTTGCTTTCTTCGCTGGCGAAAGATTGCGGGGCCAGGGAAACCCTGTGGGTCGGCGACATTCTGAGAAAGACCCCGCGCAAGAAGGCCGCCGCGAAATCCCAGAAGCCCGCCGGCAAAGTGCTCAGCATCGTAAATGAGGTCATCGGAAAGATCACCGGCTACAAGATCGAGGAGATCTCCCTCGAGGATAGGTTTCAGGAAGATCTAGGCATCGACTCCATAAAGAAGACCGAAATCATGTTCACCGTCATGGATCGGCTGAACTTCCGGCCCGAAGGGGAAGTGAATTACGCCCGGTTCACGAAGGTGGAGGATCTCGTCGGATACATGGAGACCTCGGCTCCGGCGGCCGGCGCGGCGGCCGAAGCCCCGCCGAAAGTCGCCCGTTTCGAGCGCCGGCAGATCGGCTGGGTGCCGAAACCCCTGGACCCCGTCTGGGAGGTTTCCATCGAGCCTACTCCCCTGATGATTCCGATCACTCCCGAGGATTTCGGGCCGGGTTTTTCGACCGTGGGGCTTGCCGCCGAATTTCGAAAGCAGCTGGAGGAGTGCCGGACGAAAACGGTCATTTTCGTCGCGAGCGATTTCGTGAGCGATCTTTCGCTCACCGCCGACGGTTCCCTCGTCGACTGGCTCGAGCGCAGCCTTCCGCAAGCCGTGGAGCTGGTGCAAGAGGTGATACAGCTGGAGCCCAAGCTGAAGGAGGTCACCGTCGGGCTCGTCACTATGGGGCAGGGCAGCGTCATCACGGAATCCATGACGGCGTTCTTCAAGTCTCTGCGTAAGGAAATGCCGGAGCTTCGTTTCAAGCACATTCGGCTGGACGACTCCGATCCGCGCATCGAGGCGCTTCGGTGGATCCGCGATGAGATGCGGGATCCGCTCGAATGGGAAGTCCGCTACCTCCACGGTGTCCGTTATGTACCCCGATTCGATCCGATTCCCGTGATGGACCCGCTTCCGACGCTTCCTCCGAACGCGACGGTCGTGGCCGTAGGCGGCGCGAAGGGGATCACGCAAAGTCTTCTGCTGGGCCTCGAGGGCGTGAAGTCGCTCTATATCTGCGGCCGTTCCTCTGAAACGGAGATCACGCCGCAGCTCGATGCCCTTCGGGTGAAGTTCCCGGATCTCGTCTACCACGCCGTCGACGCAACGAACGCCGATGAGGTGGGCCCGTACCTCGAAGACATCCTCGAGCGCCATGGCCACATCGATCTGTTGCTCCATGCCGCCGGCACGGAAGTGAGCCGGGCTCTTTCCACCAAGGACGGTACGGAAATCCGAAGTGAGCTGTGGTCGAAGGCACTTTCGGCGGCGCACGTGGTTCGTGCGGTAGCGGCGAACCCGCCCCACCGAATCGTTTTTTTCTCGTCGGTGGTGTCGTGGTACGGAAATCCGGGACAAACGATCTATGCCGGCGCGAACGCTATTCTCGATCGCCTTTGCGTGGAGCTGAACGCCGCGTGGGGCGCGGGCACCGCCGCCTCCGTGCTGTTTCCGCCGTGGGACGGGGTCGGCATGACGGCTAACAAAGCCATCCGCCAGGGTCTCGTTCAGCGCGGCCTCTCGCTTCTGTCCGCGGAGCGGGCGAACGAGCTGTTCAAGCACGAGCTCGCTTTCACCGAAGGGCGGGTTTTTTATTTCGACGAGACCGACGCCGTTTCTTATGGAGCGGCCCTCCAGACGGGATTTCCGGAGTTGCTCGGCCAGGTGGTCGCCGGACGCGGTGCCTTCCGCTACGAGCGCGCGCTCAATGCGAACAAGGATCGGATGCTGACCGATCACCGCATCGAGGGGCTTGCTTACCTTCCCGCCGCGGCGGGGGTCGCGATGTCGCTGGCGAGCTTGTACCTGCACCGCAAGAAGTGGGTGCCGCTATCGGAGTTCGTCGCCCAAAGCCCCATCGTGGTGGGGGACAAGGGGGCGGTTCTCGGCATCGAAGGTCGCGAGAAGAACGGCGTGATCGCCGTCACCGTGTCGACGGATCTCGGCGTATTCCAGGCGACGGAATCGACGGAAACGATGCCGTCGCTTCCCGCGTACAAGGCCCCCCGGAACGCCGAAATCGTTCCCGCGGCTCACATCTATTCTCACGGCGGCCTTTTCCACGGGCCCGCGTTCCAGACGCTTCCCGGGATGTACGCCGAGCATACCGGGGACGCGGTCGCGCGTCTCAATACCGCGGATCTCGTCGAGCTCTTCCCCGGCTCCCTTTGGGGCCGGCTCATCCAGTGGATCGATACCGCGTTTCAGATGACGGCCGTCCTCGAAATCCGCCGCACCGGCAACTACTGCCTTCCGGTCCGGGTCGAGGGAGTGTTTCCCAACTTCACGGGCCGTCCGAGTGAAAAAGTTTCCCTCCGGGTCGAGCGGTTTCAATCCGACGGCTCCACCATCCGTAGCGAAGTCGGTCTATTCGACGAGTCCGGCCGCTGCTTCCTCTGGCTGCGCGGTGTCGAGATGAAAGTCGCCCGCGGCACCTCCGCTGAGCAGCGCCCGTCTTCCGCCGGCTGATATAATTTCGGCCATGGCGAACGTCCTAGCCCAATCCATTTTTCATTGGCTTGACCGCGCGCCCCATTGGACTCTCGAGTCGGGGACGAGCCGTGTGAGCGCCGCCGATTTCAAGTCCGCCGTCGCGAAACGCGCCGAGGAGATCCGCCGCCACCATTCTCCGGGTTCCCGAGTCGCCATTCGCGCCGTTTGGGGCACGGACTATTGGGTGGATTTGGTTGCCGCGTGGTACGCCGACTGCGTCGCCGTTCCCGTTCCCGCGGACCCGACCGAGAAGTTTCGGCGCGCGCTTTCGGATACGTTCGCGCGTCCAAGCTGGGGAGAGGCGGCCGTGTGGTTCACTTCCGGATCCACCGGCGAGCCGAAGGGAGCCCTTCTGACGGCGGAAGGCATTCTCTCCAACGCGGAGGCTACCGGCGAAGCTTTGGGCCTTTCGAGTGGAAGCCGGCTTTTCGTTCCAATCCCCTATACGTTCATCAGCAGCCTCTCGCATTTTCTAGTAGCCCTTCGTTCGGGCGCTTCATTTCTCGGATTTCAAAGCGGTTTTTTCCCGGGCGCCTTCTTGAAGGAAGCCGATCGGTTGGGCGCCGACGCCATGGGGGCATCCTCTCTCGTACTACGTTGGGCGTTGGAGTCCAAACGTCCTTGGCGCTGGCTGATGTCGTCCGGAGATCGTTTGAGTCCGGAAGCCATCCGGGAAGTGCGGGCCCGCCATCCCCAGGCAAGGCTCAATATCGTTTACGGCATGACCGAGCTTTCCGGCCGCGCCTTCGTTTTGTCCGGAGCTGAATTGGATCGCGCTCCTTTCACCGTCGGCAAACCTTTGCTGTGTCTTTCGGTAAGGATCGATCCGGACTCGGGGGAAGTGCAATTCTCGGGATCTCCGGTGACGATGGGTTACGACGGGAAGAAGGGGCAGGGGTTCACGGAAGACGGCTGGTTCAAGTCGGGAGATATCGGCGAGCTCGATCTGAACGGAAATCTGCGGCTGTTGGGAAGAACCGACGACGTCTTCAAGTGCGCCGGCAACAAGGTAAGCCCTTTTCAAATCGCCGACGCTCTCTGGAAGACCGGGGATTTCAGTGACGTGGCCGTTGTCGCCGTCGAGCATCCGAGTCTCGGAAAGGTGCCTCACGCTTACGTGGTACCTACCGCCTCCGACTGGGACCCGGCTTCCACTCTCGGGAAACTCCGGGAGACGCTGCCTCCCGATCAACTTCCACACGGCCTGAGCCCGGTAAGCTCCATCCCGCGCACCGGTTCCGGCAAGGTCAAGCGCGATTGCCTTCTCTCCTTGAGAGATTAGCGGATGTTGAGAATCACGCGTTGCCCGTTCGAGAGCTTGATCTCGATCTGCGCGGGCTGGGGCGCGGGGAGTCTCCCTTCGGGTGAGCCGCGAGCGGACCGTCCCCGGCGACTTGGATCGGCTCCACCAAGCCTTCGAGCCGGGCCGGGTCTTTTCCCTTCAGGAAGCCCGGGCGAAGCTGGGGTGGGGTTACGGACGAGCGGCCCACCATCTACAGGAATGGTGCCGCGAAGGAAAAGTCCTCCGCAAAGGAAGCGGAAAAGCCACCCGCTACTCCCGGGCCTCCTAAAACGTGGTAGGTTTCTCTCACCGGAGGAACCGTGGCCCATCTTTTCGAACCCTTTACTCTGAAATCAGTGACCTTGAAGAACCGCATCGGCGTTTCGCCGATGTGTCAGTACAGCTCCGAGGAGGGCCACGCGACCGACTGGCACCTCATTCATCTCGGCTCGCGCGCCGTGGGCGGCGCGGGCCTTGTCATCGCGGAAGCGACCGCGGTGACCCCGGAAGGGCGCATTTCTCCGGCGGACGCGGGACTGTGGCAGGACTCCCAGATGGAGAAACTTGCCCAGATCACCCGCTTCGTGAAAAGTCAGGGCTCGGTCGCGGGTATTCAGCTCGCCCACGCGGGAAGAAAGGCGAGCGCCGCGGTTCCGTGGGCCGGCGGCGGCCATTTGAAGGACGACGAGGGCGGCTGGCCCGTGATCGCCCCTTCGGCGGAAGCTTTCGGCGGAGATCTTTTCAAGGTTCCGGCGGCGATGACCGCCGCCGACATCGAGAGAGTGAAAGAGGGTTTCAGGGACGCGACGGTAAGGGCAAAGGAAGTCGGTTACCAGTGGCTGGAGCTTCACGCGGCTCACGGATACCTCGCCCACAGCTTTCTCTCTCCGCTTGCGAACAAACGGACGGACAACTACGGCGGAAGCTTCGATAACCGCGTCCGGTTCGTCGTGGAAACGGCGAGGGCGATGCGCTCGGTTTGGCCGGAGTCGCTTCCGTTTACGGCGCGGCTCTCCTGCTCCGATTGGATCCCCGGCGGCTGGACGATCGAGGATTCCGTGGAACTCTCCAAGCGTTTGAAGGCGGAAGGCGTCGACCTCATCGACTGCAGCTCGGGATTCGTCGTGCCGGATATCTCGAAGATTCCCTTCGGCCCGGGCTTTCAGGTTCCCTTCGCCGAAAAAATCCGCAAGGAGGCCGGCCTTCCCACGTCGGCCGTCGGCATGATCACCGATCCGAAACAGGCGGACGAAATCATCCGCTCCGGAAAAGCGGATATCGTGTTGCTTGCCCGCGAAATGTTACGCAATCCCTACTGGGCTCAGCACGCCGCCAAAGATCTTGGGATCAAAGACTTCAAACGTCCCGTACAATACGGACGTTCCTGAGGAAGAGCGACAGCGAGAGCGAGCGCAAGGAAGTCTATTAGATCCGGTTTCCGGCAATTGCTGGAAATCAGATCGAGAAGTCTTCCTTGCGCTCGCTCCCGCTCTCGCTCTGGTTTTTTAGGGCAGGCGCGTGATGTCCTTTTCGGACGTCAGCAAGACCTGCGGATTGGCTTGGCCCGGATCCACCACGTTGCCGGTGCCTTCCACATGCAGCCGGATCTTCGGGTTGATGTACTTGTTGCGGGCATCGACGATGGTAGACGTTTCCGCGTCCCACAGCTTCTGAAGGTGGTCCCGGATCGCCAGGAAGATTTCCGGGTGGTCCACGTCGAAGTTGACGAGGGTGTGCTCGCGCTTCACCCCGTCCGTGTCGGTCACCTGCAGGGCGAACACGTTGAACTTCACCTGCGGGCTCTTCGGAAACATCACGAGTACGCCGTCGAGGCCGAGCGCCTTTCCGGTTTTCGGATCCTTCGGGCCGACGGGCTGGCCGTGGAGGTCGACGAGCTTTTCGATTACGTGGACGGGGTTCGTCGACGCCGGATCGAGCTCGACGTGGGACGGAGAGCCCGGGTGCTGGCGAAGCACGTACTGCAGCTTGATCTTGTCGTTACGGTAAAGGTCCTTCGTGTACTGGTTATCTTTCGCGTAAACCGGGATGACCGCGTCCTTGTACTCGATGACGAAGATGTGGCCGTCTTCCACGACCGCGTGGACTTTTCCGATCAGCTCTTTCTTGCCCTCGAGGTCGTCCGGAAGCTTCGCTTCGCGCGCGTAGTGGGCGACGTGAATGCCCGGATCGAATTTCTTGCTGACCTGAACGTCCGTGAGCCGGATGTGCCGGACGGGGGCGTTGAGGTTGGCGAACTTCCCCTTGATGACGATTTCGTCGTGGCGGCCGAGCGTTTTCAGCACCGCCTTCAACTTCGGGTTCGAGGTGATCATCGGAAACTCGAAGTGGAGGAAGAAGTCGTTCGGGTCGCGCCAGGTGAAAACATACTGGTTGAACTCGGGGGCGGCGCCGTGGACCCAGCCCGTGAGGCCGTTTCCTTGAAGCTCCTGATCGAGGGCGGGGAAATCGATGATTCCGTTCGTGAGGCCGCTGGCTGCTTGGCCGTGCTGGGCGAAAGAGAGGGAAGCCGTGAGGAGCACGAGTAGGGCGACGAATTTCATCAAAGTCTCCAAGGTTTGGGTTCGGGTTCCTATACCACAGCGTGTCTATGATTGGATAACGCAACGTGTTATGAGGGGGCGTGCTTCTTCGCATGGGAATGATACTTTTGGTGGCTTCCGCCGCGATGGCGGATTGTCGCAATAATTACGCGAGTCTAGCGCCCACGAGCGCTGCCGCTCGCCCGATCCCTGCCTCAGAGACTCGAGTCCATAGTGCCTATTCCAAGGCCCATTTTTCGATTCGCCTGAAACTTTGGGGAAAAAAGCTGCTGGTTCTCGAAAACAAGGCGCTCGAATCCGGCGCTCACGAGCCCTTCTGGGCTACTCCCCGTCTGCCCCGAGTCCCCGTGTCCGGGTCCATCGGCGGTAAGCTTTCGCCCAGCCGGGTGGAAGTGAAAGTCGGCCCCGAGGGTTCGCTCAGCTTCCGCAACTGGGAAGCGGAGAAGGTGGAGCCGGAGCCTCCGGTCCACGGCCACTACCACTCGCCCCATTGGGAGAGTTTCGAATTGCAGCTCCCGGCTCTCGCGCCCTGCCTCGAGGAATATGCGCCCGCGCTCCCGGAAGGCACTCCGCCGAGTTCGAGCTCCGACGGCAATTCAAGGATCAGCCGCCACCGCGGCTGCCTCGTCTATGTGCACCTGCGGGCGGTGATCACCGACCGGGGCTTGAGCGTGACCAGCGTTCTTCTCAACGGCCGGCGGGTTTCGCTCACGCGGCAGGGCGACCAGGTCTGGGCTCAAAGCCCGGAGGATGCCCGGCGTTTCGAGTTCCCCTCCGCCCCCTGATATAGTTTCCCCATGACCCGTATGGCTCTCGTGCTTCTAATGTTTTGGGTGGCGCCGCTCTCGGCCGCCCCCAAGAAAAAACCGAAAGCCAAAGCCCCCAAGAAAATGGAGTACGAGTTCAAGGCCGGGGACGCCGTTCTCAGGCAAGCCCTCGCGGGAGTCCGCCAGGCCTGCAAATCCCCGAAGCTCAAACTCGAGATGGATTGGCCTTCCTTCAAGCCGCAGCTGAAAGACAAGGAAGCCCAAGTGGCGGCGGCCGGTCTGTGCGAGACGGTCGCGGACGGGCTGAAATCGTGGTGCGAGGAGCGGGAGACGAAACCGGGGCGCCAGCTCACGGCCGTGCATTGTTCCTTCCGAAGAGAGGCCCTACGGTTCCAAGGGGAACGAAAGGGTCCGGCCGTCTGGGCGTATTTCAGCTTCGAGACGGCAAACCTATCCGAAGAAATGAACGGCTGGCTGAAGAAAGCCTTTTAATAGTCTTCCACTTCGATGAGCATCTCGTCTTCGCGCAGGCGGTAGACGAGGGCGGTCTCGAGAGTGCGCGGCCGGAAGGTCTTCTTGATCATGTCGTAGACTTTATCCACGTCGAAGTCCTTACAGCTGTAGCAGTCGAAGGTGAAGAAGGGCTTGAAGATACGGCGCTCGACACCGCGCGGCTTCCGCTTTCCATCCTTCTGTCCCTTCGGGAAAGTGTGGATGGAGATGTGGCTGGTCGCGATGATCGTCGTACCGGTGATACCGATGTCCGGGTGATCCGTAGGATTCACCTTATAGACGATGGGGAGTCCCATCCTCTGCATGCCGATAGCTTCCGGCAGCTCCTTCAAGAAGGTGTAGATCTTGTCGAAGGACATGAGGGCTTGCCGGTCGCAATCGAAACCAGAAGCCATCAAATGGGGCCATCCGCGGTAGTCGTCTAAGTTCGGCATTAAGTTTCCTTTTCCCGCGTTAAATATTTGATCCACCCTGCGATTACAAGGGGTTTCTTGGTTTTTCTCGTGGAAAATCGCTCGTCTCGTTCATGCTGCACCCCTCCATTTCTTCCCCTGTCGAGTTGGTTACTCTCGGGCCACGGGGGACTGCCATCGATCGGCTAGAAATCACGTTCGTTTCACACGCCTGTCTTCGGTTTGAAGGAGAATTCGGCACTCTCGTCTGCGATCCGTGGATTCTGAACGAGCCGATTTACAATTTCACAACCTGGAAGTTTCCGGCGGCGGTAATTCCGGCCGACGAAGTCGTCCGCGGCGTCGATTATCTGCTCATCACGCATTCCCACGAAGATCATCTGCACATTGCGTCCCTCGATCGCTTCGACAGGAACGTGCAGGTGCTGCTTCCCGAGTACGCCGACCACCCGTCGCTCCGAGCGCAGACCATCGAGCGGACGCTGCGGCTTATGGGTTTTGCGAACCTCCGGAAATTCAAGCCGTGGGAGCGCTTCTTTTTGGGCGGAAAGACACCGCTCACCTTCGTTCCCGCCGCCGTCAGCCGCGATCACGACTGGGAAAACTGCGCATTCGTGATCGAGACGCCGGATTGCACTCTCATCAACCTGAACGACAACCTCACCGATTTGGATCTCTGCCAGAAAATATCGGCTCGCTTTCCGAAGATCGATCTCGCCTTCGTCCAGACGGCGGGAGTGACGATGTACCCGGGCTGCTTTCGTTTCTCGCCCGAGCAAATGCGGCGGGAAGCGGACAAGCGGGTCCACGCCTTCACCGAGCAGAGAAGGGTGATGGATAAGCTCAAACCCGCCCGCATCGCGCCCATCGCGGGAGACTTTTGCTGGCTCGACCCCAAGTATTTCCACAACAACTGGGCGAACCGGGCGACTCCAAGGATTTTCAGCGAGATGGTCGAGCGCGACTACGCCGGGCGGGCACCCGAAGTGATCGAGTTTCTCCCCTCGGACACCTGGACCCTCGAGGGTGGGCTACGCCGCCGCCACCCGGAGATCCCCTGGGAGTCGTACCTTACGGAGATCGGAGCCCTGCAGAAACGCTTTCAGCCGAAACTCGACCGTCTCCGCCGCTGGATAGCGGCCAGCCCGCGGGAGAATCTTCGAAGCCGCTCTTTCGAGCGCACCGCCTTCGTCGAGAGAAACATCACCCGCGACTACATCGATTTCGAAGGGCGGTTCCGCATATCCGTCGAAGGGCCCGCGTCCGATTTCTCCTTCGTTCTCGCCGCCGACCGGAAAGGGTTTCGTATCCGCTGGGACGACGAGGCGGCGGTCGATCAGACCTTGCACGTGGAGGAGTCCGTTTGGGCCGCGATTCTCGACGGGCGGCTGATGTGGAACATCCTGCAGTGGGCGGCGGTCGCCGAGCAGCACGTCGCCTATCGGCCGGACATGGGCCGGTTCTGGTTCTGGCTCGAGTACCACGTCGATCTCAACAACAAGTTTCCCCAAGTGGTTTTGGAACCGGCTCTCTATGGCGGCGACAAACCGCTGGTGAGGCCCCGCTACGGAGTGTTCGAAAATGAAGAATGAAATCCGATGGGCGTTCGCCGGCGGAAAAGCTCAAGGCGTGTCGGTGCTGGCCTCTCTCGTGGAGGCGGGCTTCGTGCCGATGGGGGTTTGCGCTTCGGTCGCCGATGAGCTTGCGATTCTGAAAACCCTGTGCCCGGACGCCGAAACGGCGGACTCCCCGGATTGGGAAGGGCTGGATCTGATTCTGACCTGCCGGTTCCGCCTGCTGCCGCCGGAAACATTTTCGCGGCCGAAGTGGGGCGCGGTGAACCTGCATTCGAGTCTGTTGCCCAAGTACCGCGGCGTTCATCCGGTTTCCTGGGCGCTCGTCGACGGACAAACCGAAACGGGCGTCACCCTTCACAGGATCGACGCCGGCATCGATACCGGCCCCGTGCTCGAGCAGGCGGTCGTGCCCATCGAAGTGGGCGACGATCTCTGGACTCTCACGCAGAAGCTGGACCAGAGGTCCGTGCAGCTCGCCGTGGATTTCTTCGAGAAGCTCTCCTCCACGGGCGTATTTCCGAAGGGAAAGCCCCAGAGCGGACCTTCGAGTTATGCCCGCCGCCGGCTCCCCGAGGACGGAGCGTTTTCCTTCGATTGGACCTCCCGCAAGATTCGCGATCTCATCCGCGCCCTTCCGCCTCCCATGCCGATGGCCTTCGCGAGCACGGCGAAGGGAAAGTTCGCGGCGAGCCGGTGCGAGATTTTGAAGGAAGGGGGCGCTCCGCCCGCCGCCCCGGGCACCGTCGTGAGCGATGAGGCGGGCTTCGAGTTCGCCACCGCGGACGGTCTCGTCCGTCTGGAGGGCGAATGGATTTGAAACGCATCGATCTGAGTAAGCGCGATGCCTGGGAAGAAGCGCTCGCGCCCGTTCCCCACGGGTTTTGCCACCGCTGGGATCACGCCCACGCCCTTTCCCTGAGCGGCATCGAACCGTTTTTGCTGACCGGAGGCGAAGCCGCCGTCCTGCTCGTGGAGCGGCGGTACGGCAACTGGGTGGACGTGACGACTCCCTACGGTTTCGCCGGTCCCGCGGGCGGATTCGACGAAAAGGAGTTCGCCGACGCGATCGACAAGTACGCGAAGAAGCAGCGCTGGGTGGCGGGCTATTTCGCGCTCCATCCGCAGTTCTGTCATTGGGAGCGGCTGCCGCAGGCGAAACCCGCCCGCACGCTTTTTGTGGTGGACTTGGCGCCGTCCACCAACGATCTCTGGCGCGGCCTCGACGGAAAGTCCATGCGAAGCGACACTCGGTTGCCGTCCGGCTGGACGTTCGAGTGGAACCGGGAGTACATCGCTTCCGACTTCCCCGAGCTTTACCGTTCTACGTGCGCCCGCGTGGGTGCTTCGCGGGTCTATCGGTTTTCCGACGAAACGTTGGCGGCCTACGGCCGGATGGAAGGCTTTCTCTGGGCCGGGGCCCGCAACCCGGCCGGCGCGCTCGTGTCAGTCGCGGGCTTTGGCGCGAGCGAGTGGGGCGCCGAGTACTTTTTCCAGGCGTCCTCGCCGGAAGGAAGGGGCGCGACCGGCGCCCTCCTTTGGGAATCGATTCTCCGCCTCAAAGACTTGGGTCTTCCCTGGCTGAATCTGGGGGGAGGCGCGGTCGAGGGGGACGGGCTCGAGAAGTTCAAGAGCCGCTTCGGAGGTGTCCCAAGCCGCGCCGGCGGATGGAGCCGCGTGTTCGATCCGTCGGCCTATCTCGCCGCCTGCCAACGGCGCGGAGTGCCCGCCGAAGTCGGCGCGGGAGCCGAATACTTCCCGGCCTATCAGGCGCCGGAGGCCCGTCCTTGAACGAGGAAAGTTGCCTAATCCTCGGCGCCGGAATGGCGGGGCTTGCCCTCGCCGATAGACTTTCCGCGCGCGGGGTGAAGGTCACGATTCTGGAAAAGGAAAAGGAGATCGGCGGGCTTGCCCGCGCGGTTACCATCGACGGATCCCGCGTGGATCTCGGTCCGCACAACGTGCGCGCGAAGTGGCCCGAGGTGCTTGCTTACTACCGCGAGATTTTGGGAGAGGACCTTCTCGACCGCTCGTTCCGGATGAAGGTGCTCTTTCGCGGAAAGGTGCTTTCCTACCCGGTGAAACCTTTCGAGGTCCTGAGCCGCCTTCCTCCCGGCGAGGTCTTGCGTTCCGGCGCCGGGTTCGGCTGGGCGAGATTGAAACCCCGCGGAAAGATCCGCCACTTCGAGGATTGGGCGAAGTCCCAGTACGGCGGCCCGCTGTTCGAGAGCTTCTTCGGGCCGATGACGGAAAAAATTTGGGCCGTGCCTTCCCGAGAGCTCGACGGAAGGCTTGCCGCCGATCGGCTTCCTCCACTAAAGCTACGCCACCTCGTGGGGCTCAAGTCGCGGGCGAAGCATAAGGAAGATACCGAAAGAGCCGCCCATTACTACCCTCGGCTAGGAGTCTTTCAGCTCGCCGACGGGATCCGTAAGCGATTGGAGGCGAAGGGCGTCGAGATAAGGCTCGGCTCGACGGTGGCGGCCGTTCGGGAAACCCCGACCGAAGTGCTCGTGGACGCGGACGGACGGCGCTACCGGGCTTCCCGGGTTGCGAGCACCATTCCGATCTCGTCTCTCGCCAAAGTACATGGCGGTCTTTCGGGGCTCGAAACGGGTCGGCTCAAATACCGAGGCCTCGGCTTTACGTTTCTCAGCGTTCCCGAGAAGACTCGTTTGGAAGGGCCGTTCACTTTCACGGCGGACCCCGAGGTGGCCTTCAATCGGGTGACGGATTTTTCCTTCTGCAGCACCGACTGCCTTGCGCCGGGGAGAAACGTTCTGTGCGTCGAGTACAACGTCCCTCAGCCGGACCAGCTCGAAGCCCGAGGGGACCTCGCGGTCGAGAGCCTGGAAGCTCTCGGGTGGATCGATTCGGTTTACCAGCGTCTCGACGTGCACCAAGGCGTCGTTTACCCCGTTTACCTCACCGGGCACAGGGAGCAATGGGAACGGGCGGCCGAGCGGCTCTCGGAGTTTCCGCGGCTTTTGTCCCTGGGCCGTCAAGGGCTCTTCACTCACAGCAATATCGACGACGTGATCCGCGGGGCGTTCGAGGCGGATAAGCTTCTTGCTTCTGGCGGCACTCTGCTAGCGCGCCGGCAATTTTATCTCGGCGGGGGGACCGCTTGAGCCTCCGCCTCGGCCTTTCTCTTCTGAGCTCGGCGCTCGTCATGGGGATGCTTTGGCTTTTGACGCCGAGAAGCTTTCATCCCTCGACGGATCTCATCGGCTTTCCGGTTTTCGCCGACTTCAACATCGATCTGCATTTCAAGGCGTACCTGATAGCCGCCATCGGCTTTCCGCTTCTCGCCGCCTGGCTCTTTTTGCGGCTGCGCCGGGTGAGGCTGCCCTGGGAGAAGACGACTCCCGTCTGGTTTCAGCCGTGGCTGCCGGAGGTGCCCGAGCCCCGGGTCTCGCCGACGGCGTGGACCGCCCGCGCGGGACGCTTGCTTAGGCTTTGGTTCACCGGTTTTGTGTTCGGTCTCGGTACCGTTGCGGTGGCTCAGGGGCATTTTCTAGCTCAAACGATAGTCGTCTGCGCGTTCTACGCGGGCCTCGTCTATACCTTGGCCCTTTGGATTCGAAAGCGGGTCCCCGACGGGAAAGACGTCGGCGCCTCCTGGGTGAACTCCATTTTGTCGGCGGGCCTTCCCTTTGCCGTCTTCGGCGTGTCGGAGGGAGCGCGGGTCGGGGCCGATAGGCACCCGTGGTTTCCCTTCTGGCTCGCGGCGCTCGCGACGCTCGGTCTCGGGCTTTGGATCGTCCGCCGTTTGAAGGACGTCAGAGACGCGCGCGGGGCCGCCGACGTCGAGTGCGATATCTTTTTTCTGGTCGTGGTGCCGATCTTTCTGTTCGTCGCGAACGGCGAGACCCCGATGGGACGCTCGTGGCTGCACCTGCACCACGACGGCGAGTCCCTCGTGACGAGCGCTTTGCTTCGGCAGGGAGCTTTTCCGTGGCGGGACTTTCTCTTTCAACACGGGCTGCTTCAGGATCCGATCTCGGGCTGGATAGGGCACGTGCTCTTCGAGGACAGCATCTGGGGCGCGGATGCGGGCATGGGTCTCATCGGAAAGCCCCTGTTCGTGCTGAGTCAGTACCCGCTCCTCTATGTTTTGTTCCGGGGCCAGCCCTGGCTGCTGCTTTTGACGTCGATCCTACTGCCTTGGGTTTCGCCGCTCGTTTTCGACGGATTCAATTTTCGTTTTCTGCTTCTCTCGCCGCTTTTCGCTCTCGCCGTGACGGCGTTCACGCGCAAGTCGGTGAAGCTCGCGGCCTTGGCGGGCGCGCTTTCCGTCGTGCTCGTCATCGGGACGCCCGAAGCGGTGCTCGTCCCGCTCTGTCTCGCCATCGGGTACGCGGCGTACGAGGCCTTTCACCGGGAGCCCTCCGAGCATTGGAAGCGGGCCTATCGCTGGACTCTGGCCGCCGGAAAGGGGGCGCTCGGGGCGACGGTGATCTGGTTCGTGTTTCTCGCCTTGTTTGGCGCCTTGGGCGCCTACCTTCGGTGCTACATGGATTTGGCCGCCGGGCATCAGTACGCCGTCGGCATACCGATCCCTTGGGGCGCGGCGAGCTGGTTTCCCAAAGCGGTGCTGTTTCCTTGGGTGGTTTACTACGGGTCGATTGCGTTTCTGCTGGCTCGTTTCCGGGGAGGGCGGTTTCTGCCGGTCGATGCGGCGATGCTCGCCTGGAACCTCTTCGCGATTCTCTATTACAGGAAATTTCTCGCACGCGCCGATGAGCACATTCTCGCTCACGTCGCTCTCGCCATGCCGCTTTGCTTTTGGATGGCGGCCGCTTTCGTCGGCTGGGCCGAACGGCAGGCGGAGCGCCGGCTGCCGCAGAAGTACCGGGGCTTGGGCCTTCAGCCCGTGGGACTGGGCCTCTTTCTCTCAGTCGTGCTGATTTGGGCGGGAGCCATCGCGTGGAGGTTCGATTCCTTTCCGGCGAGGTACGCCAAACCCCCCGAGACAAGATCTCCGGTCGCGCGCTGGGGCTACGGCGACATGAAGGCGACCTCGCGCCAAATCGTCGCCGAGCTGCAGAGTTTTCTCGTGGCGAACGTGAAGCCGGAGGAGAAAGTTTTCGACTTCACCAACGAGCCGGCACTTTTTCATTATTTGCTGGGGTTGCCGGTTCCACTCATTCACCAGTACCCCTACGCGAACCTCAAGGGGCAGCGGGATCTAATCGCGGAAATCGCCGAGAAGCGGCCCGAGTGGATCGTTTACCTCAGCGCCGGGCCTTACGCCCGGTTCGACAACGTGCCTTCCCAAGTCCGCTACTACGAAACGTCGAAGGCGATCCTTCAGAATTATCGGGTCTTCGCCGCCTTCTCCCACCACGCCATTTTCATCCGCGACGACTTGAGACGGGAGAAGCCGAAGGGGCCGGGAATTCTCGCGCCTGGGAGAGCGAACTTTTTCGAGCCGTGCGACTGGGGTTACTCGCTTTCTCACAACGTGGCCCGCCGCTACGGCAAGAGCGAGCCGATACTCTTCAGCACCATGCCGCAGACGGAAGGGCAGGTGACCGAGATTCAGGTATCGCGGGAAAAGGCCGCCGCCGCGGAAGCCCTGGAAATCGAGTTCGAGAAAGTCACCGAAGACGCCTTCGTTCTCACCGACGGAAGCTTGGATCAACACGGTGTAATCCAATTCCGTACGCTTGCCGCGGGTGTGGGTTCGATTCGGGTTCCGGTCAGCAGCTGCCTTCAGTGGAAGAGCTTCGCTGGAGATACGTTGTATCTCCATTACCGGTTTCCTCAGGAAATCCGATCGGTGCGCCTTATCGGCGTGCCGCCCACCCGTAACTTGTCCGGTTCTTAAACGTGTAAATCGCGGTGGGCGAAGGTGGACGGCTCGAGCTGGAGCGTGACGTGCTCGATGCCGTGGCGATCGTGCAGCAGGGCCGTGAGTAAGCGTAAAACATGGGCGTGATCGGAGCCGTCCCGGACGGTGACGTGGGCGGAAAGCGCGGTCAGTCCGCTAGTGACGAGCCAGACGTGAAGATCGTGCACGTTCTTCACTCCCTCGGCGGTTTCCAAATCGCGTTTCACGGATGGAAGGTCGATGTGTTTCGGAACTCCTTCAAGCAGTACGTTCACGCAGTCGATTAGGAGCCGTCCCGCCCCGAAGACGATGAGAAGGGTGAGCGCGACCGAAAGAACGGCGTCCGCCTTGTTCCATCCGTACTGCCAGATGAGAAAGGCCGCCGTAAGCGCGCCGACGGAGCCTAGCGTATCCCCAACCAGATGCAGCCAAACGCCCCGCATGTTGATGTGATGCTTGTGGCTGCCGTGCATGAGGCGGAGCGAAATCAAGTTCACGACGAGACCGCCCGCCGCGATGATGAGCATTTCCATGCCCTTGATCTCGGGCGGGGAGTTGAAGCGCGGGATGGCTTCCAGCAATATCCACACGGCCGCTCCGATCAGGAGGCAGCCGTTCGCGAGAGCCGCGAGGATTTCCACGCGGTAATAGCCGTAAGTCTTTTCGGCGGTGGCGGGCCGCCGGCCCACCCAGCTCGCAAAGAGGCCGAGCGCCACGGCTCCGGTGTCTATGGCCATGTGGGCGGAGTCGGCGAGCAGCGCGAGAGAGCCGGTCCACAGGCCGCCGGCGATTTCGGCCAGCATGTAGCCGCCCGACAGAAAGAAAACGAACCAGAGCGTACGGGAATTCTTTTCGGAGCACGGGCCGTCCGCGTGGGAGTGCCCCTTTCGGCGGTCCTCTTCGTGATCATGGTGGTGGTGGCCCGACATCAAAATCTCCAGGCGACCGAAACACCCAGCGGGGCCGCGGAGTTCGCTCCGAACAGCACGGAGGCCGCATTTTCCTCGGGGCTCGGGATGAAAAAGCGGTAGAGGGCGAGCGCCACGAGCCCGGCTCCCAGATACTGAGCATTGCGGTAGCGGGTCTTGTTCTCGAAATAGAAATAAAAATAGGGAATCGCGTTGGCGAGGCTCACGGCGCCGCGGACGAGGCGGCTCGAACGGCCGGTATCGGCGAAACGTTTCAGAGCCGCTTCGGCGTAGGCGTCTTTCGACGCGAAGAGGCCGTCGCCGTTCGCCGGCATCTCCCGGTAATGATCGAGAAGGTGCTCGCCCGAGCTCTTGCCGAAAGAAGAGGCGATGGAGTCGAAAAAGAGAACCGCGCCGGTGAGGCTCGCGATCGCTCCCACGGTACGCTCGCCGTTATTGTGGTGGCTCGAGTCCAGCATGATCCAAAGTCCGCCGAGAGCTGTCACCGCGCCATAAGCGATCGTGGGCACCCCTTCAGCAATGCGCCGCCACGGATAGGACCCGTCCAAACGGGTCACGGCGGTGTCTAGACGGCTCACGCCTTGGGCTGAAAGCGTCAGGAATAATAGGAGGAAGGCGGCTCGAAAGCCCATGGTCAGAGTCTAGGCGTGGTCCCCCGGGGGATCAAACCCTTTCCGCGCCGAGCAAAGTATCGACGGCGTCGAGGTGCTCGTTCAGCGTGGGAACGGCCAGGGAGGGCAAGTCCACCGCTCGCCGCGCCGCCTGATGAAGAATTTCCGCGTAACCTTCGAGCCAACCGGCCCCATGGAAGGGCGCCTGCTTCAGGCCGAGGGTCGTGTCCTTGCGGACATGGACGTGGCGCTCGGCGCCCTTGGCCACGATGATTTCGTCGGGCCGCTCGAAACTCCAGCTTGCCGCCGCCCTGGATCCGAGTACATGGATCTCGAGGTTGTTGCCCTGGCCGTGAAACGTTTTCGAAAGCGAGGCCCAGGCCCGCTTTCTTCCGGCGAAATTCATTTCCAGTTGAACGTGAGTGTCCCGGTGCTCGGCTTCGGCGTTGGCGTGGTGAAGCCACGCGCGGGCCCCTTCGGGCCGCTCCCCCATAAGGTGTTGCACGAGATCGACCCAGTGGGCGCCGAGGTCGAGAAAGGTGTCGAAAGCGCCGCTTAGGGCCGGATCATTTTTCCAGACGTTCGCGCTTTTCACTCCGCTGAGCGCTTTCTGCGCGGCGGACGCCTGCCAGTAACGGCCTTCGATGGAAATCACGTCGCCGAGCTCGCCGGAGCCGACCCAGGCCTTCAGCCAACGCGGACCCCAGCTCTGGCGATAGCCGTGGCACACGGTCACCGCCGTTCCCCACTTTCGCAAGGAGACCGACTGCGCGCTCGTCACGGCGGCGGGCTTGTCGCACACGATGGCGTCGAAGCCGGCTTCAGCGGCCTCCGCGATGGCTTTCGCGTGAAGCCCGTGTGGATTGGCGATGGCGAGAAGCCGCTTCGTCGGGCCTTTCGGCACCGCCGCGAGAGGAGTCCCGCGCTCGATCCAGATGGGCGGCAGAACTTTCAGCTCGGTATCGAGGTAATCGATGAGGGCGAAGGACTTGGCCATCGCTTGGCCGGCGTTGCCCCGGCCCAGGAGAAACGGTTGCAGGGTTGGAACGCTCATTTAAGGACCCGCTCTCGGCACGGTGTAATCGATCGGAACGTAATCCGGGGCGAGGGGATAGCGGTAGCTCCGGTACGCTTTCAGATTCGGTTTGCCTCCGGCCTCGTAAGCGGCGTCCCACATTTCGGCGAGAAGCGCCGCCGAGCGGGCGAGCTGCTCGACTATGAGCGGGCGAAAGTGCTTCGCGGCGTCGGCGGCCGACGGGCGTTTCGCGTACGTCTTCGTCGCTTCCACCGAGGGAGCGAGGATGACGTCCAGGGAATCGAGCGTCGCCATTTCCGCCATCGCTTTGATGCTGACGGCGCGGATTTTGTCGACCGCGTTCGTCCAGGGGCCGGCTTGAGCGCGCATCGGCTCGGCCGCTTTGAAGACGTCGTCGACCAGATCCAAGCCAAGCGCCGAGACGGACGCGGACTCATAAAACGAATGGATACCGCCGCGGCCTTTCGCCCAGCCGTCGTAGTCGGCCGTGTTGTGATAGGGCATCGAGGCGTCGCCGGCGAAATGTCCCATCAGATAAAGGTCGGTGAAAAAATTGTAGACCGCCTGATTGTAAGGATTGGCGTTGTCCTGCTGCTGGGAGGAAGTCGGAAGGGGCGCGAGCTTCGCCGCCTCCGCTGCGGTCTTCGCCCGACGCCAGAACTGGTCCGCGCGCCACCAAAGCGAGCCGAGATCGATGGCGACTTGTTCTTTGGAGAGATTCTTCGCGGTGGCGATGTCGCCGAGGTTCACCGGAACGGTGTCGATCGCGTATCCAAGGTTCTCCGGGTCCATGAAGTGGCTGTTCTCGCCGGCTTTCGTCTGAGTCGGGAGGCTTCTCCAGTTGATGTCCGGAATGTTGCAGACGTGGCCGGCCTGATGGCCTCGGCCCTGTAGAAACTGCGCGAGATCGGGGTTGGTCACGAGCCGGGTGGCGACCTCACAAAGGACATGATGCCCCCGTTCGCCCCACCCGAAGACCACGTTCGAAAACCCGAAAAACAGAAGGGAAAGTAGGGCGAAACGCCGCATGGGGACCTCCGATTCTGAGGGCAGAGGACCACGGATGCCGCAGGGCAGTCAAGACAGGCTATCTTGACTGGAACGGTTACTTTTTGGCGTCGTCTTCCGTAGTGACGCCGACTCCGTCGCCGCTGCCGGCGGACGCGTCCTTCTTCCGTTTCTTCTTCTTGTCTTCCTTGGAGTCCTCGGACTTTTCTTCCTTCTTCTCCGGCTCCGCCTTGGAGGCGGTCGGAGCGGAGGCCGGCTCACCGGCTCTCGCGGAAAAGGGAAGGGCAAGGAACGACAGTACGGCTACGGCCAAAAGGATTCGCGTCATGGGGGTTTTTCTACCTTATGAGGGGCGTTTAGCCAAAGCTCAGTCCGTAAAATCGTAGTACAGGCCGAGGCGGTAGCCGTCGACCGTGTAGAACTCGAACTCGTAGTGGCTGCAGCTTTCCGATTCCCCTTCCGTGTTGCCCCGGTGGACCATGAAGCGGATCTGCTTCTTCGCGTAGAGCTGGCCGATGGCGGAAGCCACGCCGGATTCCCGATCGGATTCCTGAAGGGCCGAGAAAATGTTCTTCGGCGTCGTGGTCGTACCGTACTTGCAGTATTTGTTCGACGGACGAAGGTTCGTCATGCGGTAAACGGCCGCCTTCTCGGTGAAGGACGACTTCGTGTAGCGGTTGAGGTCCCAGCTGCCGTTGGCGACGTTCGCGCTGTTGCCGATGCGATCCAAGATGGTGCGGTTGTCCGCTCCGAGTGCCGCGAGCGCCAGGCCCGCCAGTACGATCAAAGAAAGGCGTTTCATTTTCGTTCCCCCAAATTCATTCACATCCGAAAAGGCGATCTAGGTCCGCCCGGCCGGAGGGTCAACGGCCGGCGGCGCCTGGCGTTAACCAACATGGTCACCCCACGTCATATCGGGCTGACTTTCTAAGAATCGCCGCCTAGAAAGTCGCCCATGACGAATCCGAATCTGGTTTTCAATGTTCCCGCCATGATCGTTGCCGCCGCCGCGGCATTCGTTTTCGGCGGACTCTATTACGGCCCCATCGCGGGAAAGGCCTGGGCGAAAGCCATGGGCTGGGCACCCGATCAGAAGCCGCCGCCGGGAACGATGCAAAAAGCGATGGCGATTCAAATCGTCGGAATCGTGCTGACGATTTGGGTTCTCTCTCATTCGAATCAGGTGTGGCGCGCTTCCGTTTGGAACGCGGGCACCGACGGACCCGGCTATCTGTACGGATTTTTCGGCGGCCTGTTCACTTGGCTCGGCTTCTACGTGCCGTTGCAGATGAACAAGGTGGCTTGGGAAGGCCGGCCGTGGAAATTGTTCTTCATCAACACGGTTCACGACTTCATTAATCTTCAAATCCTCTCCCAGATTCTTTCGAATTGGCGCTGAGGAAAAGACCGCCGCACCGCCTCTAGGTCGCGCTCTTTCGGGCGTGCTATCCTATTGCCTTCAATTTGCTAACCGGCAGGTGCGGAACGTGAAATGGAATCTGGTGCTCGCTTGTCTTTTCGCCGTCTCTTCGGCCTTCGCCGACATCTTCGTCTTCAATGACCTTGCGGGTTACGAAAAGTGCCTCGCCGCGGATCACGTGGTCGACACGACCAAGACGTCCGGCGGCAGTCAGACCCGCTTTCTCGATCAGATGGAAGTGAAAGACCGCTGCATCTCCTCGGCGGTGACCTTGCTTTCCAAACAGAAGAACGCGGGCACCATCAAGGAATTCATAGCCTCCACGAAGCGGGCGACGGCTCCGGAAAATTCCGTCGATCTCTGCGGCGTGCTGGTGGGGATTTCGCGGCCCGCATGCAACGACATGGAAGTCTACAGCGTCTTGCACAAGGCGCTCTCCCACCCGAAGAGTAAAGCCCAGGACTCCTACTTCGCGAAAGCGCGAAAGGTGGTCAAGAATTGCCTGAAGGACGCCGACTTCAAAAAAGACTTCACCGAGGAGAAGGACGCCTCGGATAGCTACCTCAAAGCCAACGCCTGCGAGATTCTCCTCGAGGAGAAGATCGTAAAAAGCTGCCAGAACGGGTGAAATCGATGAAACGCCATCTGCTCGCTTTCCTTTTGTTGTCGATGACCGTTCTCGGGTCGGCGAAGATCGTCGCCTCCGGCCCGGTGAAATCCTTCAAGGGCCCGGAAGGGGAAGTCATCACGATGGTGGAAGTGAACGACTCGAAGGAGATGCTCGTTCACATGAAGGGAATCGGCGGGGAATGGGACGGCAAGTCCGTTCTCTATTCCTTCCGCGATCAGGGCCGGGGCCACAAGGAAGTTTTCACGAACAAGAAGCGGGGAAGCAAGTCGTTCGAGTCTTTCCTTCTCACCGCCCGCGACGGGCAGTGGCGCTTTTATCACCCGACCAAGGGCAGCACCGAATTCGTTATCAGCTACTCGGAGAAGGACTCCGAGAAGATGAAACTTGAGGACCTACTCAAGGCTTATAAACCATAAGAGGGATGAAACCATGAAAAAGGCACTGATTGTCCTTTCCTTGTTCCCGCTCGTTGCGTTCGCCGGCAAGACCGAGCGCGATTACTGGACGAAAGAGGTCACCCCGGCCGTGAAGACGGCGGAGACCGATTTCAAGAAGGCCTGCGGCTGCGCGCTCAAGATCAACGTCGACGAAAAGACGATCAAGTCGACGGACGACATGTACCAGGCCAAGCATATCGCCGACAGCGTTAAGGAAGGCGCCCCGACGTATTGCACCGACGCCGCTTCCAAGAAGGCGGTCTGCCAGATGAAGACGCTCGAAATCTCGAAGACGTCCGAGACGAAGTTCACCTTCGCGGGCACGAAGGGCACCGCCACGACGGATGGCCAGGCCTATACGAGCTGGGACATGATGACCCAGCAGCTCGACAAGTAATCGATCGGTACGAAATAGAAGGGCCCGGAGGCGAAAGCCACCGGGCCTTTTTTATTTCCGCCGTTCCGCTTAGTGGCCGCGGATCAGAAAGATGATGAGCAGAAGCGAAGCGGGCACGCCGAGCAGCCA
>CAZZHG010000034.1:0-46272 GCA_964653655.1 uncultured Pseudobdellovibrionaceae bacterium
GAGCTTCTCGGACACTGAGATCCAAGCGCACCTGAACTCCAAGTTCTTTACTTTCTAAGGTTCAGGGTCACAAGGGCCCCACTGGAGCCGGAAAAAAGGAATTACCTGCCCAGTCGGACAGGGAGTTTAAGCACAGTTGCGCTGGCAAGCCTTTTGCTCTGCGTGTACGCGGATAACCCTTGGAGGGGACTATGAAACGTTTGTTGATTGGATTCGGTGCCGTGTCTTTGGCTCTCGCTTCTTGCAGCGAAGCCCCCAATAACCCCGTCCCGGTCGTTCCGCAGATCGATGACTCGCTAACTCTGCGCTACGATCTCTCCCCCAAGGAAGTCTCCGACCTGTGCGCGGCGGAGCAGACGAAACTGAAAACCCGCCTCGACGCCGTCGCGAAGCTGACCGCCGGCCAGGCGACTTTCGCCACCACCGCCGGCGAAATCGAGAACGCGACGACCGAGTTCGGTAACGTCATCAACCCGACCAACTTTCTGAAGTACGTCTCGGACCGCGAAGACGTGCGCGCCGCCGCCGACGAGTGCGAGACGGCCGTGTCCCAGTTGTACGTGGACCTCTTCACCCGCCAGGATCTGTATGCGGCCCTGAAGGCGGCGTCCAACCGCGGGGAAGCCCTCGATTCCCAGGACGATCAGCTCCTCAAGGAATATCTCATTGGTTTCAAACGAAACGGTCTCGAGCTTTCGGACAACGATCGCAAGCTCTACATCGAAAAGAAAAAAGCCCTCGTGAAACTCGAGGCGGAATTCAGCACGAACCTGAACGAGTACAAGGACGAGCTGATTCTTTCCGCCGCCGAGCTCGATGGACTTTCCGAAGCGTACGTCAAAAGCTTGAAGAAGACGGACGACGGCAAGTACCGCGTCGGTCTCTCTTATCCCGAGTACTACCCGTTCATGGAGAGCGCGAAGAACGTGGCGGCCAGAAAGGCCCTCGAGTTCAAGTTCAGCCGCCGCGGCGGTGAGAAGAACCGCGATCTTCTGCGCGAAGCCATTCAGCTCCGCCAGCAGCTCGCGAGCCTCCTCGGCTACAAGAACCACGCCGAGTTCGTGCTCGAGCGCCAGATGGCTAAGAACGTCGAGAACGTCACGGCGAAGTTTCTCTCGCCTCTCGTTCAGAAGCTGAAGGTGAAGGGCGCCTCCGATATTCAGGAAATGCTCGTCGCAAAACGCGTGGACGATCCGAGCGCCACGAGTATCGATGCTTGGGACTGGCGCTATTACGCCAACCAGCTGAAAAAGCAAAAGCACCAGATCGACAGCGCGAAGATCCGGGAGTACTTCCCCCTCGACGTCGTGCTGAAGGGCATGTTCGACATCTACCAGAACATGCTGGCCGTGCAGTTCGTGCCCGTTCAGAACGGAAAGACGTGGCACGAGGCCGTGCAACTCTACAAGATCGTGGATGGCGGGAAAACCGTCGCCTACTTTTACCTCGATTTGTTCCCGCGCGAAGGCAAGTACGGCCACGCGGCGGCGTTCACGTTGGTCAGCGGGTACACCAAGCCGAATGGAAGCTACCGCGCGCCGGTCTCTTCCGTTGTCGCCAACTTCGCGCCTCCGCTTCCCGGCGAGCCCTCGCTCCTCGAGCACAGCGAAGTGGAAACGCTCTTTCACGAGTTCGGCCACATCGTGCACCAGGTGCTGACGACGGCCCGCTACGCAACGTTCTCCGGAACCAACGTGAACCGGGACTTCGTGGAAGCTCCCTCGCAGATGCTCGAGAACTGGGTGTGGGAGCCGGAGTCGCTCGCGAAACTTTCGGGGCACTACCTCGACAAGTCGAAACCGCTTCCGGCCGATCTTGTCCAGAAGATGGTCGCGGCGAAGCTGCACAATTCCGGCGTGCTGTATCTCCGTCAGGCGTCGTTCGCGACGCTCGACATGGAATATCACACGCTCGCTCCGGTGGACTCCACCGAGGTGTACGCGAGAGCGATGCGCGACGTGATGGGCATTCCGATTCAGGAAGGCACTTATCCGGAAGCGAGCTTCGGTCACCTCATGGGCGGCTACGACTCGGGATATTACGGGTATCTCTACTCGGAGGTGTTCGCGGCGGACATGTACACGCGCTTCAAGGCGAACGGGCTGATGAATCAGACGACCGGTAAGGCGTACCGGGACCTGATTCTCGCACCCGGAGGCACCCAGAGCCCGTTCTCGCTAATCACGAAGTTCCTCGGACGCGAGCCCAACAACGATGCGTTTCTAAAGAGCATCGGTCTGTAAGCTGACGAGTCCTTGGACAGCGGGTTTAGAGGCCTGCTTTCCAGCAGTTAGTTAAAACCGGTCCCGCACTGTCCACTCTCAGTGCAGGGGTGTCCAAACCTCCGTGAGGAAAATCCGGCAGGCACCACCCTTGCAAATTGGAAGGGGTACCCCCCACAAAGAGTTTGGATATTCCGCGGCCGTGTCCTTGTGTGTGCCGTGGGTTGTGATCCCGGCAAGGGGTTCCCGGAGGGGCCCTTTGCCGGGATTTTTTTGTCTCCGCGCGGCAATCCGCCGTCGTTGGGCCTTGCCCGGTTTCTTGCTAAGATTCCTCCAACTCTGGAGGACTCATCATGTCGCGCTTCCTAGGCCTCGCCGGAATGTGGCTCACCTTGGCGTTCTTGGCTTCCTGTACCAAGACCGGAAAGGACAGACTTTCGGACTCGGGTCCGCGGGTGAACCCTTGCACTGACGACGTTCAGAAGTTCTGCGGCACGGTGGAGAAGGGCGAGGGGCGCGTGATTATGTGCCTCGAAGAGCATCAGAAGGAACTGACACCGGCCTGTCAGGCCTTCAACTCCAAGCGTGTAGTGAAACTGAAGGAGCTCGAGGAGAAGCGGGCGAAGCGCCAGGCCGCTCGTGACGCGAAGAAAAATGGCGCGGCGCCTCCCGTTTGTACCGCCGAGAAACCCTGCCCGGACGATCCGGCGAAAGCCGCCGCCGTCACCTCCCCCGCCGAAGAGGCGAAAATGAAAATGGCCAAGGGCGAAAAGGCCTCCAAATCGAAGGAAACCGCTCCCACCAAAAAGAAGTAAAAGCCAGCTTGGCTCGAGTAGTGCGCTCTTAACATCTGATAATCGAAATGGCCGCGTTCCCCCGATCGCACTGCCGAGCACGATAGACTTATCTCTGGGCCGAACTTCTGGCTAAGCTCTCCGGCCCAATTCCTTTCAAAAATTCGCTTCGGTTTTCGCTCCGAGTGGAGCGGAGACATCAAACGTTCGGTTTTGCCCGGGAAGACCGATGTCCACCACACGCTTCGTACCAAACAAGAATATCGACCAGAAGAGCCAGCTCGACGCCGCGAGGGAACACTTCTTCTCTCTCCGGTTCGTCGAGGCGTACCACGTGCTGAGAAGGTTTTTCGATCGGCTGCCGTTTCAGCCGGAACCGGAGCACGCGGAGTACATGGGCATCTTCGCTCGGACGCTGAGCGAGTTGGGAAAGAGCAGCGAGCTGAAATTTTATCTGCCGGTTCTGGAGAACTGGTGGGAGCTCAGGCGGGACCCGGCGATGGGTTACGCGCTCGCGGTTCTTTATAGAAGCTTGCCGGAGCCCAGACCGGAGATGGTCCGCAAAACTTTGGAGCTCGTGCTCTCGGGCGAGTGCTCGAAGGGCTACCGGGCGAGAGCGAAGATGCTGCTCGCCCATTACTACGAATGGGCCAAAGGGGACTTGATCACCTGCCGCGCCGTCATCGAGACGATGGAGGAGCCGGAGGACGAGCACACGAGGAATCTTTGGCGCATCTGGCGGGCGAAAGTGCTTCGCGATCAGATGCGCTTCGATGAAGCGCAAGCCGAGCTCGACGCCGTTTTCGCCAACGTCTCCTTGGAGAAGGATTGGTACGGATTCTTCAGCGCGAACGTGATTCAGGCGGGCATTCTGACGGGCAAGGGCGACCGGGCCGCGGCTTTGAAAGTCGTCGCCAAAGTGCGCGCGCTCTTCGAGAACAAGAATCTCAAGACCGTGAAAATTCTGATGGACGAGATGGAAGCCCGCGTGACGAAAAAGCCGGAGCCTCCCACGGTGAAGTTCCGCCGTGAGACCCGGCGTTCGATCCTGTCCTTCGGGCGGGAGAAGGCAACGTTCAAGCGCGGTACGCCGGCGGAGAAGGTTCTCGTTTTACTGGCGGAGCGCGGGTTCGCCACGAAGCGCGCTCTCGTGGAAGAGGCCCTCGGCCGAACGTACGAAGGCGGCCGCGACGACAAATTGATCTATCATCACGTCCACGCTCTCCGGGAGAAGTTCCGGGAGATGAAGCTTCCGGACGACGTGCTGCTACTCGAAAAAGAAGGCTACAAGCTGCAGGCGAAAGTGCTCGTTGAAGGAGAAGAACAATGAACCTCACCATCCGTGCTTGTCTGGCTCTGCTTCTCGGCGCAACTCTTCTCATCCCCGCGGCCGTGCTGGGAAAACCCTGCGGCAGCGACGGGCCGATCCCGTTCATCAACATGACGGGAGCCATAACTTTGCCGGTGAAATCGATTCAGTCGGTGGGTGCGGTTCAGGAGTTCGCATACTGGGAGACCCAGGACGCGCTCGTGTACCGCAACGACAAGAACATGCTTCGGGTGTCCTATTTCGGATCGGGAGCGGACACGCCTCTGGCGAAGCTTCCCTTTCCGCTTTCGAAACTGGTGGATCCGACGGAGCGGTTTCTCACCACCGACATAGGCAGCTACTTTTTCAATGCCTCGACGGCGGGGCCGCTCATCAAGTACTCGAGCTCACGGGACGCCACCAAGCTTTATTGGCAGGGAAGCACGCTTCACCTGATCGAGTACCAGACCCCGTTTCTGGGTTACCCCTATTTCGAAGTGAGCACCTATTACGCCGGCGACAAATCCGCCAAGAGCCAGTGCACCTATCAGCCTCCAGCGGGCACGAAACTTTTTCTGGCCGACGGGCACGCTTATCCGGACGTTTACTTTTACCAAGTGGTCCCCCTTGCGGCGAATCAGAAGGTGATCGCGTTCTATAAGATGAACGTTCACACCTGTGCTTTGTCGGTGATGGGTCTTCCCACGGAGCCGATCCTCGGCAATATCACCGGGGTTCATCGCTTCCCAACCGTCGACGCCTTCGCCGTGCGTACCGACGACCGGGTGAAAAATCTCCGCTGGGAAATGAGCGGCCGTTGCGAGTACCTCGCCATCGGGCGAGAGGAAATCATGATACCCAATCATGACCGGCCTCTCGCCGTTACTTGGACTCCGAACCAGGGACTCTCCCTGTACAACCTGGAAACGAAGATCAAGGCTGACGCGTTCCGCGGTGGCCGCGGTTTAGGCTTCGACATCGGCGACATCGTCTCGGAGGATTTGTGGATCCCCCGTCACGCTTCCGACCTCCTGCTCTCGCCGGAGCTGGAGAAGGTCAAGGAGCGGCGGATGCTCACCGTCGACGTCGAACAGATTTTACCCATTTCGAACTGAGTTACCTTTGATGTAGCGGAGCTGAGGCTTGGGCTGAGTGGGGCGGCCGAGGATGTGTCCCGTCGTGCGGTCCACGCCGAGCGCGGTGAAGGTATAGAAACCTTCCGCCGTCGCTCTCTCGGTCATCCAGCATCCGCCCTTGTCGAAAGTCTCGTTGGCGATGCTGATCGCCTTATCCATGATCTGGCGGTCGGTCAGTCCCGCCGCTTCCTGAAATCCCACCAGGAACGTGCTGACGCACTCGAACTCCACCGTATATTCAGTCTTGGTTTCGATCTTCGGCTTCTGACGTACCTTCATTCGGACTCCCTCCCGTGATTCGGAAATATAGCCGTTTCTCCACGGCAAGGGTCAGTATGACGCCGGCCGAAAGCGCGGATCTACTGTAAGATTTGAGACGTCAAATGAGCGCACGTTCCCACCCAGAATACGGCCCCCCGAGCCGAGCCTGAATCGTCTTTTCCCTATACGAAACCGGGTTTTGAAGAATTTTTTCGGGGTGCCCGAAAAAATGCACTTACGCGACTACAAAAGATCGGAGAGGTCCGCTCCGTTCGTCCTGTCCTCGGGCGGGTGCCCCTTGCGGAAGACCCGAGCTCCGTTGAGGCCCACGAGCGTGGCTCTGTCGCCTTCCACACGCGCAATGGCCCCTTCCCACAGCCCGAGCACGTTCGTCGAGTTCATCTCGTGAAACTCCCGAATGCGGTCGTCGCGGGTTTCGCCCCCGTAACGGGTCATGCCTTCGGGCGTCTCGTAAAAGACCGACCCGGCGAAGTAGTGGGGGTTGATTTGAAACGGCACGAGGCCCAGCGCGCTAAGGGAGGGGGGATAGGTGATCGGCATGTCGTTGGTCGTCTTCATCGTCGGACCGGCGACGTTGGTGCCGGCGCTGATGCCGATGTAGGGCATTCCCGCGAGTACCCGTTTGCGAATCACGTCGAGCAGATCGTGCCGATAGAGATCGGCGAGAAGGCGAAACGTATTGCCGCCCCCGACGAAAATGGCCTGAGCGGATTCCACCGCCTTCACCGGATCCTTGGCTTCGTGAATTCCCGTCAACGTTCGGCCGGCGGCCCAATCGAGCTCCCGTGCGCGCTTTAGGTAGGCCGGGTGATCCGCGCCCGCGTAAGGCACGAAGAGCGCCTCTTGAATGGGGCCCAGGAAGGAATGAAACTCCTTCTTCCAGGCCTCCCGCCGTTCCACCGGACCGATTCCGCCGCTGCCGAGTAGTAGTCTTGCCATGCTTCTTTCCTAACCCAGACGTAACCGTTTCGAAACCTTTCTAACCTACGATGTAAACATCAAAGGAGTACACCGTGGGTCTCATTACTTCGTTCGACGACTATAAGGCTTTCGTAAACGACTGGATTGCCGCTTTGGGCAAGGGCAAGTCCCGGGGGCAACTGCGCCGGATGGCGGAGCACCTCAGGGTTCATCCCAGTCTGCTCACGCTGGTCTTCCGGGGTGACCGGGACCTTACGTTGGAGCAGGCGGCGGACCTGACGACCTACCTTGGTTTGGGTGTGGCGGAGAGCGAGTACTTCTTGGTGCTCGTCGAAAGGTCGAGGGCGGGCAAGGATCGATTGCGCCAGATATTGGAGTCCCGGCGCCAGCGCCTCCTGCGCGATCTGGCGCCGGGACCTTCCGATCACTGGATTGTCACGGAATAGCTGCCGCTCGCGCAACTGAGCGTGCCGACGTAGACGGAGCCCGAAAGCTTCGCCGTGCCGTTGCACGTCTTGCCGTTGCCGTGATGGAGAAAGGTGAAGCTCAGGTCGCCCGGCCAGTTCCAGTCGAGCTTGAGATCGCCCGTGGTGTTCTTGCCGTTGTTTTTGAACTCGAGCTTGTACTGCGGGCGGAACGCGTTGGGCTCGAAGCCCTGACGGCGGCCGACGGCGGTGGTGCCGCCGAAAACGAAGGTGATGGATTGGGGCATTCCGCCGGCGAACGAGTTCGCCGAGACGGTAAGAGCGGCCATAAGCGTGATGAGAGAGGCTTTCATGGAATCTCCTTGGGTTTACGACGGCAATGCGCCCTCGCGCCCAGTTTTATGCGGGAATCCGAGACGCGATTCCACTTACAAGAGTTCAACGTCGGGGCTATTCTTTTGCCATGTACCGCAACCTGCGTGTAGGCGTGATCGCCCCTTGCCATGACGAAGCGTCGCGCATCGGCAACGTGGTCCGCCGCGTGAAAGAGTGGGGCGGGGCCGACGTGGTGCTCGTCGTCGACGACGGTTCCGTGGATGGTTCCTGGGAGGTGGCGCGTGGGGCCGGCGCCGAAGTGCTTCGGCTCGAGGAACGATCGGGCGTGGGCGCCGCCTTGCGGGCGGGGTTTTTCTCGCTTCACGATCGGGTGGACGCCATCGTCGTGATGGCGGGCAACGACAAAGACGAGCCTTTGGAGATTCCGCGGCTTCTGGCGCCCCTCGCCGAGGGGCGGGCGGTTTTCGTGCAGGGCTCCCGCTACGCCAAAGGCGGGGCCGCTCTCGGAGCGATGCCGTTATACCGGCGCTTCGCTACCCGCTTACATCCCTTTCTGTTCCGGCTTGCGACTGGCAAGCGAGTGACGGAGTCCACCAACGGATTCCGGGCTTTTCTTTCGAGCGTCTTACTAGATGGCCGATTGAATTTGGGGCGTTTCGACGGATATGAGCTCGAGCCCTACTTCTATTCCCGGGTGGTTCGGCTGGGGTATGAGACCTGCGAGGTTCCGGTGACCAAGACTTATCCGGCGAGCGGGCCCTATACGAAAATCCAAGTACGGGATTGGTGGGCTATCCTGCGGCCCCTGCTGCAGCCCTGATCGACACGTTAAAGTTAACGTTAACGTTAACTTTAATTTTTCCCCCGGATTTTAAGTCTTCTCGGAGCGCAGGTGGAGGACCCAGCCCCATGCCGCGCTCATCAGGAACATGATCACGCACAGCCACTGGCCCATGGAAAGACCGAGGGAAAGATAGCCGATGTGGGCGTCGGGTTCCCGGTAGAACTCCGCGACGAAACGGCAGGCGCTGTAACCGAGCAGAAAAGCGATGGCGATCTGTCCGTCTTTCTTCAGGACCCGGCGCAAAAGCCAAAGCGCGGAAAGCAAAAGGACGCCTTCGAGAAGGAACTCGTAAAGTTGCGACGGGTGCCGGGGCTCGGGGCCGGCGTTTCGGAAAATCATTCCCCAAGGCGCCGTCGTCGGCCGTCCCCAGAGTTCTCCGTTGATGAAGTTGCCGATGCGGCCCATGGCGAGTCCCACCGGGGTGCAGAGAGCCATCAGATCCAGCAGGTTCAGATAGGGGATCGCTTTTTTCTTCGCGAAAATCCAGCCGGCGACCATCACGCCAATGAGACCCCCGTGAAACGAAAGGCCCCCTTTATATACTTCGAAGAGGTAGAGAGGATTGGCGATGAGGCTTCTCGGATCGTAGACGACGCAATAGACGATACGCGCGCCTATAACGGCTCCGAGCAGTACCCACATGGGCAATTCCTCGGCGTCCTTTTCGGTCAGAGCGAAGCGGTCTTCCTTGGCGAGGCGGCGGGCCATGAGGCCGCCCACGAGAAAGCCGCCCACGTAAAGCAGCGAGTACCAGCGCACCTGGAGAGGGCCCCAGATCTTGAAGATGACCGGATCGATATTTGGATGCTGAAGCGCCATCGGTGGTTTCGCAGGAGCGGTAAAGTTGCTATAACTTTATCCCGGCCGTAAGACCATGTTCAACCATCAATTTCGCAGCGCTTACCTCGCCTCACTCACCCATTACCGGCACTTTTACGACGATTTCGATGTATACGGCGATCCGGAACGGGCGGAGTTCGCGTTCTACTTCGTTCCGGGGATCAACGGCACTCCGGGCCAAGTACGCTTTGCGTTGCCGTCCCTGATTCAGCGCTTCGGCCCCAATCTTTATCTGAAGGGATGCTTTCTTCCTGAGTTCGCCGCATCCCGCCCCATCTGGGAGAAGTACGAGCTTCGCAACGTGGACAAAAAACGCGAACGGATCGGGCGCGACCTCCGGGAAATGCTGGGGCGGTTCAAGGGGATTTACGTCATCGCTTCCAGTAACGGCTTTTACGATTTTTATCTCGCGGCACGGGGTCTGGAAAAGGAGCTGCTCTCGCGGATCACTTTGCTCTGGATTGCCTGCGCTCCCGACAAGTTCGGGATCTCCCCGTGGGTGGAGTTTTTTCACCGGTGGACCGGATTCGAACACGGCGGGTGCAAGTGGGCGGCGGTGCCCAACAGCAATTGGCTCAAACGCATGAACCCCGAGACGAGCATCGAGCTCGCCTGGCGCTACGCGGACCAAAGGCGGACTTACTTCAAGGAAGATCTGGAGTCCCGCTTCCGCTGCTTCGGAGTGCGCTGGGCTTTCACCTCACCTGAGTGTTTCAACCGCACGCTGGATTCCGCGAGAGGGGGAGAGCCCATCGACGTCACCACTCACGTTCTCGCGGCGGCGAACGACGGCTACTGGTACGGCAAACCGCCCGGCGCGCTCGATGAGACTCTCGACCGATATTTGGTGAAACGCCAAGTTCTGCGGCGGCCGGCCTCACATCTGTGGGTGGTCACGCCGGATCACTTGACCGCGTACTTACTGCCCGTCGGTGACCGACGCGCCCGGTGATTGCTTGGACTTTTCCAGCACGTCCCGTTGTTCCTGAATGATGCCTTCGTTCTTCTTCACGAGGCGCTCGGCATAGCCGGGATAGTACTTCGCGCGGAATTCGAGACGCTTTTCGACGTCCGGGGCCCAGGTGGCCTGGTAAATCGGAAGCGTCTTTCTTCCGTCCTTCGCGAGATCGCGGACTTCTACGTCATTGAAGACCGAAGCCTTACGCTCCTTTTCCGAGTAAAACTTGTCGAACTCCTTTGCGGCGGTAGCATTGAAATCCTTTTCGTTGAGAGGCCCCTCGCGGTTCTCCCAGCCGGAGTAAGCGCCCTTCGCGAAAGCGGCGAAGCGCTTCAAGTGATCCAAGACGATCAGATTCTCCGCCATGATCGTGACGTACTCGCCTTTGTCGATGGCGCCCGAGTCCCAGGCCTCGATGAGCGGAATTTCACGCTTGAGTCGGATGATCTCGGAAGCGAGAGCCACCGAGGTCACGATGTTCGGCGGCGGATCGCCTTCCTTCATGAGCTTCTCGAGCATCTGAGCCGCTTCCGTCAGCGACTTGATCGTCTCGGCGTGGTTCTTTTTCAGCTTTTGGAAAACGGAGTCGACGTTTACTTCGCTGGATCCGCCGGCATTGGCGGTAGATCCGTGATCCTCGGAGGCCGCCGCGACGGGCGCCGTCGCTTGTATCGCCACTTCGGCGAAAGCGGAAACGGACACAAATAGGACGCTGAAAGAAAGAAAAGCGAACTTGTTTTTCATTTACCCCACCCCGAAAACGTTTCGCCGGGAAAGATGCAAAGCCGGCACCAGCGGCCGCCGTGGGCGGGGAAGGGAGTTAAGGCCCCGTGACCTTTGAGTACGCCGATGGAATACGCCCCCCCTCCCTATGCCGGCGGTCTTCGTACAAGGGCTGTTTGACTGGCTCCGCCGCCGACGGATTTCCGAGGTTAACGCCCGCTAAGAGATCAGCCGCTAGACCATCACCGCCTTCCCGAAGATCCCCGACCCTAAGAGAGTACCCACACCTTTTTAAGGAGAGTTTCCCATGCGCGCCTCTCGAATTGCCGCCTTGCTCGCCCTAGTCGCGGGCGTGGCGCGGGCGGATGTGATTCCGCTCATTTCTTTCAATCAGCTGGAGATCCCGATTACGCCGTTCAGCAACATGGCGTCGGGTTACCAGGCCACCAACCCCGGCTTCCGGGCCGTGATTCGTACCGCGGACGGCGATTTCATCGCCGGAGGCGAGATGAACATGGATGCGGTGATTCGCGGGTACAGCGATGACGCGTCCCAAGGCTCCGCGTACGGAAGGCTCGTGCTTTCCTTGGATATGACGGAAGCCTACCCGGGCATCACCTCGGGCGTCATGTCGGGAACCTACAAAGGAATGCTCTCCATCTGCATGGCGAAGGATCCGACCTCGAGCCTTCAGAGCACGGAGTGCAAGAACCTCTCGGGGAACATCCACCCGGAGCGTCCTTTCCAGTGGCTCAACAAGCCGATCGATTTCAAGGTCGAAAACGGCAACCTCCGGATCACGAAGTACTACGGCGAAACGGGCGAGGGCGGCACGTCCCAGCAGCTTTCGCTCGCGGTCTTTCATCCGGCGTACGGGTTCGCGGCTCCCGGCAAAGCTTTCAAGGACTATCAGTCGCCGCTAGTTCTCGATCTCGACGGCAACGGACAGCTGGATCTCGTCAACGTGTGGGCCGACGGCCCGGGCGTCTTCTTCGATCTCGCAGGCGCGGGAGAGAAGTTGCGCACCGGCTGGGTGAAACCCGCCGACGGACTGCTCTTCGACGGCCGCGACTCGAAATGCGTCGCCACCGGAGCCCAGCTCTTCGGCGAGTTCACGGGAACGACGAACGGCAAGCCGACCTTCGACAACGGCTTCCGCGCTCTCGAAAGCCTCTTCGCGAAAGCCAAAGCGAACCAGATCAAGGTTCGCAAGGGCGACGGGCTCAGAGTGTGGCGGGATCTGAATCAGGACGGTGCTTGTACGCCGAACGAAACCGCCGACGCCTCCCAGTACGTCCGGGAGTTCAAGCTCGTCTACCGCACGGTCAAGAACGTGAAGCTCACCGAGGACAACGAGATCCGTCTCGTCGGTTCTTACTTGGGCACGGACGGACACGAGCACCTGATGGGCGACGTGTGGTTCAAACAACGGCGTAACCTAAATGCTTCTCGGTAAGGAGACTAGCGATGAAAACGAAATGGATTGCCTTGATTGCCCTGGGTTGCGCGTCCATCGGCCGGGCCGACGTGGTCAACCCCGTCGAAATCGAACCGGCTCCGCAGCCCGTGAAAATCGACATCAAGAAGCGTACCCCGGTTCCTCTCCAAACGGCGAGTGAGCTTCGGTCTTACGCTTCCCAGAAGAGCTACTACTACTCGGTGAATCTCAAGGAAGGCATGCGCGTCCTTTACTCCGCTTCCTACGGAGTCGGCGGCGAAGCGGGCCAGGCCTCGGGAACCATCGTGAGAGACGGCGGCCGGTTCTGGTTCAAGCAGAAGAACAACCCGACGGGGCAGCTGCTGCTGCCGCCGGGGATGACTCTCAACTCCAACGCGGCTCACTCCCTCTGGGACATCGGTGAGTATCTGGAGCTCGTGAACCGGGTGGCCTTCTCGGATCCGAACCAGGTTTCGAAGACCGCGAACGAAGTTTACGGAAAACCGGAAGCGGCTACCGTCGATTTCGAAGGCGGGACCGCCGGAGCGAGCGTGACCTACACGGACGCCCTCGAAGTGGTGTTCAAGAAGCAGGTCGCCAACCGTTCCGACTCGGAGATGAAGGTCTACTACGCGCGCGGCATCGGCCCCGTGGCGGTGGAGTTCCGGGAGAACCTGACCCCGGCCGGCACCTTCAAAATCTATATCGGCGAATAATTCCTGTCAGCCGCGGTGGGAGCCCGTCTCGGGCCGCCCACCGCGGCATTGATCCTGGGGCCCGAGCGGTATAATCGGGCTCTTGGGGTATCTCGACGACACCATGCGGCCCCTGTCTCTCGACGGAGAGAGCCGCTCGCTCGCCAAATTTTTCTATTCTCCCTACCTCGTTCCTTTTCTCTTTCTTCTCTTCCATTACGGCGTTTTCACGGGAATCGAAGGTTTCAGCCACGATGCGGGCGACGGTCTCGCGGCGTTCAAGTTCTTTTCCTTTCCTCCCCGTTATTGGAACTGGATGGAGAACACGGGGCAGCCGTTCTGGCTCGACATGGCCTGGTTCCGGGTTCAGGATCCGCTCTGGTGGCCGCTGCTCGCGCTCTGCAAGGCTCTGCCGCTCGGGACGCTTGCCGCCTTCCATACGTTTCTGCTTTTGAGAATCGCCGTTCTCGGCGTCGGCATCGGCTTGCTGTTTCGGGATTTTGGCGCGAGGGGAATGGCGCGGCAGCTTGGGGTCGCGCTCGCGCTCTTCGGCAGCTTCGGCGCGAATCTCTTCGCCCAGTTCGGGCTCTTCGATCTCGGTTTCACTTTCGTTTTCGGTCTCTATTTTTTCAGGCGCCGATCCTGGTGGGCGCTGACCGCGGTGTTCGTCAGCGCGACCCAAAGTTACACGGCGTTACTGCTCTTTCCCTTCGCCCTCGTTGCGGCTCTTCGTTACCATCGAGTTCTTCGCGCGCATTGGCGGGAGGTGGGGACAGGACTCGTCGTCGTATCTCTCGCGGCTGCGTCCTCATTCGTTGCGGTCCGCGAAGAGGGCCTGCTGCCGATTCTGCGCTCCTTGCGCTATCACTCCACCGTCGACGAGACCGGACGCAATCTCACGAGAGGTTCCGATTTCGGAAAAAGCGTTTTCGACAAGGCGGCTCTGGACAGCACCAAGACCTGCCACACGGAAAAATTTTGCTCCGAAAGCTCCTGGAGCTGGCTCGTGGATCTCTTTTCGCCGAAACAGGACGGCAAACATTACGCCTCTTACCTTACCGTAACCGGGCTTCTCGCCGCGCTCCTGGGTCTGATCCTGATGCCTTGGCGGGGAAGGGTGGCCGTCGGAGTCTTCGCGCTCCTCAGTTTTCTACTGAGTCTCGGCAGCAAGACTCCGCTTTGGGGACTCACTCAAACTCTATTTCCTTTTCTGTACGTGGTCCGCCATACGCATCACCTGATGAGCCTCACGGTTCTGGCGCTTTGCTTTGCCGCCGCCATGGCGCTGACCCAGATTCCCAACCGCCGGCTCGTCGCGTTCCTCGCGCTCGTTGCCGTGCTGGAGCTCTTCGCGTTCGATCGCTGGACGGCGTTTCGAGTGAGAACGGAGCCCTCCACCGCGCTAAAGGAGCTGGTGCGGACTCCGCTTCCGCAAACTTTCATGACGAGGGAGTTTCGCCCGGCCTTCCGCCACCCCTCCCCGCGCTCGGGTTGGGCGACGCTATCGGGAATTCCCACGGCGCTCGAAAACGCCCCGGAGGGAAATCAGCCGAGGCACTTCGGCGCGGTCACTTCGTTTTATTGGGAAAGTTACGTTCGGGCGAGGCTATCGAAAAAGGAACCGGACCTGCGGCGGGCCTTCGGGGTTCGTCCGAATCCCGTCGTCTCGGTCTCTCCCGGCATGGTGCCGGTGCCTTTGAATTGGATTGGGGAAAATCTGGAAGCGGAAATTGCGTCGGGAACGAGCGCTTACTTCTCGGTTCCCTTCGACGCCGTTGCCGAAGTTCGCGTGAACGGGCAAACCGCGGCCTTCGAGAAGGCGCAAGGCTTCGGAGTCTCGGTGCCGCTCGGAAACGGGCCCCACAAAGTGGAGCTCATCCCGAAGCTCGGCACTCGAAACGCCGTGTTCGGTCTTTTTTACGGAAGCTATTGTTTGTGGTTCGCCTGGGCGTTCGCTCAGGGCTTCTTGAGCGCTAGAGCGCGCACCATGCCCGAGAAGAACGGCTTACTCGCGATGACCTGAAAGCCCGCGTTCACCGCTCCCGTCTCCAGTTCCCGCGCGGGAAGCAGAGTCGGGCCCGAGTAAAGGGCCGTCGTGAAGGTCTCGAGATGAACCGCGCCGACTAAGGCGAGGTCGAACTCGTTGACGGGCGAATGGTTCGCCGCCGCGCCGAGCGCGAGATCCAGCATGAAGCGTTTCATCCGCTCCACTTCCCGGAAACGGTTCGTCGGCTCGAACAACACTACAGTCGCTCCGCTTTGCAGGAGCTGGTGCAGACGGTGAAACACAGCCTTGCGCTCAGGAATGTTGCCGAGAAGATTCGTCACCACCGCGCCGTGAACGTTACGCGCGGGGAAGAGCGGATCTAGAATGGAGCTCGCGAACGCGCGGTGCCGGGCGATTTTTTCCGGGCCCGCGGAGAGCTCGATCTTCTTGCGGCCGATGATCATTCCGCTTCGGCCTGGATCCACGGCCACCATTCTGCGGTTGCCGTCCTTCAGAATCAAAAAGAGCGAAATGTTGAGCGTCGCCGCGCCGATGTCGAGAATCGTGACGTCGCCGGACGGCATGTGCTCGTCCGAAAAGCGAAGCATCGAGCGGTAAGGCTCGGAGAACGCAACGAGGGTGTCATAACTTTCGAAGTACCGGGCCCAGACGCCTCCGCCGGCGAGCTCGCGCTGTTCCTTGAGATAACGGTTGAGCTGTTTGGCGAGCGCCGTATCGGGATCGGCGAGGTCGGTCAAAATTTGCAGAATTCTAGCGGCCGGGTCGCCCTTCGTATGGAGCGGCTGGCTCGAAAGCAGCCGGCTTCTCCAGACCGCCCGGCGCGGAATAATCGAGCGCCGCACGATTTCGGGAAACCCGAGACTCGCATGAGAGATGGGCGTCGCCGGAGCGTTACCCAAAATTCTACTGATCAGAGAACGTTCGTCAGAATGGCTGGCAGATTTCACTCGTCTCCTCCTACCCGGAGGCGGACTACTACAACTTCTAGGCCAGCGGGTGTCAGGCTTGGTATGGCGCGTCTAAAGCGTCGGCAGGGCCCTGGAACGGCCCTCCGGAGCCGAAAAACGTCGTTTTTCACTTCCCGGCGTTGTCTGCCGGGCCAAGGTGTGGGACACCCTTGCCCATGCAGCAAGTGGGGGTAAGAGCCTGGATTCCGGCGCTTTCCGAGGCTACCGTCGGGCAGCCCGCGCGGCTCCTCTGGGTGTGGATTTTTCTGGGTTTCGCCGTCCGGGCGACCCTTGCCCTTTTGACCGTGGGAACCAACGACGTGCTCTCCTGGCGTCAGTTCATGATGACGATCCACGAGACCGATTGGGTCCAGGTCTATCACGTCATCCGCGACTACAATCACCCGCCGCCGATGAGTCTGTATCTTCAACTCATCTATCCTTGGGTCGCGATCGTCCCCAACGGTTTCAGTCTGCTCATCCGCCTTCCGGCGATTTTCGCCGACGTCGGGACCGCGCTCATCGTGTTCAAGCTCGGCTCCCGTCTTTATGACGGGGCCTTCGGTTCGCTCGCGGCGATGGTCGCGTGTCTTTCCCCGCTACTCATCCTGGTCAGCGGCTTTCACGGCAACACCGACCCGGTTTTCGTCTTTCTCTTTTTGCTCGCGGCGGAGCGGGCGATCGTCGCGAAGTGGCGCTTTCGGGCGGGGCTGATTCTCGGCGCGTCTCTCGGAATCAAGATCGTTCCGGTGATGCTCTTTCCGCTTTTTTTCTTCTGGCTTCCCACCTGGAAGGAAAGGGTGCGGTTCTTCGCCGCCGTCGCCCTCATGGCGGTGGCCATCTTCGGGTACCACGCTTACGTCGATTTTCCGATTCTCAGTCGGAACGTGCTTGGTTACGATTCCACTCACGGCGTGTGGGGTTACACTCAGTGGCTCGCTCCCCTCGGCCTGTGGCCCACGTTCATGCGGTTGCCGGCGAAGCTGCTTCTGATCGGCGCCATCACTTTCGCCGTCTTCCGCCACACGCGCGGCCGTCAGGGGGACTCCAAAACCCTGCTCGAGGGAATCGCGCTGACGTTTCTCACTTTCCTCGTTTTCTCGCCGGGATTCGGCATCCAGTACCTGGTTTGGTTCGCGGTGCCCGCGCTCTTTTTGCGCATGCCTCGTGAGGCCGCGCGGTTTCACTTCTGGTCCGGGCTGCTCGCGTTTTCCGCCTACAATCACTGGTGCCATGGTGAACCGATCCTGAGTCTCGCCGGGTCCGTCCGCTGGAATCCGTGGGAGATGCTCCTCTGCTTCATCCTTTGGGCCGGGCTTATTCAGTGGCTCGTCCGTTTCTCCAGGAGGCCCGCCGCTTGAATAACCTCGTCGTCATTCTCGCCGACAACCACGAGGCCAGCATCGAGCGGGTGCTGAAGGGCCTGCCGCCGTCCGTTCTTTCCGATCCGGACAGTGAAGTGCTAGTCATCGACGATGACAGCAAGGACCAGACTTTTTTCGTCAGCGACGCGGCCGTGCGCAGGGTCACCCGGGGCGCCAAAGTGCGGGTACTTAGAAATCCGAAAACCCAAGGCCCGGGCGCCGGGCAGAAACTTGGTTTTCGCTATGCCATCGATCGCGGCTTTCAGCGCGTCTTCGTGATCCACGGGGACGCGGAATCGTCGGCGGGAGTGGTCGAGCGACTACTCGCCGAATATTGGATTCAGCCGGAGCCCGACGCCGTTTTCGCGGCCCGTTCCGGCGAGGCGATGTCTTTCGGAAAACGGTTCGCGAGCGGGCTCGTGACCTCGGTCCGCAACCGCCTGCTCGGGTGCCGGCTTCTCGAGACGGAGTCCCGCTTCCAGTCTTTCTCGACGAGTTTTCTCAAGCGCATTCCCTTCGAACGCAACTCCGACGACATGGGTTTTCACGCCGAAATGGTCGTACAGACGGTCGCGTCCGGCGCGAAGCTCATCCAGGTTCCGCTTTCGACGGGGGCTTCGAACGGGTTCCGCGGGTCGAGCGGCGTGCGGTACGCGTGGCAGAATCTCGTCGCGTGTTTTCATTTCCGTCTGCAGGGCATGGGCTTTCTCTATGATCCCAAGTTCGACGTCGGATCGATTCCTTATGGTTTGAAGGAAAGCGCCTTTTCGAGCCACTCGATGCTCGTGAAAACGATCCCGCCGAAATCGACGGTTCTCGACATCGGGTGCGGGGAAGGGTGGCTCGCGAAGAAGCTCGTCGAGCGCGGCTGCATCGTCGACGGGGTCGACCATCTTCCGCAGGAAAGCGTTTCGGACTCCGTCCGCCGGTACATGCGTATCGACCTGAACCGCCACCCGGAAGATCTCGCCGACCGCCTTAAGCGTTCCCGTTACGACGTGATCCTTCTCGGCGACGTCATCGAGCATATGACCGATCCCGAGGCGTTTCTCGACATGATCCGCCAGGCGGTGGCATCGCGCGGGACCTCCCTTGTCGTATCGACGGGAAACGTCGCCTTTCTCGTCGTCCGGCTGATGCTTTCGTTCGGTCAGTTCAACTACGGGCCCAAGGGCATTTTGGATCGCACTCACCGCCGTCTGTTCACGATCCGTTCGTTCCGGCAGATGTTCCGCCAGTGCGGGTACCGCATCCGATCGTTTCAGACGGTGCCAATGCCGTTCAGTACCGTGTTCACGGGGCGGCCGGGACTCGCGCTTTTGCTGGAAAGAGTGAACGGCTGGTTCGCGAAGTTCTGGCCGGGGCTTTTCGCGTACCAGATGATCGTCGAGGCGGAGGCGTTGCCGACGGCCGTTCAGCTGCTCGCGCTTTCGGAATCCCGAGCTCAATCGTCGTTGCATCCGGCGCCGGAGCTGGAGCCAACTCCGCTCTCGCCTAATTGAGTTTTTTGTGGAAAGTTTTCATCAATGGCACTCGTGAAATTCGAAATCGGCGGCAAGTCAGTGGCCCCCTCCCAGATCACCAGCAGCCTTGAGCGCAAGGTGTACGAGTCGATAGTCCAGAGCCTGAACAAGAAGTTCGGCAACCTGAAGTGTCCGACTCACCGGGAAGAGCCGGTTTTCCTGGTCGCCGGCCCGAGCATCGACAAAGTGGGTTTTGAAGTGAATGCCTGCTGCCAGCAAATGCTTGATATGGTTAATAAAAAAGCCGCAGATTAGGCCCCTCGTCTAACACCTCGAATCAAGTCGCCCCCGCCGAGCCCCGGTCAAGATTTCTCCAAAAACATCCGATACATAGTCCGTGGACTCTCGCGCTTTTTACAAGACGGGGCGGATGATTTTCATCGCCTTCGTGCTTTGTATGGTGGGCCATGCGCCCGCCTGGGGCGCGCAGGTCTACCAAGTCTCCGAGGACCAGAGTCAGTGGATCATCACGCAAGAACGAAATCGTTACTGGGGCATCGGAGATCCGGTCGTGGCCAAGAGACGGGACAACCTCCTTGCCGTAGGCGTGGTCGAAGCCGCCAATGATGTGGCCGCCCTCGTAACCGTTCAGCGCCGCGGACCGATTCCCATAGGCGTCGGCGATCTAGTCGAGTTCGCGCGCGACTCCTCACAAATCATCGATATAGTCACTGCGGGGACCGAGTTCTGGGCGACCCATCCGGTGACGGCGCCGTGGTACCTGGGCGACGTCGTTTGCGTGGCCCGGGGGGAGCTCACGGTGGGTTGCGGCCGCGTTACCGAGGTCGGGCCCGAAAGAGCCCGCGTTCAGCTCGCAGGCGCCACCGCCTGGATAGTCGTCGGCGATTTCGTCCGCCCCGCGTTTCTCGAGACGTCCGTTTTGTCGATCGACAAGGCCTCCAACTCGATTCAGGTGCGCCAGGGAATCTATGACAAGTGGCGCGAGGGCGATCGGGTTTGCGCGATGAACGGAGGGCGGGAAGCCGCCTGCGGAACTATTGTCCAGCTCAACGACGTGGCAGCCGCGTTCCGGGCGGATCACTCCGTCGAAGGAATCCAGATCGGTTCGTGGGCGCGCGGCCGGACGAGAACTTCGTACGTGTACCAAGTGGCCGGCGATCAGTCGGCGATGATCATCACGCACAATCTGGATGCTCCCTGGCGACAGGGAGAATCCGTTTGCGTTCAGCGGCGCGGGTACGAGATTGCTTGCGGCAAAGTACTGCAGGGAAATGCGCTCGCCGCTCTCGTCGAAATCTCCGTCAAATCCGACTATCCGGTCTCCGTCGGCGACAACATCCGCACGGCCGGCTCCGGAAATCCCGAGGCCTTGAACCGCAAGCCGATCATCGCGGCGGCTCCGCCGGCGGCGCTCGCCGCAATGGCCGAGGAAGATCGCGAACCCGCGGCCCAAATCATCGCCTCCGAGTACGTCGGGCCGCCAAGAATGGGCAACGTTCTGCTCGGGGTGAACTATGTCTTTCCGGGCGCGAGGTACGAGCACGCTTTCGATCAGCATTGGGCCGTCGGCTTGGGCGGAATGCTGGTCGCCTACCCGACGGGCGGCGGAACGCTCAAAGGCACCGGTATCGTCGGAAACGTCTCGTTCTACGAGGCTGGTTGGTTCCGCGGCCTGTGGCTATTCGCCGGCGGCGGCATGCTGAATCTGAAGGCGGCGATGAACGGCGTGGAAGAACCGCTCAGCACGATTATGCTCTCGGGCGGATCCGGCTGGCGCTGGCAGTGGGACAACGGCATCAACTTCGGCTTCGCGATCGGGCTGAACTACCTGATGCAAGTCCAGACTCCCAACGTTCAGCTCGATGCCTCGAGGCTTCTGCCGTCGGTCCTGATGGACTTCGGATTCACTTTCTAAAGCTACTGTACGGGGGCTTCGAGGAAGGTGATGAGGTTTCCGCCGCGGTCCTCGGGATGGCGGAACTCCAGGCGGAAGGTGCCGTTGGTGAGGTTCGATTCCGTCGGAATCGTGAGCGGGTACTGAACCTCCCGCCTTTTGTTGTAAGACGACACGGCCCGCGCGACTCCGACGGCCCTGGGGGACTGCGAGCCCGCCGGCGTGAAGAACGCGAACATGTCCCCGTACGCGAACGCGTTGCCTTCCGAGATCAGTTCCGCCCGGAACGCCGGAGTTTGATCCGGCAGCCGCAGGAGCCCCAAGTTTGATAGCGTCACTTTGAACTCCGGATTTCCCTTCCGGTAGACCACCGGCACCGCGCCCGCGATTTTCGTCTCCATCGACTGGCTGATCGCATTTCCCTTCGCCTGGGCGGCGGCGCCCTCCAGCGGTTCAAAAAGGATGTGCGCCCGGTACTCCCCTTCGGCGAGGTTCTTCGCCCCGTCAAAAGTCACGCGCACCGCTTTTTCCTGATTCGGGCCGACGGTTATCTTCTTCGGCGAAACCCGAATGAGCGAAACGGCGGACCGTTCCTCCTTCTCCGGGCTTTCGGCGAGCTCCAGGTTGCCGAGAGGGTTCATGCGGTAAAACACCGCGCTGACCGTATAGCGGCCCGCGGAGTTGCCCGTGTGCTTCAGGGAAACGTGGGCGACCGTCGACTTGTCGGTCAGCACGATTCTGGCCGGAAACGTCTGGAGACCGGCATTCGCCGCGACCGACCAAAACCCAATCCACAAGGCCGCGAGATGGAATTTCATAGAGGAGCTAACAGTGTAGCGTCAGGCCTGCGGTACCACAAGGGACCGCGTCAGACGGACTGGTAGGTGCCGCTGCGCAGTTCTTTCGGGGGCGGGAAAGTGACGTGTTCCTCGCGCACGGTTCGGGAGTCCACGACGGCGCCGAAGTTAGTCGCGAAGTACTCGACGCATTCCTGCACTACGTCTTCCGGAGCGCTCGCCCCGGCCGTGATGAGCACGCTTTCCTTGCCGTCGAACCATTCGAGCTGAACCTCTCCGACGTGATCGATCAGGTAAGCCGCCTTGCCGAGGTTGCGCGCGATTTCGGCGAGCCGCAGGCTGTTCGAGCTGTTTTGGCTGCCGAGTACGAGCACGACGTCCGCCTCTTCGGCGAGCAGGCGCACGGCCTCCTGCCGGTTCTGAGTGGCGTAGCAGATGTCGTCTTTCGCCGGCCCGACGATTGCCGGAAAGCGGGCGCGAAGGGCGCGGATGATGACGCCCGCGTCGTCCACGCTCAAAGTGGTCTGGGTCAGAAAAGCGAGTTTCGCGTCGGGCGGGAAAGAAAGTTTCGCGACATCCTCCACCGTTTCAACGAGCTGAATGGATTCGGGGGCCTCGCCCATCGTGCCGATCACTTCGTCGTGGCCGTTGTGGCCGATGAGATGGATGCGGTAGCCGAGCTTCGCAAACCGTAGCGCCTCCAGGTGCACCTTCGTCACCAGCGGACAAGTGGCGTCGACGGAGCGAAGGTTTCTTTCTTTGGAGAGCCGGCGGATTTCGGGGGCGATGCCGTGGGCGCTGAAAAGCAGCGGAGCGCCCCTCGGCACATCCTCGACCGAGTCCACGAATACGACCCCGCGCTTGGTGAAGCGGTCCACCACCGTCCGGTTGTGGACGATCTCGTGGTACACGTAAACGGGCGCGCCGAAGATCTCGAGAGCGCGGTTGAGGCTCTCGATCGCCATGTTCACGCCGGCGCAAAAGCCGCGGGGATTTGCCAGTAGGACTCGCATCAGGGCCCCAGTCTAGGGCTTCCCGACCAAAGGATCAAGGCACCCGCTAGGGAGCTGGTTTCACGCAGACGGCGATTCCGGTTTGGACCGTCTTGCCCGTGTCGGGGTCCCGGAACAGGACCGCATTCTGAGGGTCCGCCGGGTTGTACCGGCTGGCCGAGTCGTTGCTCAGCAGGTACACCGAGGTGCCTTCCGACCAGATCATCTGCGTGAAGAGCTGGGGCGCGTACCACCACCGCTGAGCCGGGGAATTCGGGCTCTTTGCCCGGAGGTCTTTTCTCGCCCAGCCCCGGAACCACGCGGCCGTGGCCCTCAGCTGATCCCCATTCGGAAGGACCCAGCCCTTGAGGCCCTGGGACTCACAGTACGCGGCCCCTTTCGTCTTCCCCTGATCGTCGAAGAGCTCTCCGTAAGGAACGGAGAAACTGACGGCCTTCGCCTCCTGGATGCCGACGCTCTTCAGCCATTCGGCCGGCGTCTTTTCCGTCCGGCAGTTGCGGGACTTCGTATCGCACACCAGACCCGGCGCGCACTCATACCTTTTGAAGAACCACGCCCGTTCGCCGGGAAGCAGACAGGACGACGAAGGAGTGTCCGCGTAACGGGTGGCGCAAACGGCGCGCTCGCGGCCCGGCGTGGGCACGCACGCGGCTACCGCCGATTCCCGAAGCAATCCGCTCTGTACGGTATTGCGGCAGTCGTAGTCACGGTAGCAGGGGCTTTCGGGAAGGGGCATGAGGGTCATCATGCCGCGGACTTCCTGTTCGAGAGCATCGTTGTCGCGGATTTGCTTCGCGTACTTGCGGCACTCCTCGATCTTCGAAGCGAAGGTCTCACCCTGGCGGAATTGAAGAATCGGGGAATAGCGGCGTGCTCCGATGGCGATCGTATCGCCGACTTCGAGGGATACTCCGCCGTTGAACTTCACGACTTTGAGATCGAGTCCGCCGCCGGCTCCCACGGAACCGAACCCGCGGTAAGAGATGGTCTTGCTGACGCCGCAAAACACGGCCGAGTCCCGGGTGGCGGCGCCTCTCGTCGTCAAAACCGCTTCCGTGCCGGGAGAAAGTACGGACGCCGAGGTGCTGTAACGGGTATCGAACACGAATCCGCCCTTGGCGTCTCCCTTTACGAGGCCAAACAGCGAGCCTTCCACTCCCACGGTGATTTGCGACGTGAGGTTCGTCGTGTCGTCCCAGCTGAGCTCCGTGCGGGGAAAAACCCATACGTCGGATAGCTCGATGTCTCTTGTGAAAAGCTTTTGCGCATCCAGCACCGACTCATAGCTCGCGGAAGATTTCGCGACGATGTGAGACTTGAGACCGGAAGCGGTCTGACGGAAATCCGGACTTACCTTTGCGAGGCCGCCTTCGACGGCGTCGATGGATTGCTGATGGGAAGCAATCTGGCGATCGAGCTCCTGGAAGTGCCTGTAAATCTGATCGAGGTTGTATTTGAGCTCCTGCACCACGAGGCGCTGGGTGCGGGCGAGAGTTTCAAGGCGGCGGAAATCTTCGTCGTCACGGCCACCGGCCCGTTCCGAGGCCACGTCGTCTTCGAGCTTCTGGAGTTCCCGCTCGATCGTGTCGAGGCGGAGACGGCTCGCTTTCCAATTGTCGTAGGCTTCGAGTCTCTGAAAGAAGGGGGACTTTTCGCCGGTATCGGTGGGAGGTTCCAAGAGCTCGCCGCCGGCCGGTTGTCCGCTCTCGAGCTTCGTGAGCTGGTTGCTCACTTGTTTGAGCTGCCAGCGGATGGCTCCGACCGCCCCCGCTTGGCTGAACGGCCCGTCCGCGAAGCTTACCGAGCTAACCCACCCAAAAAATACCAGTGCCGCCAGTCTCAACATCCCAACCCCCGTGTTGTGAGAAGGCCAAGACGTACCGTTCATAATGCGTTGCGGTCAACGCAACGCGGAATAACTCTTAACAGATGGGAACTGATGGAAAGGTTTGAAGTAACGGGGTTTTAGGGGAAGTCGCGGGCCATCACCGTCTTGCGCCCATCAGTTCGGGCGGACTCAATGGCTGCGTCGCAGGCCCGGCGCAGTCGATCGCTCAGTACGTCCATCACATCGGCCGAGGTGCTCATCCCACCGGATTTCTCCTTTATGTAGCCTTTGAGCTTCGAAACGACGACCAGGACTTCCTTTTCTAGATCCTTCTTTTCCATAGAGCTTTCCTCTCCCTCGGCGGCCAGTCCGCTTTGCTCCCGTTGCCAGACTTCCCGGGAAGGCGCGATTTTTTCGATGGACCAGGAGTCCCGGTGGCGCACCAGCGGAACGTGGCCGTCCCAGCAGGGAACGCTGCAGAACGCCAGGCCCAGGCGCTTCGTGTTGCACGTACTGACGTTACAGACCCAGTACTTCCCGCCAAAGCCGATGGGCTTCTTGCAGGTGCTGCACTTTCTCCATTGATCTGGGAACTCGATATTCATGAGGTAGGGGAAAATATCTCACGAGCGCTTCGGGTCAATCAACCGGCGAGATCGAATCGGGCGGGACCCTGGCTCAGAACGAGGATGGCGAGATCCCGGACGCGTTCCTTGTCGCCGGGGGAGAGAGACGCCCCGAAAGCGAGGCATTCGCCGCCCGCCTCCAGGACAACGGAGCTTCGGGCGAAGCGGCCCGTCTTTCGGAGAAGGCAGTTGGTGAGAAGCTCCGCCGGAAGCTGCGAGACCGGCCGGATGCCGAAAGGCGTCTCTCTAAGGTATTCCGCCCCCGCGGCCGCGAGCCGCACCACTTCCCAGCCGAGAAGCCGGTTCACGAAACCCATTACGGAAACGAAAAGGCCGACGGCGGGGATCGATCCCCACTCGGGGCCGAAATAGCCGATCACGGCGTAGGTGAGCGCGCCCCATAGCGCGGCCGAAAACAGTTTTCCAAAGGCGGGGAGCCGGTCTCGGAACCTGAGCTCGTACACGTCGCCCACCGTTTTGAAGGAGAGTGAGGAGGAAAAACCGCTCGGATCGATCCACGACGACAAATCGCCCATGGATTGTCTCGCCTCGAGGTCCCTCGGGGAGAGCTTCGCGATTCCCTTGGCGGTCTGCTCGAGGGCGTGGACGCTGAAGATCTTCGCAAAACGGCGCCACGCCTCTTCCAGCGGGCGCCACGAGTACGAGCGAAACAAGACGACCGACTTCGCCGGGTTTGGGTGCTTTAGAATGACCTCGTAATAGAAACGCGCCCGGCCCGCGCGGCCGCCGGAGTAAAACTTGATCTGCTTGAGCGTCCCTTCGTACTTACGCGTGGATTCTTTCCAGTGCTCGCGCCCGAAGATTCCAATTTCGTCGCACTCCACCTCCTCCTTACGAAGGGTGAAGAGGCGGCGGGCGTAGAAGCGGCTCACTCCGAAGAGCGACATTCCGATTCCGGCGGCGAGATACGGCAGCCGCAGGAGCAGGAAACTCCAGAACCAGCCGTGCTCTTTCCAGTCGGAATAGAGGGCGTGAAGGGGGAGGTACGTCGCCGCGAAACCCAGGCACGAGACGAACAACGCGAACCACCGGCTTTTGCGTTCGTAGTTGGACATCGGGAAGGTGGTCTCCCCGGGAGTCCACACGACGGCATTGCGTTCCCAGGCGGGGACCGCGGCCTGCTTCGGTTCGGTTTGGGTGGGTTGGGCCTTCACGAACGGCAGTACACTCCTTCAGCGTCTTATCGGCAGGTTAGACGCTTCACTTGAAACGGGTCGTCACGGCGGTTAGCTTCCCTTTTTCGGAGGATTCACATGGATTTAGCCAAGATCGTCGCCCACCAACGGGAATTCGTGAAAGCCCGGGACTGGGAGCAGTTTCATACTCCGAAGAACCTATCGATGGCGCTTAGCGGCGAAGTGGGGGAGCTACTGGAAATTTTTCAGTGGCTGACTGATTCCCAAGGAAAAGAGATCATGCGCGACCCGAAGAAGGCGGAGGCCGTTCGCCACGAGATCGCCGACGTGTTCTTTTATCTGATGAGACTCGCCGACGTCCTGGGGGTCGATGTGGAAGCGGCTTTCTGGGAAAAGATGCGCCACAACGCCGCGAAATATCCGGTGGACCGGGCGAAGGGCAGCATGACCAAATATACAGAGTACGAGTAACGCTGCGATCTATACGGCGGCCTCGAGTCGCCGTAGAGTTACCCGCCAAGGAGAGCTTCTTGGATCAATATCTCGGCCTTCTCAAACACGTTCTACATAACGGCGAAAAGCGCGAGGACCGCACCGGTACCGGAACACTCAGCACTTTCGGCTACCAAATGCGGTTCGATCTGAGCCGCGGTTTTCCCCTGGTGACGACGAAAAAGTGCCACACCCGATCGATTCTCCACGAGTTGCTCTGGTTTTTGAAAGGCGACACGAACGTTCGGTACCTCCACGAAAACAAAGTCACGATCTGGGACGAGTGGGCGAACGAGAAGGGCGACCTCGGTCCCGTTTATGGTTTTCAGTGGCGCAAGTGGGGCGCCGAATGGGCGAGCGAAGCGGACGGCGGCCCGAGGGCGCGGCCGGGACTGCCGGTCGTCGATCAGATGGCGAAGCTCGTCGAGGACATCAAGAAGAATCCCTATTCCCGCCGCCACATCGTGAGCGCCTGGAACGTGTCGGAGCTTGCGCGCATGGCGCTTCCTCCGTGCCACGTGCTCTTTCAGTTTTATGCTCACACCGACGGGAGGCTCTCGTGCCAGCTGTATCAACGTAGCGCGGACGTTTTTCTCGGGGTGCCGTTCAATATCGCGAGCTACGCGGCATTGCTTTTGATGGTGGCGCAGGTGACCGGTCGCCGGCCCGGTGAGTTCGTGCACACTCTTGGCGACGCTCATCTCTATCTCAATCATCTCGACCAGGCCCGATTGCAACTCACTCGGCAGCCCAAAGCGTTGCCTAGGCTGAAGATCAATCCGCAAGTGAAGTCGCTCTTCGAGTTCAAGTACGAGGATTTCACGCTCGAAGGCTACGAGCCGCATCCCGGGATCGCCGCGGAGATCTCCGTATGAAACTGTCGCTCATCGTGGCGGTGGCGAAAAACGGAGTCATCGGAAAGGACAACCAGCTTCCCTGGCGCCTTCCCGAGGATCTGAAACGCTTCAAGGCGATCACGATGGGCCATCCCATCGTGATGGGGCGAAAGACTTTCGAGTCTCTCGGCCGCCCGCTGCCGGGCCGCCTGAACATCGTGGTTTCCCGAAACCCCGATTACCGTCCCGCGGGAGCCCGGGTCGTCTCCAATCTCGACGAGGCCATTCGCAGCGCCGAAGGATCCGACGAAGCTTTCGTGATAGGAGGCTCGGCGCTTTTCAAGGAAGCGCTTCCGCGAGCGGACAGGCTTTATCTCACCCGCATCCACCGCGACTTCGACGGCGACGTCTATTTCCCCGAGGCGGATCTCGACGGGTTATTCGAAACCGTGAGCGAGAGCCGCCACGAGAACGAATCCTTTTCTTATTCTTTTATTGAGGCAAAGCGGCGCCCTTGTTGACGCTCGCCGGGCGGCGGGGGTCGGCGGCCGGTTTGGCCGCGGGGGAGCCTACGGTGATGGGCACGACGGTATGGACGTTGGCGTCGTTCTTCATGCCGACGAGCACGTGATACGTGCCGGGAGTCTTCGGGGCCGTGTAGGTGTAGTACAGGCGGCTCGCCCCGTTCTTCTTCAGGGTTCCCCCGTCTTTTTCCTGCATCTTCCAGATGAATAGATTCGAGTCGTAGTGGAAATTCTTGTCGCCGGGCGAAATCATGCGCGCGAAGAAAAGTCTCTTTCCGCCAGGCGCGAGCTCCACTTCGGCGGGAACCACTTCGATAGGGCTCGACGGACGGGCGACCTTGGGAGCGGGCTGACTGGTGACGGGGGCCGCGGGAGGCGGCACGACCGCTTGGGTCGCGTTCCGGTGGCGGCGCTGGAAAGCCAGCAGTAATACGGCGACGAGTATCGCGCCGGCGAGAATTCCCTGCTTTTTTGTTACCTGGATTTTTCCCAGCTTGCCCATCCGGATTTGGTATCGGAAAAAGCAGGCCCGGCCTTTAGCTCAAGCTAGCACTTGGGCTCGGCGAGCCAGAGCTGGTAACGGCCTGCTTCGAAGCGCCAGTAGCCGGTTTCCGGCGCGCCTTCGGCGGTGGGCAGAAGTTTCGGTTCCTTCACCTTGCAGTTGCCGGCGTCTCCGGTGGTGAAGTTTCCTTCCCGGCCCAATTTCAGGCAGTGGGTGTCGTCGGTGCGAAGCCAGACGATTCCCTTCGAATCGACGGAAAAGTCTTTCGCGGAAAACCCGTAGCTTCCCGGATCGCGCGACGGCGAGGGCGGCTCCGAGAGAGTCTTTCCCGAATCGGGATCGACGACCTTCAAGCAATTGGCGCAGCCTGCGATGAGTGAGCCGTCGGTGATTTCCACGGGTCCCGCGTTAGTGAGCAGAATCGGGCGATCTTCGCTGATGCCCGCGACCGCGACGGGGCCGAGGCCCTGGCATTCGGGAGTCCCGGGCTTTCTGTGAAACACGAGCTGAAGGGATCGGTCGTGGCCCTTGCCGGGTTTTCCGCGTACGGAGAATGTCATCTCTTCTCCGCCTTTCACGGGCCGCTTGTTCTCGTAAGCTTTCGGGCCGGTCGTCGAGAGGTCCATGACGAGGCAGTCGGCCCGCTCGCATTTCGACAGCAGCACGAGGGTCTCGGCGCGAGCCGGCAGAGAAAGAAGAAGGGCGGCAAGGAGGAGGCGCGGCATCAGGTGGATGGTACCACAGGCAGAAACGCGACCGAGAGGGTGAGCGCGCGCTGGAGCAGCGCCTGGTAGGTCTCGTCCGGTACCTCGACGACGCCGAGGCTTTTCAAGTGAGGCGTCTGAAACTGAACTTCGAGAAGGGTGAAACCCTGGTGCCGCAGATGATCCACGAGATGGAAGAGCGCCACCTTCGACGCGTCGGTTTCCGTGTGAAATTTCGATTCCGCGAAGAAGGCGCCTCCGAGCGCGACCCCGTATAGCCCGCCCACCAACTTCTCTCCGTTCCAGACTTCTACCGAGTGAGCGTGGCCCAGCTCGTGGAGTTTTCCATACCCCTCGAAGAAATCCTCCGTGATCCAGGTTTCCTCGCGGCTCGAGCAACCGACCATCACTTGCTTGAACGCCTCGTCATAGGTGACACGAAAGGTCCCGTGGCGAAGTTTTCGCCGCAGCGATCTTGAGGCGTGGAATCCGTCGAGGGGAAGAATGGCGCGCGGATCCGGCCGTAAGAAGACGATTTTCCCCGTGTCCGGATCGGGCATGGGGAAGTATCCTAGCGAGTAAGCCTGACACAACAGGTCGGGGTGGAGCGGCTTCACGATCTAAGTTTAACAAGGGTTAGCGCTTACTGGCGCCCGCTTCCTGAAATCCGACATCCGGAAGTTAACGTGAATACACAGGCAACTCGGCCCCATCAATCCCAAGGAGACTCCCATGACCAGACTGATCGTCCTCGCGGCCTTCTTTTTGATGCCGCTGTCCTCGTTCGCTCATAACCACCACCACGGCGACAACGCCGTGAAGAAGCACCACAACCACGCCGTCACCCAGGAAGCCGGCGTTGCCCACGAAGAAGGCTGCTGCGAAAGCTGCGGCTGCGATTGCGAAGACGAATGCAACTGCGACTGCTGCGGCGAAAACTGCAGCTGCACCTGCGCTGCTTGCGCGGCCGGTGATTGCGACGATTGCGACTGCGATTGCTGCGACGAGGGCGGCTGCGAAGACGGTGGCTGTGAAGGCCGCACCGTAACCAACTGACGCCGCGCTCATCCGTAAAATTTGGAAGGGGCTTCGGGCCGACAAGGGTCCGGAGCCCTTTTCATTTTGGAACCGAAAACCGGTGAATCCCAAACTGGAACCAGTTTTGACGCGAATCTTCCAGCCTGGGAAAGTTGGCAAGGGCTTGCATTAAGGAAGTATCAAGTCCCCCCAAGGACTAAGACAGTTGCCGATACTACGAAACTGATTCCTCTTTAACCCTTCCTCATTACCCCCGCGGGGTGCTCGGTGTCATAGCCGGGCATCCCGCTCAATTCCTCACCTCATCCCGCCCTTCTTCTATGCCGATAAGGCTTAGAGAGGTTTAGCGAAAATGAAGCGTTCTTTCAGCGAGTTCTTTCGAGTCCGCGTCCCCTCGGTGGTTACCGATCTGCCGCTGGCTCACGATGTTTATCTGCTGATTGCCGAGGAGCCGGTGCTCTTCCGGCGAATCGGCGACTGCATTACGGCCGCGCGGATGAAAGATCTCGTCGCGTATCACCTGCAGGAGTTTCTGGTGCCCCTCGACCAGCGGCAGGCGTACCGCAACTCGCTCCGCAACGCGATTCGCGACACGGACCTGAAGCGGGAAATCCGCGGAAAGTTCATCAAGGAGTCCGCCTTCAACCACGTCGACGATCTGTTCACGAAGCCCGACGTCAGCAAGTTTTTGGAAGAGAGCCGCGAGCTGGTCGAGGAGATGGTGAACTTCATTTCCGCCGATCTCGAAGCCGCCGCCTCTCTCATGCGCCTTTCGACCCACGACTACTACACCTACAACCACAGCGTGAACGTGGCGGTGTATTCCATCGCCATCGCGAAGCAGGTGCTCGGCAATGACAAGAACACGCTCATCTCGGCGGGGCTCGGCGGCTTGCTCCACGACATCGGCAAGCGCAAGGTGGATCTCGCCATCATCAACAAGCCGGGCAAGCTCAGCAAAGAAGAATGGGCCGAAGTCAAAAAGCACCCGGATTACGGCATGGATCTGTTGAAGGGATTGAACGCGATTCCCGAGTCCACGCGCCGGGTGGTGCACGAGCATCACGAAAACGTGGATGGGACCGGTTACCCGCGCGGGCTCAAGGACGGCGATATCTGCAAGCACGCGAAGGTCGCCGCCATCGCCGATGTCTTCGACGCGCTAACGACCAAGCGCCCTTACAAAGAGGCGGCCACCGCCCAGTCCGCCTTGGAAATCATGTACGGCATGCAGCCGGGAAAATTCGATCCGAATCTTTTCAAGAATTTTGATACAAATCTGGAGAAGAAGGGCGTGCTGAAGATAGCGGCTGATTTCGATCCTTGCACCCCTCAATCCAAGATCAAGAAGGCGGGCTGACGAATAATGCGGCTTACCGAGCAACAAATTCGAGAATTTTTCGAAGTGGGGTACTTCATTGTCCCCAATCTGTTCAGCCCGGAAGAAGTGCGAAAAATGCAGGCTAGCTTTGAAAACCTGCAAAAGCTCGCCGCCACCGTCTCCTCCACCCAGCTGGTCAACGGCGCTCAATTCGTCGTCGACGGCAAAAGAATCGACCGGGTGGTCTGGTGCGGGGGCGCGGAACCCTATCTGCTCGAGCTCGGCGCGGACAAACGGCTCACCGAGCCGGTGTCCCAGCTTCTCGGGAGCGCGTCCATGCAGCAGCTGATCAATCAGGCTCACTTCAAGCTTCCCGGTGACGGCGTGCTTTACGAATGGCATCAGGACAGCGAGAAACGCCGGTTCGGTACCGACGAGTGGAAGGACGTGAACGGCAAGGGCAGTTTCGTTCAGACGATTACCGCCGTCGACGAAAACGGCCCCGACAACGGCCCGCTGCTCGCCTGGCCCGGAACCGTGAAATGGGGCCACGTTTATCTCGATAGCCCGAATCCGGATACTCCCCGCATCGACGAGACCAAGTTCGTCCCGATGCTGATGAAGCCGGGTTCTACTCTATTTCTGCACCCGTACACCGTTCACGGAAGCCGCAGCAACACGAGCAATCGGCCCCGCCGTGTGTTCATCAACGGCTACTGCTCCCCCGGCGCGAATACGCGGATCTACCCGGGGCAGGGCGCCGGCCGCATCCTCAACGTAAAGTAAAAACAGAGCGACAGCGAGAGCGAGCGCAAGGAAGTCTTTTTGATCTCGTGAGAACGTAAGTGCGGTCGTACGTCTACGGCAGGTGCGCTACAAGAAACAGTTCCTTGCGCTCGCTCTCGCTGTCGCTCTTTCCGAATGTCTATTTCTTGGGGACGAGGAACTTCTTGCCCTTCCATTCAGCGAGGAAGGCTTTTGGATCGCTCAGATCGGGAGCCGCCATTTGGGCGAGGGTTCCGCGATCGGTTTTGCGGGGCTTCGCGAAAAGCTGGAGGGCGTTGAACTCGCTCTCCGAAATGAATTGGCGCCACTCGGGAGTCTTCCCACCCTTTCTTTTCAGATAGGCCGCCACGTACGGGAGATGGCCGAAGGTCTTGCTCTCCTTGTCGTCTTTGGGATTCGCAATGAGCAAGGCGCGCGCCCCGAGCGCGAGGCTCGGGGGCACGTGCCACAATTCCTCGTAGGCGTCGAGCACGTCGTCCCAAAGCTCGTCGAGAGACATGGACTCGTCCGGCGGTTCCAGATCCGCCGGATGAATCTCATCCTCCAAGTCCTTGGGGACGATTTTCACGCCAGCCTGCTCGAACTTGGTGGCTTCGAGAACGTTTTGAGCGCGGGCGATTTCCCACAGCCGCTCCCGGTTTTCGGAAATCTGCGCTCCGCACTCCTGGAAGAGCCGCAGCCGGTTCTCGGAGTGCTCTCCCCAGAGGAAATCCAGAATTTCCGGAGCCCATCCCTTCGTTTTCGGATCGGTTACCTCCGCGATTCGGGGGGCGAGCGAGTCGAGCCGCTTGTAATAGGCCGGTACGTCGAATCCGCAGCGGGCGAGCGCCCATTGTCCGAGAGCAAGCTCCGCGTAGGAGAGTAGCTCCTCTATAGCCATCCAGAATTCGTCTCCCGTGTCTCCATGATCGTTGTAACAGAAGAACGTGGAGCAAACGGCGTTACGGAAAGCATAAATCCGGCACATCCCCGAGGGGACTTCCAGCATCGGGCATTTCACGCGGGTCGATTCGTCGAAACGGTTCTCGTGCAGGTCGGAGAGATACTCGATCCACTGTCCGGGCGAACGCAGAAAACCCTCCGGCAGGAGAAAGCCCTGCTGGTTCATATTCTGAAGAGTGTGCTCGACGGACGGATCGTTCACGGCAAGGCCGAGCAGGTAGTTCGGGACCTGCGGATGGTACGCGCAACAACGGTACAACGGATCGTGGCCCTGAAAGCAGGCCATCGGGCAGTTGTCGCAGGTGGCGCGTCGTTCCTTCGGCAGTCGGAAAGCAAGAGCTTCCTTGGGCAAAAGGAATTGCCAAATTCCGGGAACCGTGTGGCCGCAAAAAACGAAGGGTGTCGTGAGGGGATCGGACATGGGGCGGGAGCCTCAAAGAAAGGGGCATCCGGAAATTTCCGGATGCCCCCTTAAGAAATCAGCCGGTCGGGCCTTCGACGTCCACGTGGATCGTCGCGCTCCAAGCGGGGCCGTAGGACTGGTGCAAGCCATCGGCGAATTGAAGGGTAAGCGTGTGCTTACCGGGCTTCAGCGTCACTTCGGTCTCGGTCTGTCCCTTGCCGAAGTGGATCGCGGTGTCGGCGGTCGGCACGGTGGAACCGGCGGCGATTGCTTCGCGATCGATCAAAAGGTGGTGGTGGCCCGTTCCCTGCTTGATCGGGCCCGCCGGGTTCACGGTCATGCCCTCGATTCCCATCTTAACTTTGAATTTGGTGGGAACCTTCGCGCCGTCCGCGGGCTCCACGAAAAATACGCGGCCTTTCGGAGCGGCTTTGGCGGAACCGCCTCCGCCTCCGGCGAACGCGGCAGTGGAAATCATCAAAGCAACCAATGCGAGTCTCAAGGGAACCTCCTCTGGGTAACGAATCAAGTAAGCTAAGAAAATAAAGAGGTTATTGTCAACGGGCAGGCGTCAGAAGGGGTAGCAGCACCGGGCCTAGCGACGTGTCCGAGCCTAGGGCGGCTATAGCCTCCTTTATAGGCAGCCATTCCACGGAGACGATTTCCTCGTTTCGAAACGCAACCGGAGGGCTCGCCGGGTTTTCCAATACGGCCCGGAAGAAATGGGTCGTAACGTCCACGTCGCGCCCACCCCACTTATAAAGGTAGCGTCGCACGGACTCGGATTGCTTTTCCAGCCGGACCCGGTAGCCGGTTTCCTCCAACGTCTCCCGGATGGCGGCGGCCTCGGGGCTCTCGCCCTCATCGATGGCGCCGCCGGGCGGGTAGGGGCGAATGACTCCGGTTTTCGGTTCCTTCATCCGCACGATGAGCAACTTGCCGTCGTGCAGGCAAAGGACCGAGGCCCGGAGCCTGGTCAGAGTTTCTCCGTAAGGACAGTGGCGGCACCCCTGGTGGCAGCAGAACCCGCGCCGTTTCAGAAACTCGGCGGTGAAGACCCAGAGCCCTTCCGGATCGACGTAGTAGTCGGTGCCTTCCACTAGAGGTTTGGGATCGCTCATGCTAAATCTAGCCTCCCATGAAGGTCGTCTTTTACCAATACGCCAAATGCGATACCTGCCGGAAAGCGGCGAAGTTCCTCGAGGAGGCCGGAGTCACGGTCGACTCCCGCCCCATCGTCGAGACGCCGCCCACGAAAGCGGAGCTGAAGGCGATGGCCGGTTATGCCGGCGGAGTCAAAAAACTTTTCAATACGTCGGGTGAGGTTTATCGGGCGATGAAGCTTTCCGAAAAGCTTTCCACGATGACCGACGCCGAAGCCATCGAGCTGCTCGCGTCCCACGGTAAGCTGGTAAAGCGCCCGTTCGTACTTTGGAACGGCGGCGGCACCGTCGGCTTCAAGCCCGAGGTTTGGGAGAAGGAGCTAGGCAAATGAAAAGCGTTCCCTTCGATTTCGTTCTGGAGCGCCTCGCTCCCGCCCGCCCCTATACGAATCCGATGTTCGGTTGCACGGCGATCTATGTCGGCGAAAAAATCGTCGCCATTCTCCGGCGCCGCGACTCCTCGCCTTCGGACAACGGGGTTTGGATCGCAACCACCGAAGAGCATCACGAAAGCCTGAAGGGCGAGTTCCCCAACATGCGCTCCATCACCGTCTTCGGAACTCCGGTCACCGGATGGCAAGTGCTGGGAGAGGACACCCCCGACTTCGAGGAGGCTGTCGATCGGTTGTGCGAGCTCATTCTAAAGGGCGACGGCCGGGTCGGAAAAGTGCCGGGTTCCAAGAAGAAAAAGGCGAAAGCCAAAACAGCTTCCAAGAAGAAAACCAAGAAGAGGGCTAAGGCTAAGGGCGCTCGGAAAGCCCGCGCTTCGGCAAGTGCACGACGAACCTCGTCCGCGGGCTCTCGACGTCGAGGGTAAGCGTACCTCCGTGGGACTCGACGATACTTTTCGAAATGCTCAGTCCCAGTCCGGTTCCCCGGCCTACCGGCTTCGTCGTGAAAAACGGCATGAGAATCTTGTCCCGAAGGGGCGCGGGAATGCCTTTCCCGCTGTCGGTCACCGAAATTCTCAGGTACGGGCCGTCCTCGTCCACGTTCAGCTTGATCCAACGCTCGGTGGTTTTTTCGACGGCGTCGTGGGCGTTGTTCAGAAGATTCAATAGAACTTGGGAAATTTCCACCGGGCGGCATTGAAGCTGCCAGTCCGGACGGATCGGATTCACCGCAAGCTCGATGCCGTGAACGCGGAAGCGCTCCGTGCACAAGGACAGCGTGTCGTTTACCAGCTCGGCCATGGAATAGTTCACCGGCGAATCGTGAGCCGAATCTCTCGAGACTTTGCGCAGACCGGTCACAATCCTGGCTATTCTATCGACGGTAGCCTCGATGCGAAGGACGGCCTCTTGAACCCTCGTGCCGTCCGACGGATTTTCTTCGAGCAGTTTTCGGATTTGGAGAGCGTAGCCTTTCAGAATGGCGAGCGGGTTATTGATCTCGTGCGCCACCCCGCCGGCCATTTCGCCCAAGGAGGCGAGCTTCGAGGAATTCACCATTTTCGCCTGCTGCTCTTGCAGCAAGGCTTCGGTTTCCTTTTGTCTTGTGACGTCCTCGACGACGCCGTCCCAAAGGATCGAGCCGTCGACGAGCTGGCGGGCGTCGCTTGCGACTCGGACCCACTTCACTCGTCCGGAACGCGTGCGAATCTTGCCTTCCCAGCGAAAATTTGCCGCCTGTTCGGTTGCCTCCACCAGCTGCGCGTCGAAGCCGGGCCGGTCCTCCGCGACGATCATGTTTATGGGAGCCATGGGATCTTGGAGAATGTCGCCGCTTTCCAATTCGAACACGCCCTTGGAGCGGGGGCCGACGTAAGTAAACGAGTACCCTTCGGCCGCGGACCAGCGAAAGCGGTAGAGCATTCCCGGAACGTTGGAGGCGATGCTTTGGAGCTGGTGCTCACGATCGGTGTGGGCATCGGCGGCTTTCAGCTCCTCGGTGATGTCGCGGGCGACGGCGTAGTGAACCGGGCCTTCACTGGAGGCGCTCCATTTGAGCCAGCGGTAGTCGCCGCTTTTCGTGCGGTAGCGGTTAAGAAAAGAAAAAGTCTTCACCCCGGAAGCCACGCGTTCCTTCTCGGCGGACGTGCTTGCCCGGTCCTCGGGATGGACGAACTCGACGTATGGCCTGGAGCAAAGCTCATTCAGAGTCCAGCCCAGGCAACGTTCCCAGGCCGGGTTAAGCTTTTTGAAGTAGCCGTCCTCACCGGCGATGGCGAGCAGATCTACGGAAAGCTCGAAGAATTTTACGAAATCCGGATTCATTCACCGTTTTCCCGAGCTAGGGGAAACGGAACTATCGCCCGCCTTGGGCGTGGAGGGAACTTTTTTCTTTCCCTGGGAGGAGGGGGCCGGTCTGTCGGTCTTGTACTTCGCTTCCTCGGCGAGGCGCCGTTGGTTAGTGAAGGCCCGAATGAAACGCAAGCGATCGAGTTGATTCTCCATCTCGGTGACCTTGGTCACCGCCTCATTGAGTTCCTCGAGACCGGGGAGCTTCGGCGCGAGCGCTTTGACCTGGCGAAGCTGCTCGGTGGCCTCTTCTATCCGGCCGACGGAAAACAGAAAGTAGGCGTACGGAAGGTGGCGATCCGGGGACGCCGGGTTTTCGTGGATTCTCTGCAGGTACTGCTTTTCGAGCTCCTCGGAGAATTCCGTGATGTCGTCCCGCTGAACCTTCAAAGCGAGTAGCTCCTGGCGCGTCTTCTTCGCGTCCTCCGCGTTTGTCGACAGCTCCTCGTCCAGACAAAAGGAAAGAGTAAGGGGAGGAGGTTCCTTCGCGAAAAGCTTCTCGGCGAATTTGAACTTGTCGACCGCCGTTCGTTTCATCGCGGCGTCGAGCTGAGGCACGGTGTCGCGCAGGTATAGGCCAGTCCAGCGCCGCAGCGCCTTGGCGAGAGGCTCCAGCGCCTCGCGCTCGTAGGCGAGCGGAAGCTTCTCGAGCCATGCCTTCATCGCGCCTTGGGCGTCTTTCGTCGCCCGTTCGGTGCGCTGGCTGTAGAGCGTGTCGAAGTGAGTGAAGAAAGTTTGCAGCTCTTTGTCGAGGCCGCCTTCGAGAGGTAAGGCCGGTTTGCCGGCGAAGCCTTCGCCGACGGCGGGCTCGTTCAGCCATTCGGAAGCGGGAAGTTGGCAGACGGGTGCCGGCGCGGCGGCGAAGCTCAGGGACACGAGCCGCTCAAGGATCCAGAGGTTTAACGGTAGTGTCATAGCGGCGATCCAGTCGGATGCCCATGGTGATGCCGGAGAATTGATTGGTGCGGGACATGTGCAGGTAGCTTCCCGTGAAGAGAATGCGCCAGCCCAGTCCGAGAGCGAAACCGGCGCCGAAGCTCGGTTCCACGACGTAGTAGCTGGTCTCCTGAGTGCCGGCGAGTTTTCCCTGGCCGTATCCGACGAAGATGGAAAGTTCCCACACGCCGGTGCGGTTGAATTTGCCGTCGTAACCGAAGAAACCGCCCAGGTTGTAGATGCGCTCATCGGCGGGATTGCCGCCGGTGGGGGTGCCGAACTGGCCGCCGAAGCCGATGTAGACGTCGGACTTGCCCAGGAACCAGCCCCATTTCATGCCGGCAACCCAACCCACTTCCGAGTTGTGAAGGGTGCGCAACCCTTTGAAATCAAACCCTAGTTTGGAACGGTAATTGTCGGCCGTCGCCTTGGGCGCGGCGAGCGCCAGGGCGGCAAGAACCAGGAACCGGATTGAGTAACGTGCTTTCATTGGAAATCGTGCTTCTTCGATCCTGTATCGGAGGTTTAGGCTTCAGCCTTTAGCTAAGTCTAAGTGTGGGTTAGACTTGTGCGTCATATGCGGTTGCAAAGTTCCATCGAAACGAAATTGAAGGGCGCTCTGGCGCCGAGCCACCTCGAAGTGGAAAACGAGAGCCACCGTCACAGCGTGGCGCCCGGAAGTGAAACCCATTTCAAAGTAATCGTCGTCTCGGAAAAATTCGAAGGCCAAAATCTTCTGGCGCGCCACCGCCATGTGTACGCTCTGCTGGCCGAGGAGCTGAAGGGCGGGGTGCACGCCCTCAGCGTTCAAGCCCACACGCCCGCCGAGTGGGAGCGTACTTCGGCGCGGCGCTCTCCGCCCTGCGAAGGTGGAAACGGCAAATAGTGTCCCGCGGCCTTCGCCATATGGTCCTCAGCGCGGTCCTCTTCAGCGTGATGGGGCCAATCGTTCGTTTCGTCCCCGCCATTCCCGCGATGGAAATCTTGATGTTTCGTTCGGTCGTCGCCGTCGGTATCTGCGTCGCCTGGCTTCACTGGCTGGGAAAGCCGATGTTCGGGCGATCGGTGAAGTGGCTGGTGGTGAGGGGGGTGCTCGGGTTTCTCGGGCTTTCCATCTACGTTTACGCCATTCAGCACATGCCGCTCGCCGAGGCGGTGGTGATTCAATATACGAATCCCATTTTCACCGCGCTTTTCGCTCCGTTCATTCTCAAGGAGAAATGGAGAGGCTACGAGTGGATCGCGACGCTCGCCGCGTTCGGAGGAGTGCTTCTCATCGCGGGAGCGGGAGGCGGATCGCATCCGTGGATCGCGCTATTGAGCCTCGGCGGTGCCATCTCCGTGGGACTCGCTTACAACGTCGTCAGAAAGCTCGGGCTTCAGGGAGAGGATCCGCTGACGATCGTCCTGAGTCTTCCCGTGGCGACTCTCGTGCTCGGGGTTCCCCTTACGATCCCGCAATGGAAGACGCCTACTCTATCCGAGCTGGGGCTGCTCTTGCTCCTCGGGGTGACCAGCTCGTTCGCGCAGATTGAGCTGACCAAAGGTTTGAAACTGGAGCGGGCGGCGAAGGCCACGGTCGTGAATTATCTCATCATCGCGCTCGCCGTCGTGTACGGGCTCGGATTCGGCGAGATTCCTTCTTCTCGCTCGTTCGCCGGCATGGCGCTCATCTTCGGAAGCCTATTGCTGGTCTCGCGTCCTCAGCCCGCTCTCATCGAATGAGGAGAGGCGAAAAACACGAGTAGCTCCAGCCGCTCGCGGATGTCCCGGAACCGGTGCGGCAGGTTTTTTCCGACGAAAAGAATGCTTCCCTTCTGAACCGGCAGCACTTTTTCTCCGAGGCTCGTTTCGATCACCAGATCCGCTTTGCCGCTGAGGGCGAAATAGATCTCGTCTTCGAGATGCGGCGTCTGCAAGTCCTCGGCGTTCGCGTCGAGTACGTAAACTCCGGAGCGCATGTCGTTCAATTTCAAGAATTGCACCCAGCCGTCGGGTGCCTCGCGCGCGGCTTCCTTCAGGGCGTCGATGGCAAAGGCTTTTGCTTCCACATGAGCTCCTTTCGTTCCCTTTTCTTGAACGATTCCGTGCGGAATATGTCAATTTACCATCTTTCCCCCAATCCCTAATCTCGTAATCGTAGACAGGATCGTACTCCGCGCTCGCGCGGACATAGAAGGCGCCAATCGCGTCAATAGGCCGGATCGATTATCCGGCTCGACGGGTTGGCGATAGGTTGTATTCGATGCGGATTTTGCGAACCGACCCCAGGCTCCTCGAGAAAGAGTACGGAATTCTTTGCCAGCGCCTCTTTCCCGACCACAACGTCCAGCCCCCCTTCGGAACCACCTGGTGCGTCGTCGAGCCGGGGAAAACCACCACTCCCCACGCTCATTCCGAGGGGGAATCCTTCCTTATTTGGAAGGGCACCGGACTGATCACCTGGGAGAAAGTTTCCCGGGTAGTCACCGCCGGCGATTGGATCTACTTGCCTTCGGGCGGCCGGCACGAGCTGGCCAATACCGGCTCCGAAGATTTGGAATTCGTCTCGCTTTATTGGGAACCCGCTTCGCCGAGGTTTCCGGGCGGGGGGAAGGCGATCGCGTTACACGCGGCGCCTCCCACTCCCAATGGGCCTTTGCACCTCGGGCACCTTTCCGGGCCCTATCTGGCGGGCGATGTGCTTCGCCGGCAGCTGCACCGTTTCGGGCGGGAAGCCCGTTACCTCGCGGGGACCGACGACTACCAGAGCTACGTGGCGGCGAAGGCCGCGGAGCGGTCGGGATCCGTTTCGGAAACCCTCGATACCTTCGGGGGGCAAATCCGCGGCGGTTTTCAGGCGGCGGGGATTTCCTTCCACGGGTTTCTGGAGCCGGCGAAAAACGCCGAGCACAACGAGTTCGTCCGGAGCTACTTCACTCGTCTCGTGAACCAGGGCAAGCTCGAGCGGCGCCGGACCGAGGCGCTTCATTGCGGCCGTTGCGATCTCTATCTTTACGAAGTGCATGTGGCGGGTCTTTGTCCGCATTGCGGGGAAGGCACGCTCGGTAACGGCTGCGAAGCCTGCGGTCTGCCGAACCAGCCCGAAGAGCTCACCGATCCGGTTTGCCGCGCCTGCGGCGGCAAGGCGGGACGCAAGGCGTTCGATCGCTGGTTTCTCCCGCTTTCCCGTTACCAGAAGAGACTTGAGACTTTTTGGGCCTCGGTCGGAAAAACTCCCCGGATTGCTGCCTATCTGGAGCGGCTGCGCAAAGTCGGACTGAAGGATATTCCGGTCACTCATTACGATCGTTGGGGCATCGCCGTGCCCGATTCGTCCGGCGGGGAAGTGATTCACGCTTGGTTCGAAATGGCCGCTAGCTTTCTCTTCTCGGAGAAGCAAGCGGGTCTAGTAGAGCCCGATCGTATCCTGCTGTTCGGCTTCGACAACGCCTTTTACTACTCCTCACTGGTCCCGGCTCTTTGGCTCGGGGCGAATCCGCAAGCGAACCTTCCAATTCGCTTCGTGACGAACGAGTTTCTCAACCTCGAGGGCGCCAAGTTCTCCACGAGCCGCCGTCATGCGGTTTGGGCGCTCGAAGCGGTTCCATCGCTTCCGCGGGATCTTGTTCGTAGTTTCCTGCTGTCGGTACGTCCGGAGCATGAAGCCACCAACTTCACTTTCGAGGGACTGCAAGCCCACGCGGCCTTCCTGGATCGAAATCTCTTCGCGTGGCTCTCCCGGCTCGACGAAATTGTTCGCAAGGATTTCGACGGGGTGGTCCCCGAAGCCGGAGTCTTGGATCCCACGAGCCTTTCGAGTTTTGCGGGCCTGGCTTCGCTTTCGCGGGACTTCGAAGCTCGACTGTCGCCAGAGTGCTTCGATCTCGCGGCGGCCGCTCGGGTCCTGGCGCGGTTCTTGGAAGAAGTGCGGGCCTTCGCCTCGAGTCAGGAGCCTCTGCGTTCCGTTGAGTCGGAGCGGGCTCGGTTGGCGCGCGGAGTTTATCTACAACTTGCCGCCGTCCGCTGGCTTGCTCACGCCGCCGATGGATTTTTTCCCGATTTGGCCGCACGCCTTCGCGCCGGTCTCGGAGATGCGGCCCCCCGCGCCTGGACGCTATCCGATGGACCGGGCGCCGGGTCGGCAGTCGGACAACTTTCTGAGTCGGGTCCCTCCCTCGAGTCCCTGGTGAGGGAATGGTTACCGGAACGTTTCCAACCCCAAGCTAGGAGTGCGAGCCATGTCCAACCAGTATGAAGCCATCGTCGTCGGCGGCGGAGTCGCCGGAGCCTCCATCCTTTATTCCCTGGCCCAGAAGGGAATGCGAAACACGCTACTTGTCGAGAGAGGCAATTTCGCAAGCGGAAGCACCGGCAAATCGGCCGCGATGATCCGGATTTTTCATCAGAGCCCGACCCTCACCCAGCTTGCGGCGGAAAGCCTTCCGCACTTTCTGAAGTTCGAAGAGGAAGTCGGATATGAGTGCGGCTTCAAAGCCACCGGCTCGCTCTACTTCGAGCCGACTTCGCGTCTCGGCGAGATTCACTCCGCCGTGCAGCGGATGCGCCGTTACGGCCATCAGATGGAGATTCTGGACAAGAAGGCGGGCGAGAGCCGATTTCCTCAGATTGCGTGGCCGGAGCGTTCCTTCGCCATCTATGAACCGGAAGCGGGCTTTGCCGATCCTATTGCGACGACGCGCGCGTGGATCCGCCGCGCGACCAATCTCGGCGCCGAGGGCCGGCAGGGAATCCGCGTCAGGGAAATTCTCGTGCACCAGGGGAAGGTGCAGGGCGTTTCGACGGAGCAAGGCGAGTTCCGCGCGCCGATAGTCATCGTCGCCGCTGGGGCTTGGACCTCCGATCTGCTCGCTCCCCTGGGGATTCGGGCGCCGCTGGAGCAGCGGCTTATCCAGCTGCAGAGATTTCGGGGCGAACGGCCGCGCGGTTTGCATCCCATCTATTTCGATCACAACACCAAGTCTTACGGACGGCCCGACGGAGAGTCGGCGACCCTCGTCGGTTGTGGGTCCGAGGCGGCGACCGAAGGCATGGCGCTCGAGTCGGATGCCGATCCCGGCGAAACGAAGCGCGCGCGAAGGCTCGCCGCCCGGACCATCCGCGGAATTTCGAGGTGCCGCGTGACTGGCGCGACGAAGGTGAGAGAGGCCTACACTTCCGATCGGCGCGGTGTGGTCGCGGAAGCGGCGGCGGCGACCGGGCTGCTCGTGGCGGCGGGTTTCAGCGGAACGGGATTCAAAACGGCACCGGCCATCGGCCGGCGGGTTGCAGGGATTGCGGAGAGGCGGAGCAGGTGAAGCGGCTGGTTGTAATCGGGGCCGGGCCGAAGGCCATGGCGATAGCGGCAAAGAACGCGGTGCTGAGATCTTTGGGAAGAAGCGTTCCCGAGCTTCACGTGATCGAGCGACGTGCGGTAGGGGCCAACTGGTCCGGGGATTTCGGTTTCACCGACGGCAAGCAACCGCTGGGGACTTCTCCCGAAAAGGACGTCGGCTTTCCGTTCGACGCGAGCGCCTGGGGCGGCCAGGGTTCGGAGGTCAATCGGGGCATGGCCGCGTACTCGTGGCAGAGCTTTCTGGTCGGTACGGGCCGCTACGCGGACTGGATCGACCGGGGCCGGCCGGCTCCCGAGCATAGGGTTTGGGCGGAGTACCTGAAATGGGTTTCCATGGAACTTAGCGACGAGTTCAGTCTTCATCGCGGAGAAGTGGTTGGCCTAGGCCGGGAGGGGGACCGTTGGGTCGTGAACTACCGCAAGTGCGGCGGCGAGGCGGCGGCCATCGAGGCGGACGGAGTCGTATTCACGGGCCCAGCGAGGCAGCGGCTTCCCGGCTCGGTCCCGGTCCATGATTCCATTCTGGACGTCGAGTCGTTTTGGAAGACGTACCGGGCCTTCGAGACGTTCAAGGGGGCGGCGGCCGTCGTCGGAACCGGAGAGAACGCCGCGAGCATTACGGCGACTCTTTCGAACTTTCGCAATCCCGATCTCAAGCTGACTCTCATCAGCCCGAAGGGAATGGTCTACAGCCGTGGCGAAGGCTTTCGCGAGAATCGGGTCTATTCGGATCCGGCGTCGGCGCGATGGGCGGACCTCAGCGTCGGCCATCGCCGGGAATTCATTCACCGCACCGATCGGGGAGTGTTCTCGCTTCAGGCTTTGAAGCAACTCGACTCGAATGCCGATTTCGAGATTCTTCCGGGGCGGGTGGAGTCGCTTCAGACGGAAGGCTCCGCCGTGCAGGCGACGATCGCTTACCGGGACAAGGAAGAGGTCCGTACGTTCGATCGGCTGATTCTAGCGACCGGCGCCGACCCCCTTCGGTTCTTGAACGAGCTTGCCGACTCATCCGCGATGGAAGCCATCGCGGGCAGGTTCGAGTGCTCGCCGACCACGGCCCAGATCGAGGCGAGCATCGGGGATGACTTGGCCGTGGAGCGACTCACGCCCCGGTTGCATTTCCCGGGGCTTGCGGGAATGAGGCAGGGACCGGGATTTGCGAATTTGAGTTGTCTGGGAAGATTGTCGGACCGGATCTTGAGCAGTTACGTGGAGAAAGTGGCATGAGCGCGCAGGCGGTAGTGGTGGAACGAAACGAAGCTGCGGAAATCAACCGGCTCAGAATCGCGGAGTACGCGAAGGCCGGAGGGTTCTACGTGGATCCGAAGGTGATCGAGTGGAACGCTTCCGACGACGAGAGTTTCATCCTCGCGATTAAGGAGGGCGGAAGGATTCTCGCCACGATGCGTGCGGAGCTCGCCGACAACGTGTCCATCGTGGAGAAGAAACTCGAGTGCCCCTGGAATTTCGGGGAGCTCGGCTTTCCGGTGCTTTTGCTCAGCAAGGCCGCCACCGATAGCTCCATCCGGCGCCGCGGTCTAAATACGGTTCTCAGGTACTGGGCCTTTCGGCTCGCGGAGCATTGGAAGGTGAGTCATGTGGTTGGGACGTTCGTCGAAGGGTCGCCGCGGATCAATGCCATGCGGGAGATGGGATACGAGTTCCACCGCAACGAGCTCGGATGGTTCCAGCTGGACTATCGGTCGGAGCGTCCCGTCCTCGTCGCCAAACTCGACTTCGCCAAGCACGGAGCCGCCGCGCTCGAAGCCTCACGGCGAATCGCCGGCGATCCCGAAGCGGACTTCCCCTGGCAAGGGGACTTTCCGGCCCCCAAATTCATAACGAAGTTGAAGTGAGCCATGGCACCTATTCTTACCGTCTATGTTCTTTGTCACGCGGCGAGCAGCCTCGTCCTGAAATATCTCGCTCTTCTCGGTATGCCCGCCGCGCAGGTTCTAGTGTTTCGGGGGATGGGCTGCCTCATTACGGCGCTCGCCTGGGCTCTCTATTATCGTCAGGGGCTCTGGCCGAGGGAGCCTAGATCGCAACTCATTCGGATAATCGTCAGTGGGCTCTCGCTCTTTCTCATCACCGCGAGCTACCACTATGCGAATGCGACGACGGTTTCCATCGTTCAGCGAATGGACATCGCGCTCCTGATTCTCTTGAGCCCGCTCGTCGGAGAGCCGAGAGGCAGGCGCCAGATGGCGTTCGCGGCGGTGATTCTAGTCGCCTTCTTCACTTTTGCGCTCGGCTTTCAGGGCCCCGGGGAAGGAATGCTCGGTTACCTTTTCGCCTTCCTGGGCACGCTCGGGGTCACGTTCGGATTCCTTCTCATCAAGGCGTCTTCGCGCAAGGAAACCGAAGGCGTGATTGCGGCCGTCGCGGGCCTCGCCATTCTTCTCTATGGTCTGGGCGGCTCGGCCGCGACCGGAACGTGGATCGTTACGCCGCAGACGGCGGTGATTGGCCTCTGCGCCGGTGCCCTGATGTTTCTTATCTATATGCTGACGATACGTCTCTATCGTTTGATGGACGTCGCCAGCGCCGAGTATCCGACTTTGTTCGCAGTTCTATTGGTTGCGCCGGCCGAGCATTGGTTGCTCGGCGCCCGGTTCGACTTGTCCTACGTCGCGTTCTTGGGTGTAAGCGTTTTCCTGTTGGGAGGGATACTGCGGGCCCGAAGAGTTCAGGGAGCCGAAACATGAAAGTCGAAGTGGTGGATAAACATAATTACTCGCAGGTCCTTCCGCTCATAGCGGAGTATCAGAAGTTTTACGGAGTCGAGCCCAACCGGGAGCTGAATGAATATTTCTTCCGCCGTTTCGTCGACCGGCACGAGGAAGGCATTCAGTTCATCGCCTTCCACGAAGAAGGGCAGCCCGCCGGTTTCGCTACCGTGTATTGGCAAATGTCGACGTTATCGGCGGGACGTTCCGCCATCCTGAACGATCTCTACACGGTTCCCGGGGTCCGAGGCCAAGGCGTGGCGACGGCGCTCATAGC
>CAZZHG010000035.1:0-27194 GCA_964653655.1 uncultured Pseudobdellovibrionaceae bacterium
CAGCGTTCGGGCCAGCGCCACCCGCTTGGCCTCGCCGCCCGACAGGCCGGCCACATCGGCGTCGAGCAGCTGGCCCAGGCCGAGCCGGTCGAGCGCCGCCTCGCCCCGCCACCCCTCGCCCACGGCCTGGCGCACCGTGCCCGGCGGCAGCCGGGGGGCCCGATAGGCCACCACGAAATAGAGACAAATGAGTTTCGATCTCCCCATGAAACGGATCCCCCACTCTTGATTAGAGCAACCGCCGTACCATTTCCCTTCGCGCCCACCTTGGAAAATCAGGTGCGCCGGCGTGTACAGGCGGTAGTCAGCGGCCCCTCGGCGAAGAGCAAAAACCACCCGTGCTCACGCTAGTTTAGCCCCCTTCCACCCTTTCCGCGACCCCACCCCTCCGGCTGTCTACAGTTCAGTCAGGAAATAGAAGATGAGAACCGGGTAGTTGGCGGAGCAAGGTTAGTAACGCCCTGAAAGGCGAAAAGTTGTGCGGGGCCTTAGCAGCGAGTTCTTCCCATGATTTAAACGGGTTCGGCCTCCAGTAAGGAAATCAATTCTGGCAAGGACTCTGCATTTTCCTCGTTCAGGGGGTTCTCCAATGCGCGTCGGAAAAAGAGGGCAATTGGCTTTGCTGCTGCTTGCGGTCTGCGTGCCGGCTTTCGCCGCCGACGAGTCCAGCGTACTGTACGAGCCGAAGATTGAGCCCGGTGATTTGAATAGTTGGGTCGAGCAGGCGATTTCGAAGGACTACTTTCGGATGGTCGCGCTCGCACCGGCAGGTAACGGAACCAGCCTTGCCGCCTTCCTTTCTTCTTCGTCTGGCTCTACAGCGTCTTCTACAGCTTATTCATTGGCCAAGCCCAATTGGAAGGATGTTGCGAACGCGTTCGCCCTGCCCGCGCCGCCGAACGACGCCATGGATCGGCGCCCGGACGTCGACCGGTACTCGCAGCCGAAGGCGCAAGGAAGTTTCACGAGCGGAGTCCGGAGTACACTGACCCCGGCCGAAATCGACGCGATAATGAAAAAGGCCAAATTGAATGGCGGCGCGATTCCCAAGGATGGCTCCTCGAAGATTTCGGATCAAGCCAACGGCGGCGGGTCGCAAATCTTCATGCCGGGAACCAAACTACAAGCCGCTCCCGGCTCCGAATCCGATCCCGTTTCCGTGAACCCGTCCGGCCGTGGCGGCGACACTTTTGTGGGAGGCGACATCAACAATTTCGTCATGCCGAACGGAATGAACTTCGATCAGTGGCGGCAGTATCAGCAGGCGGTTCAGCAACAGGAAGCCGTCACGTTGCCCGATCAGGATCCGCATTCGGCGGGCGTGGAGATTCCCAAGCCCGCGACGGCGGCCGGGACGCCCGCCGTCGTTCCGCCCATAGCGAGAGAGACCGAGCGCGGATCGCTGCCGACCGAAGCCGACCGATGGGTCGAGAAGAAAAACGAGGAAACCGATCGGGTGATCGCCGCGGCCGAGCAGGCCGTCCTGGATCCGACGATTCCGCAAGAGGAAAAGGTGAAGCGACTGGAAGACCTCGTTCAGCTGAACGAGAGTCTCGGAGAAGCCGACTCCGACGAGACCCGTGAGGCGCGCCAGCTCATCACGCAGATCCGTCAGCAGCCGGTCCCGCAGCCGCAGGTTAGTCCCGAGAAACCCGCGGAGTCGCCGGAGCGTTTCGTCGCCTCCGAGTCCGGCGCCGTGAACGTAAATCCGTTTCAGTCCGCTTTGGAAAGAGAAAGAGGCTTCTTCGGACCGCCGAAAGAAAACGAAGAGAAAGAGGCTCAGCCGTCAGGCCGCGCACCTTCACGCCAAGTCGCCTCCTACATGGAGCCGCCGAAAATCGAGCCCAAGGAAAAGAAGGCGAAAGCCGCTGCGAAGCCGATGACCACCGGAAGCATCGAAGCGCTTCTCGGCATGGGACCCAACGGGCCGAAGCCCGCTCCCGCCCTGAAGAAAGTTTCCGCGTCGCTCATCCGCGAGCTCGCCTCCACGATGAAGAGCCAGGATCGGCTCGCTTCGCGGTGGCTAGCCTCGACGAAACGGGGAGAGAAGCGGATAGTCGCGAGTCTCGCGAAGGCCACCGCGGCCGTCAGTCCTCAGCTTTCGGGATTCTTGTTCAGCCCGTGGGACGAGGCGAGCGACGAGGACATGCCCTGGGCGTCCGGTGCGGCCCTCTTCTTTGCGCTCTCTTGTTTGGCCGGAATTGTCCGCTGGAAAAAACAAAGGGCGACCCGGGTCTGAGACCCGAGCCGCCCCTTCGATAGACTAGTTCTTTTTGCAGGCGTAACGGTTCACGTACGGCCCGCCTCCGTCCGGAAACCACTCCCTGTGGGAGTATTCGCATTTCAGGCCGAAGTCGCAGTTACCCTGCTCACGGCCCATTCCGACGCTGCTGGGATAGCAACGGACGCCTTCCTTCCTCAGGTTGAGGCACTGGGTCCGGCTGAACTTTCCGGTTTCCCGGTTCGAGAAATACACACAGCGTTTGCTTTCAACGTGAGACAAGTCGTAACCAAGCGCTCCCGTGCTGCGAGGAGTCGGACATTCCCGGTCGTAGATGCACTGGACGTTCGGGGAATATTCCTTCTGGATGTAGGCCGCCGTGTTCTCGTTTTCCTTGGCTTCCTGGTTCATGCGGGCCCACTCCGCCCGCTTCTGACAATACTGGGCCATGTCCTTCTGGGGAGTGCCGGCGTCGATGTGCACTTCGAACTCCTGGGTCGTTTCCCAAAAGTGAATGTTGCGCTGTTCGGACTGAAAGCCGACGGCGAAGAACTTCGCGAACTTATCGTCCTTCGCTTCGAACTCGATTCGGATCTTGGCTTCGCAAACGAGGAAACCGGCGGTGCGGGTCACCGGCACGCCGAGCGCCCCGGGCTTGAAGAGAGTCTCGTTGTCTTCCGCCTTTCCCTTCACGCAAAAACTCGCCTTCACTTCGGTTTCCTTGCGTTTGATGGCTTCCTTTTCCATGCCGATGTGAATGGGAAGCACTTCGACGTGCAGTCCTTTCACCGGAATGTGCGGGAATATTTTCACCTCGAGGAACTCGCTCGTGGCGTCTGACTTCTCGCCGATGGTGCCGACACTGTTGCAACGAAGCGTCTCGCCGGCGTGATGTTCGTCGATGCGGGTGAACGGATCGGCGTTCATGTCGTCGGCGTCCTCGATGACGGGCATCGGCGTCGGCGTAGCCGCCGTGACCGCTTGCGCGTCATGGTCTTCGGCAAGCGAAACGGCGCTGAACATGGAAAACGTAACCAGAAATAGAACAAATAGCGGCTTGAACCGGACTCTCATATCTACCCCTCCTGATACGGCCCTAACTTTTTACCTTTTTGCCTACTTTGACCACAATAGCCGTCGGGGAGGTCCGCCCGAACTAATAGGACTGTCGCGAAAGGAGGAGGCGCTAACTTCCCGGAATTAGGAGGCTACTCGTGAACCCGCTGGACCTCGGCGCCGAGGGCGGTGAGCTTCTCGTCGATGCGGGCGTACCCGCGATCCAGGTGATAAATGCGACTGACCCGGGTGGATCCTTCCGCCGCGAGGGCCGCCACCACGAGGGAGGCGCTGGCCCGAAGATCGGTCGCCATCAGAGGCGCGCCCTTCAGGCGGGACGGCCCTTCGATGATCGCCTCGTTGCCCGAGATTTCGATGTTCGCGCCGAGCCGCCGCAGCTCGGCTACATGCATGAAGCGATTCTCGAAGATGGTTTCCTTCACGCGGCTTTTGCCCCGGGCGAAGAGCATGTTGACCATGATCTGCGCCTGCATGTCGGTCGGAAAACCCGGATAAGGATCCGTTTTGAGATCGATGGGGTAATAAACGTCGGCCGGCTCCACGTCGATGGTATCGCCTTTTTCGGACACGAGAAGTTTCGCGCCGAGCTGGCGATACGCCGCAAGCACGGATTCCATCCGGTGAGCCTCGCACCCCTCGAGGCGCAGAGGGCTGCGGGTCGCGAGCGCGGCGGAGATCCAGGTGCCGGCTTCGATTCGGTCCGAAGGAATCCGAACGGGGCCCGAGGGCTTGCGGAGTTTTTTCACTCCGCGCACGCGAAGGGTGTCCGTGCCGATACCGTCGATACGGGCGCCGCACGAAACCAGGAAATCGGCGAGCGCCGTCAGCTCGGGTTCCTTCGCCGCGTTCTCAAAAATCGTTTCTCCGTCGGCAAGAACCGCGACCATCAGCGCGTTTTCCGTTCCGGTGACGGTCACGTCGGGAAACCGGAGGCGACCGCCCTTCAAGCCGTACTTCGCGCGGGCGACGATGTAGCCTTCCTCGACTTCGACGACGACGCCCATTTGCCGGAGCGCTTCGATGTGAAAATTGACGGGGCGGGCGCCGATGGCGCAACCGCCGGGAAGGCTCACGCGCGCGCGGCCTTGCTTCGCCACCAAGGGTCCGAGCGCGAGAATGCCCGCCCGCATGCGCCGAACCCACTCATAAGGAGCGAGCGGATCGGTGATCCGCGGCAGGACCGAAACGGTGCCCTCTTCCTTGTTCCAGCTGGTTTCGCAGCCGATGAGCTGAAGAATGCTGAGCGTGGTCTCGATGTCCCAGAGGCGGGGAACGTTCTCGAAGCGGACTTCGTCATCGAATAGCAAAGAGGCGAAGAGAAAGGGCAGCGCGGTGTTTTTCGATCCGCTGACCCGCACGGTCCCCTTGAGCTTCGCGGGTCCTTTAATGACTAGAGCGTCCACTAGATCTCACCCCATCTCGCCAGAAATACCCGGTCCAATCCAGAATAGTCCCGTATTACCCGACTTTGCCGGAAACCGGAATCCAATAGGAGTTTAAGCACGTCGCCGGCCTGTTCGAAGGCCATCTCGCCCGCGATTCCGCCCCCTGATTTCAAGAGCTTCGGCGCGGTGGCAACCAACCTTCGAATCACGTCGAGACCGTCCGTTCCGCCGTCCAGAGCCTCGGCCGGCTCCCGGCGGACCTCCTGGGCCAGGGTCGGCAGCTCCCCCGTCGTGACGTAGGGGGCGTTCGAGACGATCCAATCGAAGGGGCCGTCGGCGGGAGCGAGCTCGAAATAGTCCCCTGGCCTTACGTGATAGACGGATCCGGAGGGCAAAAGTGACTTTCGGTTTGTCTCCAGAAAGGGCAAGGACGCGGGGTTTTTCTCGTAGCCGAACCATTCCCAACCTCGCCGCTCGTGAAGCACGGATAACCCGATGTTTCCGGATCCCGCCCCCAGTTCCGCGACGCGAACGGACGGGCGTTTATCCTCTTCGAGCAGCGCTTCGACCAGAATCTCGGTTTCGCGTCGGGGAATCAAAACCCCGGGCCCAACTTCGAACTTTCCTTCCCAGAAATGCTCGTGGCCCGCGATGTATTGAAACGGCTCGCCGCCGAGACGGCGTTTCAAGAACGCTTCGATTCTTTCGGCCGCGTCTGGGGAAAGCTCGTCTTCCCATTTCAAGTAGAGCTCCGCGAGAGGAAGACCAAGGCAGAATTCGGCGATCTGCTTCATGTGAAGCAACGGATCGGCGCACTGGATCGAGGCCGCCGCGAGGCGGTCCCTCCCCTGAAAGATGGCCTCACGTATTTTCATCGAGAAGGCCTCTTGATTGGATTCGTAGCGAGGGCGGCTGAAAGGGCTCGGGAAAAAGGACGCACAAACGAGGAAACCGGAAGCGTACCCCCTGGGTACGCTGAGGATTTCCGACTGCGGAGGACGTTCCTCAGTTTCGTTGGAAGGCCCGACCCTTTCGGACGGCCGCAGTAGAAGCCAATCAAGAGGTCTTCTCGTTGGCTTTGAGCTGCGCGGCCTGGAAGTACGCCGCGGTCTGCGAAATCATGTCGTCGATGTCGCCGTTCATGTAGGAGTCGATCTGGTGGATCGTGACTCCGATGCGGTGATCGGTGACTCGGCCTTGCGGGAAATTATACGTGCGAATCTTTTCGCTTCGGTCTCCGGTGCCGACCTGATCTTTTCTGTCGGCGGCCATTTTCTGATCCTGCTCCCGCTGTTTCAGATCCACCAACCGGGTCTGCAGGATTTTCATTCCCTTGGCTTTGTTCTTCAGCTGCGACCGTTCGTCCTGGCAGGCCACCACCAGTCCGGTGGGCAAGTGGGTGATGCGGACCGCGGAGTCGGCGGTATTCACGCTCTGGCCTCCGGCGCCGGAGCTGCGGTACACGTCGATTTTCAAGTCGTTCGGGTTGATGCTGATCTCGAGCTCTTCGGCTTCCGGCAGCACGGCGACCGTCGCGGTACTGGTATGGATGCGCCCTTGGGTTTCCGTCTTCGGAACCCGCTGAACGCGGTGGACTCCGCTCTCAAACTTCAGCAGCGAGTACACTTTCTCGCCGCGCACCAGGCATATGATTTCCTTGAAGCCGCCGGCTTCGCTGTCGCTCGCGCTCAGCATGTCGATGGACCAGCGGCGGCGTTCGGCGTACTTCGTGTACATGCGGAAAAGCTCGCCGACAAAGAGGGCGGCCTCGTCCCCGCCGGCTCCGGCGCGGATCTCGAGCAGGATGTTTTTGTCGTCGTTGGGATCTTTGGGCAGAAGAAGAACCTGAAGCCGTTTCTCGATCTCCTTCAGCTTCGGTTCCAGCTCCCGATTTTCCTCTACCGCAAGCTCGCGAAGCTCGGCATCGTTTCCTTTGATCAGCCCTAGATTCCCGTCGAATGCGTCTTTGGCCATCCGGTACTCGCGGTAAAGCGAGATCACGGGCGCGAGATCGCTGTGCTCCTTGGAAAGTTTCTGAAAAAGCGCGGTGTCGTTCGCGATTCCGGGCGAGCTTAATCGGGCCTCAATAGAATTGTAGTGGGCCTCGACTTCGTCCAGCTTTTGAAACATGGGGGGCCGAAAGGCTTAGTACTTTTTCTTTTCGCCGTACTTTTTGCGGAAGCGCTCGACGCGGCCTTCGGCGTCCACGAGCTTCTGCTTGCCCGTGTAGAGCGGGTGGCAGTTGGAGCAAATTTCCACCCGGATGTTTTTCACGGTCGCGCGGGTCGTGAACTCGTTACCGCAAGCGCAACGGATGGTGGTCTCGGAATATTCGGGGTGAATGTCAGCTTTCATGCCTAGCTCCTAAAGGGTCACCGAAAGAATGGCGTAAATTCGCATACTTTGTTGCCGGGCGCAAGAGGGGAACCGCGCCGGGCCGAGACCCCGGACACGACGGGGAATTTTGGCGTGATTCTATACACTTCTCCTTCCAAGCCGTGCAATTCAATCGCCTCGGCGACCCGCCGCTCCTTTCCCCGGCGCTCCAGATAGGCGACCCCTTGGATGGCCCCGGCCACCCATTCCCGGACAGCCGCGAGTGTGGCGCCCCGGCTTCCGAGCAAAACGAGACTTTCCAGCCGCCTAAGGGCGTCCCGGCAGGAGTTCGCATGAAGCGTGCTCAAGGAGGAACGGTGGCCCGTGTTCAACGCCTGGACCAGATCGAAGGCTTCTTCACCGCGGCACTCCCCAAGCACCAGACGATTCGGACCCATGCGCAGGGCTTGCCGCAAAAGCGTTCGCAAGGAGATCTCTCCGACGCCTTCCGGGCCGTTGGACCTTCCTTCCAGAGTGAGCACGTGAGGATGATCCAGTTGAATCTCCCGGCTCTCCTCCACCACGATGATTCTTTCCTCCGAAGGGGACCTTTCGAGCAGACGGCAAAGCAGAGTCGTCTTTCCGCTTCCCGTGGCCCCGCAAAGAATCCAGTTCTGACCGTCGCGCAGACCTTCCTCTATAAAGGAAGGAGCGGCGAACGCCTCGAGGGGCACGCGGGCGCCCGAACGAAAGAAGCGAAAGCTCAGATGGGGCGCCCCCCGCACCGCCGGCGGCAACACCGCGTGAAAGCGCGCGGCGTCCGCGACCCGGCCGTCCAAAAAGGGCTGAACCGCGTCGACCCGTTTCCCGAGGGGAAGTACGAGACGCTCCAGAAAATCCCGAAGGCCGCTTTCGGTGAAGGGAGAGGGGTGGGACTCCAGCCCTTCCCCCCGGTCGACGAAGAGCGAACGCGTTCCGTTTAGAAACAAATCCGTAACGGAGGGATCGGAAACCCACGCTGAAAGGGCTTTTGCTTCGCCCAGCAGAAACGGTTCCCAGCCTTTCACGGAAGTCCCGTCCTTTCCTGGATGTTTCGAAGCTCCCGCTCCTGCTCGTCTCTCGTGCGAAAGGATAGCGTCATCGAGATGACGATTTCGGAATCGGTTTTCGATTCGTGACTCGCGGAAAAGAGAATCCCCAGCAGCGGAAGAGAGCTGAGCAGCGGCACCCCTTCCCTCCCGTGGCTCGCGGCCCGCCGGATGAGCCCCGACAGGATCACCGTCTCACCGTCCAAAGACTCCATTTTGGTGGTGAGCTTTCGGCGGTTCAGCGCGGGAACCCCGTTCACAGAAACGCTTGCGTCCGTTTCACTCACCTCGACTTCCACGTCGGAGCTCAAGTGAACGCCGTCGCCGCTCTCGGGCTTCACGCGCATCGCAAGTCCGTACGCTTTCCATTCGATGCGGGGATAGAGATGACCGTCGCGCTCAGTGGATGTGGGGACGGGAAATTCTCCGCCGGAGAGAAAATCGACGCTTTCGCCAAGGCGCACGTAAAGCCTGGGCCGCGACAGAACCTTAGCCTTTCCTTCGGTGACCATCGCCTCCACCGCGGCTTTCGCCGAGGACGCGCTCGCCGAATAGGAAACGGAAGCCCCGGAGCCGTCTCCCCGAGCGCTCGCGCCCACCGACCCTTCAACGGGAACGGGCCAGCGAACGCCGTACTTCGCGCCCTCGGCGAGATCGATTTCCAGAAACTCCAACTCCACTTTGACGACGGGAAGATTGCCGAGGGCGGCCTGGTAGACCTTGCCCGGAAGCACTTCGAGAGAGAACTCCCGGGGCCGCCCAGAAGCGTCCCACGCGGTGATTTCCGTTTTGCCGGGGGAAAGCCCCGTGACGAAGAGTTGGTCTGGGGGAATGGCGCGCGCCCTGGCCACCTTGCCGTCGGCGACCGCAGCCCGTTGCAGTCCGGGCACCTGAAGCGTAAGGCTCCCGCCGACGGAAAGAACTTCCGCGCGGGCACACAAACTGATTGTCATTAGAAGGAAGACTCGAAGCACGAAGGGGAACTTAGCAAGGAAGGGGCCATCTCGAGCGAGCGGGCCATCGGCCGAGGGGAGACCGATGACCCGCCTTTCGAGACGGAAATTTGGACGGGAACTCTAGTGAGCGAGTAACGGCCAGGGGAGAGGCGGCGGGTTGAGGGGTAGCCCCCGCCTCTCGCCCTGACCTTATTACTTTATCGGTCACTTACAGGTTACTGGTCCATTGAGCCGACCGTTCCCGCCGCGGGTAGAGGGGGAATCCGCGTACGGTGTGCGTTCGGCCCAAACTCTACGAGGGCCGCGGGTAGCAACCGCGGGCACCTCGACTCAATTCACAACCCGATCAGATGCCCCGGATGTCGAGACCGTGAGCCGAGTTCTGCTGACGCAGAAACGACCGGTTATCGCTCCGAGTGGCCACGTTCGCGTATTGAGAAATCTGGTTATTGTCTTCCTGACCACCGGCGTGGGTCACGCCGACGACGAAGAGCTCGCCGCCGCGCTCGATGGCGGCCGGGCCGCCCGAGTCGCCGAAGCAAGAGGCCGCGCGGTTCGACGGTCCGAAGATGCCCTTCGCGATTCCACGGGTGCCGCTCGTGATGGGCGTGATGAAGTTGATGTAGTCATCGATCTCGGCCACCACGTTGGTGCCCGTGCGCTTCACGCCCGAGCCCGTGCGCTTGGTGATGTTGTTGCAGCCGTAGCCGATGAGGCGGAGCGTGTCGCCGCCGGCGACGTTGTCGTAGATATCGTAAACCTGCTTGGCCGACCGGCTCGCGACCGCGCGGTCGAAGATGATGAGCGCGATGTCCGAGGGGTCATCGACGACGCCCGGGCCGAAGGCCGCGACCGTCGAGGAACGGAAGGTACCGAAAGAGGTGACCACCGTGTATTCCCCGTCTTCGCTCACGCAGTGAGAAGCCGTGAGAACCGCGCGTTCGGAGACGAACGTTCCGGTGCAGATGCCGGCGCCCTGGGGCGCGACGACGAGCACGACGGCCGGGTATTGGGAATCGGAGATGGTGGAAGCGAAGTCGCTGGAGGGCGACGGAAGGTCACCGCTGTAGCGGGACTTCTGACAGCCCAAAGCGAGCAACGAGAAAAGAATGAGCGCGCCAAAGCGCGCAGATTTACAGCATACGTTCCGCATAAGCATGTGCAAAAACCCCCCTCAGAGTTTTTTTCGGGATAACGGGAAAGGCCTGGCGAGCCCCTCATGATACGTTTCGTCGTGTTGGACGAGTCGTGTTAGTGCAACGGCTGGACCGCCAATTGTGAAGATTCCTAAGAAGCGGAATCGACGAGGGAAGAGCCCGAATTCGTCTAGAATACATTCATCTGCGAACGCGGCTGACAGCTGGCGAACTTTTTTTCGCTCGGAGGGGTGGCTGGGACAAAAGCCAGTGGTTTCCGCACGCTAAACTCACCATTCGTTAGACACAAAAACTTTTGCGCGGATAGCCGATCCGTAAAATGTCGATTCCCTGGAAGTTCGGCGAATTGTGAAGGGGTCGGGTGTCGAAGAGCCCGACGAAAAACACAATTGGATATTCAAACCGCAGAATAAAAGGGCGCAAGCCCCCGCTGCCCAATAAGCGGCAGTAGAATCTTGACCCTTTCTCCTCCGCGATTTCGCTAACGAGGAAACGGACTCGCAAAAGGAGAGGCGCGTGACCAAACCCTTCCCAGCATGGTTTCTAGGCTTACTCCTGCAGACGCTGTTTTTGGCGCCTTGCTTGGGAGCCGGTCTCACGAACGCCGAATACATCGCCCTCTGCCGAAATTCCGGCATCCAGATTCCGTCTGGACCTCTTCCGCTGAACGGTCCTACGGCCGAATGGAAAAGGGTCGCCGATTTCACGAACGATCAATTGGCCTCCCCCAGGCTGGATCAGCAGGCCACCATTTATCAGTACGAGACGAACGATACGCTTTGTCTGGCGATGCCGCGCTCTTCGCGGGAAAGATCGGAACCAGGTAAGCTCGACCACCACCAGATCGGAGTGCTCTGCTACAACAAACTGGATTGCCGAGTTTGCGCGCTGGACGGAATCTTCAAGCCGGACAAGCCGGCAACCGTCGCGCCCACGGACGCCCAAATAAACTTCCCTTTCAACCCTAACTTTCCGGCGGACGCGACCATAGAAAACTGCGCCGGCTGTCACTCCAAAGGTCCAATTCTATCGACCAAGCCCGTCTACGACGCTTTGAAAAGCCGCTCCATCCAAGACCTGGTCAAAACATGTGAAGGCCGCGGCGGCCCCACCTGGGTCGGCAGCGGTAAAACCACTTTCACCACTCCGTGCACGGGGCCGAACTGCTTTTGCTCCGTCCCTCAATCCTGCAAGTCATGCCACACGAACGGAATCCTCAAGCCGCAAGTCGGCGGTCGAGGGGAATACTGCAGTACGGTTGGAAAAACGGTTTTCAACGAATCCATCGGCGCCATGACCGACCACATGATCGAAGCGCTTCAAGACGACCGGAACGTTTGCCAAAACCTGGCGACGTGCCTGGGCTGCGGCGCGGACGAAATGTGCCCCTCGCCGAAAAAAACCGTCAGCGTTTACAACATCGGCGGAGGCCGCGTCGTCTCCGCGCCTCCCGGCATCGATTGCGATCCCAGCCAGCCGAGTCGCTCGGTTTGCGCGGCCGACTTCAAAACCAACAGCACGATCACCCTGTCCTTCGTTTCCAGCTCGGGCGGAGGGGCGTTCAGCGTGACCGGCGCATCGAACGCCTCGTGCGGCCTATCCAGTTGCACTGTGAAGGTGAGCACCAATACGCTGATCAGCGTGACCTTCGGCGGTAATGGCGGGGGATCCGGCCCTGGTACGGGCGGAAACGGCGGGGGCGGTGGACACTCCCCCGGCGGTACCGGCGCTCCCCAGCCGCAGCCCCTGGACTTTACAGCCAAGTTCTTTCGGCTTTTCAATCCCGTTGCCGGATTCCACTTCTTCACGACGAGTCTTGCGGAAAGAAATAACGTGGTGGTGAACTTCAAGTGGCGAGACGAATCGAACAGCTCAGGCGCGCTATGCCTCTTCAACCGGCCCCAGGCGCTCGTGACGGACTTATCCGGAACCTTGCGGGCCGTAGCGGGCCAACCGGTCTTTCGCCTCTATAATCCCAACGCCGGCTTCCACTTTTATACGCTCAACCGAGGCGAGGCGGAACTCGTCGAACGGGCCGGTTGGCGCTGGGAGAAAGGCAAGCCCGGAGGATCGGCGCCGGAGGGCTACCTAAGCACAAGTCTCGCGAGCGGGGTACCTCTCGTACCGATCTCACGTTTCTATAATCTGCGGGCCGGCTACCATCTCTATACGACCCACGCCGGAGAAATCTCGGCCCTGCGTCGAGCAACGCAGGATTGGCGGGAGGAAGGGATTCTCGGCTACGGTTCCACTGACTGCCGATAGCGCAGTATAAAAAAGAGGGCCGGCCCGAAGGCCGGCCCCCGATTGCCGAATAACCAGCAGTTAGATCGTGGTTCCGTTGTACTTCACGGTGTAAGTACCGCAAGCCGTGAACTCGACCGTAATGGTGTTCGCCGAGGCGTCCGTGTACGTGTAGCTGCCGCCATTGTAGAAGCCGGAGCACGGGTTCGCCCCGTAGGTCAGGTTCGTGCTGGACATGGAGAAGACAAAGTTCGTGGTCACGCTGCTGATGGTGAAATTGTAGGCGTAGTAACCGCTCATCGTGATGGCGCCGCCCCCGGTGTACGGGTTCGCCATGTCGGTGGGCGTGATCGTGTGGCTCCACGTGCCGCCCGACGTCCCCGAGCCGGAACGCGTGAAGGTGTATGTGCCGGCGTAGTCGCTGGAGTAGGTCATCGACGTATCCGACTTCGTCAGATCCCAAAACCCGGCGAAGTCCCACGTCTCGCCACCCGAGTGGCTTCCGGTGACCGCGTACTCGAAACGGAAACCCGACTTCGGATCCGCGTCGTCCTTGTCCGTAACCGTGGCGGTGCCGTTCTGGTTTTGCGTGCCGTCGCGAAGCGCCACGTTGGTGCAAGCGTACGTGCGGGTCTGAGTCGAGATGTGGTCGGAATCCGCATCGACCGCCGGATCGGGTGTCTTGGTGGTGCAAGCGTCGAAGGCGTCAACGTCGCGGACCGAAGGCTTGCCCGTGGGCGAGGAGAAGCTCAGCACGGCGCCACTGACGATGGCCGTCTTGTTCGCCGTCGCGTCCGCCTGGGAGATCGTGCCCGAGGCCGCCGCGAATTTCGGATCCGTACCGCCGCAGCCCACGAGGGCCAAAGTGACGAGGGACAAGGTGCCTACCAATGCGCGAAGTCTCATACAAGGTGTTCTCCGTTTTAGATGGGAATTGAAATGCCCGCGCACTGGCGGGGAAGCGAAATAATACCAGACGGAGGAACGAGGAGATGAGAAGAATCGACGAGGGTTGTCGCGACGTGACACTAAGGGACGGTAAAGAAACTATCCGCGGCGGCGCTTGAGAGGTTCCGCCGGCTCCACGGCCGAACTCGGTTCGGCGGCGTTCAGCCGATAGCCCTCCCCGTAGATGGACTCGAGCCAATTCTCGGTGAGACCGGCCTTCTGAAGGGTGCTTCGCAATCGGCTCACGTGACAGTCGAGGGTTCTGCCCTGAGCGTCTCCTTGCTGATCGGTCAGCTCCTGAAGACGGGCGCGGGAAAGCACCTGCCCGGCGAACTTCAGAAAGACGGCGAGAATCTGAAACTCGCGCCGGCGCAGCTTCACTTCCTTGCCGCTCACGTGCACGGTGTGGCCCGCGACGTCGAGCACGAGCTCGCCCAGCTGATAACGGCTCGTCTCCTGCAGAAGTTTCTTAAGCTTCGCGACGAGCTCGGAGAGCCCGATGGGCTTACGCAAGAAATCGACGGCCCCGATGGAAAGCGCCCGAACGGCGGTGTCTTCGTCCTTTCTCGCGGTCAGCATCAGGATGGGCAGCTTGGGATCGCGGCCGTGTAGCTCACGGCAAAGATCGAGGCCGTTTCCGTCCGGAAGATTGAGATCGAGAAGCGCCAGATCCGGCATCTTCTTTTCCAGCCACTCTTCGGCTTCGGCGAGAGTCTCCGCCGTGACCACCTTGTAACCTTCGGCGCGCAGCTTGAACTCCACTCCGCTTCGGGTCACCGGATCGTCTTCGACGTAAAGAATGGTTCGTTTCATGGTTTCCCCCTCAAGCGGCGATCTGACTCCGCTCGATTCCGCCCTCTTTGGAGAGCTCCCGAAAATCCCGTTTCAATGTTTCCAAATCGGCCGCCGGATCGGCTGAGCCAAATTCCAGGCGCCCGCACGTTTCGGCCAAATCGGTCAGCCCCAGAAACAGACACGAAGAGCGCAAACGATGAGCGGTCATCGACATGGCGGCTGCGTCGCCGGCTTCCACCGAACGCCCAAGCTCAACGAGCCCGTCCCGCATCGTCTTCAGGAAAATTCCCCACAGCTTCTTGGAAGCCTTCGTCTCTCCGTTCCCGGAGCGTTTCGGCGCAAGCGTCAGCTTCGCGATTTCCCGGTGCAAAGTCTCTCTGGAGTACGGCTTCACGACGACGGCGTCCATTCCGGCCGTGAGGCTCTCCTCCGCCTCCTCGAGCGTCGCGCTGCCGGTGACGCAAAGGATGGGAAGCTTACAACCCGTCTCCCGAATTTTGCGCGCGAGAGTCAGCCCGTCCATGCCCGGCATTCTTCTATCGAGGAGAATGGCGTCGATGGGGCGGCGGGGTTTCGCCAAATACGCAAGCGCCTGCTCTCCGCGCGAGCAAGTAATGGCCTTCCACCCGAGGGACTGCAAAGTACTCTCGGCCACTTCCCGGTTGAAGGCGTCGTCGTCGACGACGAGGATGTTCAGAGATTTGCGCGAGAACTTCTGCTTTCGCGTGGAGGGAGCATCGGCCGGCGTCACCGGTACGCGAAACCAGAAGGTGCTTCCTTCGCCGAGCCTCGACTCCACTCCGATCTCGCCTCCCATGAGAGCCACTAGCTTTCGGCTGATGGAAAGGCCCAGTCCCGTTCCCTTGCGTTTGGAATCCGTGGAGACGTTCGACCCTTGAGCGTAATCAGAAAACAGACGCAAGCGATCCTCGTCCGAAACGCCCGGCCCCGAATCGCGGACTTCGATTCTCAGGAAGTCGCCGGCGAATCCAAGGGAAACTTCCACCGATCCTTCGGAGGTAAAGCGAAGAGCATTGCCGATGAGGTTGACGCTCACTTGCTTGAGGTGCAGCACGTCCGCCTCCACCCAGGCCGGAACGTCTCTCTCGAATTTCACCTTCAGCGCGATTCCCTTCGCCGTGGCCTGCGGCTCGAACATGTGCTTGAGCGAGTCGAGCAGCTTCTTCGGCGAGAAAACCTCCGGCGCAAGCCCCGCCGCTCCCGCTTCGATTTTCGAAAGGTCCAGGACGTTGGAGACGAGCGCGAGCAGCTGCTCGCTCGCGTGGGTCAGCGTCGAAATCTGACGGGTGCGAGCGGCGCCGGAGGCGCCCTCCGCGAGCAGCCGGGTCATTCCGACCACCACGTTCAGCGGATTTCTGATCTCGTGGCTCATGTTGGCCAGAAACTCGGACTTCGCGCGCGACGCTTGCACGGCCACTTCCCTCGCCTCCTTCAACTGGACGAGAGTACGGCGGTTGCGCTGAAACTGACGGTCCAGCCGCAGATTCAGCCTCTGCATCTTGAGCGCCTGAATCCGCGAGTCCCGTACCGAATTTAGAAGAGCCACGAACACAACCCCGCCGAACAGGCGATAGAAGAGCTCGGCTGAGGGACCAGGTCCGGGCCGCATTCCCGCCACGAAACCCGACTGATTTACGACGGTGTACCACCAACTCACGGCGGACACGGCGATCCCAAGAAAGGCCATGCCTAACAACCAAACCGGAAGAAAGATCCCTCGTTTGTCGTCCTTCGTGCAGGAGGCGAAAATGAGGTAAACGATCGCGGTAACCTGCAAGCCCCATTCGACGGTATTTCCGCCGGGCAGAAGCCAACCGGCCGCTTCCGTGCCCGGTATCCAGCCGACGTGACCGATGAGCGGTAAGGCCATCACGGCAAGTCCTCCGGCGAAATACGCCGGCAAACGAGTCCCGAGAAACATTCCGCTCAGCGCGAGCATCGGCGTTATCACCATACGTAACGGCCAGCGGAGAAGGTCGGCGCCGAATGCCGACGAGAATTTTCCAAGTCCGTAAAGCGACACGCAAAGAAGCGGCAGCGAAAGCAACGGACGCCAGCGCATCGGCGTCTTGATCCAAAGCCCCACTCCAAACAGCGCGTAACAAAGGGGACCGACGAGCGCGGGACCGCCCTCTCCCTTCCACGCGTGCGCCACCAGGACCACGAGCGCGACCAAACTCAGATTCCAGGGCAGGCGCTCGAAACGGATCCGCGCCTCTTCGAGCGAAGGCGGCGGCTTATAAGGAGGAAGCTTCACATTCCTCGGATCGACATGCGCGGCGCGCATATTGAGAAAAACGAGTTCCAATTCTCGCCTCGTATACCCCTTTGAATTTAGCTATTTACGGCAGAATTTCGTGCCCCGTTCAAAGCTCCTGCAACATTTCCCCTGTAACTAAGAGAGTACGGAACGTGAGCGGAACGTAGGCGGAGGCTCCCGGTGGAGCCCCGCCCACCCCCAAACGCCCTCACAAAAGGACAGACAATGAGATCCAAGTTCTCAAAGGCCACGTTCCTGATCCTAGTAGCCTCAATCTTCTCCGGCTGCGGAGCCGAGAAGAACGGGCCCCGGACCCAGCTGACCGCGATCGATCCGGACTCGGATCCGATCGCGCTCGCTCCCGGCGCGACGAACGGCCGCGGTTTCTCCGCCATCGATCTGGAGAAGGTGAAACAAGTCGCGCTGCCGGCGCTCACCTCGGCTCCGGCTTCCGCCGGCTCGCTGTCGGTGCAGAGAATCCCGAACCGGCAAGTCTGCCCGGCCGGATACACCGAGGAGTGTTTGAACTCGACGCTGCTCGCGCTCGGCAACTCCCCGATTCTGAAATGGACCACGATCGGGCTCGAAGGCTCGTTGCAAGTGGTGAAGGGCGGCAAGACGAAGATGAAGTGGAAGGGTTCGGCGACTCAGCCGAGCTACGGCGCGGGATACACGCTGAAATCCTCTTCGTTCTCGGAATCGTCCGTAAACATGTCGTTGCCGATCACCGGAGCCGGAGGCCACCTGACTCTCTTGTCCAATTATCCGGCGGCGGCCATCGGCGGTTTCGTGACCATCACGGACGGCTCGAGCTTCGCCGGCATCGCGGGCGGGTTCGCGGGCATCAGCCCCCAGGGTTACATCACCGGAGCGTTCGGCTGCGGATTCTCTTCGAAGTCCCTAGACGGAGTGCCGATCGCGGAATGCTTTGCAATCCCACTTTCCGCAATCGGCTGGTAGTCAGCACGCGGCCGGGCGCGCGGATGAACGCGCCCGGCCGCTTTTCCCCAGGAGGTTTTATGTACGTTTCCTCGCGCCTCAACCAATCCGGCATGTCTCTCGTCTCCGTTCTCGTGACTTCCGCGATCCTCGGCATGCTGATCACTTCTCTCAACGCCTTCGTCGTGTGGCAGCTCAAAGCCGCCGGACATACCGCGCTCAAAGCCGATCTCGCTTCCATCCAAAGCATGCTCACCGACCGGCTCGCCGGCGGCGTCGATTGCGAGCTGACCTCGGCCTTCTGCGACGCGAAGACCCCCAACGGTACGGTCATTCCCCTTCTCGGCGGTCTCGCCGCCGACGGTTCGCCCATCTACCGCGTGCCCGTGGAAGGCGTAGTCATAGGCCGTTACAGAGTCACCGCGGTTTGCACCTCCGACGCCGGAACGCCTTCCTTCAATCTGCGCGTGGGCCGCTCCACTCAGACGGCCGGCGCACAGCTGATCGATCCGCTCACGTCCAGAGATCTGGCGAGCAAGAACTTGTTTCCGGGGCCGCGCCCGGTCTGCGGCAGCAGCGACAAGAACGCTCAGACTCCGGAGCAGATTTGCACGGGACTCGGCGGAACCTTTTACGGTGGAAAATGCCAGGGACTGGGCGGAGGCGCGAACCTGATCGGCCTCGCCAATCCGGATGCGAACGGGGACGGCACCGAGGACGGACTCAAAGCCGGTGTGAACACCGATCAGTCGGCGGCCGTTTCGTGTTTGAGCAACGGCATTCAACTCTTCGCCGGGCAAACGAGCTGCGACGCCGCCACTCCGTTTGCGCGCGACTGGAACGGCAACGTCATTATGTTTCCCGGTCCCATTCCCACGGCGAGCACCTGCTACTTCCGCCAAGAGATGTGCCCGAAGGGAATGCCCGGATGGATGAACGATATCTTCTGCGCCGCGGGTCCCGACGGAAAGCTCTACCGCAAGTTTCCCCACCTTCCCGAGTTCGTGAGCGCCGGCATCGCGGGCAAGCCGATGCGCGGCTGGTCCATGGGCCTTCGGTGGTGCACGGGCGGGCTTCTCGCCGGCACGCCGACCCCGAGCGGAGCCTGAAAGAGTGCTTAAAATTCAGCGGCGGTCTGCCACGCTCGCGCCAGGATTTGCGGTTCAAATGGAGTGACTGGAGGTCCCCATGATCCTGCATACCCTTCTTTCCCTTCTCCTTTTTTCGTCCCTTGCCGCCGCGGAAATCAGCCAAACACAGGTGGCCGACGCGTTTCGGGCGAAGGCATCCGCCTCGGGATACGCCGTTCGTCCCGGGAAGATTTCCCTGATGGGAATCGAGCAATGCTCCGACGCCATCCGAATCTTCGGCAACTGCCTCGGCAACAACCCGGCCGCCCCCTATCTGGTCGTTCTCGTGCCGCAACTCCAGGGGGAGTACGTGGACCCCTACTACAACACGTCGTTGCTTCTTCCCAACGAAGATCCGAGTTTATCGGGGACCTACCGCGTCCAGCCCAACGAGGCGATCGTCTTAATCGGCACCACTCCGCCCCAAGGAGCTTACTTCGGGGCCCAGTCGTATCTCTTTACTCGGAAGGGAATCACTCAGGCTCCCTCCTGGCTTACGGCCTTCGACCCGGATGCCGCGGACCTGTTCTACGGGCCATCGCCCAATCCGGCCCGGTCCCTTCTTTTCGCGAGCCTCAGCGAAGCCATGAACCAGGTGACTCTGGCGAAGCAGCAAGGCATTGCCTCCAGCTTCAATCAACGTTTCTACTTCGTTTCTTCCGCCGACAAGAGCACGGCCGAAGCCGTGAAACGACTGCTCGTCGAGTCCGGCGCCGCCCCGGCCGCCATTCACATCGAAGCGATTCCGTCGACGGCCAAGCTCGGGCTGGGCGCGGACGCCGACGATTTGGCTACGGTGATCCGCTACGCTTTGCCCCAAACGATCGCGGCGGGAGAGGCATGGAGAAGCTCCGCTCCGATTCAGGTGATGCGCGTCAGCGGGCCGGCGGGAACGCTCCCCTACGTGGTCCGTTACGGCGAACAGCCCGCTCCCGTTCGGACGGGTAACGAAGAAGGTCTGCTCTCCCCCGCTTTGAACCAGCTGGAAACGGAAGTAAGAGCGGTTCTCGGGATTTCGTCGCAATCCGCCTCCCAGACCCTGCTTCCCGTGTCGCTGCTTGGCCTCACCGGAATCAAATGCATCGAGAACGGGATGAACTGCCTCGGCGATACCCTAGATACCGATACCTATCGGCGGGCGGGCAACATTATCTTGGACGAGAACGATGTCGCGGTCGTCGTGGGCGTGAATCACACGCAAACTCAAAACGCGACGTACGTCTCTCTCGCCGTAGTGCGGGAGGAGTACCTGATGGGCGTGGAAAGCGTTTCGCAAACCGGTCCGGCCGCCGGGTTCGTTCAAGGAGAGCTCAACGACTCCGTGGACAAGTTCAAAACCGCCTATCCTCAGATGCGGATGCCGCTGCTCCTGTCGGCCGCGAAGCAAAAACTATACGTTCACCTGTTCGCCAGAAACTGCTCCGGTCTGCCCCTCTGTACGGTAGTGAGCGAGAGCGCGATTCCCAAGGAGGAGGAGATTGCTTTCATGCAACGGACTTATCTGAAACCGGGCAGCACCATGGGAGCGGACGTATCGAAGCTTCTCAGCCCGAAGGCCATCACTCTGAAACGCTAGGGCGCATCTCAAAAATATCCTGAGGGACCTGCCGAGAGAAAATTTCCTGTGGTAAGGAGGACGGGCAAAAGGGCCCGGAGGCGGCCTTGCGGGCCGCTGAGGACCCTTTTGTCTGGCCGACGCAGTCCACAGGGAATTTTAACCGGCAGGGCACCAGGATATTTTTGAGATGCGCCCTAAGATTTGCGGCCCCCGACGACTCCAACGGCGTCACCACGCCAGAAACATTCGGGATGGGCGAAGCCGGCGCCGGCGAGGAGCGAAAGCTCACGGGAAAGCGGAAGATAAAAGTCTTCCTTCGACCAGTCGGCGAAGTGCCGGAAGGCCTTGTCGCGGGAAATTCCGTTCGTTCCCATGAAGGCCGCCCACCGCTCGAAGGTGGCGTCGCGAAGTTTCGGATCCTCGCTCACCAAGGCATCGGCGCTGAGAAAGACGCCGCCCGCCCTCAGGGCAGCGCAAATGTGGCGGTACACGACCTCTTTCCGCTTCGGCTCGGCGATGTGGTGGAGCGAAAGGGAAGCGACGACGGCGTCGCAGTCGGGGAGCTCGTCGAAAAAGGACTTCTCCCGGAAGGTGACCCGATCCTTGAAGCGGGCCAGCCGTTTCTGCGCCTGGACGAGCATCTTGAGGTCGATGTCCCAGATCTCAATCGAGGCTTCCGGCAACTTTTCGGCGACCGCGAGCGTGAGCGCGCCCGTGCCTCCGCCGAGATCGATGATCTTCGCCGTGGGCGGCACCAGCGCGGCCAGCCAATCCACCGTCGCCTGAATCATCGCTTCATAACCGGGAATGAACGTCCGGATGAGCCGGTCGTACTCGGCGGTATCGAGATTGAGGTGGCTTTCGACCGAGTGAGTTTCCATGGGCGGGACAGTAGCAGCAATTGTTGCCTTTTTCCCGGTCTAAGACCTAATCTGGCCCGACCAATGGACGCGCGGCCCCGTAGTTAAATGGATATAACGGGGGATTCCTAATCCCCAATTACAGGTTCGATTCCTGTCGGGGTCACCACTTGGGGTATACTTGGCTTCCATGCGGGTAATTCTGGACGCCAGCGAGGTATATGAAAGGTGGGGCTCCTCCTTTAGATACTTCAACTCCCTGATCCCGCGTCTCAACCGGTTTCCCGAAGTTCATCTCGACGTCATCCCCTCCCCCACCAATGCGCTGTCCACCAAGGACGGCTCGGCGACGCAAGGCGGTCCCACCAGACCCACGATGTCCTGGTTTCCCCAGGGCAAGCTTCGCTCGTGGATGGGCCTTCAGAAAAAGAACCTGAAAAAGCTTTGGCAGATGAAAGCTTCGGGCTCCTCCGAGCCGACGCTCTTTCACTCCTACTACTACACGCTGCCGCCGGACCGGAACGTGCCATACCTTTCGTACTACCACGACATCATCCCGGAACTTTTCAGGGACGAGTTCAACGCCGCCTATTACCCGGATCTCATTTCGCGCAAGGAGAAGAGCGTCCGCAGGGCGGAGTTCATTCTCTCGAACTCCCACAAGACGAAGGCGGATCTCTGCGGGCTCTACGGGATTCCCGAAAGCAAAGTGGACGTCGTCTACTTCGGCATCGAGCGCGATTTTTTCGCCGAACGACACAAGGAGGCGGAAGCGGCGGCGTTCCGTCAGCAGCATTCCCTTCCAGAGCATTTTCTCTTCTATGTGGGCGCGCGCCTGCAGCACAAAAACTTCGTGCGCTGGGCGGAGGCCTACTCCAAGTTCGCGGGGCGCAAAGACTACGCCTTCGTCGTCGCCGGCTCCACCTGGGAATCCCAGGAAGTCGAAATGTTCAAGAAACTCGGGATAAAGCCCAAATTGATCACGCTGCCCGACGAGCCGGCGCTCCGGATGCTTTACCAGCTGTGCGACGTTTTCGTTTACCCGTCGCTATACGAAGGAATGGGACTGCCTCCCCTCGAAGCCCAAGCTTCGGGGGCGGTGGTGGCGGCGGCCAAAGCCGGAGCGATTCCCGAAGTGACGGGCGAAGGCGCGGAATATTTCAATCCGCGCGACATCGACGACATGAACCGCGCCGTCGAGCGCTGCCTCGATCCGGCCGTGAGAAAGCAGCTTCTGGAAAAAGGAAGTGCGAACGTCTCGAAGTATTCCTGGGAAGGCGCCGCGGAAAAAACCGTCGCGGCCTACCGAAAAATCCTGGGTTAAGCTTTCTTCAAAACGGCGCGCACCTTCGGCGCCCAATACTCGGCCTCCGAAAAGCAGGTCTCGAAAGCCGGCAGCATCCAGTTGTCCTGCTCGACGAAGAACACCCGTTTCTTGAACGGCTTGTGAATGGCGGCGATGGTTCCATCGCCGATCAGCCCCTTCGCGTTCACGGGCAGCGGATGGCCCCAGCGGGCAAGGCGCACGTCGACCACTTCGTCCCGTTTGAGGCCAAGCATCGGCAAAACGGTAGAATTGATCTGGGCTTCGAAGTCCTTACGGAAATCCTCGTACGCATTGTCAGAGTAAAGCTCGTTGCGGGCCCCACCGTAGGGATAGCCCCGGAACAGAGTGAGAACCGTGCGTTGCGGATCGACCTTCGCGAAATTGCCGTACACCACGTCGGTGGCCTTTTGCTTGGCCGCGGCCTCGCGAGTGTCCTTTATCGCCATCTCGTCTTTGGAGAAGAAGAACAAATCGTAGAAATCGTCCTTCAAGGGCTTGTTCACCATGATGCTAGCGAGCAAGTACGACCGGTACTGCAGCTTCGAAATCGCCTTCAACCGGGCGGGCTCGAGATCGCTGATGATTTTCGCGGCCGCGAACTTCGGGCAGGACATGACGACGGCCTTCGCGCGAATCGCCTTGATCGCACCACTCGAGTCCACGTAGGTGACGACCGAGCTCTTGGCGTCGGTTTTGACGTCGAGAACCGTGGATCCGGGCCGGAAGCAGGCCGGGGACATCTTGCCGTAAAGCTTCTTCAGAGTGCATTCCGCGATGGCGCCGTTGCCGCCCGGAGCGACGGCCATAGAACCGAAATCCGCTGCGAAAAAATTCAGCGCGCCGGCGGCGCTCAACTCGTACGCGGAGCCCGCGGACGCGGACCAGAAGTAATGCTCCACCACCCGTTCGACGTGAGGATGGAGCGGTTCCTGGAAAAGCTTCGCCAGGTACTCCATGAAGGAGAGCTTATCGAGCTTGGTGATGCGGGCGCGCTCCTTAGGATCCCGGATGGGAAGGTCGGGATACTTCTGCCCATTTTTTCCCTCCAGAACGTCCTTCAGATGCGTTTCGAACTTACGGAACTGGGCTTGCGTCTCCGGAAGGGTTCCCTTGTTCCAGATATCGTCGTAGCGGACTCCGTCGATGAAGATGGGATCGTTCACCTCTCGCAGGCGCATGATCTTGTCGACTCCGACGTCGGCGAAAAATTTGTGAATCGCCGAGCCCTCTTCAGGAACCGTGAAGTAGGCCGTGGCAAGGGAGTAATCGACTCCTCGCCAGGACTCCGCCCGGGAGTTTCCGCCGAAGCGGGGATTGCGCTCGAGAATAATGGGCGAAAGATCCTGAAGCTGATAGGCAGTGAGCAAGCCGCTCATTCCGCCGCCGACGATGACGACTTTCGTTTCCTCGGTGGGCTCCGGCCATTTGCCCCCGAACTTCTCCGTCACGTAGCCGGCCTTGTCCCAAAGCATTTTGTGGGCGAGCTCGGGAAGATAGTCCCCCGAGAACTGCCTCGGAGCGACGTCGCCGATGTCTCTTTGAACGGGGCTGAAGGCCGCGAGAGGATCTCCCGGAAGGAGCTCGGTGGTCGAAATCCTCCGAGTTTCCGAGATGCAGCCGCCGAAAGCCAAGGTGGCGGCGGAAGCGCCCGCGAGCCGAAGTAGTTCTCTTCTGGTGATTTCGTCCATATGTCCCCGAAACCCTGGATTATAACGGTGAGCGAGAGGGGGTCAACGCGGAGTTGCCTCCGCCGCGGCCTCCGTGCTTAACTCGCGGCACCATTTGAGGAGAGGTTTATGTCGCACGCACCCGGTTTTTTGAAGATGGTCGAATCGGCCCGCTCCCGCATCAAGGAGCTCACGGTCGACGAAGTATGGAAGAAGTTTTCCCAGGGGGACAAGTTCGTATTCGTCGATACCCGGGAGGACGAAGAATGGAAGGCCGGCCGCGCGAAGGGTGCCATTCACATCGGAAAAGGGGTCATCGAGCGCGACGTCGAAGCCAAGATCCCCGACAAGAACGCCGAGATTATCCTCTATTGCGGCGGCGGTTTTCGTTCCGCCCTCGCGGCCGATGCCTTGCAGCAAATGGGCTACAAAAACGTCATCTCCATGGATGGCGGCATCCGCGATTGGCGGGCGAAGAAACTTCCCGAAGAGCGCGACTAGCGCACGAGTCCGGGATCGAGGGGCGCCCGGCGGCAGAGCTCCTGCCAGTCGGCCTCTTTCACGTACACGTCATACAGAGGCGAGGAAGCGCACGGAAAATAGCCGCGCGAGAGAAGAACTTTGCGCGGTTCCTCCAGCGAAGCGGAGGCGATGACCACCTTCCCGTCTGCTTGAGATTCGGGCACTTCCATTTTGGAATCCACGTCCCAGTACCAAAGCGACATCTCCCGGTAAACCCAATCGATGGCCGAGATCCCGACCGCGTCGAGACGCTCGACGCCCTTCGCTTTCACTTCGCGCATCACGCCCGAGAGCTGTACCCAATCGCTCGCGATCGGACGTCGCATGTGAAGGGGCAGAACCTGCCAAAGCAGTACATACACCAGGGCGAATCCGAGCGCGCCCCGGTGCCAGCGAAGCGCCCAGCCCCGGCGAACGGCGAATCCGTAAATGAAACCGGCCGCGACTAGATTCACCATCGGGTAAATCGGGTAGTAATAGTGGAAGTGCGTGCGTTTCAGAGTAGAGCCCGCCGCGAGAAAGAGCGCGGAAGCAAGGCAACCCACGATGACCGCCTTGCGCGGCGCCCGGTTCCTCACAGCCTCGACGATTCCGGCAAGGGCAAGCAAGCAGTAAAGAGAGTGCGTCGAGAAGAAGACCTTGAAAAAAGCCGGAGCGGAATCCATGAACTCCGGCCCCATCACCTTCTTATTGAGGGCGCCGTCGAAATAGAGCGAACAATACGGGTAACTACCGAACGCGCCCTGCAAGCCGCAAAAGCTCGCCGAGAAGAGAAGCGAAACTGCCGCCGTTATCCAAAGGACGGGCGAGCGGAACACGCCGAGCCTCTGCTGATAGAGAGCTACGGCGGCAAGGGTCGCCGCCATCGGCGCCACCGCGAGTCCCTTGCACCAGGCTGCAAGGCCCAAGAACAAGCCCGACCAAAGGCTCCACCAAACGGGGCGCTCCTCAAGCGCGTTCAAAAAGAAGGAGAAAGATCCGAGCAGAAAGAACGTAAGGGAGATCTCCGTGTAGAACGTTCCCATGCGGCCGATGAAATGCGCCGACACGAGACATACGAAACAGAAAACGGAGCTGAAGCGTTTGCCGCCGAGCCGTTCTCCGATCCGATAAAGAAAGTAGAACGAAGCCGGGCCGAGGATTAGCCCAAGATAGCGCGACGTCGTATCGTTCGCGCCGAAAAGTTTGAAGAGAATTCCCTGAAGCCAAAGCGGAAGAAACGGATGCTCGAAGTACTGCGGGAAGAGCTCGGGACTTGCGTGCTGGCTCCACCAGATGCCGTCCCGGGAAAAATTGCGGGCGATGGCCGAAAAAAGCGCGGGGTCGAGGGAAATCCCGTTCTCGTTCGCCCGGGTAGACGCCACGACGAACGCGGCTAGTACCCAGAACCAGGGGATTCGCTTTTCGAACATGAACAGACCATAACGGGAAACCGTCAGGTTAGAAAGGGCTTCACTTGGGAATGGACCTTCTCGAGGGGGCTCGCGGCGTCCTCTTTGTGCCAGGCGGCGAGACGGGGAGTGCCCTTCTCCACTTCCGCCATCCATTCCTTGGCGAACGCGCCGCTACGGATCTCCTGAAACATTTTTTCGAGCTCTGCGCGCGTTCCGTCGTTCACAAGCCTTTGGCCCCGTGTCTTGCCGCCGAAATAGGCGGTCGGAGAAATGGCGTCGCCCATTCCCTTCGGGCCGTGTTTGAGCCACAGCTCGATGATGGTCTTTACTTCGTAACAAGTTTCGAAAAACGCCATCTCCGGAGTGTGTCCGTTTTTGACGAGAACGTCGGAGGACTGCTTCATCAACTCCATCAGACCGCCGCACAGAACGGCCTGTTCCCCGAAGAGGTCGCACTCGGTTTCCTCGGCAAATGTGGTCTCTAAAAGGTAGGAGCCGGCGACACCGATTCCCTTGGCGTAGGCGGTTGCAAGCGCGCGAGTGGAGGCATCCGCGTTCGGGCCGAGGGCGAAAACCCCCGGCAACCCGCCGCCCTTTTCGAAGCGTTCCCGTAGCACCGCGCCCGCCCCCTTGGGGCCGACCAGGAAATAGCGGCAGCTGGGGACGATGGGCAGAAAGCCGAAGTGCAGCGCGAATCCGTGCGCAAATCCGATGGTCTTGCCGTCCAAAAGAGACCGAACGGCGGCATACACCTTCGGAATGACTTGATCCGGATAGAGAAAGACGACGACTTCGGACGAACGAACGGCGGCATCCGGCGCCAGGGGGGAAAAACCATCCCGCTTGGCCGCCTCGAACCCCTTACCCTCTCGTGCCCCGACGACGACTTTCACCCCGGAATCCCGGAGGTTTAGCGCATGGGCTCGCCCTTGGTTCCCGTAACCGAGAACAGCAACGTTTTTCCCCTGAAGCGGGGCGAGGGTCACGTTTGTCAGGTCCATGAGGGCGGGTATACTCCTTCCATGCCGGATTTTAAACTCGTCAGCGAATTCGAGCCGAGAGGGGATCAGCCCCAGGCCATCGACAAGCTGACCGAGGGTCTCCTCAAAGGAGAGAAGGAGCAGGTGCTCCTCGGCGTCACCGGTAGCGGAAAAACCTTCACGGTCGCCCATACCATCGCCCGGCTGAAGCGCCCGTCCCTGATTCTCGCGCCTAACAAGACCCTCGCGGCGCAGCTCTACGGGGAGTTCAAAGAGCTTTTCCCCCACAATGCGGTCGAGTATTTCGTCAGCTACTACGATTACTACCAGCCGGAAGCTTACATTCCGT
>CAZZHG010000035.1:27204-45709 GCA_964653655.1 uncultured Pseudobdellovibrionaceae bacterium
TTCCGTCCAGTGACACGTTCATCGAGAAGGATTCCTCGATCAACGAGCAGATCGATCAGCTCCGCCACTCCGCCACCCGCAGCCTGCTTTCCCGGCGCGATGTCATCATCGTGGCGAGCGTTTCGTGCATTTACGGTCTCGGCTCTCCGGAACTTTACCGGGAAATGCTCATCGACCTTAAGCCCGGCCAGGAGTACCGGCGCGACGAGCTGCTGCTTCACCTCGTGGAAATTCAGTACGACCGAAACGACGTGGACTTTCACCGTGGCTGTTTCCGCGTGCGCGGGGATGTCATCGAGATTTTCCCGGCTTACGAAGAAACTCACGCCTACCGGATTCAGTTCTGGGGCGACGAGGTCGAAAAGATTTCGAAGATCGATCCTCTCACCGGTTCCATCCTCGAAGAGGTGGATGAGCTGCAGATTTTTCCCGGCAGCCACTACGTCACGGAAAAGGATCAGCTTAAACGCGCCATCAAGTCCATTCAGGATGAACTGGCGATACGGCTGAACGAGCTCAAATCCCTGAACAAGCTCGTCGAAGCTCAGCGTTTGGAGAGCCGCACCTACTACGACATCGAGATGCTCGAAGAGATGGGCTACTGCAACGGCATCGAGAACTACAGCCGCCACCTCACGGGCCGGCTGTCGGGCCAGCCGCCGCCGACTCTGCTCGAATATTTTCCGCCCGACTTCATGATGTTCGTCGACGAAAGCCACGTCACCATCCCGCAAGTCGGCGGCATGTACCGGGGCGATCGCTCCCGCAAGATGACGTTGGTCGAGCACGGATTCCGCCTTCCCTCGGCGCTGGACAACCGCCCCCTAAACTTCTCGGAGTTCGAGTCGCTGATGAACCAAGCGGTTTACGTTTCGGCGACGCCCGGTAAATACGAAACCGCGAAGACTCGGGGAAAAGTGGTCGAACAGATCATCCGTCCCACGGGGCTTACGGATCCCACAATCATCGTGAAACCGGCGCGCGGTGCGGTCGATGACCTCTACGGCGAGATTCGAAAGCGCGTGGAAAAGGGACAACGCACTTTGGTAACGACCCTCACCAAGCGCATGGCCGAAGATTTGTCCGAGTACTACCAAAAGCTCGGTTTGAAAGTGCAGTACCTGCATTCCGACATCGACACCATCGAGCGCGTGGAAATTTTGCGCCAGCTTCGCATGGGTCAGTTCGACGTGCTCGTCGGCATCAACTTGCTCCGGGAAGGTCTCGACATCCCGGAGTGCTCCCTCGTCGGGATCCTCGACGCAGACAAAGAGGGATTCTTGCGTAGCCAGACGTCTCTCATTCAGACCATCGGCCGCGCGGCGAGAAATCTCGACGGCACCGTACTGCTCTATGCCGACAAGCAAACGGACTCCATGGCGTTTGCCATCAGCGAGACGAACCGCCGCCGCAAGATTCAGGAAGACTACAACAAGGCAAACAACATAACGCCCGCGAGCGTAAAGAAGGCCATCCAGGAGTCTCTCTACTCACCGGAGTCCATGGATTACTTCGACGTGAAAACGGACAAGAAGAAGGACAAATTCTCCATCGACCCGAAAGCACTGCCGAAGGAAATCGCCAAACTCGAAACCCAAATGAAGAAGGCCGCGAAGGATCTCGACTTCGAAAAGGCCGCCGAGATCCGCGACCTCATCGTGACTCTCCGGCGACGTCAGCTAGAGGTGGCCTGATTACTTCGTCGAGCACTCCGTCAGGTCGGCGGGCTCGCCGGGCTTCGGGTGGACGAAACGATATGTGAGATTGAAGGGCGGGTTGCCCTTGCCTTCCTGAACCACTACTTCCTTGCCTCGGTACTTAACCACGATGCGGAAATCCGTCATGACCTTGTCGTTCTTGTACTTATTGCCGTTGATGTAGTCCTCGACTCTCGTTTTCAGGTAAGCGATCCGGCTTTCGTCGCTATCGAAAAGATCGAGAACGTCCGAGAAAGGGACGGTCGAAACGCCGTGCTTCTTGATCAGAACGTCCGAGGCCTTCGTCCGGATGTCGCTCGGTAGTAATTCCGAATAGGTGTACTCGTAAATCGCCGTCGTGACCTGGCAAACGTCCGCGCTCTCTTGCCTCGCGGACCACCTTTTGAGGAGGTCGCGCATGGTCTCACGCTGACAATACGAGGAATAGCCGCCGGTGGTCAGTACTTGAGTCGGTTTCACGGCGAAGGAAAATTCGCCGAGGTTCGACTTGGCGAAGAAGTTGGGTTTTCTGTCCTCGCAGAAATAGGTCTTTTGGTCGAAGTCGTCCTGCAGGTAGATGACCGGAATTTTGTTTTCCTTTGCCCACTTGATAGTGATGTCGTTCGCGCTCTTCGTCGTGCACTTCTCGTCCCAGACGGAGCAGGCGTGGGTCACGATGAGTACCCGGTCTGAATCGATCTTGATGCTCGCCGGTTTCGCGAACTCGAGCTTTCCGGATTGTTGCTCATACTCTTCAGCGTGGTCCTCGCCGAAGGCGAGCCCCGACCAAACGAGCAATACCGAAAGCAATAAGGCGTGAATCTTTCCCATGAACCCCCCGAAGCGTGACGCCTCAGAAGGAGCAAACCCCGGGCCATCGGAGCCGAGCCTGAGATTGCCTTGGGCGCAACGTATTCTGACTAGTGAATAAAGTTCGGTGCTCTCACGTTCGACGGGCTGAATACCGGCGGAACACACCTGGCTTCCCCACAGGGACCGAGGGCGCTCTCGCAGCGAATATCCCCTTCGGCCGTGATTCGAAACGTCAGAAAGCCGTGAAAGTCAGTACGCAGAACGGAAATGCCGCGTTCCCGGTAGCGTTCCATGACCCTGGACTTCGGGTGCCCGTAAGAGTTTCCTCGCCCGGCGGAAACCACGGCCCAGCGGGGAGCGAGCTTATCGAGGAGAAACGGCGCCGAAGAGGTAAGGCTTCCGTGATGGGGAACTTTGAGAAGGTCCGCGCGTAATTCCGGCCATCGGCGCAGGAGCTCCGCCTCGCCTGCCTTCTCCATGTCGCCGGTGAACAGTACCCGGCAGCCGGCGAACTCCACGAAGAGCAGCAACGTGCGATCGTTTCTGCCCTCTCCTCCTTCCAGGGCGAGCAGCCTCGCGCTTCCCAGCGGCGCTTCTCCGGCGACCCCTTCCAGCTCCACTCCTTTAGAGAGGGCGAGCTTTCGCAAATCCCGCATCAGGCCAGGCTCGCCGGCGAACCGCCGATTGAAATAAAACCTCTCCACCGTCAGATCGGCGAGCAAGGATTGAAACCCTAAACCGTGATCCCGATCGGGATGGCTGAGGATCGCCTCATTCAAGGTGAGCACTCCGAGGCGGGTCAGCTCCGGAAACAGGATTCGCTCACCGAAATCCCGCCCCGGCATTCCCCCGCCCGCGTCCACGAGCCACGTCTTTCCGCCGGGCCATTGCAGGAGAGCCGAGTCCCCTTGTCCCACGTCGAAGAAGGTGATTCTCAACGAGGAATCCTCGTACCTGGCCCACCACCTGACGCCCGCGCAAAGAAGAGTAATCGCCAGCGCCGCTATGAAGAAAGCCTTGGTCACCCGCCCAGAGCTCGCACGATCGGTGCCATCGCCTGGGGAACCAAGCCCCACACAAAAAACTTCCGCGCTTCTCCATGTGTTCCTCCCAATGATAAATAGCGTCCTCTTAGGAAAGGAATTCCTCCATGAAACGTACTCTCCTCGCTTCTCTACTCATCGCAAACTTAAGCGCCCCCGCGTCCGCTATGACCGTGAACTGCCTGGATCAGGCGACCGGCCATAAGCTGGTCATGAACCTCGCCGATTCGGAGCCGCTTCGGGGCACGGCCCGGCTGACCAGGAGGGGTAAGGCGATTGCCACCCTTCGCTGCTACGACAAGCCGGTCTGGGGCTGCGGAACGCAGGACACCTACAAGGTGACCTTCATGGCTTTCATCCGCACGCTTCCCTTGATGCACAAGGGAACCAAAGTCGCCGATTTGATCTGCAACTAATCCAGCATTCCCCAAAAGGTGCGGCCTCACTTCTGGCAGCCAGAAGTGAGGCCGCACCTTTTGGGATTCTGCCGCCCGCCTTTTGCCCCCATTCATTTGGGGGTATCCTTATCCCTGGCCCAAAAACCCTAGTCGCACCAATTACTTAAGACCCCAAAAGAAAGTCCCTAATAAAAGTCCTCCTGGAGCGTCAAAGAGGGTGAAGGCCATGGATGTGAGGAAAGATGCCTCCAAAAGGTAGCCCAAATCGACTCCCCTGGTTGCAGGCCGCTCTCGAAAAATTCGAGGGGCCGCTGCTCCGATACGCCGTTCGTTTGACCGGCAATCTGGAGCGTGCCCGGGAAGTCGTTCAGGACACCTTTTTGAAACTCTGGGAAGCCGACCCGGAGGAAATCGAGGATCACCTCGCCCCGTGGCTTTTCACCGTCTGCCGGAACCGCGTGCTGGATTTACGCAAAAAGGAGAGACGAATGAAAAACTTCACCAACCCAACGGACGCCGAAGTCGTCCCGAGCCAGGACGTAGGTCCGGCGGGACAACTCGAAGCGGCCCAAACCCAGAGCGAGATCTTACGAGCCGTCTCGGCGCTCCCGCCCAATCAGCGGGAAGTCGTTCGGCTCAAGTTCCAAAACGATCTCTCTTATAAGGAAATCGCGGAGGTGACCGGGCTCTCCGTTACCAACGTGGGCTTTCTGCTCCATACCGCGATTCAAGAGATGCGCCGCCAGATGGGCGCGGGTTCGAAAAAAGTGAAGTCGGGAGGTGTGCGATGAACGCCAGAAAAGAATGGAAACTGACTCAGTATGCTCTCGGTGAAATGGAAGCCCGGGAGAAAACCAAATTCGAAAAATCTTTGGAAGCCGACGCCGGCGCGCGCGAAGAGATGGAAGCCATCCGGGCTTTCACCGAGGAGCTCTCTTCGGAGCTGCGCTCGGAAGAAGCTCCGGAGCTTACCGAGGTTCAACGCCAACGCATCGCCCGCCAATGGGCGGAGCCGCGCGCGCGCAAGCCCTTCAGCTGGAAGTTCGCGTGGAGCCTCGGCCCGGTCGCCGCGGTTCTCATCGGGGTCCTCAGTCTGAAAGTAATCGAGAACGAGTTCGGCCCCGTCGACAAAATCCTCGACGGACAAACCGAAATCGTGGCATCCGTTCCGCAGCGGATCGAGCCGCCTCAGACTCCCGTCGCCATGGACAAGTCCGAAGCAGAACTCAATAGCCAGCGCATAGAGCTTGCGAAGAAACAGGCCGACGATAACCTGAAGCTCGCCCGCAAGTCTTCGCAAGCGCAGATGACCCAACAGGGCCTGAAGTCCGGATACGCGGAACCGCCGAAGCAGATTCAGATGACTAACATCACCACCGAAACGTCGAAGTTCATTTCGGAGCAGAACCGGGCTTCCGGCGGCCCTTCGGCTGCCCTGGAAGAAGAGGCGGGGGATTCGCTCGGCCGTGGAGCCCCCGCGGGAAGGAGCCAGATTGCCGCCAAAGCCATGGCCATTTCAGGAGCTTCCAAAAGTGGCAGCACCGGAAGGCTTAAGACATTGGAACCTAGGAAAACGCGGGCCCAGCCGGCAGAACCGGGAAGCGTCGCCGACGACACTCCCCACAACACCGAGGCCTACGATCGCATCGAGGACAACGCGTTCAAGAAAACGACGGAAGAGCCGCTTTCCACCTTCTCATCGGACGTCGACACCGCTTCTTACGCAAACCTGCGCCGATTCCTCACGAACGGCCAGATGCCGCCGAAGGACGCGGTCCGCATCGAGGAGATGGTGAATTACTTCCCCTACTCCTATGCGGCCCCGAAGGATAACAAGCCCTTCGCCGTGAACATCGAGGTGAACGCGGCCCCCTGGAACCCGGAGCACCGGCTGGTGCGCATCGGCATCAAGGGCAAGGAAATCGCGTGGGACAAGCGGGCGCCGAGCAACCTCACGTTCCTGCTCGATACCTCGGGCTCCATGGACGACCCGAACAAGCTTCCGCTGGTCAAAGGCGCGATGAAGCTCGTCGTCGACAAAATGAACGCAGACGACCACATCGCGATTGCGGTCTATGCGGGCAGCTCGGGCATGGTCCTTCCGCCCACTTCGGGCAAGGAGAAGGAAAAGATCCTCGCGGCCCTCGAGAACCTCCAAGCGGGAGGCTCCACCAACGGCGGCGAAGGCATCGAGCTCGCGTACAAGACGGCTCAGCAGATGTTCCGAAAGGGCGGCATCAACCGCGTGATCCTCGCCACCGACGGCGACTTCAACGTGGGGACCACGAGCCAGGGCGAGCTCACCCGGCTCATCGAAACCAAAGCGAAAGGCGGCGTGTTCCTAACGGTGCTCGGTTTTGGCATGGGCAACCTGAAGGACTCGACGATGGAAAAGCTCGCCGACAAAGGAAACGGCAACTACGCCTACATCGACAGCCTGAACGAAGCGAAGAAAGTGTTCGTTCACGAAATCGGCGGCACGCTCATGACCATCGCCAAAGACGTGAAGCTCCAGGTGGAGTTCAATCCGGCCAAAGTCGATAGCTTCCGGCTCATCGGCTACGAGAACCGGATCATGGCCCACCAGGACTTCAACGACGACACGAAGGACGCGGGCGACATCGGCGCGGGCCACACGGTGACGGCCCTCTACGAAATCGTCCCCTTCGGCAAAGGCACTCAAGGGCCCGGCGTCGATGCTCTGAAGTATCAGAAGCCGGCGCCGGTTCCGGCGGCGGACTCGAGCAGCGAGCTTCTCACCCTGAAGCTTCGCTACAAGGAGCCCGAAGGATCGAAGAGCGAGCTGATCTCGGTCCCCGTGACCGACGACGGCAAGAAGCTCACCGACGCTTCGACGGACTACAAGTTCGCCTCCGCGGTCGCGGCCTTCGGCATGATTCTGCGTGAATCGCCCCACAAGGGAACGAGCAACGTGGAGATGGTGCTCGATCTGGCGACGGGTAACCGCGGAGCGGACCCGGGCGGGTACCGCACCGAGTTCCTCGGCCTCGTCGAAAAAGTAAAAGCGATGAAGAAATGACCCCTAATGGACCCCGGGGCTTCGGCCCCGGGGGTTCAGGGTATCGGCCAGCTTTCCAAAACATCCAGCCGCGCGAAGAAACTGTTCGTCGCAACCTCGCAACCCGGGCGATTCAGCTCGCAGAACCCATCCGAGTTCACCCCGATAATCTCCGCGGTCTTCGCATCGAACACCGGCCCTCCGGAATCCCCGCTTCCCAAGTTCACGTGCCGCTTATCCTGAAAGGCCGAGTAAACCCCGAAGAAAAAATAGGGCGACGGAAATCCGAGACGGCGCGCGAGCGTCGTCGACAAAGCCTGCTTGAGTACATTCCAGTCGCTCACGTTCGCCCACTGAAAGCTCAACCGGGGGTTCTCGTCGTCCTCCCCTTCCGCTCCGTAACCGAGAAGCAGCACGGGTGTACCGGCCGCGACCGGGCCCCGCCGGGTCTTTGCGATCGGAGCCTTACGAAATCCACCTTCCGGCACGACTTGAACGAGGGCGATATCGGCGAGCGGCACGTCCCTCTCACAAACTTCGGGCCGCTTTCCAGGGTTGGCGAGGCACTGCCGCACGATCTTGGGAAGCACCACCTGACGGATGGTGAGCGTCTCTTCCCACCAATCCTGCCTCAGGGAACGGCTGAAGCTGTACTTGAACTCGCGCCCGGGCTTCATCGAGGGGATCTCCCGCCACGGCCCGAGGTCCGGCTCCTCGGGTTTGGACTTCTGCTCCAGCACGCAATGGGCGGCGGTCAGCATCCAGTCGGCCGCTACTTTCGAAGCCGTGCAATAGGTGGAGTCGAGCCCCGAGTCCGAGGTCGTCCAGATGAAAACGGAAGGAATCTGATTGGTTTTGGCGGGGATTCCCCCCACCAGGCCCAGCGCCTGTCCCGAAAGAACCAGTGCCGAAAGCCAGAATCCGCGTACTCCCATCCCCGTACCCCCAGTTGATTTGGCCTGGCCCCTAAGCTAGAAGGGGCCATGCCTCATACCCCGCGCCTTTGCATCGACGGCCGTGCGGCCGACGACTTCCCCGCCCGGGGCATGCTCGCTCAAGAGCTCATCGATCAGCTAGTCGCGGCGCAGGGTGAAGCCAAAGGCCCTGGGGAATGGGTCGAAAAGCAGCGGACCGTTCTCGTCAGCCACCCCAAACAAGTTTTTTCCGGCCAGCTACGCCGCTTCGATACGCGCCGGCGCATCGGTTTCTCTCCTCTTTACTGGTTGTGGGAAACCAAGTTCGCCGAGAAGGCGGAGATCAGCGCCTTCCACCGCTTTCGTCCGGCGGGCCGCTTACGCCCGAGCTTGGAACTTCAGACGTTGAACACACTCATCGGTTCCCGGTCGCTTCCTTCTTCCCTGCCCTTCGGCGTGAACCACCGGTTCATCGTGCCGAGCCGCAAGGAAGCGAAGCTTCTGCAAACGCGCTATCAGGTGCCCGAAACTCAGGTGTACGCCGTTCAGCCGACCGTACGCCGTTACGTGCATTTCAGCCCGGGCCCGGCGGTCGCTTCCGAGCGCGGGTACGCGCTCTTTCTGCGAGGCCCGAAGTCGGACGCGCGGATGGAAAAGGTTTTGAAGGAACGCTTTCCCAATCTAACTCCGAAGAGTCTGTCGCTCGATTCCCGCGAGGGATTCGCGCCGAACACGTGGCTCAAGTGGCTGGAGCGCTCGAGTGTGTGCTTTTATCTAGACTCGAGTCCTTTCGACTGGGGAACGCTCGCCCTCGAAGCGCTCTACTGGCGGGTGCCGGTCGTGTTCTCGGAAAAGCACGCGGCTTTGTCGGAGCTGATGCCCGATTCGGCTCTCGGCCTCAATCGTTTTCTGGTGGATGGTCCGTCCCTCGAAATATTGCGGACGGAGACGGAAAAAGCCCGCGCGGATCTCGCCGCGAAGGGAGTCTTCGACCCCTTCAGCCTCGCGCACCAATACGCCGACATTTACGGAAAATTACTGCCTATCGTGAACTGATTAGAGACCGCCGGCCCGGCGCTCGAAAAGGCCCTTCAGCGGTTTCAGATTCGGCGGCAGCTCGGAAATGTCTCCCCGAAGCGCCGGCAGAGTCTGCACGTGGGAAGGAACCGCCTTGCGGCTTCCCCGGCGCATGCTGATGACCGGAAAATCCGCTCCACTGCTGTCCCCGGAAAGGCCCAAGCGTACCGGCTTGCCGTCATCGTCGTCGGGCGAGGCTTCGTAGCGCGCCGGCGCCATCACGCGCTGGTCGATCTGCTGAGTCGTGTCGACCCGCGGAGCGTCCCGGAAACCACGGGGAAGTTCCTGCTGAGGACGGAAAGGATTGTGGCGGACCGCGGAGTGCACCAGGCGATCCCGTGAATCGACGGGCACAGGCTGTCCCACCGCCGCCTCGAGCGCAAGCGCCTCCGGCTGAATCTGGCTTTCCGGCCGCGTGACCGGATTGAAACCTAGGATCTGCTTCATCGCGTCCTCGACGTTGCGCCGGAATTCCAGCTGCTGAAGAGCAGCGTCGCGCTCCACTTCAGCCTGGGTCTTGCGCGGCTCGGCCACGACGGCACGACGGGTTTCCCGGCGAGAGGCCGCATCCGGAGCGTTTCTCAAAAAGTAGGAGGTTTCCGCGTTCATTTCCTTGCGGGTGGCGTCTTTCGCGCGCGAGGCGTGGTCGATGTAGTCTCCGGCGCCCGTTTCGACGGCGGCGGCGATATCGGCATCCTTCAGGCCGAGCACCTGGGCCACGCTGTGTTCGCCGAGCGCGGGGGAGCCGAGCACCAAAGACATCAGGAGGATAAAGGGTCTCTTCATAGTTGCCTCATCACGCTGCAGACCAAAAGAATACGTAAGCCTTTCAATTGCAGAATCCTTGCCAGCCTGCGCTTTGCAACTAGCGGAAATGAGGAAACTAAATTTCGAGGATATCGACGATATTGGAGATTTATTGGACGTGTATTCAGAGTGTGGACGGGGCCGCGTAGCTCATAACGTTGGGTCAAATTAACGTTAAAGTTAACGTTAACTTTAACGTTTTTTTCGCGAAGCGAAAAAAAAGCGGGGGAAGGCACGCGACCCCCCCGGTGCGCGCCTTCCCCCAACTCTGATGGTCTGTTCGACCACCCCCCGAAGATTTTCAAAAACTCAGTCCGCCGTGGCTCCCGAATGGCTGGAGCCCGGAGCGGGCGGATTGTGCAAATTGTTCGTGTCCAAAACCCGGTTCAAAGCTTTTTCCTCGGGCGGCGCTTCGGGCTGAAGCTCGACGCGCACCCGGCGGGCCGCCGCGAAGCTCGTGTTCTCCGCGGCCGATTCCGTGAAACTCGTGAGGTCGCCGCCGCCGCTGGCAACCACGGGCTGAGCCGCGGCCATTTCGGCGCTCGTGATGCTCACCCGCTGAATCGTCGAGGATCCGCGGATTCCCCGGTGACCGGGGCCGTTGAGCAAAGCTTGGAGCGCCCGCGACTCGTTCGCGGAAGCGACGAGCGGTTTTCCCGCCGTGAAACCGTGCATGCCGGACGAAGATCCCGGAGCCGATCCGGAAACCACGTTCGGAGCCGCGAGCCCGGCCGGAAGTCCCGAGCCGCCGGACGCCGAAGCGGAGCCGGGAGCGGAAGGAACCCCTCCGCCCGTGGCGGAGCTCAAAAGTCTGGACCGTCCATCGGTCGCCGCGCGAGCGGGAGCCGCCGAGCCGCCGCTGATGCGGTCGCCGATGCTGATGCCCGCGCCGCCGCCGGCGCTCGCGGAGCCCGACGACGCGTACGTCGTGGGGACCGAGCCGTATCCGTTCGAATTCGTATTACCGAGAGCGACGCCGAGGCCGTTCGAGCCTTGGTTGTCGATGCGGTTGCCGACGGTGCGATTTTCGCTCGCCGCGACACCGACTCCCGAAGCGTTTCCGGACGCGCTAGGCGTACCCGCGGCCGTTCCGGCCGTCGACTGCGCCGCCACTTGGCCCGCGAGAGTCGTAGAGGTCAAACCGCCGGTGGTCGAGTTGCGGGAGTTGCCGAAGCCCGAAGTGAGACCCGCTTGCGTCAGCTGAGCGTTGAGGCTCTGGCGAGCGAGCTTCAGGTTGTCGTCGGCTTGCTTCTTCGCGAGCGCGATGCGCTCCTCGTTCAAACGTTTTTCTTCCGCCAGGCGATCTTTCTCGCGCTGGGCGGCGTCTTCGCGAGCGGACCGCAGCTCGGCGAGCTGCATGTCGAGACGCTGGCTCACGCCGTCCTGGTTGAGCCGGTTGATGCGCTCGGCGGTGGCCGTCTGCTCGAGAGTGACCTTCGTATTCTGATCCGAAATGAATTTCGACGTATTGGCGGAGATGTTGGTCATCTCGATTTGCGCCATAGCCTGAGTGCGGGCGATATCTTTTTCGGCTTCCGCCTGGATGCCGGCGACCACCATCGGCGCGATGGCCGCGATGATGGCGGCGACGCCCATGAGGATCTGCGCGATGGCTTGTCCGCCGCCGCCGCCCTTGTCGCCGCAGCCGCCGTCACATTCGGCATGAGCGAATTGTTCGAAGAGCATCGCTTCGAGCAGCATTCCACGGGAAGCCGCCTGGAAGTACTTCGGCTTCACCTTGAGGTGATAGTCCGCGCGGGCTTTGCCCTTCTTGGGAGCATCGGCCTTCTCGAAGAAATCGGAATCGAGCGAGTTCTCCACGGCGGTGGGACCGCGGCGGATAATCGTCGTGTTGGTCAGCGCCGAGGCGGTTCCGCCCGAAGTGGAAGCGGCCGGGGCCGAAGCATAAGAAGGAGAAGCGGAAGCGGCCTGCGGGGCCGAGCCGCCCATGGCGCGCTCGAGGCGGCTCATGGTGCTGTCCTCGGCGACGGCGGAGCCGCTCTGAACCTTCGCGGTCCGGGCGGCGGTCGGCGTCGGCTCATTGGACTTCTTCACTTCATCGTCAAACATCACTCCGAGAGAGTCGGCGGCCTTGTCCTGCTTCTCGCCGATGCCCTTCATGGCCGCGGCCTTCACGAGATTCGGGGACTCGGCGATAGCGGACTGATCCAAGCCGGAAGCACCTTTAGAAGCACCGTCGTCGAACACGACCGACTGGTGGTGGCCCTGACCGTTGCTGGTGGGGCCCATATATTGTTGCGGAAAGCTGTTGCCCATCTTCGGAATGAGATCGGCGCTGGGCTTGTTCAAAAACTTCTTGTACGCATCGGCCGCATTCACGTCCACGAAGCCGCCCAGCATGGCCATGACCATGGGGTAGTCTTTTTCGTGGAGCTTACCGGCTTGGAATTCTCCCGCGAGTCCGATGATGGCGGCCGGCATCGCACGGATGGCGGTCTGCACATTTTCCCGACGCCATTTGTCCATCGGGTTCTCGGCCGCGTCCCGCATCGCGCGGTTCACGTTGGCGATGGCGATCAGCATGGCCTGGACCGCGGGCATGGCCACGAGTCCTTCCGCACTAATAGCTACAGCCTGATTGGATTGGATAAAGATCAAGAGGGCAAGGATCACCGACAGTGATCTGCGAAGCGCTTTCGGGATTTTTATGTCGGTGCCGTGTTGCATTTACATTCCTAAAAACTGAAACACTTTGATGCTGGAATGTGAGGCTACGTACCGCAGGAAATCGAGCGTGGAACCAGAGGTTCCTATCCCCCAATAGTGCACTTCCCTTGCCAACCGGGGTGTAGACAAGCTGTGTTTAAAAGCCCATTCCCATTGGGTTTTCGGGTTGGTTGGAGCTTGGGCACTTGCAGAGGCTTTACAGTGCCCATGGGCGCTTCGAGCTAAACGCCGGAATTCTCAGGATTCGTTCCGTCTGACTCTTTTACACCGGGGTTTCTAAACCGATTTGAGCCTGGATTTTCGCTGGTTGGCCTATGCCCTAGACGAAGCTAGGGAGAGGGTTAACGGTCCGCAAACGCTCTACCGCTCGGCCGGCCCATGACCGGTCTGCCCGAGACGGCGTACCCTGTATGACCCTGTGCCCCGACAAGGACACTAGCTCTGGAGCGGCCCTCGTTCCGGTAAGACTCACCCGGAGCGGGAACGCTCTGTTGGAAACTAGCAAGATCCGATTGAAGCATCGGAGCCGCCGAAGCCACCCGCACCGGACTGCCGGCCGAGGAGCCACGTACGAAACCATTCACCCGGAGACCGCCCGCGAGCGATGCCGCGACGGGGAGCCGGCCTATCTGCGTCCGGGCCACCGCGAGCGGAGGCCGGAACGGAGGCGGGCTTATCGACGATAAAAGCCGTTGGCCGAGGAACCCTCCCACCGGCGCGCCGCCGATCGGAGTGTTGGTGAGATTCGCTCCGGAGTTCTTACGGATGAAACCAGTGGAGAGCCCCGCCTGGACCAGCTGGGCGCTGAGACCCATCTGGGCAAGCTTGTAGTTGGCTTCCGCCTGCTGCCAGGAGAGCTGAATGCGCATGTCGTTCAGCTCGCGCTCGTTCTTAAGCCGTTCCCGCTCGATGGAAGCGGCGCTTTCGCGGGCTTCCCGAAGGGCGGTGAGCTGTTTGTCGAGCCGCTGTGTCGTCGAATATTGGTTGTAGGCGTTGATCCGCTCGGCGGCCCAGGTCTGCTCGAGAGCGACGCGCGAGTTCTGAGCCGAAATGTACATGGAGGTATCGGCGGCAATCCGGGTCATCGCCACGGAAGCTCCGGCTTGGATGCCGGCGACCGCCGCTTGTCCGGCGGCCTGAATCGCGGGAGCGACGATGCTTCCCACGGCGCCGACGATGGCGGCGGCTCCTTGAAGAGCTTCTCCCGCCGCGAAAGCGGGAACCGCCGAGAGCGCGCAAAGGAAGGAGATGCTTTTGATCCATCCCTCCATTTTGCTGCTAGCCCGAAACGGCATTTTTCCCCCTGATGCGATGACCTTCAACTCTCAGTAGTGCATCAACTCTGCCAAGGGGGGTGAAGACCGAGTGTATTAGCCCTAAAGGATTGATCTCTTATACCGACGATTTTCGAGACACTTGAAATAGAGCAGTCACGCTACTGACAGTCTTCGAGGCAAGATCTTCATTCCGTTGAAGATTGGTGGGGCTAAAACGCCGACAGTTTTCCAACAGGGTGTGAACACTGTCAGAACACCCCCCTAACCTCTCTTTCCGACGTGTATTCACCGGGTGCTCGGCGTCCCCGGCTGTTGGAAAAGGAGAGGAGAATACGAGCCCGCGACAGGCAAAAAAAGATAGCCTTCAACCACATAGAGTGGTGAAATGGCCGCACTTTAAGGGTCCTTGTTTACTGTTTTTGTTGGGGGGATTGCTGATGGCTATCGACGATTGGTTCTCAAATACGATTTTCTTCCTGCGCTGGATTCACATCCTCGCGGGCATCACGTGGATCGGGCTTCTCTACTTTTTCAATTTCGTGAACGTTCCCTTCCAGGGAAAACTCGCGAAAGAGATGAAGCCCGCGGTGAACCCGGAGCTCTTGCCCCGGGCGCTTTGGTGGTTCCGTTGGGGCGCCATGACCACGTTCGTCATCGGCCTCGTCCTTCTTCTTCTGAAATACGGCCACGGCAACATGTGGCTCGACGGCGACGGCAACCTGAGCGGCCGCGCGATTTGGATTTTGCTGGGAGCGCTGCTGGGAACCATCATGTGGTTCAACGTGTGGTTCATCATCTGGCCGGCGCAGAAGCGGATTATCGGCTGGACGAAAGCGGCACAGAGCCCGCCGGAGATGCCGGCGCTCGCCAAGCGGGCGCTTTTTTTCTCGCGCACGAACACGTATCTGTCCGGGCCCATGCTCTTTTGCATGATCGCTCCGAACAACTACGGCGCCTTCAGCATCGTGACGTTCCTTCTGGTCTCCGCCATCGGCGCGGCCACCATGCACTTTCTCATCAAGACGTCGGCGACGGCCGGCTCTTCGATCTGATTGTAAGAAAATAAAAAGCGGGGCTCCCTTGGGGGCCCCGCTTTTTTATTTGGTTGGGAAAAATTTTTTTACGAGTCGATGCGCTTCTTCAGTTCTTTACCGACCTTGAAGAAAGGCAGCTTCTTCTCGGGAACGAAAACGTCCGCGCCGGTCTTGGGATTACGGCCTACGTAGGATTTGTAGCTCTTCACGAACCAGCTACCGAAACCGCGGATTTCGATGCGGTCCCCTTTCACCATCGCCATGAAAAACGCGTCGAAGATGGTGTTGACCAGTTCCTCGGCCTTCTTCTTCGTAAGATTTGCCTTTCGGGCCAAGTGCTCGATCAATTCGGATTTGGTCACGTCGCCTCCTGGGGATCAGTACCGTTCTGAGCTGGAACCTAAGTACCTTATTATTATAGTTTTTTCACTTGGCGAATCAAATAAAAAAGCGGTTGTTGGCAGTTAAGCCTTCATGGTTAACTTCGGGCCATTGCAATGCACTGCCAGTCCTTAAACTTCGTCGGCCATTCTCGTCGGCAACGCCCCGCGAATCCTACGGGATGGCCAGCATGAATTACGCGAAGGCTTTTTTCCTCTATGCGACGGCAGTAAAGCTTGCCGACGCCCTCGCCGTTTGGCTCGTGTGGCGGCTCTCCTGGCTTATTCGCTTTCAATCGACGTGGATTCCCACTCCGAAGGGAATTCCGGAGCTCGATCGCTACCGTGACGCCTCGCTTCCTCTGGTGATTGTTTTCTCCGTCGTCTTTCATATCGTCGGGGCTTACCGCTCCGACCGCATTCCTTTCGGATTCCGTCCGCTGAAGAAAGTGGCCCAGGGGGCGTTTCTGGGAACCCTGGTTTTCGTGTCCCTCCTCTACTTCGCGGGCATTTATCACGTGTCCCGGGGCTATCTTACGGTGTTCGCCCTGTCGATTATCGTTGCCCTTGTCGCAGAGCGTCTACTTCTTCACGCCGTCTGGCGGACGGCTCTCGGCCACATCCGGCGCGTGCGCGTACTACTCGTCGGGTACGGCGATTTGCTTTCGATGTACGTCGCGAAGATTCAAGCCGCCAATCCCTACCCCATCGAGTGGCTCGGCCGCATCGGTCCCAAAGGGGGCCCGGAAGGCGTCGCCTATCTCGGCGGCCTCGATCGGCTGGGACAGGTTCTAGGGATCGGCTCCGTCGATTCCGTAGTGATTTCCTTTCCTCCCCACGAGGAAAATCAGTACGCGACCTTGCTGCAGGAACTTTCCCGGGAGCTCGTCGACATAAAGGTGGTCCCCGACTTCGGCCGCGACAGCACGTTCACCTATCAGGCGGACTCCGAGTGCGGCATCCCGCTTCTGTCTTTCAACCGGCCGCCCATGTCGATGACCGACCGGTTCTTCAAACGCACCTTCGACCTCGTCGGCTCGGTGGCGCTGCTAGTACTCTTCGCTCCGGTATTTCTCGTGCTCGCTATCCTAGTGAAGCTCACTTCCCGAGGCCCCGTGTTCTATTCGCAGGTCCGGCTCGGCGCGAACGGCCGCCTCTTCAAGTGTTACAAGTTCCGCTCCATGCGGCTCGGCGCGGAAGAGGAATCCGGACCCGTTTGGGCGAAGGAAAACGACGAGCGCACGACTCCCCTCGGCCGCTGGATGCGAAAGACGAGCCTCGACGAGATTCCTCAGTTCTACAACACTCTCCGGGGCGACATGAGCCTCGTCGGCCCGCGGCCCGAGCGGCCGGTCTTCGTCGATCAGTTCAAGGAAGAGATTCCGAAGTACATGCTCCGCCATAAGATGAAGTCCGGCGTGACGGGCTGGGCGCAAGTGAACGGCTGGCGCGGGGACACTTCGCTCGAGGAAAGAATCCGGTACGATTTGTTTTACATCGGGCACTGGTCCCACTTGTTCGACTTGAAGATCTTGGCGCTCACTTTGTTCCGGGGCTTCGTGAACAGGAACGCATACTGATGGCCGCCAATTCCAATCCACATCGCGTAGCTCTCGTTCACGACTGGCTGGTCAGCTACCGCGGCGGCGAAAAGGTGCTCGAGGCCTTTTGCGAGCTCTACCCCCACGCGGAAATCTTCACGCTCTTTCACAAGCCCGGCTCGGTCGGCCGGGTCATCGAGAGCCACCCGATTCACGTTTCGAATCTCGGCAGACTTCCTCGCTCCGAAAAATATTACCGCTATCTTCTGCCTCTCTTGCCGATGGCCGTGGAAAGCCTGGATCTGACCGGCTTCGATCTCGTGATATCGACGAGCCACTGCGTGGCAAAGGGTGTGCTCGTGAGCCCCGGCGCTCTCCACCTTTGTTACTGCCTCACGCCGATGCGCTACGCCTGGGATCAGGCGAACGAATATTTCGGCAAGGCGCAGCCCCTGGTCTCGCCGCTCCTGCACTATTTGCGGATGTGGGACGCCCAGAGCGCGAACCGAGTGGATCGCTTCATCAGCCTCTCGCACTTCATCCGGGAGAGAATCCAGAAGGTTTATCGGCGCGACAGCGATGTCCTGCATCCCTTCGCCGACACCGAGGCGTACCGGCCGGACCCGCACGTGAGAGCGGGCGACTACTACCTCACGGCGGGCGCCTTCGCTCCATATAAGAGGGTGGATCTGGCCATCGAAGCGTGCAACCGTTTGAACCGGCCGCTGCTCGTGGTCGGCTCGGGCCAGCACTCCCGCAAGCTGAAACGGCTCGCGGGGCCGAAAACGAAATTCCTGGGACAGGTCAGCGACGACAAATTGCGGGAGCTTTACACCGGCTGCAAGGCGTTCCTTTTCCCGGGCGAAGAAGATTTCGGAATCACTCCGCTCGAAGCGATGGCCTGCGGAACTCCGGTCATCGCCTACGGTTCGGGCGGCGCGACCGAAACCATCGTCGACGGCGTAACGGGGCTTCTCTTCGAGCCGCAAACGGTGGATGGGCTCTGCGATGCCATCCTGGATTTCGAAAAGACCCGCACGCATTACAAGCCGGAAGCTTGCCGGCGCCAGGCGGAGAAGTTCACGAGAGAAAACTTCAAGCGCGGCATAGTGCGCATCGTGAACGAGATGTACCAGAACCGGCTGGGCTCGGGCGAGCCGGTGTCATTAGATAGCCCGCGCCCATCAGAACTCCCCCCTGGAAACGCGTAGTCTCCTCCGTCATTCCGAGAGCAAGCGAAGCGAGCCGAGGAACCTTTGGCCTCGTAAAGGCGGATAACGACGGGATCAGCCAAGCCTTAGCCAAGGGTCCCACGTCGCTCCGCTCCTGGGACGACGAAGGGTTCAGACTTCCAAACGAGGTTCTTTGCCGGCGAAACCGCCGGGGCGCGGACTGCTACGCGGGCGCCAGGAATTTTCGAAGAATAGCTCCACGTCCCGGCCGATGCGATCGGGAGTGAGCTCGGTGAGGCACTTGATCCCGTAACCGGGGCAATAACGGCGGTGGCAGGGAGTGCACGCCGTTTCGAGACTCAGGATCAAAGTTTTTCCCACGGGGCCCCACTCGGAAGCGAGCGAATGGCCGCTGAAAATGGAAACCGTGGGGACTCCGAGCACCGCCGCCCAGTGAGCCGGACCGCTGTGGTTGCCGAGAAAACCCGCCGCGCGCGATAGGAAGTAACCGGATTGGCCGAGGGCGAATTTTCCCTGAAGCTGACGCTCATCGGGAATGCCCTCGAGCTTTCCGTCGGAGGCGGCGCCGATGAGATAAACCGGAAGACCCGTCTCCTTTTCCACCCGCGCGAGAAGTTCGGGCCA
>CAZZHG010000036.1:0-43870 GCA_964653655.1 uncultured Pseudobdellovibrionaceae bacterium
CGCGGTGGACGGTTCGGTCGTCGGGTACGGGCACGAGCAGGTCATATAGTCGTAGGAGTAACCGGCTGCCATGCAGTCTGTGATTTCGCTACCCGTGTCACCGCAAGGATCACCTTCGGGGCTCGGCTCAGTCGACGGCTCGGTCGAAGCGGTGGGCGACGGAGAGGCGGACGGATACGGGCAATAGCACGTGGCGTAGTCGTAAGTGTATCCGTCTGTCGCGCATTGGTTCGCGACAGATTCCACGCAGCAGTATCCCAAACCGAGCCCTCCGGAGGTTTCGCCGGGCGCGCAGCATTCATCGCCGGGGTTATCCCCGGAATTCACGCTGCGCGGATTGAGCGTACAGTTTGGCGGCGGTGACGGGGCAGATGAGGTCGAAGGCTCCGCGCTCGGGGTCGGGATCGGACTCGGGCTTTCAATTGGAATACAATCGCAGATCCCGCCTACGGTGATCGGAATTCCATCCAGAGTTCCATCGTTGTTGCCATCCAAGCATAGGGCGACGGTGAGCGTGTCACAGCACGATTCGCCCGTCGTATCGGGTCCGCAGCATCCGCCGCCGTAGGCCGGCTGATAATCGCAAGCGCAGCTTCCGCCCGCGTCGTGTTCGTAAGGGCCGCAGACCAGCGGCGACGGACTCGGCTCGGTCGAGGGTTCGGTGCTCGGTTCGGTCGAAGGTTCCGTGCTCGGCTCGGCCGAGGGCGGTTGGCTCGGCGGTACCGGATCGCACATATTGAGTCCGTCGGTACAAACGCCAGGGCTGCCGCCGATAGTTATGCAGCAATAAGGGAGGGGTTCACTGCAGTCGGAAGAGCTGTTGCACGCGCCTCCCTCCGGGCTCGGCTCTATGGAAGGCTCCACAGACGGCTCCGGGCTCGGCTCGGTGGTCGGGTACGGGCACGAGCAAGTCATGTAATCGTATTCGTATCCGGCCGTCATACAGTCAGTAATCTCGGTTCCCGTGTCTCCACAGGGATCACCCGACGGGCTCGGTTCTTCCGAGGGCGGGCTCGACGGCTCCGAGGACGGCGACGGCGACGGAGAGTTTTGCGTACAAGTGAAGGTGACCGTGGCCGCAATCGACGTGTCGTCCGCGTCGCCGATCGTGTAAACCTTGGTGCCGGCGTCGCTGAAGCAGCACTCGCCAGCGAGTTGCCAGCCCGCGTCCGCGCCGTTGCTGCTGTCTTTCGCGGAAATCACAGCGGACGGCGTGACGGTGAGCGCGACGTTACCGAAGCCGGGCTCGGCGTTGCCGACGTCCGCCACACCGGGCAAGCATTCTCCTTCATTTACAGCGCCGAGGGCGATGGGGCCCGCGCCGAGCGGAACGCCACGGCCGGCGGTGCAAATGTAGGGTCCGTCGAGCAGCTGGCCTTTGCCCAGGGCCCCGGCCCATTCGAGCTGGGCCGTACCGGAAAACGTGTCGTTGTTCTTCGCATTGGCGGGCGGGCAGCAACGGGCTTGGTAGCTTCCCCAGCCGCCGGGCAAGATATCGGCTCCGCCGCCCAACGGATTGTAGGGGGCGTTCGTACAGAACGTTTCATTGAAGACCTGGATCCACGGCAGCGATTGGTTATCGCAGAAGACGTTGTGGACCGGGCAACCCGCGTTCAAGTTAATGAACGACCACGTGCCGGTGGCTCCGCACTGGCCGGCCTGAATCTTATTGGCCCAGGGGTTGGCCGGGGGAAGAACGAACCAATCCGGATCTCCGAAGCAGAAGCCGATGCACTGGGCGGCCCGGCTCGCCGTCCTCGTGAAGCCCGGATACGCGATGTTGGCCGGGTCGTAACGATCGTAGAGGAGCATGGCCGGAGCGCTGCTCACGCCTTCCTCGGTCGGCTGGCAAACGGCATCGAAGAAGCCTTCGTCGGCGCCCATGCCGGTGGGGTTGCCCAAGCCGTCCACGAAAGTGGGGATACCATCGGCCTTCGGTACAGTGGTTCCCACGAAAATCGGGAAGTTGTCGTTCAAGAGGTGGCCGGGGTTCAGGCTGCCCGGGAGATAAGCAGGCTCGTCGGTACCGGTGCAGTTGCGCGATCCGGCCGGAGCATGCCACCAGCCGAGCGGAGCGTTGGCCGGCGGCCAGACTCCAAGGAACACTTCGATGCCTTCGAGGTACCAGTCGCGGTCCTGACATTGAACGTTCAAGGCGGCGCGGTTACCGAAGTTCTCGAAGATCCAGCGGCCGACCGCGAACCCGGGGGCGACGCCGACTTGCACGATCAACGCGGCCGGGCCGGCGATGAATTGGAGGTTCGGTCCGCCGCCGTCGTTACAGACGTAGTTGCCGACCGGGTAGCACCAGGAGTTCGGTCCGCCGCCGCTGTCGCAACCGACTTGCTTGCCGGTGAGGTTGCGGTCGCAGGCGATGTCGCAGCCCGCGTTACACTCGGCCTGCAAGCAAGCTTCGAGGGCCGCGAAATCTCCGCACGCCGTCGACCCGTCGTTCACGCCGATGAAGCCGCAGATACCGAAGCCGTTCTGATCGCCGAGATAATTCGGGCATCCGGCGGTGAGCACCGGCGGGAAGTCTTTGTTACCGTCCCACGGATTGGTACATACGTTCGGGGCGTCGCACGCTTCTCCCCAGGGCGGCTCGGTCGGAGTGGCCGTCGCGGTCGGTGTCGGCGTAGCCGAAGCCGTGGCCGTCGGGGTCGCGGTGCCGGTCGGCGTGGGCGTAGCCGAACCGGTGGCCGTCGGGGTCGCGGTGCCGGTCGGCGTGGGCGTAGCCGAACCGGTGGCCGTCGGGGTCGCGGTCGGAGTGGCCGTCGCGGTCGGAGTGGGGGTCGCGGTCGGAGTGGCCGTCGGCGTCGGGGTCGGGGTCGGCGTCGGGCAATTCGGGTGGAAATCGAGCACGGCGATGCTCTGGCTACCAAAGGTGGTATCCGGAGCGCCGTAAGTCGTGTGACGAGTGACCAAGCCCTTGCGGGCCGCGCCGTTGTAAATCCAGCCGGCGGTAATTCCCTTACCGAGCTGCAACGCCAAGGCCTCGCCGACCTCGGTGTAGCCGTAGTCAGTCGAGACGGATCCTGTACCGGCGAACGTCTCATCCGCCGTGCCGTCCGCCGTAATGTAACGCCCGAGGGCGAGATCCAGAGTGGTAAACGAAACTTTTCCGGTGACGAGAATGTTGTTGTTGCTTTGGATGGCGATTCCGCCGCCGTTCATGGTGCCCGGGCCGGAGAGCGTTCCGCGGCCGTTTCCATTCCAAGCCGTATCGAGGTTGCCGGAGTTGTCGAAGCGGGTGGCATTGAAGTCGGTGTCGAACGTCGTACCGACCGCCACGATTCGGCGCTCTGAATCGAGGTAGGCGGCCCCGTCGTACTGAAGAGCAACGCTATCGACCGGTCCTCGTGTGGGGTCGTAAATCATGCCGCCCGAGCCGAACGTCGGATCCAAATCGCCGTCGGAAGTCAGGCGGGCGACGCCGAACGAATACGCCATGTTTCCGTTGGCCGGATTTGCGCCGATTACGATCTTGCCGTCGTACTGAATCACGACCGAGGTGCCGAACACGTTCGGATAGGGGCTGAACGGAACTTCAGTCACTCCGCCGCTGCCGAAGTCCGTGTCCAGAGAACCGTTCGAGTTCACGCGCGTGACGATGACGACGCCGTTGCGGCTTCCGGTTAAGACGAACTTTCCGTCCCCCTGGAGGGCCATGCCGTAAATCTTGTCGTTGCCCCCAAGATCGATGGTGATCTTCCCGTCCCCTCCGAAGGAGTCGTCGTAGGAGCCGTTCGGGTTGAGACGAGCGATGGCGAGATCGTAGATTCCGCTGCCGGCGCTGGTTTCGGCGTGGCCGGCCACCACGAGCTTACGGTCGCTCTGCATGACGACACCGTAGCCTTCGTCGGTTCCGCCGTTGAAATCCACCAGGACGCGGCCCTCTCCGTTGAAGCTGGTGTCGTAGGAGCCGTTGATGTTGAGGCGGGCCACGGAGAAATCGGCTTTGCCACCCGGGGTGGAGTAGGAGGCCCCGTTGACGACGATCTTGTAGTCCTGGCTCTGAACCAAGTTCGCGTAGAGAATCGTATCGTCGCAACCGGCTACAAACGGAATCGGGATGGTCAGCGGTGCGATCTTCGCCGCCGATACTGGGCCGACGTACGGGCTACGCTGTAACGGGTTAGTTCCCGGAACGCGGGTGTAGATGCGAAACAGATAAGTATTGTTGTCGACCGAGTTGTCGTTATAGCTCGTGGCGTTCGCCGGGAGGTTCCCTTCGATTTCGGTCCACTGCACGTTGTTGGGGCTTCTCTCCACCACGACTTCCGAGCCGGCCACGGGGATGATGTTCCAGGTCAAAAGGACGCCGTTCACGGTGCCGGTGGCGTCGAGATTCCACGGACCGGTGAGCTTCGGGGGCTGGGTGGTCGCCGACAGGCTGTTCGACGTGGAGTGCGGAGGAATATCTCCCTCCACCACCGGATCGTTCAGAGCGATGACGCGGAAATAGTAGAGGGTTCCCGGCGAGAGACCGGTCACGGTGTACATCGTGCCAACGCCGAAGCCCGACGCGTCCAAGCTCAACGCGGTGGCGGGAGTCCAGTTTCGGCCGTCCATCGAGTACTCTACGTTTGCCCAGTCGCTCGCTTGATGGTTCCAGACCAATTGAACTTCGGTCTCCGAAAGAGTCGTGGCCGAAATGAGAACGGGAATTCCAGGGCAGCCATTGCAGCCCGCGGTGTCGCCCCACGCGGTTTCCCAGTGCGAAGTGCCGTCCGGCTCAAGCATGTGGCGGCCGTTTCGGCCGATCGAACGGAGACGGAACCCGTAAAGCGTAGGCGTCTTCTCGGACGGCGTAACTTGCGCGAGCTGACCCGCGTCGATCAGCGCGTCCGAGCTGTTCGCCGGTTGCTGTCCGAGGCCCACCCACGGAGCGGAGCCAGTACCGGAGATCTCGAGGTCGAAGCCTTCTTCACCGGCGCTCGTGTCCACCCAGATGGCGTGGAGGTTTCCGCCCGCGGCGGCTTCAACCTCGAAGGAGGTCGGGCTGTCCGGGGTGACGATCGGGCTGCTCGCGATGAGCGTGTAAGAGACTCTGTGGTCCAGCGCGGCCTGGCCGGTGCAGGTGAAAGTCGGTCCCTTTTCCGGATTGAAATAGTGGGTGCAGTTCATCAGGCGGCGTTCGCCGATCTGGGCGCCGCCATACTGGCTTCCGTCGGCTTCCCGGCGCACCAGGGTCATCATCGTGAAGCCTTTGTTCGGCGTATTGAGGTCGGTGCCTTCCGAAAGCCCGGTCGTGGGATTGTACGGACCGACTTCCAGGGTTTCCACCCAGCCTTGGCTGGTAAGATCCGGCGCGCCCGATTCGAGGTTGATGATCGGGCGGATCCAGTAGGTCAGGCCGTCTCCACTTGATTCGATGTCGAGCTGGCGGGTGTTGAAAGTTTGGTTTCCATAGAAGGAATTGCCGTCGGCGTCGTTACCGTAAAAGGAGGCGCCGATGTAGAATTGGCCGCCGAATTTATTGCCCATTCGGGTGCCCGTGCCGGGAACCGGATTCACCAGGTCGAATTCGGGCATCGTCAGGATGGTCGAATCGTTGCTGGACTTCATGAGGCTGATGTTGTCTTCGCTGTAGTAGACGAGGCCGCGGGTGTTGGGCGTGGGACCCTTGGTCGCATCCTGAATACCGTTGATACAAGTACCCGGGATGTTGTTGACCGATATGCTCGTCATTCCATTGAGGCCGAAAATGTGCGTGGTGCGAAGGCCTTGGGTCGGCGCCCGGCTGGCGTTGTACTCGGCTCGGCCGCCGATGGCGCTCGACGATCCGAAGCCGACGCCGCTGTTCTTGTGGATGTAGAGGAAATTGAGATTCTCCCGGGATCTTTTCGGGCACGCGGTGTTCGTGACGAAAGTGGGCTTGTTGGAGAAGAACTTCTTGCCCGGGCCACCGCCGATGTTCGGCAGCATCATCAGGGTATTGGGAATCTCCAGAACCGCAACGCCGTTGCTGACCGCGTTCGAGTCGAGCTCTCCATTCTGGAAAAGAGCGATCGATTCGGAGGAGATGTGGCAGCTGGTGCGCAACGTGCTGGTAACGATGCACTGGAGGGTGACGGTGTCGCCGTTGGGAAGGGTGATCTCCATGAGGCCGGGCAGGTTGCTGCCCAAGCCGTAGAGATCGGAATAGACGTCCATGTGGTCGCGCCGCGGAGGATCGTCGCTCGGCGTAGTGTTGAAGTTCGAACCGCCGTGACCGCCGTACCCGCTGCCTCCGCCACCGCCGTTGCCGTTGCCGCCGCTCAGACGCTCGGCGCGCGCTGTCGGCGAGCAAAGGCAGGCGACGATCAGCAACAGGGCTAGAATTTTGATCGGGTGGTTCATCGCGCCTTCGAAATACGTTCCGCAATTAGGCGTTCTGTAGATTCAGCTGAAGGAGATCTCTCTCCGAAAGGGAGCAATCACAGGAAACTTCAAGCAACGAACAACGGGGAGCTTCCACACGGGAAAACGGCTATTAATTACATTTTATGCCCCGGGACATAGGGCAGCTAGTGAAGCCTTTTTCACAATTGCGGAACTGGCTGAAACCACGGTCTAAATCGAAATTGAGGTGTCTTCGTGTTTTACGAAACAGCCTCACGGCCGGGTTCGGTCAAAAATGGAGGGAATTTCAGCTTCCGTGGGCGCGACTCCCGCCACCTTATATAGAGGGGTCTTTTTAGAGGTTGGACAATGCCCGGAGGATGGGCTAAAAAGTGGGGCAATTTCATGAGGCTGGGTAGCTCAGTCGGTAGAGCAAGGGAATCATAATCCTTTGGTCGGGGGTTCAAGTCCCTCCCCAGCTACCATTTTTGCTTGGATTCTTTCTCTAATCCCGCGCACCCGAGCAACCGTCCTTCGGCGGGCCTTCCAATAGGCGGCCCAAATGGCCCTCTTCACCCACCAGAATCGCAACGCAAGCTGCCGGTCCAAACGCCTGGCATTGTCCGAGATGAGTCCCGAATCGAAGTGCAGGCCAAAGACGTAGAGGAACATCCGAAACTTGAAACCGGCGGGCAAGACCTGGTTTATCCCCACGAGCTCTTGCTCCGGGCTGACTCCGCCCGTCGAGAGCTGTTTGTAGAGCTGTCCGGTCATCATCCGCCGCGTGTGCACGACGGGCACCTCGTCGATGACGCCCATCCGATCCGCGCCGAAGCGGTGGCTCCACAGCAAGTCGATGCCCCAGCCCGAAACGTTTCGCTTGAAAAAGGGAATGCATTGCTCGATTGCGGATCTAGAGAACAAAGGGCACATCACTTCGACGAAGTGGCTTCGCCGAAAAACAAACCAGGGTTTTTGGATGGTCGAGAGGTAGGAAAGGTCGCCCTTTCGTATGGACGGCTGAGCGATGCTGAGCTTGTGGGTTTCGAATATTTCGAAGAGCCGGTTAACGTCGTTGGTGCTTAGATCGATGTCTTCGTCCGGGAACCAGATGCTATCGTAGCCGGCGAAATCCAAAACCTTCCGATCGATTGAATCGGCGACCAGGTGCCACTTCGTTCCCTTCTGCGAAATGATTTGCTTGGCTGGCGGGATTTCGGCCATTTTGTCGCCGAAATATAGAACGACGAGATCGAACGTGGCGGCGTCTGGCTGGGAGAACCAGGAGCGCCACCCGGGACTTCCCAGGCGGTCCCCGAGGGGACTGACAATCAGCCGTCGCTTCAAGCTTTCACCACAAGGAGAAGTTTCGACGCGGGCTCTCGCGAAGTAAAGCTCCCGAGCGGCGTGGACTCCCTGCTATTATTTCCAGTGGCCATGTCCAATTCGACGCACATCTGCCGCGTTTGCGAAAGCAAGGGCGAGCACCGTGAGCTGCTCGTTCGCGAGATGCAGTTCGGCACCCGGGAAGTGTTTCCCTATTTCCTTTGCGGCGACTGCGGGTGCGCTCAAATCTCCCAGGTGCCGGCGGATCTCGGCCGCCATTACCCGAAAGACTACTATTCCTTTGCTCCGTTTTTCAGCGGCCCAAGGCGGGTATTTTACGGCGGCCTTCGCTTTTTCGCTCCGATCGTCCGCCGGCTGCTTTTCAGTGAGAATGCCATCCTCGGTTTCCCCCGGCGGGCGATGGCCAAACTGAATTTCGGTTTTATCGTGGTGGACATGCTGAGCCACGCGAAGCTGACCCGCAAGGCGTCGATCCTCGATGTGGGATGCGGAAGCGGGTCCATCGCTTACTGTTTCAAACAGGCGGGCTTTCGGCGCGTACTCGGGCTCGATCTTTTCATCGAGCGGGATCTGAGCTATCGCAACGGCCTACAAATCTTGAAGCAAGGCCTGATCCCCTTTCGCGAGTCGACGGAGGAGCGCTTCGATCTGATCATGTTTCACCATTCGCTGGAACACATGGAGCGACACGACGAGGTTCTGAAGGCGGCCGCCGATCTGCTCACTCCGGAAGGGCGAATCCTCGTGCGGATTCCGCTCATCGATTGCGTTCCGTTCGACGAGTACCAAGAGAATCTTTTCGCCCTGGATGCTCCCCGTCACCTGATTGTGCACTCCAGACGCTCCTTCGAAATCACGGCGAGGCGGGCTGGTCTCGAAGTGGAAAGGATCGTCTTCGATTCGAACCTGGAGCAATTTTGGGCGAGCGAACAATACCGCCGGGACATTCCCTACACCTCGGAACGGTCGTACTATGTCAATAAACGCCATTCGATCTTCAGTGTCCGCGAGTTACGGGAATTCGCCCGCCGAGCCGCTCGGCTCAACCGGGAAGGGCGCGGCGATCGCGCCGGCTTCTTCCTGAGAAAGCCGGCGGCCGCCCAGCCGCTTTTGGAGAAGGCGATGCGAACAAGGACGGGAACATGAGTGAGGAGGCCGAACGGTTTACCTTTACCCAGTGGCTTCCCCCCTGGGTGCGCCATCAGCATCTGACCCGCTACGCTTGGGCCCAACAGTTCGTCGAGGGACTCCGGGTAGCCGACGTGGCCTGCGGGGAAGGTTACGGCTCCGATATGTTGTCGCGGCAAGGGGGAGCGGCGAGCGTCGACGGCTTCGATCTGTCCCCGGCAGCGATCAAGAACGCCAGCGAGAAGTACGGGACCGAAGGCAAGGCACGTTTTCATGTAGCGGATGTGACCAAGCTGCCCGCCGGCGCTGAGAGCTTCGACGTATGTGTCTCATTCGAAACGATCGAGCACATACCCGACGATGCCGCTTTCGTTTCCGAAGTGGCGCGGATTCTTTCGCCGCGGGGAAAGTTCATCTGTTCGACCCCCAACCGGGACCTGTTCGATCCGGGCACGACCCTGAACGACAAGCCGGTCAATCCGTTTCACGTCCGCGAGTACGATCTCGCCGAGTTCGATCGCCTGCTTCGGGCGAAGTTCCGGGAGATCGCCTGGTACGGACAGACGTTCTATTTCACGGGATACCGCCGGATGCTTTGCTCGCTCGGGCGCCGCCTGCCGAAGGCGGCGCTGCTGGCGCACCGGGTATCCAGACTTCCTACTTTGCCTTGGGAGGGGCGGGAGCGGCACGTGCCTAAACCTCTGACGGCCGGAAGCGACCCCGAGATCTACATCGCCGTTTGCACGAAGTGACGCCCACGAAAACAGGGACGGCGGACTTTCGCCCGCCGTCCCCTGACAGGTTGTTCTCGAACACTTTTGAACTTATCGGAAGCTATCCGGTATCTTGGTGACGTCCGCACCGGACATCTTGGCCCAGGCCGCGAGACAGATTTTGGTCGCTATATTTCTGGACGCGACCACTTCGCCCCACCGCTTCTGGCGGTCGGCTTCCGCGACTTTCGCCGCTTCAACTCGCGCCGCTTCGGCGTTCGCCGCGGCCTGCTGCTCGGCCGCAATGTGCGCCGCGACGGCTTCCGCCTTGGCCTTTTCCACACTGGCGAGCAGTTCCGCGCGCTCGGTGGCCAGCGCCAGCTTGGCCTGGGCGATTTCCTGATCCACGCCGCGGGCGATGCGCTCCTTCACGATTCCTTTCGCCACTTCCTTGTCGGCCTTCGCCTTCTCCCGGGCGAGGCGATCCGCCTCGGCCGCGGCGGCCTTCTGCGCCCTTTGTTCCTCGGCCTCCTGCTTGGTCTTCGGCGCGCCATCTTTCTTCGTGTCGATGGTTGCCGCGACCGGTCGCATGCGAGGCGTGAGGTTGGCGTCCGCCGTCAGCGACGCCGACGGCTTGAACGTGTGCGACCACGTGGCAATCGTCGAGTCTCGGCCGAAGGAAACCTGGTCCGTGTCTTTGAGGATCTTGCTGCCGTCCGGAGTGTCGAAGTCGGGCGGCAAGAACCGCAAAGTCAGGTTCTGCAATCCGCCGTTCATGCCCTCGTTCACGAGGGCGAGCTTCACGTGGAAGGGCTTTCCTCCGCTTTCGAGCGCCATCACGTTTAGCTTGTTGATGAGGCCGTTCATGGCCTCACGGACCGTCTCGAGAACGACGTTGTTGCCGAGCTCCGCGTTCAGCTCGTCGCGGACGAAGACGGCCGGAACGTTTTGGTGGATGAAAAGATCCACTTTCACGTCGAGCCCTTTCGTCTGCAACGATTTTTGCCACGCGCGCATCTTCGCTTGCATCGTCGTTTCGACGGCGTTCGCCATCTGACGAGTGTTCATCGGATGGAAGAAGAACGCCCCCGTATCGCCGAACAGACGTCTCCAGACCGCCTGCGGGTTGCCTTCCGATCCGTTCATCAGATCCGCGAACAGCGTGGGGAAGTGCTCCTTGAAGAAGTGCTCGGCCCAATCGGGCGGAACATGCTCTTTATAGAGGCCGGCAAGCTCGTCGAACCCCATGATCTGGCGGTTGGCGCGCTTCACCTGCAGGACCTTGTTCACTTCCTGCTCCGCGGGCCGGTAGTTCATCATCATCGCGACGTTGATGTTACCCAGCTCGATGGTCTCCGACTGGTAACCTTTCTTCACGACGGCGTCGAACACCAGTTCGCGCGCGAACTCGGGGTCCATGCGCATCAGCTGGTTGAACTTGATCATGACGTCGTCGGTGGCCTTGAGGTCCTTGATGTACTTATCGATGTTGATCTCGAGATCCTTCAGGCGTTTGTAAAACTCCGGGAACTTGGATTCCAAAAGATCCTCATCGATGGAACTCACGAACTTGTTGATTTCAAATCGGGCGGACGCGGTACTCGCCGCCGCCGCGGTCCGTTCGTTGTGGGCTCTGAGAAGTTCCGCGTACTCCTGAATGAGTCCTTCACGAGACTTCGTGCGGTCCTCCTGCTCGATTTCCTTCGCGGTGAGGCCGTACGCCTTGACCGGCTTCAGAATCTTTTCTTTCTCGGCCTCGAGCACCTTGATCTTGAATAGAAGGGGCGTTGGCTGGGCGCGAAGGGCGGCGATTTCCGCCTCCAATTTCTTGACCTCCGCCGAAAGCGCTTCTTTCTTGCCGCTCATGGCATCGTCGAGCTCCTTGCGGTAATGCGTCAGCACGTTGTCCCGCAGGCGCTTCGAGAGTTCACGAATGCGCAAATCTTCCGCGCTCGGTCCCGAGCCGGTGATCGTCGCAAGCAGGCCTTTCGGAACCTCCGGGTTCTCCGGATCCGCCGAAGGTTTGTAACCGAGGTCGTAGGTGCGGTAGAAGTCCGGCTTTTCGGAAATTTCCCGAATCATCCGCTCGACGAGCTCGGGATTCGCGGCGAACCGGCCGTCCACGCGGCCCACTTCATCGACCATTTTCTTATCCCGCATCCACGCTTCGATGGAGCGCTGATCGAAACCCTGGAAGTCGCTTATCTTGCGAAGGCCGGCTTTGCTTATCGCATCGATCTCGGCCTGCTTCGTCTGCTGGTGCTCCTTCATCTTCGATTCCAGCTCGTCCGCATGGTTCTCGATCTGCTCGATCTTAGTGTTGATGTCCTTGATCTCCGCGTCCGTCTTGTTGATCTGACGGAAGCGCTCGAAGATGTTCTTGAAGAGCGGCTGATGAATGTACTTCGCCCGGAAATCGGTCATCGCCTTGTTGCTAGCGTTCAGGATTTCCTTGTGCTCCGCCGACTCGGCCCGTTCGGCCGTCGCCATGTACTTGCCGCCGGAGGCCGCCTGCCAAATCATTTTCATCAGGCGGGTGATTTCCTTGCGTTCCTGGCGCATGCGCTCGTACTTGTTCTTCAGACGGGTTACCGTGCGTTCCACGGACTCGTCGTGGGAGTACTGCTGGATGGAGTTCTTGAGCTCCCATTCCAGGCGGGCGCTGTCGTGTTCCGCGAGCGCCATCGCCCAGGCCTTTTGGTCCAAGACCTTTTCTCCCGAGGTGCTGCCTTCCACGGATTTCATGAAGTGCGCTTGGTCCGGCGCCGGCGGGGGCGCTCCCTGGGTGGTGTATCCCGCAACTTTTTCGCCCTTCGCCTTAACCTTCGCGATGAGCTTGCCGAGCTCGAGCTGGTAAGCCTCTTCAAGGTCCTTCGGCGGCAGGCCGAAGTGAGAAGCCTCGTCGAACTGCACCACGGCGTACGTCGCCAAGTGGCGGGCACGGACGTGAGAGTAACGATTGGTGCTTCCGTACTCCTTCAATTGCTGTTCGGGCAAAGCAAGATCCTCGATCTTGCTGAGCTCCATGTTCTGGTCTTCTTCGCCTTGCTGGTAGTGCCAGCGCTTTTCCGTGAGAAGACCCGCCTTGATGGCCATCTGGGCGAACTCGCGCCCGACCTTCGTCTTACCGGAGCCCGAAGGGCCGCCGATCGGCTTGAACCGAAGGTTGCTCGTCATGCTCTTTTCGTTCACGAGGTTTTCGAGAGGCGACATGAGCCAGTTGATGTAAGCCCGCATGCCTTCGTTCTGGTCCGCGGAGACACCGCTTCCGCCGAGGTACGTCGCCTCGAGGTGAGCGCGGATGTCCGCGACCGCCTTCGCGTCCTTCGTGCGCATCGCCAGATCTTCCGGCGTGTCGGAGTCGCCGGTTTCCGCGTAGGAAAGCGAAGTGGAAAAAAGCGTGAGTACCGCCATCAAGGACAAAAATAGAATCTTCAAGAACCCCCCCTGTCACCTAACCCGGATCGGACCTGTCATTTGCGAAATCGAATTCGAGTCGACGTGAGCGGAACAGACGTGAGCTTTGGAATGGATGGAACCGACGTGAACTAAGAATCCCCCGTCCACATGAAGTAGCAAGTGGTGTGCCCACCGCAAGAGCACACAAGTGCTTGAACCGGGCCCGGCAACTGGCGGTATACACAGCAGAATACGTTTGGGGTGATAACAAGCTGTACAGGAATCCTCGGGGAATAGACCCCGACGCGGCGGGGGCCCCAGGCTGGGGGCCGGGCGTACACCTTTAGTGTACGGTCCCCCGGGGTGTACGCCGACCCTTCGAAAAGGGCGTTTTTGTCGCTCGCCTCGACAGATCGGGCATGGCGGTGCTACTTACCTTGCCCATGAAAGCGATTGTGTTTCTCGCCGCGGTCTTCAGCGTCCCGGGTATTTGCGCTCTCTATAAGGAAGCGGGCCGTCCCTACTACTTCGAGTACGACGACGCCAAATGGCAGCTCGTGGCTCCTTCCAAGACTCCCGCCACCCAGGACGTGGACAAGGCCATGGAGGGAAACACCCTTACTACGCTCCAGCGCACGGAAGCGGACGAAAAGTACCGTGCCCGCATCAGCGTCGTGGTCGATGACCCGGCGAAAGCTACCAAGGGTAAGGGCGAGCTTGCGGACTACGCGAAGCACGCGGTCGAGTTCTTGAAGGGGCAGCGCTTCGACGTCCAGTCGAACGAGCCCAAGATCCTGCCGAGGCTGGGCACGCCGGCCTTCGAGATAGTCGCCAATCAGCGGGACTTCGGCCTCACGTTCCGTCAGGTGGTTTTCCTCTGGGAAACCAACGGAAAGAAACAGGCGTACCTTCTCACGGCCGCCACCCGCACGAACAAGTACGACTCCTATAAGGCGGAGCTCGACAAAGTGTTCAATTCCTTCGCGATGCAAAAGTAAGTTTTAGAGCTTCGAGGCGGCGAGGGCGGCTTCGTACGCCCTTAGCTGTGCGGCGAGATGGCTTTCCGGAGAGAACCGCTCGGCCATCCGGCTTTTGCCGGCGGCTCCGAGGCGCTCGCGGAGCGACTTCGAGTCGAGGAGCTTCGTGAGGTTGTCGGCGAGCGCGTCCGTCGAGCCGGCGGGGGTGAGCAGCGCCGTCTGATCCCTTTCGAGGATTTCATTGAGCGCGGGGACGTCGGAAGCGAGCACCGCCCGCCCCAGGGCGGAAGCCTCCGCGACGGCCATGCCGAAAGTCTCGGGACCGAGGTTCGGTTGCGCGACGATATCGGCGGCGGCGAGCCGAGGAAGGGTCTCCGCGTGGGTGAGCGCGCCGAAAAAAGTGACTCTCGTTCCGAGAGCGAGCTCCTTCGCCAGTCCCTCCAGGTTCTTTCTCTCCGGGCCGTCCCCGCAGATCCAAAGTGTCGACGGGGCTTTCACCTTCGCGAAGGCCTTCAGGAGGCGATCGATTCCCTTCAGCGCGACGAGCCGGCTGGCAACCACGACGAGGCCCTCCGGCTTGGAGGCCGGAATCACTTTCGGAACGCTCACCGGGTTCGGCACCAGATGCACCAGCTTCGGGTCGAACCCGTCGGCGATGAGCACCTTCTTCACGTACTCGCTGACCGCCGCCACCGGAACGCCGCCGAGCGACTCGCGTTTCAGGAGGTAGTCTCGCACGGCATGCGCCCGGTGCAGCTCCGACTTCAAAAAGGAAAGGCACTGGTACTTGTGGTTGTGGACGAGACACGCCCAGCCGCTTTTCTTTTCGCAGGTGCCGCCGCCTTGAATGAGCCGGTGACTCGCCGGGCACGTGAGCGACACCAGGTGCGCCGTCACGAGGCTCGGACATCGGTCAGTCATCCACTCGGTGACCCGGGCTTCGGGCACGTCGATGAAGTGGATCACGTCTGGAGGGGCGAACGAAAAGAAGCTCTCCATCCGATCGAGGAAGCTTTGGATGTCTTTGCGGGCGGTAAGCCAGTGGGCCTGGTAGAGAGCCTTTAACTCCAGGACCCCGTCGTTCGGGGGCACGTCGGCCCCCAGGGACCCGGCCACGAAGCGCACCTGGTGGCCGGCGGCCCGCAGAAGGGCGCTAGATTGGGCGATGACCCGCTCCTGGCCATAAGGAGCTCCGAGGGAGTCGGTCACCATAACTATCCGCATGGGCCCCATTGTACCAAGGGGGCCGATCCGCCTAAACCTTTCAAGTCATTCAGGAAATGACACGTCACCCCATGTCGAATTAGAAGTCTCATTTGAAATCTGGTAGAACGCCGAGGCAATGGATTCCCGCTATTTACGCCAAGCCCTAGACCAAGCCGAGGTCCGGCGGGGGCAGACGTGCCCGAACCCCGCTGTCGGGGCGGTGCTGGTGCGGGAAGGCGAGGTAGTGGGAGTGGGCTACCACTGGGGCGCCGGCTTTCCCCACGCGGAAGTCCGGGCGGTGGAAGCGTCGGCCGGAAAAGCCATCGGCGCGACTCTCTACGTGACGCTCGAGCCCTGCTGCCACACGGACAAGAGAACTCCTCCGTGCACGAAGCTCATTCGGGAAAGCGGCATTACGCGGGTCGTTTACGGCTACCGCGATCCGAACCCGAAGGTGAGCGGCAACGGAGAGGCGGCGTTGAAGGAAGCGGGCATCGCTTGCGAGTACTTGCCGCTTCCGGAGATTGAAAAATTTTACGAGGGATATCGTCGCTGGACTCTGACGGCGCGCCCTCAAGTGACGGCGAAAATTGCGGTCAGCCTCGACGGAAAAATCGCGGGGCCCAATGGGGCGCGAGTGGCGCTGACCGGCGAGGAAGCGGCGAAGGTCACGCACGCGGGCCGCAAGCGGGCGGATGCGATTCTCACCACGGTTCGCACGGTGAGAAACGACGATCCCCGGCTGGACGCGCGGGTGGAGTCCGGCGAGGTTCCGAAGCCGGTGTTCGTCCTCGACCGGCGGGCGGAGTTGCCGCTCGACGCAAAGGTTTGGAAAACGGCGAAGGGCCTCGTGGTGCTCCACGGGGAAGAGGCGCCGGCGGAAAACGTGGCAAAGCTTTCCGGGCAGGGAGCGACGCTGATTCAAATCGGGCTGGATGAGTCCGGTTTGGATTTGAACGACGCACTTGCGGCGGTGGGAAAACTGGGCTTCCATACGCTCTGGGTGGAAGCCGGTGGAAGACTCTTCCAATCCCTTCTGCAGAAGCGCCTGCTCAGCCGTGCTCTCGTTTACGTTGCCCCAGTTTTAGTCGGTGAAGGCACCTCCGCCTTTTCGATCTCGTCATCCGCTTTGAGCGGCGCGAAGTCGGTGAGCTGGAGTACCGCCGGCCGGGATACGGTCGGAGAGTTCGAGTTAGAGGAATAGATGTTCACGGGAATCGTCGATCATTGCGGAGAGGTTAGGCACCGGGAAAGGACCGGCACGGGCATCCGCCTGCATGTCGCTTGTTCCTTTTCCGATCTCGCCCTCGGCGAAAGCGTTTCCGTGGACGGCGCGTGCCTGACCGTGACGGGGATCACCGCCGAAGGTTTCTGGTGCGATCTCTCGGAAGAGACGCTGCGGCTGACGACGTCGGGCGGCTACGGCCCCGGCACCCGGGTGAATCTGGAGCGCGCGCTTCGGATGGGAGACCGCCTCGGCGGGCATCTCGTCTCCGGCCATGTGGATAGAACGGTCGGAGTGGTTTCGCGCACGGACCGCGAAGGTTTCGTCGAGTTCCGCTTCGGTCCTTTCGGGGCCGCTGAAGTGGGCTATCTCGTTCCGAAGGGCAGCATCACGCTGAACGGCGTGAGCCTCACTCTGAACGAAGTGAAGGCCGGGGAAGTGGCCGTGATGCTCATCCCGCACACGCTCGAAATCACCAACCTCTCGCGGCTGAAGGCCGGAGACTCGGTGAACGTGGAATTCGATTGGATGACGAAAGTGATTTTGAATGACGTCCGCCAGACGCGGGCGCTTTTGGAGATACAGCCATGAGTGAACTTGCTTCGATCGAGTCTTGTCTCGAGGATTTGCGCCAGGGGAAGATGATCATCCTGGTAGACGACGAGGATCGCGAGAACGAAGGCGATCTCGTTCTCGCCGCCGAAAAGGTCACGCCTGAAGCCATCAACTTCATGGCGGTCCACGGCCGCGGCCTCATCTGCCTCGCGATGCGCGGCAACGATCTCGACCGGCTCAAGATTCCGATGATGGTGGAGACCAATGCCTCTCCCTTCAAGACCGCCTTCACCGTTTCTATCGAGGCTGCTTCCGGCGTCACCACCGGAATTTCCGCCGCCGACCGCGCCCACACCGTGAAGGTCGCGTGCGATCCCCTTAGTGGGCCGTCGGACATCGTCATGCCCGGCCACATTTTCCCGCTCCGCGCGAAAGAGGGTGGTGTTCTCGTGCGCGCCGGCCAGACCGAGGGCAGCGTGGATCTTGCGACTCTCGCCGGGCTTCGCCCGGCCGGGGTCATCTGCGAGATCATGAACGACAACGGAACCATGGCCCGCATGCCCGACCTCAAGGTGTTCGCCGCGCGCCACGGACTGAAGGTCGCGACCATCAAGGACCTCATCGCGTACCGTTTGCGCCATGAAACTCTGGTGAAGGAAGTGGCCTCCGCGCGGCTTCCCATCGAGCCTCACGGCGACTTCGAGCTGAAGGTATTCGAGGACACGGTTTCGGGCACCCAACACGTGGCCCTCGTCCGCGGCGAGGTCGATCCGGAGACGCCGGTGCTCGTGCGGGCCCATTCGGAGTGCCTAACGGGGGATATTTTTCAATCCGGCCGCTGCGATTGCGGTTGGCAGCTTCAAGCGTCGATTGCGGCCATCGCGAAAGACGGGGGCGTGATCCTCTACATGCGAAAGCACGAGGGCCGCGGCATCGGGTTGGCCAATAAGATTCGCGCCTACGCGCTACAGGACACGGGCCTGGACACCGTGGAAGCGAACCAAAAGCTCGGTTTCCAGGCGGATCACCGGGATTACGGCATCGGCTCCCAGATCCTGCGCCAGCTCGGCGTGCGGCGCATGAAGCTCATGACGAACAACCCGAAAAAGATTTACGGCCTCGAAGGCTTCGGCCTTGAGCTCGTCGATAGAGTGCCCATCGAGATGACCCCGACGGACGCGAACATCGGATACCTGCGCACGAAGCGCGAAAAGCTGGGACACCTGCTTAGCCTCTGAGAGAGAGAGACCATGAAGATCGTCGACGAAAAAAATACTTCCCTTCAGTTTCCCATCGCGGTGATCGTGAGCCGCTTCAACGAGGAGATTACGCTTCCGCTGCTGGAAGGCGCGCTGGCCCGTTTGAAAGAACGCCGGTTCACCGACGAGCAGATTTCCGTCGTGTGGGTGCCCGGAGCGGTGGAGATTCCCATCGTCGCCCAGAAGCTGGCTCAGTTCGGCAAGTATGAGGCGATCGTGGCCCTCGGCTGCGTCATCCGCGGCGATACGGACCACTACGATTACGTCTGCACTCAAGTCAGCCAGGGTTGCCAGCACGTCGCGCTTCAAAACGACGTTCCGGTTCTCTTCGGAGTTCTGACGACGGAAAACGAAGCCCAGGCGCGCGAGCGCGCGGGTGGGGCCCACGGCAACAAAGGCTGGGATGCCGTCGATGCGGCCATCGAAACGGTCGCCGTCCTTCGCCGCTTCCGCTGAAATCCGCCAAAAGGTGCGGCCTCACTTTTGGCTGCCAAAAGTGAGGCCGCACCTTTTGGTTTAATGGGCTTTCACTTCAACGTACTTGTAATAGCCGGACCGCCAGTGCGGACCCTCGAGATTCACGCCGTACTTCCACCACACCGGAGGCGTGTCCGTGTAGAGGGTGAAGAGGCGGTTGAACATCGATTTACCCACTTCGAGCACGCCGGGCACTTCCGACGCGGGCAGCGCGTCCGCTTTCGGTTGGTCTCCGTTGGCTAGAAGATTTATGGAGAGCGGCGACGAGTCGTCGCCCCGGTCTTCCAATTTCGCGACCGGAAAACCGGCGGCGTCCCGGGGAACTTCGGGACCGGGCTCCTCGACGAGAGGCTTCAGGGGAAGGACGAGGCGGGGTTTTCCGTCGGCCGTCAGGGTGCGGAAGCCTTCCGTGTGCAGGTAATTTCCGAGCACGCCGGCGGTGGCATCCCAGCCCAGCAGCACGCGGGTCGAGGCGTCGATCGCGCCTCCGTTCACGAGCATCACGTCGCCGAGCTTGGCGAGAAACAAGTCTCCGGTGTTCTTCGGGCCGTCCTCGCTCTCTTGGTCCTGATTCGTTCCCACGAGGCACGCCCAAAGCAGCATGCGTGAGTCGGGAGCGAAGATCTCTCTCGACGACGCCTGCAGACGCTCTTGATTCGCTTCCAGGTAGTCGTAGTTGATCCAGCCGTCGCCGGCCTTTCCTTCGGGGCTTCCCCATACTTCGCGCGTGTAGAGCTTGCCGGGCCGGCCGTGGGTCGCGATCTTAAGAAACCGCACGGGCCCGTGTTCCTTACGGTGCTTCTCCAGTACGGTGAAGAGATCGTCGGGGTTCGTGTAGGTATAGAGGTACAGATTCGAGCCGTACTTGGCCGATTCCCGGTGGTGGCTGTACATGGCCTTCGCCCCCGCCCACAGAAAATAGTCGGAGGGATCGAAGCCGACGAGCACGACGGCGGTCTCGCCCTCGCGCAGGTCCGGAAGCTCGTGCTGCGAGTAAGCGTGGTTGAGGTAGAAGCTGTCGACGTTCGTGTAGCTGAGCAGCATCGCCTCGGTGAAGAGCAGGTAGTCCATGAGGGCGTAGCCGGCGACTTTGCCCGCGGTCATGACCGCTCCGACGGCTCCCGGATGGTCGGCGCGGTATTTCAAAAGAGTGCCGGGCTGGTTGATCGATTTGCCCCACTGCTTGAGCGTTCCGCCGACGAAGGTTCCGGGCTCGATGGCCTTTTCGAAATCCTTGCCGTTCTTCGCGACTCCGTCGCGGTAGTACGCGCGGTTCACGCCGTAGGAAATCATGCCGAGCGCCACGCTGACGAGGCCACGGCGGCGGACTTCGTCGGCGGTCACGACGACGCCTTCCTTCTGGAGATTTTTCGCGATCGTTTCGGCGTCAAAGACGAGGTAGGCACCGTAAGCCGGCCCCGCGACGCCGAGGAAAGCCGCCGACGAGTATTGAAATTGGGCGAGCTTCGCGGCTCCGTACTGGGTGATTTTTCCGACGGTGGTCGTGGCCGGGGCGTTGCCGATCATCGGCCGCGGCGAAAGCGAAAGAATGACGAGGGCGTCGAAGGCCGTGTCGAGGTTGGCCAGGCCCTTCAATCCGCCGATTTTCCCGCGGTCGGCGATGTTCAGCGCCGAGTTCGTAATCAATACGGTCTTCGCTCCCACCACCGACATCGTGGTGATGGCCGAGAGGGTCGCCGGCATCGCGGCGGCGCTGCCGCCGCCGGTGAACGGAATGCTGATCGCTTCCACGGCGAGCAGCACGCTCATCGCGGCAACCGAAGCGTTCTTGCGGTTCACCCAGGCCCGGTAAACGCCTTCACGGCACTCGAGGTCGAGGGCTTTGCGAACCTTGCGGTAGTCGGAGGCGGTCATGAAGGACTCGCCCTTTTCTGTCATCCGGGTGAGGCCGCGTTCCCAGACCCCCATGTAGATATCGGCCGCGTTCGAGCGCTCGAGGATGGACTCCATGAGGCTCGAAGTGATGGCCTGGAAGTACGCAATCGAGTGGTGAGTCGCGCGGATGGTCCGGAAGTCGTTGGCGCGGGCGAGGGCGAGCTTCGCGGAATAGAGTTTCGCCTGGATGTTTCCGAGGTGCATGAGCAGGCGGGCTCTCTTTTCGTACCGGAGCCACTGGGTGACGGTTTCTTTGTCCGTGAAGAACGTTTGGGCTTCGCTGGCCCATTCTTCCATGGCGCCGAGCCGCGCGGAAAGACTGGCGCGGACGGCTTCCGGAGAAAGGGCGAGGGCGACGTCCGGTTCGATGACGGCGAGTTTGTTCTTTTCGACGACGGTTTGCAGGGACGCCTGCAGAGTGGCGGAGGCCTTGTCGTAGGCGTCGGTATCGTTCACCTCACTGAGGGACCCCAGCGCCGTGAGCACGGCTTTCTGGTCCGCTTCGGCGACCTGTTGGGAACGCGCGACGTTGAGAGCGACGACTCTCAAGGAAAGATAGTGGTAAAGGTGACGTCCGTCCCAGCGCTCGGCTTTGTTTCCGAACGCGGCCGCGAATCCTCGCTTCAGATCCGCTTCGGCGGCGTCGCTCTTTTTCTGGCGAATGTTTTCCATGCCCGCGCGCAGATCCGAGACGGCGCCGTTCAGACGCGAGGCCTCGGAGGGCTCGGCTTCGGCGAGCGCCTGCAGGCGCAGCAGGATCGGAGCGAGGGCCTCGATCTGTTTCGTGCGCAGAATCTCCTGTTGCGCTTCTTCGGCGAGCCGCTCGACTCCCTTCAGCGTTTCGAGGTGCGCGGCGACGCTGCTCTCTTGCACGTCGCCGGTGAGGAGCGCGACGAGATCGATATTTTTCTGAATAGCGTCCTTCAGCTGATTGGGGCAGCCCGAGGCGGAGCAAAGGCCCTGCATCTGGGAGAGGGCCATCAAATCGGTGAGGGCGACGTAGCGAAGGCTCTGCACCCGCAGCTCGCCTTCGTCGGGATTGCCGGCGAGCGAGCCGGAAATTTTCTCCGCGAGGGTCTGGGCGGCGACACCCGTTTCGGCGGGAATCTGATTGAGAGAGAGGGATTTGTTGAAATAGGCCTTCAGCGCGGGCAGCTCGCTGCTCGAAACGAGCCGGGCCCATTCCTTGGGCGCGAGATTTTCTTCGGCCCCCGCGGAAAAACTCACCACGAGGCACAACGCGATCAGCGGCGCCGACCAAAAAGAACGCTTCATTTCCAGACCCTCCAGGAGAAGGGACTTATACCGCATTGTGACGCGATGAGTTAAATGAAAAGGACTTCCCGGCCCGAGATAGTTCCCCCACAGAGGACTCCTCGGATTTCAGTGGTTTAAGTCCATTCAGTCCATCATTTCTTGGGCGGTTTCCCCTCGGTGTTTCCGGCCCGGCCCCGACCGCTTCCCCGGCATTTCCGCCCCCTTGGCTATTGGACCGGCGGTATACGCCGGCCCGGCATCCGCGTTGCACCTATAAGGTGGCGCAAAGACAGCGAGGGATATGTCCGATTTCCTGAAATCAGGCCTTCTGGGCCTGGTCTGCCTGCTTTTTTTGGCCGCCACGGCCAAAGGGGCCGAGGTGCGCGAGGAGGAGATCGACGGGCCCGGCGACGCTTTCTTGCAGCTCCAGCAAATCCAGGCAGTCGTGTCAGAGGTGGGCAAAAGGATTCTGCCGAAACGCAAATCCAAGTCCGAGCCCGCGCGCGAGCCCTCGATCTTCGCGGACGGCGAAACGCCCGCCTTGGATCCGAAGCCGCTCGTGCCGGGCAACCGATTCAATCCCAGGGTTTTTGGAGCGGCCGCCAAACCTCCGGTCGAGTCGCCCTGGGTGAAGCCCGATCCCAAACGGGACGGAGTCGTGGGCGACGCGAAAGTGAAATTCGGAGAGCGAAAGGACATCTCGCTTGCCACCATCGCGCAAAACAACGCCGCCGCGGTCGACGCGATTTCGAAAGCGGCCTCCGCCGAGCCCGATTTCGTGAACCCGTCTCTCGAGGAGAGAGAGGATTTACCCCTGGACAAAACTTTCGAGGAAAAGCTCGAGGAGTTGTCCGAGCGCGAGGCCCCGTTCAGCCTTCAGGACTACGTGGAGTTTCGGGATTTCGTCTCGGAGAACGAGGAGGCGATCTGGCAACTGCCCAATCAAGACAGCCGCTTTCACGAGAACCTGAAGTCGCTCTACAAACAGTACGCGGGTAAGGACGCCAATCCCAAAGCGGGCGAGCCGCTACGCCGCGTGCTCGGCGTGGACCCGGCCGACGCCGTCAAAAACGGAGCGTCCAAAAAGCGGTCGCGGCCGGCAAGTCGAACTCACTGAGATACGACGTGACGTTAGGCGCCGGATCCCGGTCGAGCCACAGTCGAAACGAAAGCCGAACCTTCCATTCGCCCAAAGCATTGTTCCAAGTTGCCTGCGGACCGAGAGTCAGCACCGCGTGCTCGGTCGCCGACGGTCCGGGCCCGTCCTTCAAGCGCTGAGCCCAGCCGATTCCCGCCCCGAGCCGGAGCCAGTTCGAGCCGGAAGTCCAAAGCACTTTTTCCGTCGAGCCGTCGAGAATCAGATTCGACTCGTTGCCGGTGAGACGGAATCGGAGCTGAAGGGTGAAGTTCACCGTCCACGGCAAGTCCGCCGACTCGTAGGTGCCGGTGTGGATAAGAAGGCCGATGAAGTTGTCGCCCACCGGAAGGAGCTGGCTGAACTCGATGCCGAGGCTTCCGTAATGACGCCGGTTCGAAAGAAACGCGCGGCCGATCTCGGCGGCCACCAGAGACGCGGCGCCGGTCATCTGAGCGTGGCGGGCGCGGCCGGCGTCGGTGATGTCCAGAAAGACCCGCTGGGAACCCTTGGCTTTCAGTTGAATGGGACCGAGGGGAAGGGTGGCCCTTCCGGCGACGCGCAAGGTATCTCCCAACTGATCGAAGTCCGCTTCGAGGGACAGGCGGGGGTCGGCCTGGGTGGGTTGAGCGAGCCGTCCCATCTGCTGATATAGCCACAACGTTCTCGGGGCGGCGGCGAAGGCCTCAGTGGCTGTAAGCAGAGTCCATAGCGCCAAGAGCCACGGGCCACGGCGCGCCGGTGTCTTCGAGCTGCCAGCGGCGCAGCTTTTCGTGGAGCGTGGATTTCGCAATGCCCAGATCCCGGGCTGTCCTCTTTCGATTGCCATGGTTTCGCCTGAGGCGTTCGACAATAACCTGCTTTTCGATTTCCGCCAAAGTTCCCCCGGGGGCGAGGTTTTCCGGCTCCACGGCGGCGCGCGCCCGCTCGGCGAGCAGAACCGCGCCGAGCGAGCGCTCGGTCACTTTGCCTTCGCCGAGAATGCCCGCCCGAATGAGAACGTTTCTGAGTTGCCGGACGTTGCCCGGCCAGTCGAACTCGGCGAGCGCGGCGGCAAGAGTCTCGTTCCAACCCACTCCGGCCCCTTCACAGAGTGCGTGCGCAAGAAGCGCAAGGTCCTCCTTTCGTTCTCTTAAAGGTGGAACTCTGAGCGTGAGCACGGATAACCGTTCCAAAAGATCCGCCCGGAACCGGCGCTCGGCGACGGCCACGTCGAGATCGACGTTCGTCGCCGCGACGATTCGCACGCCCACACGCTCTATTTGCGACGATCCCACGGAGCGGACCTCGCCGCTGTCGAGCAGCCGAAGCAGTTTCACTTGAAGGTTGAGATCCATCTCGCCGACTTCATCGAGAAAGAGAGTGCCGCCCTGGGCCTGGCGGACGAGTCCGCGCGAGCTTTGCACGGCGCCGGAGAACGCGCCCCGCTCGTATCCGAAGAGCTCGCTTTCCACGAGGGCCGGGGGAAGGGCGCCGCAGTTGAGCGGGACGAAACGGCCGCCGCTTCCTTTCTTGTGAAGCCGTTGGGCGATGAGCTCTTTGCCGACTCCCGTTTCTCCGAGAATCAGCACGGGCCAGGGATGGCCGCTGAACCGGTCCGCGGTTTCCAAAAGGGAAAGAAAATTACGGGCTCGCCCGTGAACTAGCGTGGAACTCATGGAACCTCCTTTGGCAGGAAGCAGAATGCTCCACGCCCGGGAGGCTCCTATTGCAAGGGTGTGCCAGCGGCGCGCGCGCACGAGGGCGCGGCCCTTAAGGCTCGTCCGTGAGAATTTGGTCTCAGACGTGGGATTTAGGCGGTCGCCGGGGCTTCGGCCGGCGCGGTGGCCGCCGGGACGGTCCGCATGGGCGGCTTCGTCAGTAGGCCCGAACGAAGGCACCGGGTGCAGACGTAAACGCGGCGGCTGATGCCGTTCACGAAGGCGCGAACCCGCTGCAAGTTAGGGAAATACCGGGTCTTTGTCTTGATGTTCGAGTGGGAAATTTTGTTGCCCGTAACCGGGACTTTTTCACAATAATGGCAGCGATACGACACGGGTATTTCCTCTTTCGATTTGAAAAACTTCCCCGGTTTTAGTGAAAAAGGTGGTTGATTTCAAGGGCTTTATTTTTCGCCCCTTTGTGCGACCCAACCCGGCACTCTCCTCGCCTGACTCCGCCTTTTTTGTTACGCTCGAAGGCATGAAACTTCGTGGGCGGATTCTGCTACTGCTGGCGGCGTGTGCCGCGTATCTCGCCTACAATGTCCGCGAGTTCTCCAGGGACTGGGACTTCTACACCGAAGTGGCGCTTCAAGACAAACTTCCATCCTGGGCTCCCGGCCCTCAGGAAGCCATCGTGGTGCTGACCGGCGCGCGGGGACGCATCCCGAAAGCCGTTCAGCTGCTGCGCAGCCGCGACTCGGGGCTGCTCTTCATCTCGGGCGCCGGCAAAGGCATCACCAAGAAGGAGCTTTTGAATCAGCAGGGTGACGCCGCGGCGGGGGCGACCCAGTTGTGGGAGCGCATCGAGGTTGAGGATCAAGCGACCTCCACGATCGAGAACGCGCAGGAGACGGCGAAGATATTGAGAGAGAAGAAAATTCAAAAAGTGATTCTGGTCACGTCCGACTATCACATGCCGAGAGCGCTCGCGATATTCCGCCGCGTGTATCCGTCCGTTTCTTATTTTCCCTATGCGGTTTCCTCCGTTTCCCTCGACACCAATCGCGTCATCGAAGGTTACGGCAAGCCCACGTTCGAGTTCTTCAAGTGGTTTCTCTTCCGCCATCTCTTCATCCACTTTCTCTGAATTAGATCTGAAGTAGGCGATGGTCCTCGACGATTTCTCGTCGACAGACTGGTGCGCCATGTCATGAAAAAGTTAAGAATTTGTTGCGGTTACATATACGCGGGTTATATTACGTGTAGTTACCATACATTATTTCTCGTTGCCCTCTTGGTTGAGGGACACGGGAAGAAAAATACGGCTGAGACTTCTTCATTACTAATGACTGATGTCGGTTAGGTACCAACAGGAGGGATACATGAATAAATTCCTAGTTTGCATGTTGAGTCTGGTTGCGGTCGCTACGGCGCGCGCGGATCATAAGGCGGGGCACACCGGTGGTTTCTCGATGACGGGAAATTTCACGGGCGGTCTCGCGACGAGTTTCGGCGGCGGCGGCACGCACGGTTTCGATTGGCTCGTCGACAACGTCGAGATGAAGAACGGTTACACGATCTCTGACAAGACGAAAGTCCACGTCAACCACGGCTTCAGCGCCGACAACGGCACTCGGGTCGCGACGGGTCGTGCTCAAGACAGCCGCAACTTCTACTCCGGCGTTACGATTGCCGCTGGCGGTCTGAACTACCAAGTTCGGGAAGCCTACGTGCAGCACCAGTGCGCGGATAAGGTGACCACGTCCGTCGGTCTCTTCAGAAACGTGTTCGGCATGGAGAACATGTGGGATCGTTACGACATGGCCAACTACTACTACTCGCGCGCGTACGGCGTGTGGCAGGCTAACGGCTGGAACTACAATCTCGGTATCAAGTGGGACATCTACGGCCTCGAAGCGGCCTTGTTCCAGAGCACCAACGGTGGCGGCGACACCCGCTCCACCCCCGGTCTCGCGTTCCGTTACAAGTTCGATGTCGCCGGCGGCGATTGGACGCTGACCCCGGTTCTGTCCGCTTACTTGGGTAAGTGGTTCGGCTCGCCGAAGGACATAGCGTTCAGCGGCGGTGCGATGTGGAAGATGGGAACGCTGTGGACGAACCTCGAGTTCGAATACGGTATGACCAAGTCGATCCCGGCCGGCACCACGACGGCCAAGGATTGGTCGCTCATCGTCGAGCCCGGATTCGACCTCGGTGTCGCGAACCTGTCCGCCAAGTGGGAGCTCACGTCGAACACCGCCGGCGCTGCCGCCGCGGTCAGCGACATGAACATCTCCGTCGCGATCTCCAAGTCCTATGACAAAATGAACACGAAGCTCCTGTACGCCCACAACAACCTGGGCGGCAAACTCGGTGCGCACAACAACGAAGTGCGTCTGCTGTTCGGAGCTGAGTGGTAAGCGCTTCTCAGTCCGTAAGGGGCGGTGGGGAAACCCACCGCCCTTTTTTTATTCCCGATGAGTGACGATCTAATCAACCGGCCCACCGGGATTTCCTGCCCCGAGTGTTCCCTTCCCACCACCCCGCTGAACTGCGGGCCCATCGTCGTGGATTTCTGCCGCTCCTGCGGAGGGATCTGGTTCGACGACCGCGAGATCGGAATTTTCCGCGCGAAGCTCAGGGAATTCGATTTGCGAAAATTGAAAGGCACGGCGGGGCTCGAGGAGCGCAGGCAGCCCAGCATCTGCTCCTGTCCCCGCTGCGGGGTCGTGCTGGAGCCCTTCGTGTACGGAGTGAACACCAAGGTCACCCCGCAGCGGTGCGGCCGCTGCCACGGCATCTGGCTCGACGCGATTCAGCTGAAGGCTTTCCTATCTCTCGCCCGGATTACCCAGGAAATCGAGCCGCACGTGAGAGGGCTCGTGAAGGCGCTCGAGCAGGAGCGCCGGGATAGAGCGAAGTGGGATCGGCTGGGGCGCCTCGGCGACGAGTTAAATCGCGGCGTGCACCGGCGGTGGTACTCGAGAACGTTTTGGAACGTGTGGGATTTTTTCACCGGCTGGTGGCCCTGGTGAAATGGCAGCCGGCGGCGGAGGAAGGGGGTGCTTGATATAGGCGTTTCTTCCTCCGCCGCCGACCGGGTCTTGCGTGCGTTTAGATTTTATCGTGCGAAATCGGCCTGAAACAGGCGGCGCGCTCGAAGCAGCCGGCATCTTAGCGAGGCAGCGCTAAGACCCAGCCGACGAGCCGCTTCCTCGTAGCTCAGTCCGATTCCATCCACGAGTAAGATGGCAGCTTTGGATTTTTCCTCCATTCTCCCGAGTAACCGCTCGATCTCCAGACGGCCGACGGCGTCCGTTCGCTCCGGATGGGGCAGATCGTCCGCGTCGAGAGAGCTCGTACGGTTTTTCGGGCTTTTCAGATAATCGAGCCAAAGGTGACGGGCGGTCCGGAAGATCCACGGGAAGTAGCGGGAGGGCTCTTTGAGCTTCTGCAGGTTTTCCAGCACCCGCACCATGGTGTCCTGGGCGAGGTCCTGGGCGCGGGCGAAGTCCCGACAGAGTCTCAGACAAAAGGCTTCGAGGGGCGCTTGGGTGGCTTCGCAAAGGCGGGCCATGGCGTAACGTTCGCCTTGCTTCGCGGATAAAACCAAATCGGTGACATTCGAGAGCATGGGAGACTCCTGGTTGCGAGATTCGTGTGCTGTCTCTGAAACCAGTGTCGCTTTTCGGGAGGATGGTTCGAAGTTACAAAATTGGCCGGAATGGCCTACAGGCGGCCGAAGAAGAGGCCGTAGTGGCCGGAGGAGCCCGCAGGTACGAGGGCCGAGGACTCGATTAGAACGGCGGTGCTCGTGGCGTTGAAGACACGAACGGGGAAATTCATGTTCTGCGAGGGAGCGGCAAAGATTTCCGCCTTGCCGTCCCCGTTGATGTCGCCGGCGGCGACACGCACACCCTCGGGGGCGGCGGTCTGCCAGGCGTAGAACTCGACGACGGGCTGGAAGGTGAGCGCGTCCAGCACGCGCACGTGAGGGCCTCCGGTACTGCCTGCGCCCGTGATGATCTCCGGCCGGCCGTCGCCGTTGGTATCGCCGAGGGCGACATGCACTCCGCCCGTGAAGCCCGAGTTGTAGACGAAGCTTTGCGAAATAATGTTTCCGGTCACACCGTCGAATAGACGTACGTGAGGCCCGCCCGAGGGGCCTGCGCCCGTGAGGATCTCCGCCTTGCCGTCGCCGTTCACGTCGGCCGAGGCGAGGTACACGCCGCCGCCAAACGTCGGGGCGTAGGGAGCGAACTCCCGAATCAGGAGGCCCGTGGCTCCGTCGAAAATCCGGACCCGCGTTTCCACGTTATGGCCCGCGTGGCCGACGAGGACGTCCAGCCGCCCGTCGCCCGTCACGTCGCCCAGAGCGAGATTCAGCGGATCCCGGTAAGTGTCTCCCATCGGATAAACCGGCAGCGCCATGGGAAGCGAAATTCCGTTCGCATCGAAAACCCGGAGCGCGCCCTGCTGATCGGCGATAAGAATTCTTTTGACGCCGTCGCCGACGAAGTCGCCCGCTACCGCCGCCGGGCCCGCGATCTTGTTTGCGTCGTACGGAACCGCGATGGCTTTCGAGGCGTGGGACGAAGTCGAGATCAAAGAGGAGGCGCTGGCGATCTCGAGAACCGCGCTACCCGCCTTCAGACCGCCCGTAACGAAAAGCAGCGGAGGTCCGAGTTCGGGCTTTTGAATCGGCGAAGTCCCGCCCGCCACCGTGCTCGCGGGCCGTTGGGCGTGAATGGCGACCGCGTAGCCGGCGGCCGTGAGAGCGGCCGAGCCGCTCCGGGGACCGGTGAACGCGCCGATAACTTCGTCGTCGGAGGTGAACTTGCCCGAGGCATCGGGAATCTTGTGCAGGTATTCGTGAAAGAGAAGGGCCGCGATCTCGTACTCGTCGAGGCCGAGGGCGTCGATGTCGTTACGGCTCGCGCGGATCGGACCGCTCGCCGAAAGCGTCGTGCGCATGAGCGGGCTGTCGGTCTCGGTCTGAAAACTTTCGTTCATGCCGAGGAGAGGAACCTGAGCATCCACCAGCTTCGCGCGCACCGATTGGAGCTGGGCGATCACGAACAGGTGGCAGGTGCTCCTCTGCTCGGCATTCAGCACGGGGACGCGGCGGCAGATCTTCTGGCCGGCGCCCGACTGCTCGCAATAGGAGAAGTCGCAAAGATTTCCGCTGTAGGCACCCGCGAGAAGGGAGTCGACGGCGGGAAGCAAAACGTTGTCCCGCACTTGGTAGAGGTAAGTCGTGAAATTGTCTCCGCCGCCGATTCCATCGGCGGTTCCCGGGGTCACCGGCCCAATGACCGGTATCACCGAGTTGCCCGGCTTGGTGCAGGAGGTAAGCGCCAGCAGAAGCAGGGAAAGTAAGAGTGAGTTTTTTGGTATCGAGACTTTCAACTCGCGGTGGCTCACGAAAGGTCGTCGGCGATGAAGTCGGACTGGAGAAGAGGGACGACGGCGTATTCGGCCAGAATATGCAAGGGGAGGACCAGGGGAAATCTTTGTTTTACCAGGCGGTTAGAAAGCCTAACCGAAGGGGAAAAGGCGAACTTTCAGACGGGTCGAAAGGCGGGCGGAACCGATAGTCCAACGGCTTCGAGAAGTTAGTTCAGCTTGCCTTGGTTTTAGACGCTGTCTTGAGGAAGACGTAGCGCCGGGCCTTGCCCTTGCCCAAGACCTCGACCTCTCCGGTCTCGGCCGCGGTCTCCAAATAACGTCGCGCGGTCCGATCGGAAACACCGAGCGTATCGGCCGCTTGGGCCGCGGAGAAGGGGGAAGCCCCTCGGCCGAGGCGCAGCTTTTCCAGCACCGCTCCCCCGCTCATCCGCGGAGCGGGCAGTTCGAGCGCGCACGGCCGCTCGGCGCCGAGACGATAGCCGCCGTCGAGCTCGATGACGGCAAGAGGAATCTTGCTTCGCGCGAGCCAGGTTCTCAGGCGCGAGATCAGCGTGCGCAACTTCTGCGCGGAATAGACGGGATGAAAAAATTCTCCCGGAAACGCAAGGGCGTGAAGCTCCGCCGTTCTCAGCGGGCGGTAGAAATCGGAGGCCAGCGCGAGAAGCAGCCGGTGGAGGGACTGGCCGACTTTCAATACGGCTCTCCCTCCTTTTCCCGTCGACAGATTCAGCACCGGTCCCGCGCCCCGCTTGAGCTTCCAGACGTGAGAGTCCGGCGCTTGGAACGCGGGAACGTCGTCAGCGAGTTTGCGCCGAAAGGACTCGAAAGGAGTTCCAAAATACAGGTGCGTAATCAGCGTCTCGTCCTGCAAAGCGACCGCCTCGTAGCGATCGCAATCGCGGATGGTTTCCCAATGGCGCCAGCCGGCCGCTTCGAGCCGTATCTCGTGCAGTCGCGTGAGGGTCGGCGTTCCCGGAGATTTCAAAAACGCGGCAATCGCCCGGAATTTGCGGATCAGGAAATGATCCAGACTATCGGTCTCCCGCAACAGGCCTTCCGCTTTTTCGAGGAAAGCTACCGCTTGCTTCCAGTCTTTCTTGTTTAGGAAATTTTCCGCCGACAAAAGCAGCGCCCGGCCGAGGAGCAGCTGGTGCCCGCCGAGATGCAGATCGTGCAGCAACTTTCTGAGTAGAAACGTCGCTTCGAGGGGACGTCTTTGTTCGACGAGGGCGGCGGCGAGATTCGTCTGGCCGACGAGCTTTTGGTACGCGGTCAGTTTGGGGGAGGCGAGATATTGTTTCAGAAGAGGAATGCTTCCGCCGTAGTCCCACTGGGCGACTTTCGCGAAAGCCAGATAGAGAGCGGCGCGCGGCTCGTCGGCCGGCGCGATTCCGGCGAGCAGATCACAGGCCTCCGATAGGGCTCCCACTTTGACGAGACAAGCTCCGTACTCGGCCTTTTCCGTGGCGGTGGCGGTGATCGGCTTTCGCGCCGCGGGCCGTACCAGAGCGGAAAGCCATTTGATCCCTTGAGCCGGGTTGCTCGCGCGCCAAGCGAGATTGGCCGCCTCGGCGAGGGCGGGCCGCGGGAGCTTGGCTTTGGCCAGAGCTTTCAAGGAGGCGCGCGCCTCACGCAGGCGGCCCCCTCGGATGTCCGCGTCTAATCGGGTAAGTGTGTCTTTCCAGTCCCGGCTCATGAAGCCCAATTTTAGCATGGCGCGAGAGGATCCGGCCGCCCGGCTCGTCTGGTAAGCAGAGGTATCAAAATGAAGTACGGCATCCTTGTGTGTTTCCTGCTCGGCTTGGCCACCACCCCCGCTTTCGCGTGCAAGAAGCCGGAAGCGAAAGCCGCGCCCAATGCGACGGGACTCGGTCCCGCGCCCGGTCCGCCGGGAAAGGGCGGGGGCGACGGGCGGGGCGCCGCCGCTGGAGGCGGAGAGCCTCAGATGGACGCCGTGAGCCAGGCCTATGCCGCCTGCGTGGCGAAGCAATGCACTTCCGGAAGCACCGTGTGCCAGCAGCAGTGCGTGCGCGGCCCCGACGATCCTTCCTGGGAGGATCTGCCTGAAGCGACCACTTCCGATACCGTCGTTTTCGACGAAAGCAAACGCTGACCGCAACGAGGAGTACACCCTATGAAGTTTCTCATCTTAGTCTATTTGATCTTTTGCGCTCTGGCCCGCGGAGCCGATTCGTCGGGAGAGCCGATGTACCTTCCCGACGTCCCGCTCGTCGACCAGAAGGCCCTTCCTTTCTGGATCGCCGATTACAAGGGGAAGTATCTCTTCGTTTCGTTCCTCTACACCCATTGCCCGCTAGCGGAAGCCTGTCCGCTCACCATCATGCTGGCGAAGCATCTGGCACGGCGCTGGGCCACGAAAGCGCCCGAAGTTCCTTTCAAGATCCTCATGGTGACGATGGATCCGGAGCGCGACTCACCGGAGGTCTTGCGCCAATTCGCTGACAAAAGAAAGATCGACTACCGGTACATGACTCTCGCGACCGGACAGCAGAAGCACATCGATATTCTTAAAAAGGCGCTGAAGATTTCCGGAGAGAAAGCCTCCGACGGAAATTTCTATCATGACGCGAGAAGCTTTCTCGTCGACCCGAAGGGCAGGGTGGTGAAGGTGTTTTCGGAGAACAAATGGAACGCGCGCGACGTGCTGTGCGAATTGCCCGGACCGGTTTCCGGCTGCGGCGGATCGCTTCAGGCTTACGGCGGAGTTTGGATTCGTGACTGAATCAATAGGGCTTCAGTTCGCAGCCCCAAGCTTTGAAAACTATCTTGTAGGTATCGAGGAGATTATTCTCCTTGTAGACGGGAATGATGGTGTCCTTCATCGTGTCCGAAAGCCCGTTGTCGCAAGCGACGTCGGTCAGGTTCAAATCGGGAAAGCCTTCCTCGACCACCGGAGCGGGCCCCGGCATCCACCAGGATCCGTTCGGCGGAATCCATTCCGGAACTTCCGCGCCGCAGTTGTTTTGTTCGCACGCCGCCCGGCAAAAATCAGAGATGCAGCTGTTGATGCAAACCGTCCGCGCCGGTTCCCGGCAAGCCGTCGGCTGCTCCGGCGGAGCGAGGGAGAGACCGAACGAAAGCGTGGCGTGAAATATCGAGAGGAGGAACAGAAAGTGGTGTTTGCTCATGGTTGTAGTGTCCGTCTCGGTTGATGGCCTAAGCCTATTTAGAGCAAGGCGGGTGCCAACCGGCTCCCGCATGAAATTGGAGGGCCACGCCTTCAGGCTTGGAACACATCCGGGCCATTCGCCGGTAACCGCATGGGGAAGCAGCTGAATTCTGACTGAATTCAGGCATCGACTAGCCTGGGGTCAGCTGGCTGAAACCTAGACTGGGCCCGCGGGCCTTATTCCTGGATTCCGAGCAGGCGCCACGCGTAGCGAAGTCCCGCTCCCTGGCGATCGACGAGGTAGCGTTCGAGCCACGCCGAGGCTTCCGCGCGCTTTTCCTCGCTGGAAAGCCACTCGCGTCCTTTCGCTTTCAAAGATTCCGCCGTGTCCGCTTTGCGAAAGCCGATGCTGGCCGCCGCCATTTCACAGGCCTCCGGCGAATTGGCGATGAGAGGTCCCGTGAGAATCGGCCGGCCGTAAGCGGCGGGCTCCAGCACGTTGTGGACCTTTTTCTTGAAACTTCCGCCGACGAAAACCATCTCGGCTCCACCGTAAAGCTCGGCGAGCCAGCCCACTCCGTCGACGATGAGATGCGAGCGATCCCGCTCCGGTTCCTTCGACCAGGTGGACCAAGGTTTCACGGGCGCGTTTCGGGAAGTGAAAAACGAGGCGAAATCCGCGACCCGGTTCGCGGTCGGCTCGTGGGGCACGAGCACGATGCGCCAGCCGGGAAATTGTTCCAGGCATTCGGCGAGAAGCGGCTTCAGCGCGGCGAAGTCCTCGTCCCAAAGGCTCGCTCCGACGAAGACCGGAGTGCGCCGGAGCTCCCGTTTCCACAGAGAGTCCTTCGCCCATCCCTTGCGGGACAAAACGCGATCGATGCGGGGGTCGCCAAGAGGCTCGACTTCCACCGACGGAAGCCACTTTTTTAGGCGAGTGGCCGTGTCGGGCCGGATGGTTCCGACGAACGCAAAGCGTTCGAGAGCCGCCTGCGCCCGGTCTCCGAGAGAGTCTTTCGTCCAGTTGGTGGCGACGAGGTGGCGTTTGACGCCTCTTCTCTCGGCCGCCGCGAGCAGTCCCGGCCAAAGTTCCCGGTGGACGACGATTAGATCGCTCGGATCGATTACGGCGAGCGCCCGTTCCGCGCTCGGCGGAAAATCCCAGGGACTGAAGTCGGCCGCGTCCCACGGGACCGACAGGCCCGCGACCTCGCGGCGTCGAGTTTCGTTGGCGAGAGCGTGCTCGGCGCTGGGAGAAAAATAGGTGAGAAAGATCTTCTTCTCCGGCGCTTCCCACTTCACGGCTTCGAGTACGGGAAGGCATTGCTCCAGCTCGCCCGCGGAGGCGACGTGAAACCAAAGGGGCTTCGGACCGAGGCTCTTCGCGTGATCGGCGTAGCGGCCGGCGATGCCACGGCGGCCGGAGAGGCCGCGGCGAATCTTTTTCGAAAAGGGCGCCGCGAGACAGGCTCCCATCCAACCAGCCGCGTATGCGGTTGCGTATCCCAAGCTCATGCCGTCGTTTCCCCCAAACCCGCCCATACTTTATCGACCGCCGACAAAACGTCCTTCGGCTGCGTCAGCTCCAAACAATGGCGCCGCCCACGGATGCACGGAGCCTGTCCGTTTTTCGAACAGGGCCGGCACCATAGATCGTGCTCCAACACTTGAGATAGCTCGTTGTGCGGCAGGCAACCCAGCTCCGCCGAAGTGGGGCCCAAAATCAGAATCGTCGGAATCCCGAGGCTGTCGGCCGCGTGCATAAGGCCCGTGTCGTTGGCGATGACGTAACGGCACAGGGACACGGCCGCGCAAGACTCGGTGAGCGACAGCTTACCCTGCAGATTGACGACCCGGTTCTCCGGAAAGCCCGCGCAAATCTCGACGCAAAAACCATCCTCCTTGCCGCCGAAGACGAGAATCTGATGATTCGTCGTCTCGACGAGATTCCGGATGACTTCCCGAAACCGTTCGGGTGCCCAGCGTTTTCCGTTCCACTGAGCGCAAGGCACGACGCCGATCTTTTCGCCCGGAATTTTGGGAAGGCCGGCGGCGATCTTTTCTCGCGCCGCCTCTTTTATTTTCAGCTCGGGGCCGCCCCCGTCGTAGCGTACGCCGAACTGGGCGAGCGGCTCGCAAAACCGCTCGAGCATCCTCGTGCGATCGGTGAGGCGAGGGTACTTGAACAGGAGCGCCATCGTCCGGGCACCGTAGTGCTTGTCGTAGTAAACCTTGTGCTCCGCCTCTAGCAACGGCATCAGAAAGCGGGTTCTCAGGGAGCGGTGGGCGTCGTAGACGAGATCGTAGCGCTCCCGGTTCAGAGTTTTCAGAAGAGCCTTCAGTCCCGCCATGCCGCTTCGGCGGGGAAGGCCGATTTTGCCGTCGAGATGGGGGTTGTCCTGAATCAGGGCGAGAAAATCCTCGCGCACCACCATGTCGATCTGGGCATGGGGGAACGCGGCTCGGACGGCGCGGATCATCGCCGTCGTCATCAAGATGTCCCCGAGGCTGCTGAATCTAAGGATGAGAATTTTGTGAATGCGCTTGGGCGTCACATTTCCCTCGGGCAGGTGATGCCGAGGAGCTCGAGCCCATTGGCAAGGACCTGCCGCGTCCCCTTGACCAAGGCGAGCCGCGCCTGGCTGTGGGCCGGGTCGGACGCCTGGAGCACGGGGAACTTGTAATAGAAACGATTGAAGCCCTTGGCGACCTCGATGAGGTAGCGCGTGACGTGGAAGGGCTCGTTCTCGCGCACCGCTTGATGGAGCACGGAGCGGTAGCGGGCGAGACTGACGAGCAGGCTTTCCTCCTCGGAGGAAAACTCGTAACCCGCGGGGATCTCGTTGCCGGCACTCAGATTCTTTTCGGCGGCCTTTTCAAGGAGCGAAGTGCAGCGCACCGCCGAGTACTGAACGTAAGGCCCCGTCTCGCCGTCGAAGGCGAGGATCGCTTTCCAGTCGAACTCGATATCCCGCTGACGGTGCGCGGAAAGCTCGCCGAACAAAATCGCCCCGATGCCGACCGCTTCGGCGACGGAGTCCTTGTCCTTCAAGCCGGGATTCTTCTCGGTGACTTCCTTCAGGGCGAGGGCCTTCGCTTCGTTGAGCAGCTCGTCGAGGAAAATCACGCGGCCTTCGCGGGTCGACATTTTCTCGGCGCCGAACAATACCGTGCCGAAGGAAACGTGCTCGCAGTGGTCCGCCCAGGCGTGGCCCATCTTTTTGAGAACGCCGAAAAGCAGCTGAAAATGGAGCTTCTGCTGCTCGGAGACGACGTAAATGGACTTATCGAACTTGAATCGCGAGTGGCGATCGATGGCCGCCGCGATGTCGCGCGTGAGATACAGCGTCGTGCCGTCGCGCTTTTGCACGAGGGCGGGCGTGGACAGGCCTTCGACCTCGACGATCCACGCGCCTTCGCTCGGTTTCGCGCCGGCCTGCTGCTTGATGTCCTCGAGAGTGCGGGTCATCGCGGGGATGTAAGTGCTTTCCCCTTCCACGTGGTTGAAGCGCACGTGCATGCGCTTTAGCGTCGCGTCCATGGCGGCGATGCTGATGTCCCGGACGGTTCTCCAAAGCTGGGTGGCGTTGGTCTCCTGGGCTTCCAGCGCCTGCAGGCATTTGCTGGCTTTGTCGACGAGACTCTCGTCTTTCTCCACCTCTTTGTGGAACCGGACGTAGAGATCGAAGAGCTGTTTCATGGAGCCGTCGACGTCGGTGGCCTTGATGCGCTCTTTCTCGCCCCATAGCTCGACGGCGGCGAGTAACCGCGCGAACTGGGACCCCCAGTCGCCGACGAAGTTGATCCGTTCCGTGGAGTAGCCCAGAAAATCGTAGATGTTCGCGAGCACGTTTCCGATGAGCGTGCTTCGGATGTGCTGGAAGGCGAGGCGCTTGGCGATGTTCGGCGAACAATACTCGAGCACCACGCGCTTGCCTTTGCCGCTCTCGTCGCTGCCGTAACGGGCGCCTTCGGAGGCGATGCGCCCGAGAGTGAGAGTCGCGAGCTTGTCGGGGCTCAGGCGGAAGTTCACGTAAGGGCCGGCGGGCTTTCCGGTCACTCCCGGAAGAAACGTTTCGTTCGCGAGCTCGATCGCGATTTTGTCGGCCCCCTTTCGGAGCAGTTTCGCGAATCGGAAGCAGGGCAGCGCGAGCTGGCCCATCTCGATGTTCGGCGGCGAACTGAAATCCACCTCGAGCTGAGCGGCGGTGATTTCCGGGTGGTTGAGACGAGCGCAGATGGCCTGGGCGAGCTGCTTTTTCAGGTCGAGAAAGGGCATTGTAGAAGTACTTCCTTAAAACTCTACAACCTAGCGGATAGATTAGGGTCTATCAAGTCGGAGGGGGAGAGGCTTCGGCGGGGGCTTCCACCTTCTTTTTGGGCTTGCCGAGTAGCTCTGGCACGAGGCGTTGGGCCGCCACCAGGGGGCCGAGCGGGTAGGGAAGGCTGCAATATACCGACGGGAAGAGCGCGCTGAGTGATTTGTGCCGGGTCGCCGTGTGAAGCGAGGTGTGCGCGTACAGCTCGATGGAGGATTGCTCCAGCGAAAGCGAGACCGCGTTTCTCGCCGCCTCGTCGTAGCAGCTTTCGAGCGAAAGAGGCGCCGAAAACGCGCGGACCGCCCCCGGAAGGAACGGAAAAAGCCGTCCCAGGCTGCGCATCCCGCCCCGGAAACGCTCCAGAACCGCGTCGAGGGGTACGCCCGGAGGGGCCGAGGCCACGAGCTCCAAGAGAACCGTGTCGTCGTAGCGATCCAGGCGGAACGGCCAAATCTCCGTGTCCCAGTCGGGAATCGTTTCGGCGTCGAAGGCGACGGCGAGGGGAGGCACGGCGAGCGGTACCGCGGAACCGGCCGCCTCGAGCTGAAAGCGGTAGAGAGTGCGGTTGGCCGCGACCTCGAATTCCGTCGTCAAAAGCCGGGAAAGTCCGTCGGACTGAGCCGAAAGCCGCGAGAAGGAATGGAACGGAAGATTGAGCACCCAGTGCTTCGCGACGATGGGTTTCATCTCCTTGAATTTGAGCGAAAGCGAACCTTGCGAAACGGATTTCACCTCTTCGAGAGGATTGGCAAATTCGGACGCCTCGATAACCGTGACGCCTTCCGGAACTTCCGCTCCCGGATCCCAAAGGGCGAGCTCGGTGGCAAGCAGCGTGCTCCAAAGAACGACCTCGGGCTGAAGCTGGGGGGTGCGTCCCAGGGCCTTCCACAGTCCGGAGGCGAACCCAAGAAGCTCAGGGTGCTTTTCCAAGGCCTTTCTGTGGGCCGAAAGGGCGCCGGGCCGGGCGAGCGCGAATCCGGGGCCGGGCCTTTCCCAAAGGGAGTCGGGCAGGCCGGGGAACGCCGTCTCGATGGCCGATTGTTTCCACACCAGGTTGCGACGGCGCGTGACCAGCTCCGCGTGCCAGGGCTCGCCCACCGTGAGGCCGAACTCTTTCGCCGCTATGGTCGCGATGGGAGTGACGAGAGGGGCCGCCTCGTGGCGGATCCAGGCGCATTGCAAAGGCTTGCCGTTCTCGTCGGTCGCGCCGGCGAGGCGTTTCAGGAGCCAAAGTCCGGCGGGTTCCGCACCCACCACGACGCAGTGGAATTCGTCCAAGTACACTTGCCAACCCTGGGTTAAGCGCCGAAGATAAAAGCCTGTTTATGAGCAGCTGGCCCCTAAAAGGTTCGCGGTCTTGCGGTCGGGCAACGACCGTCGAAATTTTTTGGACTAGCTTGGTCGCATCTTACTCTCCGCGAACGTCTATGGTCAAAGTGAGAGTCCTTCTCGCCATTTTGGTTTTTGCCGCGGGTAGTCTGTCTTACGGTGCGTTACGCGCCGGCGTCAGCGCCGGGACCGTGACCCTGCCGATGACTTGCGCCGAGTTGATCCCCGAGGCGGAACCTTTCACCCAGTTTTTCGAAGCCGTCGCACGCGGCTCGGTCACGACGAAGGCCCGCCTTTCGAAGCGCATGTTCCGCGTGCTGTCCTTACGCGAGAAACTCGCGGAATCGGGCAAACGCCACAAGGACGACAACCCGATCGACAACATCGTGAGAAAGACGCTTTGCTTTTTCCGGGAGAGCAAGGAGCCGGTCCGCGCCGTGCCCTTCGACGATCCCACCTTCCTGAAGTTCATGGAGGCGTCCATCGACGAGGTGGAGAACAAAGCCGAGAACGCCGTGTACGAGTCGGAGTTCATCCGCCTTCAGAAGGAAGAGTACGAAAAACGTCTGGACCGCAATCAGGCCCTCATCGACCAGCTTCGTCAGGAAGCCGATCGCTCAGCGCAGAAATCTTACGAAGAGCTTTCGTCCAAAGCCCGGCGCAAAGTTCAGGCCCCCTAATGGCAGCCTCTTACGCGAAGTTTCTCGACGGCCTCGCCGAAGGCGCCGGGGCGGTGCTGCGCAAGTACTTCACCAAAGTTCACCGCATCGAGCATAAACGAAACGCCGGCATCGTAACGGAAGCCGACAAAATGAGCGAAGCTCTCATTTTGAAAAAGATCTCAAGGTTTTACCCCAATAGTTCGATATTAACGGAAGAAAGCGGCGAGTTTCGCCGCGACGATTCCCTTTGCTGGATTCTCGATCCCTTAGACGGCACCACGAATTACGCCCATGGCTTCCCCTGGTTCTGCGTCTCAATAGGGCTGTTCGAGAACGGCAAACCGCGCGCCGGCGTGGTCTTCAACCCCATCACCGGGGAAAAGTTCACGGCGGAAGCGGGCAAGGGGGCTCGCTTGAACGGAAAGCTCTTACGCGTCTCGAAAACCGAGAAGCTGAGCGATTCGTTGCTGGGCACCGGCTTTTATTATTCGAAAGGCTCCCTTCTCGACGAAGAGATGGAGTACTTCCGGAAAATGAATCAGCTGGCGCGCGGCGTGCGTAGGCCCGGAGCGGCGGCGCTGGATTTGGCGTGCGTGGCGGCCGGGCGGTTCGACGGTTTTTGGGAGCGCAGGCTCTCTCCCTGGGATGTGGCGGCCGGCTGGCTGCTGGTCCACGAAGCGGGGGGAAGCATCACGGACTACTCGGGCCGCCCGACGACGGTTTACGGCGACGAGATCCTCGCTTCCAACGGCCGTCTGCACAGGCGGCTGGTCAACGTTCTGACGGGCAAGCGGCGAGCCTGACCTCGGCTCCCGCTCGGGGAGCTGAGTTTTGGCCGACTCTTCCAAAAAATGGATCGTTCTGATGAACAAAGTGCCCCGCGGGCCTTTGTCCTACGAGCAGATCCGCGCGCTCATGAAGGAAGGGCTGATCCGGCACAACGACATCGCCTTCCTCGTTCCCGACAAATCTCTACCCGGCGACGAGAAGCAACCCTCCGAATGGAAACTTCTCTGGCAATTCCCCGAGTTCGATAGACGCCTCGAGGCCGACGAAAAAAAGGAAAAGCCCGCGAAGCCCGAGTACTCCGGCGCGTCCACTCCCGAAGCGATGAAACTGGCCGAGCCGGAGCGCCGCCGGGAAATGCCGCCGGAAGAGGCGAAGGAGAAGACCCGAGAGAGCCTTCCGCCGGAAATGCTCGACATCGCGCCCGAGGATCTCGTCGTCCACTCGACGACTCACCAGGAGAGCGCGAACTTTTCGGCGGCGCCCGAAGAGCGTCCGAAAATTTCTCTTCCCGAGTTCAACCTTCCGAGCAGCCGTGTGGTCTGGGCGATGGGGGGAATCCTCATTCTTCTCGTCACCGTCGGCGTAATGCGCATGAGAGGCGGAAAGACTTCGGGTCCCGAGGCTCCGCGCCAGTTCGCCGGACAGGAAATGAACCGAATCGATCGCGCGCCCGGCGCGGTGAAACGCAACCTTCCATCGGCCCGCACTCCTTCGCAGCCGGCCTCGAGACTCTCCGGCGGCGGCGCCGGCCCGCGCCCTGTTTCACCTAGAGCGCCCGAGCCGAGAATTCCGGCGAGCAGCTCGAGCCGCGACGACGACGGCGACCGCGACCGGGGCGAGATAGACCGGCGCGACGACGAAGACGATGGCGATTACGACGAGGACAAGCCGAAACGGCCCGCGAACAAAGTCCATCCCACGCCCAACCGGCGTAAGAGCCGTATCCTCAGCGACGAGGAAGAGGGCGGCGACCGGCCCGACGACGACGCTCCTCCGCCTTACTCCGACGACGATTAGACTTGGTCCGGCGGCCGGGTTAGGCTCGCGCCGTGGCACCAACCGCACTCCCCGATGTTTATGAGATCACCGAAAGCCGGCTGAAGGGCTGGTTCGGGTCCCGATTTGCGGGCAAAAGATGGTGTCTCGCCGTTTCCGGCGGGCTCGACTCCATGGCGCTCGTGCGCGCGGTCACGCGCTTTGTTCCCGGCGAGAGAATTTGTCTCGCCCACTTCAATCACAAACTGAGAGCGGATGCCTCCGACGGCGACGAGGCCTTCGTGCGCGAGACGGCGGCGCGGCTGGGAGCGGCCTTCAAGCTCGGACTGGGTTCGGGGAAGGATGCCTCCGAGGAAGCTTTACGCAATGAACGGCGGGCGTTTCTGCGTGGCGCGGGCTCCGAGTGGGGAGCGGAGGCGATCCTCACCGCTCACCACGGCTCCGATCAGTTCGAAACGTTTCTGATGCGAGTCCTTCGGGGCGCGGGACTCGACGGCCTCGGCGGCATCCGGCCGAATCACGGCGGTTTCGCGCGGCCTTTCCTGGGGATTTCGAGAGCGGCGCTGGAGGAGTTCGCCCGCGCCACGGAGATCGAGTACCGCGACGATCACACCAACGCCACCGATCGCTACTTGCGCAACCGTGTGCGCCGTTCCCTCGTTCCCGCCTTCCACGCTTTGTCGTCGGAGTTCGGAGGGGAGGAGGCCTTCCTCTCGCGCTTTTCCGAGACCATCGACGAGATTCAGGCCGCCGCCCATTGGCTCGGCGGGGAGACCGACCGGCTCTTCGATCGGCTGGTGGTGCCGACGCCGCTATGGCTTCGCGTACGGCGCGAGGAGCTGCTGGGACTCTCCTCTCTTTGGCCGTCGCGCCTCGTGGGAAGAGTGGGCGCGGAGCTAGGGGTGGCCGCGACGACGCGCGCGCAGCGGGAGAGAGTGCTCGGCGCGGTTCAGGAAGGCGGGAAGTTCGAGCTGGCCGGCGGCGTGCGCGGAGAGGTCTCCTGCGGCGAGGTTTTCTTCTTCCGTCCCGGCAAATCCCTTTCGTCGCCGTGTCTCGAAAGAAGCGGAAATCGATTGAACTGCGCGCCGCTCGGATGGACCGCGAAGGCGAACGAAGGTTGGCTCGACGGAAAACGCGTGCGGTTCTTCGAGCCCGGCGACCGGTTCGAGGGCAAGAAGCTCAAGGAATGGTGGCTGGAACGGCGCATCCCCGCGCCGGAACGAGCCCTTATCCCGCTCGTCGCCGTGGACGGCGGATCCGAAGTCATGTGGATTTTTCCACAATTGGACGGCGGACTCCGATCCGAGGCCATGGATTTCCCCTTCAGTTTCCTTTCGCCGCGCCGCAATTCCCCCGTGGTTCCAGCCCCTTAGTCTTCGGGGCTAAGCCCCCTTAAGCTTTCCTCGCAGGCTCCCGAAGCGAAACATAGACGCTATCCCCAATGATTCGCCGGTCTGGCAGGTACGCCGGCCGTCGAAGCTTGGAGGCTGGCGTGGGAGACACCCGCCACTTATGAAATCCTCTCAAAAGGTTCTCGTCGCTTGGATCCTTCTCGTAGTCGCCACCGTGATGCTGTTTCAAACAGCGCGCGTGGCAAAGCCGCAGAAGGAAATCACCTTCCAGAAATTCATCGAGCACGTCCAAGCCAAGCAAATCAAAGCGGTGACCTTCAAGGGGCACGGCCGGATTGAAGGCCAGTACGTGGCAAACGTGGACGGCGGCGAAGTATTCGTCACGACCGGCGACACCACGAGTGAGTTTTACACGAAGCTCCTTCACGAGAACGGACTCGTTCCGAACTACGTGATGGACGAAGGCAACTCGCTGATGGTTCAGCTTCTCGTCGGCTGGGGCCCGATGTTCATCTTCATCGTGCTGCTCCTGTTCGTGATGAAGCAGGTGCAGGCGAGCGGCGGCAAGGCGATGCAGTTCGGCCGCTCCCGCGCGAAGCTTCTCACCGAAGGCCACACGAAGGTGACGTTCACGGACGTCGCCGGCTGCGAAGAGGCCAAGCAGGAACTCCAGGAGATCGTGGAGTTCTTGCGGGAGCCGAAGAAATTCACCCGTCTCGGCGGAAAGATCCCGAAGGGCGTCTTGCTCGTCGGGTCCCCCGGAACGGGAAAAACGTTGCTCGCCAAGGCGATCGCCGGCGAAGCGATGGTTCCCTTTTTCAGCATCTCCGGCAGTGACTTCGTCGAGATGTTCGTCGGCGTCGGCGCGAGCCGGGTGCGCGACCTCTTCGAGCAGGGCAGAAAGCACGCCCCGTGCATCATCTTCATCGACGAGATCGATGCGGTGGGCCGGCAGCGCGGCGCCGGGCTCGGCGGCGGGCACGACGAGCGCGAACAGACGCTCAACCAGCTGCTCGTCGAGATGGACGGTTTCGATTCAAAAGAGGGCGTTATCTTGGTGGCCGCGACAAACCGGCCCGACGTCCTCGACCCGGCACTGCTCCGTCCGGGCCGCTTCGACCGCAATGTGGTCGTGAGCGCGCCTGACGTGCGCGGCCGGGAAGGGATTCTCAAAGTCCACACGAGAAAGACCCCGCTCGCGAAGAACGTGAACATCACGGTCATCGCCCGCGGCACGCCCGGCTTCTCCGGCGCGGATCTCGCGAACCTCGTCAACGAGGCCGCCCTTCTCACCGCCCGGCGCGGCAAGCGCCTCGTCGGCCGCATGGAGTTCGCAGACGCCA
>CAZZHG010000037.1:0-43481 GCA_964653655.1 uncultured Pseudobdellovibrionaceae bacterium
TGGAACACGAGCCGGGTAATCCTATCCATCCGCCGCGGGGACACGGAGCTCTACCGCCGCGCGCACGAAGTCAGGCTCAGGGAACCGAGGTAGCCGAGGGAGAGCCCTCTTCTTCGGTGGCGGTTTCCCTGGAGGATTCCCGCCGCAACACCAGCTCGAGCAGCGCCGGCAGGATGAACAAGCCGACCCACCAGATGGCGACGCTTCCTAGAAGCGCGAGCCAGCCGAGACTCCGCAGGATGGAGGCCTTGGCGAAGATCAACACGCCGAAACCCACCGCCTGGACGAGAAGGGCCAGGTTGATGCTGGGAGCCAGATCCCGGATGGCTTTGTAACCCGAGCGTACTTCCCGCGCCCGGTGCACCAGGTGAATGGGCACGTCGATTCCGATGGCGACGAAGGACGGGATGATCGAGATGTTGAAGATGTTGAACTTCACGTCGAAGATCACCATCAGTCCCATGCCGACCGGGAAAGCGAGAATCAACGGCAGATAACTCAACAAGCTGTCGTCGATACGGCGAACGTTGACCCAGATGAACATCGCAAGCGACAGCAGAATCACGACGAGCACGATTCCGCCGTCGTGGTTGATCAGCCCGAGGATGTCGGAAAACACCACCGCGTCCGAACCGGTGAGTAAGTCGGGAAAGCGTTTCTCGAACTCCCGGATCATGCCCGCGTATGTGTGAACCCCTTGGGCGTTGCTCAGACTGAAAGCCGGATAGAGGTAAAGCAGAAAGCCGGACTGCTGAGTGCCGCGTAGGGCATCCTGCAGATGCGAGGGCAGATCGCCGAAGGTGAAGGGCTTGGCCGCAAGCCATGTGCGAACGGCGGAAGCGGGTACTTCCAATGACTTTTCGATCCAGCGGTCCTTGATCTTGGCGAGCCTTTCGTCGATTCGCTTCAGCACGGCCTGCTTCTGCGCCTGCTCCTCGGGAACAATGGTGGCGCCGCTGATAACCTCGCTCACCACGCTCGGAATGTACTTTTCCTTCAGAAGGTTTTCGACCGCGATGGCGGTCTCTCTGTCCTTCGCGGAGAAGGCCGACGGCGTATTGGAGCGGTCGTAAATCTTGTCGATGAGGATTTGCAGCTCCTCCATCGCGACCGAGTGGCGCATCATCCGATCGAAGTCGTATTCAAAACGCACGAAGCAACCGAGCACGAGAAGCGCCGCCGATCCCAGCATGCCGACGGCGAGACCCTTCGGCAGCGAGAGCACGGGGAATTTGAACGCCTTGCCGCGGGCCGGCTCCTTCAGCGGGAACTTATCGATGCCGAGAAAGCGCGCGATGCACGAGAAACTCAGCATGAGGCAGAAGAACACCGCCATGATGCCCGTGCCGCAAACGATGCCGAACTCGGAGAAGGCGCGGAACGAACTGAACCCGAGCAGAAAGAACGAGAAGGCCGCGGCGGCCGAGCCGACGAAAATGGAGTGCCCGGTCGTGTGAAGAGCCCGCCAGATCGGATCCGGATCGTCCGTGGTCGGCTCGCGCCGTTCCAAGGCGACGCGCAAATATAAATGGATGCCGTAGTCCACCCCTAGGCCGGACAAGATACCGAGCAGAAACCCCGTGATGATGTTGATGTGCCCGATGGTCAGATATGTAATGCCCATGGTGATACCCATGGCCATGAACACGGGGAGGAAAATCACGACCAGCGCCCGCCAGCTCTTCAAGTAAAGGAAGAGAACGAGCAGGATGCAAAGGATGGACGTCGCGCCGAGAAAAACAATGTCTTTCTGGATGAGCTTCGTCTCGATGACTTTGCGGTAGTATCGCTCGCCGAAATCATAGGTGACCGCGGGCGGAACCTTCGCCGAGACGATCTTTTTGACCTCTTCGATGAGGGCCTCGGACTTTTCCAGGTCAGTGGAATCGAAGCTCGGCTTCACCATCACGAGCAGATGCTTCATGTCGGACGAGGTGAGCAGCGGCGAGATGTCCGCCGACTTCTTCGCCATCTTGCGGAAGTCGTCGTTGAAGACGTGCTTCTCCTCCGCCGGGGCGGCATCCTTCTTGGGCGCATCTTCCCAGAGGCCGAGATCGATGACCGATTCGCGCGCCTGCCGCACTTCACGGTCGATGTTCTTCTCGAGATCGCCCAGCTCCTTCAAGGACATGTAGTAAAGGAGACGGTCGACGAAAAAACGCTGTTCGCGGTGAAAGAAAGCGTCGCGGACAAGAGGACTCTTCTTCAGCTCCGTCACCAGTTCCGGGGCGATCGCTTCGTGGGACTTGCCGTCCTCGGCGTTCAGAATGATCGCAAAGTAGCCTACTCCGCCCACGACCTTGGTGAGTTTTTCGAACCGGACCACCGCGGGGTGATCTTCAGGAAGCAGATCGGTGAGCGACAGCTTGAGCTGAACGCGGGTGCCCAGGTAGCCGCCCACCAGAGCGAGCAGCAGGAGTACGACGGTCGCCACTGGAGAGCCCTTGACGAGCAAGGGGTACCAGCGGGAATCACGTTGGGCTTTCATGGGATGTCCTTCTCAATGAGCATTCGGCCTTCACCAGGCCGACCATGGTGCGTCACGAGCCAGAAGATGGCAACGTCTAGAGCGAACGCTACATGGTACTTCCGGTATCGGCTTGAGCCAACCCGGGATAAAGCCGCCTTCGCGGGCCCTTCGAGGAACCGGGCGTGTCAGCCCCTCACCCGCGCCAATTGTGGAGAAATCGCCACAATCAACGCGGTGGGCTCATCCCCTGATATCCTTAACCGTAAGCTTTCAAGATAATCCCCGGCAAAAATTGGACGTTGGTACATGGGACATGTCAGGTCACTTCTTGCCTTGGGATTGGTTGCCACGCTTGCGGGCTGCTCCCTGAAAAATAGCTCCGATGCCGTCGCCCCGATCCAGCCGAGCTTCAGCGCGGCCGCCGGGCTCGCCGTCTATCAGCAGAATTGTTTTTCCTGCCACGGTTCCTTCGAATCCTCCAACATCCGGGACAAGAATTACGACGAGATCACCGCGGCCCTCGGCCGGCCGGCGATGAGCTCTATTCGGCTTCCAGAAACCGACCTGAGAAACCTGACCCTCGCGCTTCGCACGGACGTGGACGCTCTCGCGCCGGAGCGCCCCACTACCCTCACCGTCAGCGTTCTGGGACCGACCGGTCTCGCTCTGCAATGGACGGCCGTTCAAGACAATGCGGGCGGCTCCGGAATGAAGGCGTATCACGTGTTCCGTAACGGAACGGAGATCGCCGAAGTCGACGCCGGCACGCTCAATCACTCGGATCAGCTTCTCACCCCGTCGACCAGCTATTCTTACGAGGTTCAGGCGGAAGATCAGATGGGCAACTTCTCCGCGAAGTCGGCGGCTGTCTCGGCCACGACGGCGGCGGCTCCCGTCACTCCCGATACCACGGCCCCGCCCCTTCCCGGCGGGCTGACGGTGACGGCGAAGTCGCCGACCCGTCTCGAAGTGAGGTGGCAGGCGGTAACCGACGAAACCGGCGGCTCTGGCCTCAAGGGTTACCGGCTTTTCCGCAACGACGTCTACGTGACCGACCTCAGCCCCTCGGCGCTCGTGTTCCTCGATAAGAATCTCGCGGCGAACTCTCCTTATAAGTATCAGGTCTCCGCACAAGACAATGCGAACAACGAGTCGGCCAAGGGCGCGGGAGTCACCACCTCCACGCTCGCCATCAACGTCGCGCAGCTCTACACCAACCGCTGCCAGACGTGCCATTCGGCCTACGCTACGTCCGACGTTCGCAATCAGTCGGCCGCGGAAATCTCGGCGGCAATCAGCACGGTGAGCTCGATGTCGGGTTTGAACGACCTGGGCGACGCGGAAGTCGCGGCCCTTGCCAATTATCTCGTGCTCGCTCCGGACACCACGGCCCCTACGGCGCCGACCAGCCTGTCGGCGGTGGCGTCGAGCTTCTCGCAAATCAATCTTTCCTGGAGCGCGTCCACGGACGCGACCGGAGTCACCGGTTACCGGATCTACCGCGGCGGAACTCAGATCGCCGACGTCGCGGGCAACGTTCTTACGTATGCCAATACCGGCCTTACGGCTTCCACCTCTTACAGCTATCAAGTCGAAGCGCGCGATGCCGCCGGCAACGTCTCCGCGAAATCCGCGGCGGCGACCACGAGCACGCCGGCCCAGCCGGCGACTCCCGATACGACTCCCCCGCCCGCTCCGGCGGCTCCGACGACGGCCGTTCTCAGCGCAACGCGAATCCGGATCAACTGGGTCGCCGCCTCCGACAACGCGGGCGGCTCGGGAATCGCTTTCTATCGCCTGCGGCGTAACGGAACTCAGATCGGGCAATTCAACTCGGCCACTCTGACCTACACGGACGTCAATCTGCCCGACGGGTCTTCCTTCATCTACACGCTCGTCGCGGTGGACAACGCGAACAACGTTTCGGCGGCCTCGGCGAACGCGAACGCCTCGACGCCGGTCGCGAACGGCGTCACTCTTTACGCGAACCGATGCGCGAGCTGCCACAATCCGCTCGCGACGAGCACGAAGATCGGCCGATCGGCGGCCCAGATTACGGGCGCCATCAGCGGCACGGGCGCGCCCTCCCAGATGGCGTCGCTCACGGATCTCGGCACCGACGAAATCGCGGCCATCGCGACCGCTCTCGCCCCGGCTCCGGATACGACGGCGCCGACTGTGCCCGGGGGCCTCGCGGGGCTTGCCGCCTCGGCGACTCGGATCAACGTTTCGTGGAACGCTTCGACGGACACGGGCGGCTCGGGCCTGAAGGCGTATCAGCTCTATCTGGGCAACACGCTACTCGCGACAATCAATCAGCCCGACACTTCCTACGCCCACATGAATCTTACCCCTCTGACGTCCTACTCCTACAAAGTCAGAGCGGTGGACAACGCGAACAACCTGTCGGCCTTCTCCGCGGCCATCACGAAGACTACTCCGGACGTGCCGCCGGCTCCCGACACCACCAAGCCCAGCGTGCCGGCGACCCTCACCGCCACCGCCACTTCCAACAGCGTCACGCTCACCTGGACCGCCTCCACCGACAACACGGGCGGAACCGGAGTTGTGAGCTACAAGGTTTACAAGGGCACCGTCTTTCTGAAAAACGTGTCCGCGCCCGCGCTCACGACGAGCGACACGGGACTGGTTTCTTCGACCGCCTATTCCTATCAAGTATCGGCGGTGGACGGCGCGGGTAACGAATCGAATAAATCCACGGCCCGATCCATTACGACGTTACCCCCCGACCCGGCGGTCGTTTACGCCGCCCGCTGCGCGAGCTGCCACGCTTCCTTCACGACTTCGAATCTGAAAAACCGATATCCCACTGCCGTTCTCTTTTCGACTGCGTTCAACAACGCCATCCGGCCGGTGGCGAACGGCGGAATTGCCGAAATGCAAGGGCGCACGCTGACCGCGGCGGAGCTGGCGGCCATCGCGGCCGTACTCGCCGGCGAGGATACGGATCCGGGCGGCGGCGACGACGGAGCTTTCCGCTCGGTTCAGCCGGTCGGAACACGTACCTATGCGGCTACCTTGCTGAAGCAGATCTTCGTCAATGTGGAAGCGCCGACGGCGAACGACAACTCGATCCTCAGCGTGATCGATTCGGTCGTGGGCAGAAACCCGGCTCTCGGCGGGGCGTGCACCCGGTACGACTCGGCGGCGTGTCCCGCCAACAACGGCACCCACTCCGTGTACTCGGTGGCGCCGCAACGGCCGAATCAAAACGTGGTCCGCGCGGGTTATCTCACCGCCGTCTGCAGCCAGGTTCTTTCGGTGGGCGTCGCCACCACGAACGCGCTGGCGGAAGCGGGTCTCACGACGGCCTCGCCCGCCAATGAAGCGAATCTTAGAGAGGTCTATTCCTTATTCTTCCCGTTCCGCACGGCGGAAGCGGGGGTCATCAGCAATCTTTCCTCGGTGCACGCCCAAGCCATCGCCAAACCGCTCCCGGGCGGGGATGCTTGGCGCCTGGTGCTTCTGCCCCTCTGCGAGTCGGCAGTGGGAGGTGGCTTATGAGAAACCTTTCCTGGATCCTGGCGGTGGCATTCGCCTACGGCGCGTCGGCGCGCGAGGTACTCACGCCGCCCGCCGTGTTCGCCCGCTGCTACGCTCAGCTCACTCAAACGCGGGTGGCCCCCGACGATGCGCTCCTCGCCCAGGTTCAGGCGGGAACGAAGTCCGCGGTCGCCGCCTGCATGGAAGTTTTCGACAAGGCCCGCTTCGCCACGAACGGCATGATACCCGCGGCCACCCGGGACGTGGGAAAACTCGTGCTCCAGACTATGCACAGAGTTCACGCCTCGTGGTTTCTGGACAACCAGTACACTACGGGCGTCACTCAAGTCCCGTCGACCGCGGACTTGTACGACATGCAAAGTCCGGCCTTCTATTTCGACCGCGCCATGTTCCAGCCGGGCGTGAAGTTCAACTACGTCGTGACGGGAGCCGCTCATTTGAAGGCCCTGCGCACGGACATGGATCCGGCCACGGGACAATGGACCGGCCATCCGAAGACGGACTGGATATTCGACTCCACCTTCAGGCTCGCTCCTCTGGGCGAGCTTCTCGGCGTACAGGAAACCGGAATTCTCAACACGCCCTACAACTACACCGTCAACAGCACCGTCCGGACGGGATCCATCGAGCTCGGCAAGCACTACGGCGGCGGAATTCTCGGCTCCATCCCCTACCTCCTGCTCACCGTCAGCGAAGCCCCGGGATTCCGGTCGAACGGCGCGGAAGCGATGCCCCGTAAGTGGTCGCGCGCGGTTTTTTCGGATCTGCTGTGCCGCGAACTTCCGGTGGTTCGGTACGCCGACGTCTCCACTTTCCGAGTGGCCGGCTCGACGGTTCCCTTCCGGGCCACTCAAGGTTGCGTGCAATGCCACGCCTCGATGGACCGTATGGCGGCCGGCATCCGCGGCTTTGGATACACCCGCCAGGGCAATATCAATAACAACGACTACGGCGGAGACTGGCCGCTTTTCACGCCGAGTAACGGAATGGCCGGCACCGAGTGGCCGAGCGCTCCGCAAACGAATTACTATCAAAAGGAACCCGACGGCGTTTTCTACTTCCGCAACTACAAAGGCGTGCTTCGTAACGTCCCGTTCCGCGGCCCGACGGCTCTCGGAACCCTGCTCGCCGGCGAGGAAGATCTCTACGTCTGCGCGGCGAAGCGCTACTACTCCTATTTCATGGGGGTCGACGTCGCGGAGGGCGATCCGGTTTCCCCGCCCACGCTGACCACCGTTGAAGCCGCCCAAAAGAAGCACGTCGAGGATCTCGGCAAGGCGCTGAAGGCGGACGCGAACCAAAGCCTTCGCACTTTGGTGAGAACGATTTTCGAGCTCCCGGCGTACCGAAACAGCGATTTCAGTCCGTGAGGAAAGACATGGGAAAGAGAAATAAAAGCCGGCGTGAATTTCTTGGCGATGCGGGCAAGGCCCTTGCGGGGGCGGGCCTCGCCAACGGCCCCTTTCTGTCCCTTCTGGATATCATCGCCGAAGGCGCGATTCGCAAAGCTTTCGCCGAAGCGGCGGGAACCAACCCGCGCAAGTGGATCGATTTGAAGTTCGACGGGTCCGCTCCGCACTGGGTCTACGATCTTTTTTTGAAAGCCACCACCGGAGACCAAACGAACTTCATGCAAGGCGGGAACAAGCAGCTCGCGACCCGGTACACGGAAACGGCCGGCGTCTACACCGGAACCCAGTACGCGGTTACGGGCCTGATCCGCGGCATCCGCGCGCCCTACATCTGGAGCCTCCGGGTTCCCACGGCGAGCGGCGGAACGCGCCCCATGGCCGATTTGCTCGCGAATCTCCTCCATGTCCGCGGCATCAACGCGGGAAACGCGGGCCACGGCGGCGCCCAGACTCTGCACTTCGCTCCGCTCGGCGCGATCCGGACTTTGCCCTCGCTGTCGGCGGACGGCTCCTCCGCTCCCGTCGCGGCGGTGAACATAGCTTCGGGCTACTACGCTTTCCGATCGGCCGCCGGCAAATCCCACGTCAATCTCGGCGGGGCGAACTTGATCGCAAGCCTTCTCGCCCCTTTCCGTCCTTCGACGGCCATCACCAACGTCACGTCGAAGGAAGCCATGGTGCAAGCCTACGTGGACGCCTCGAGAGCGGCTCTGACCAACTCCTCTCTCGCGCGGCATCCGGACGCTCTCATCGCCAAGGAAGCGGTGGAAGGGGCACGGGCCTTGATGACTCGGTCTTTCGGCGACATTCCAACCGTGTGGGCGGAGCTTCGGGACAAGTACAAAGGCATTATCGACCGCGCCCTTCACGGCACCTACGCCGGAATCAACGACAAGCCGATCGGCATCAGCACGGCTCGCAACGGCGAGTACCGTTACTTCCAGGCCGCGGGCGTCGATCAAATCGTTCAAGGGGACGTACGGGCCATCATTCAGCCGGAAACCAACATCGATTCCATGGCGAATGCCTTCGCCCTCATCGAGTTCGTAATGCTCCAGGGGCTCAGCGACTCAGTCACGGCCCGAATCGGCGGCCTTATGTCCATGAAGAACGGAACTACGCCCTTCAATCAAAACGTCGACGAGCATTTCATGGGCTGCATGCCGAGCTTGCTCATCAACAGCCTCTGGGGAATATCCCACGCGGCCTGCATGCTGGAGCTCATCGACAAACTGAAAGCAGCGAGCATGTTCAGCGAGACGGTCATCAACTCGAGCGCCGAGTTCAACCGCAGCCCGAGAGTCACGGGCATCGGCGCCGATCACGGCTACCAGGGCGCGAGCGTTTGCGTCTATTCCGGAATCATCAACGGCCCCATGATTCTCGGAAACCTCGCTCAGGACGCGACTCCTCCTACCTACAAGGGAACCTGGGGCGCCGGAGCTCCGCAGGAAGAGCTCAGCAACACTCAAATCGATCGCGGAAACATGGGGGCGACCTTCGCGGCCCTCCTTCGCACGCCCTCCCCCGTCACGGCCCGCACCTCGCTCCTCAACGTGAGCGGCGCGACCGTCACTTCCCTCATCGCTCCCGGAAAAGTCATCGTCTAGCGCCTTCGTTGCGCCCTCCGTCTAGGGAACAGACCTCCACGAGTATAAAATGGAGGCGAACCCCTAGGAGGAGATCCCATGAAGTCTTTCCTGGTTGTTTTGGTACTCGCCGCCACGGTGGGAGCTTTCGCCCACCGCGAAGCCGCGGAATCCTACGTTTGCACGGCGCGCAGCCTGACCGGCAAGCGCTACAGCGCCACCGGTCCCGACAAAGCGCTCACGCAGGAAGCGGCCATGCGCAAATGCGAAGAGAACTCGTTCCGCTGCTACCGCACCGGCTGTACTCCCTGATCTCCCGAGGAATACGTCGTCTACAGAGACGTCATCGGCGCCCTTGCGACGGTTTGCTCCCCCCGGTTCGCCCCCTCCCCGTCCCCCCTGAAGTACGGAAGCTCCCGGTATCGTTGAGCGCACAAAGAGAAAACTCAAAACCGTTCCCTTTCGGATCGGTCTTTGCTTTATCGTAGCCCCGAAGGCCAAAGTCGTCTGGTGTCCTGGGAGCTGGGATGTCTCACTTTGCCTTGGTGTGTGCTTTCCTGTTGTCGTCCGGTGGCCTCGAGGCCGCCGGTACCGCGGTTCAAAACGAAAAACTGGAGCTGAAGGCGGCGCCCGGTGGCGCCACCATTCTCGTGCGCGGATCCGGCGGTTCCCTCTTCGGGACCGGTCCCGCGGGCGAAGAGCTGCACGACGTTCTGCTCACCCCGGGCCAGCGGCTCGCGGTACGCGGGGCCGACGGCCGATTCCGCGACCTTCTTCTCAATCAAGGAAAAATCGGATTCTTTTCGAACGGAACGTGGGTGGAATTTCCCGCGAAGACAGCCGAGCAGGTGGTTCTCGCCGTCAAAGCGAGTCTCGGATTCGCCGAGACCGGCCTCGGAAAAGAAATCCTGAAGGCCGCCGGAGGAGAAGGGCCCGTTCCCTTCAGCACGATTACCCTTGCGAGCAACGTGAAAAGCTCGCAGCTCGCAATGGTCCGAGGGCGGACACTCCGGCGGGTGCTGCTCGAAAAAGATCAACCCATCAAGGGAAAGGGCAAGGACGGAGCTTTCCGCCCCGTTCAGATGCGAAACGACGACCGGATTGGGTATTGGACGCCGGATGGATGGAGAGATTTCCCCGAGGCGACCCAGGAAGAGATGCGCCTGTATCTCGAAGTCTCGGGCCGCGCCCGTTAACCCTTCTTGTAATCGAAGGTTAGTTTCCCCGACTTCTCGTCGACTTTGATGGAACCGCCTTCAGCGACCTTTCCGAACAAGAGCTCGTCGACGAGCGGCTTCTTCACGTGCTCGTCGATGGTGCGCGAAAGCTGGCGCGCGCCGTAAGCCGGATCGTACCCCGTCTTGAGGATCCAGGCCCGGGCGGAAGCGCTCACATCGAGAGAAACTTTTTTGTCTTTAAGCTGGTCGGCCAGCTCCTTCACGAACTTGTCCACGACGAGCAGAAGCATTTTTTCGTCGAGTCCCTTGAAGGGAACGATGGCGTCCAGGCGGTTCAAGAACTCCGGCTGGAAGGAACGCTTCACCGCTTCGAGGGACTTGTGAGTGTCGCTCTCGGGGCGGATGCCGATCCCGGGCCGGCCGAGCTCTCTCGCGCCCGCGTTCGAAGTCAGAATCAAAATCACGTTTCGGAAATCGACCGTTTTCCCCGTGCTGTCGGTGAGACGGCCGCTGTCCATGACCTGCAGGAGCACGTTGCTCACGTCCGGATGGGCTTTTTCCATCTCGTCGAGCAGCAGAACCGTATAGGGGTTCTTCGAAACCGATTCGGTGAGAAGCCCGCCCTCGTCGTAACCGACGTAGCCGGGAGGCGCGCCCACGAGGCGAGCCACCGAGTGCTTCTCCATGTACTCGCTCATGTCGAAGCGGGTAAGCTCGACGCCGAGAATCTTGGCGAGCTGCTTGGAGACTTCCGTCTTTCCGACGCCCGTGGGGCCGGTGAAAAGGTAGCAGCCGATGGGCTTCTGCGGATTTCTGAGCCCGCTGCGGGATAACTTGATGGCGGTCGCAAGTTTCGCGATCGCTTCGTCCTGCCCGAAGATTACCGCCTTGAGATCAGCCTCCAAATTTTTCAGCTGGCTCTTGTCGTTGGCGGAAACGCTTTTCGGCGGAACCTTGGATATCGAAGCCACCACCGCCTCGACGTCGGCGAGCTCGACGACGCTCTTAACGCCCTTCTTGATCCGAATCCTGGCCGCCGCCTCGTCCATCACGTCGATGGCCTTATCCGGCAAAGGCCGGCCGTGGATATAGCGGGCGGAAAGATCGACCGTGGCGGCCACGACGTCTTTGGCGAACTTCACGTTGTGAAACTCTTCGTACTTGGGCTTCAGCCCTTCGAGAATCTGGATGGCTTCCTCATGGGTGGGCTCCTTGATGTCGACCCGCTGGAACCGGCGGATGAACGCCCGATCCTTCTCGAGGTGCGCGTGAAATTCCTTGTGCGTCGTGGAACCGAGGCAAGTGAGCGTCCGATTGGCGAGCGCCGGCTTGAGTAAGTTCGAAGCGTCCATGGAGCCGCCGCTCGTGGCCCCCGCCCCAATCAAGGTGTGAATCTCGTCGACAAAAAGAATAGCGTGCTTACGCTTCTCGAGCGCCTTCACCACGGCCTTCAGCCGCTGCTCGAAGTCGCCGCGGTACTTGGTGCCGGCGAGAAGCCCGCCCATGTCCAAGGAAAAAATCTCGGCGTCCTTGAGGACGTCCGGGACGGTGCCCTTCACGATGCCGAGCGCGAGACCGTCGGCAATCGCCGTCTTGCCCACTCCGGGATCGCCCACGAGAAGCGGATTATTTTTCGTGCGCCGGCAGAGAATCTGCACCACGCGCTCGAGGATATCCTCACGCCCGATGAGCGGATCGATGAGGTTTTGCCTCGCCCGCTCGTTGAGGTTCACGGTGAAAGCTTCGAGAGGGTCGCCCTTGGGAGCGGATGCCTTCTCCTCGCCTTCCTCCGCTTCTTCCTGCGGCCCTTCGCCGGGAACGACCGCGTCGGTATCCTTCGAGATGCCGTGGGAAACGTAGTTGATGACGTCGAAGCGCGTGACTCCCGCTTCGGCGAGAAAGTGAACCGCGTGGCACTGCGCTTCGGGAAAGAGCGCGATGAGAAGGGTAGCCGTCGTGACTTCTTCCTTGTCGGCGCTGTGAACCTGCACGACCGCCCGCTGAATCAGCCGTTGGAAGGCGAGCGTTACCTCCGGCTTCCAGTCGTCGCGGGAGGGATTGCCTTCCTCGCCGAAGTTCACGACGGGGATGTTCTCTTCCAAAAATTCTTCCAGGCGTTTTTTGAGCTTCTTGGTGTCGCCTCCGCAGGCTTCCAGAATCTCGGTGACATCGGAGTCGGTCGTCAGCGACAGAAGCACGTGCTCGAGAGTCACGAATTCGTGCCCCCGATCCGCCGCGTACCGGACCGCTCTATCCAGGCTCGACTTTACCGCCGGGGTAAATCCCGTAGCCACGTCACGCCTCCTCGACGATGGTTTTTAAAGGATACTGATTCGCTCGCGCGTAACTGTTCACCTGAAACGCCTTCGTTTCGGCGATCTCGTAGGTGAACACTCCCGCCACTCCCGCGCCCTTCGTGTGAACTTGAAGCATCAACGACGTCGCGTCCGTTTCGTTCTTGTTGAAAAACCGCTTCAGCACGTGCACGACGAACTCGCGGGGCGTGAAGTCGTCGTTGAGAATTACCACCTTATAGAGCGCCGGCGCCTTCGTCTCTTGGGACGGGCGGATAAGCGTTTGGGTTCCGCCTTCTCTTTCCAATTCCCGTTTCTCGTCGTCACTCATACCTTAAAGATATGCCTTACAGCGGCGGTGGGCAACCCCCGCGCCTTGGAAAGGACGGTAACGGATGAGCTTAATTATTTGAATCTAATATGGATTTTTACTCGACAGAGTGTCGGACTAGCTCTTCGTGGAGGGTCCTAAGACGCTCGGCGAAAGCCAGGCGCTGTTCCTCGTTGAGCGCTTCCACCAAGGCCGCGCAGGTCTTCGGGTCGTAGGCGGGAAAGCACTGGGTACTGACCCGGCGGACCAGCACGCGGGGTCCGGTGACCCTGGACATGCCGATGGTCAGGCCGAAAATCAAAGTCAGAAAAGCGGCGAGCGAGCCCCACTTGATCGGAAGCGTCCCGAACCGTTTCACCGCGAACAGATGATGGATACCCGCGACCACCGCGCAAAAGGCCGCGACACTCGCGGCGGGAATCGCCATCGGAGTGACGATCGCGTCGACGAGCTCGAGCCGCCAGGGCCAGGGCGGAAGCTTCACCGTCATCACCGACCGCCAAGTGAGCAGCACGACGGACCAAAGTAACGACGAGCCCAGAATCAACGTAGTGGCGTCGAGATCGGCGAGATGAAAATTTTGGCTGTGAAGGATGGGCGGCTGGCCGCATCTCTCGAGAAGACTGTTCAGACCGCGGCAAACGAAGCGGCGGTAACGAAGGCCGACCCAGCCTCTGGGGTCGATGGCGACTTCGTGGGGGAGCAGAAACGCCCGCATGGCCCGGGCCCGGAAGCTCGCGATGGTCCACGCCTTTAGGCGCACCCGCGTGCCGTCCTGGCGCATCTCCAGATAGGTAACGAAGGACTGACCCTCTTCCCCAAGCTGGTACATGCGCCGGTTGGAGCGCAAAGCGACAAGGTGGTACCCATTTTCGGCAGCCCAATGCTCGACCAATGGCCAAATAATGCTCCTGGAGGGGAATTCCCGCGTCCAGTGGCCGTCTCGGTCGAGGAGCTCCTCTAATAGGGTTTCCTCTCGTAATCTCCGTCTTTTAGGGTGGCTTGTGCCCATAGCCCTACGTCACACTCCCGACCGGGACATGTGCAAGGCTAGGGCCAGGCGGGCTGAGGCATAAAAGAACAGGCCGGGCCTGTTCTCACAGGCCCGGCCAGTCCGCCCTTTTATTTTAGGATCCGAGGGAGCCCTCCCTCGGTCCTGCCTGACTTCCTTGCCTAGTGAAGCGAAAGACGCCCAGCAAAAGGCTCACCCCGCTTGGAGTCGTCCGTTAACGCTATTGAATCGGCTAGTTGCGCGTCGCATTAGGCCGGCCTAGCTTGCCCCTGTGGTTTTCAAATTGGGGGGTCTCATGATTCGTGCAGGTTTTTGGGCACTGGTACTGTCCGCTTCCGCTTTCGCGACCGTTCCGTTTCCGGCGAACAACTTTCCGTACTACGGAAAAATCAAAGTCTCGAACTCGCACGTGCAGAACGCTTCGAGCGTCACGGCTCTTCGGGACGAAGCGACCCAGGCTTGCCGGATCACTCACCGCGCGCTGTTCGCCGTCGAGAACTACTACGCCGAAATCCGGGAGATGTTCCCGGGAACCGGCGCGAACTTCCCCGTGCTTCACAAGAACAAGGAGTTCTACCGCCGCAAGCTTTCGAACCGTTACGCCGCCTGCACGAACGGATCGATCAAGCTGAACCTCCACGGCCGTTGCGGCACCGAGCGCGAAACGGTCGCGTTCGTGAACGTTTGGTTCGGCATCGTTGGAACCACGATCAACATTTGCGACGAGTACTTCGCCCAGAGCGCCGACCAGCGCGTCAGCACTCTTCTTCACGAGTACGGCCGTCTGGAAGACATCGGCGACTCGCCGAAGTTCGACACGAATAACATCTACGTGTGGGACAACGTGATCGGCCGCATCGGAGACCAGCGGACGTTCCAGGATCTGGCCGACCTGAAGGCGAAAAAGAAGCCCTGAGTCGATAGACGCATCACAACACGGAAAGACCCTCGTGGCTCAAGGCATTTACGCCGATAAGCCTGTGGGTAGATCTCCGTGCGAAATCCAATCGTCAGAATGTTCCGGGGTGCCAAGCCGGCGGTGAAATCCGCCTCCTTGGTCATTCCGGTTTATTGCGAAGCGGAGAACATCGTCTCGCTCGTGGAGCGGCTGTCGGCGGTTGCGTGGCCGGTGCCGACGGAGTGGATCTTCGTTGACGACGCGAGCAAGGACGATTCGGTGAAGGTCATCGAGTCGCTTTTGCCCAAGCATAAAAACGCCAGGCTCATTCGCTTGGAGAAGAATTCAGGCAAGGGATCCGCCCTGCGGGAAGGCTTTCTCGCGGCGAAAGGCGATCTCATCGCCGTTCAGGATGCGGATCACGAGTACGATCCGGAAGATCTGCCGTCTCTGATGAAACCGATCGTGGAAGGCCGTGCCGACGTCGTTTACGGAACGCGCTACGGCAAGGACACGGCGCAAGTCCACCGCACCTACCACCGACTGGTGAATTTGTTTCTGACGCTGTTCTCGAACTTCTGTTCCAACCTGCATCTGTCGGACATGGAAGTTTGTTACAAAGTGTTCCGCGCGGACGTGCTGAAGGCGTTTGCGCTGGAGTGCAAGCGATTCGGTTTCGAGCCGGAAGTGACGGCGTACATCGCAAAGTTCGAGCTAAGGATACAGGAGCGGCCGGTGCACTACTTTCCGCGGAGTTATCTCGAGGGGAAGAAGATCGGGTGGAAAGACGGTGTTGCGGCGCTTTGGCATATCGTGTGGTTTAACTTTTTCAAGCCGGCCGAGAAGTGTTTGAAGCCGGAAGCCGTCGAAAAATTCAAAGCCGCCAAGCAAGAGAACGCGAAAGCTGCCTAGCCACCGCTCGGATAAAGTACCAGTCCCGCCTCTTCGCCTCCTCGATAACAACCGAGAACCAACGAAAACCTAGACTCGTACGTGGCCCCAGAGCGGCCTAGCGGAAAAGCACGGCTCCGCGGTGTCGATCGCTTGGCGTTGGTAAGGCCCAGCAGACTTTCAAACCCTCCTCTCCGCTACTATCCGCGGCTTGGCCTTTCGGCTTCAGCCAGCTCTAGCTCGTCGCAGCCGTAGGCGAGACGGTGGATGGAGCAGGAAGCGAGGACTTTCGCTTTGCGAAAGACGCGCTCAACGCAAAACGCCCAACACGCAACCAACTTACTTTTCTGGGTTGCCGGTCTGGGGCCACGTACGAGTGGTGGACAGGGTTGGCTCTCGGTTGCTATCGAGGAGGCGAAGAGGCGGGACTAGGACCTCTCCTTGCCCTATCGCTCTACCCTGACTACACTGTGTGCATTCTCCCGAATCCTCGAGAGGCCCCATGAGAAAACTCGCGCTCGTTCTGTTTATCGTCGTCACAAGCTCCTTCGCCGCGACGTCTCCAAAAACCGGAATTCCTCCGGAGCTTCTGCCCTGGATTCCATGGGTCCTTCACGGCCAAGAAGAAAAACTTTGCCCGACTCCCTACAACCAGGCGGACCAGCATCAATGCCACCTACCCTCGCGCCTCGATCTGAAAGTGTTTCGTGACCGAGGGGCCTTTCAACAGCAATGGACCCTGATGACCGAGGGATGGGTCCCACTCCCCGGCGGAGAAAGCCACTGGCCGTTGGACGTCAGAGTGGCGGGAAAGCCAGCCGTCGTGATCGCGAAAGACGGAGCCCCCAGCCTCTTTCTAGGCGTCGGAAGCCACTCGGTAACGGGCGCCTTCCAATGGACCACTCTTCCCGACGGGATTCAGGTGCCGCCGCGGAGCGGTCTCGTCTCGCTTTCCGTCGACGGAAGAGCGATCCCCTTTCCCAATCTCGATGCCGCCGGAAAACTTTGGTTCCAGCGCCAGACGGAAGAGGCCGGAGCCGAAGGCAACCACACGGAAGTCAAAGTGAGCCGGCTCGTCATCGACGAGATCCCGCTCCAGCTCCAGACGAGAATCGAGCTGAACGTATCCGGCGAGGCCCGCTCGCTCGAAATCGGGCCCGTGCTCCCGGACGGTTTCACGCCGATGTCCATCGAGGGTGAGCTGCCGAGCGTTCTGCAACCCAACGGCCTTTTGAAGACTCAGATCAGGCCGGGCCGATGGATCGTCACGGTCACCGCCCGCCATGAAGGCCAGGTAAAAGAGCTCGCGCCGAAATCGCCCCAGGGCGGATGGCCCGAAGAGGAAATCTGGGCCTTTGAAGCGAAGAACCACCTGCGCATGGTCACCACAGAGGGCGTCCCCGGCATCGATCCCAATCAGACGACGCTCCCCGACGCGTGGAAAAAATTCCCGGCATTTCTTCTGACCGCCAAGGACACTTTGAAACTAGTCGAAAAGCGGCGGGGCGACTCCGATCCGGCCGCCGATCAGCTGACCCTGAATCGGACGCTCTGGCTCGATTTCGCCGGCAAAGGCTTCAGCGTACGCGATAACATCAGCGGCACGATCAAGCGCGCGTGGCGCCTCGAGGTCACTCCTCCCGTGGATCTCACGCGAGTAGCGGTTGCGGGTAATAACCAGCTAATCACCCGGCGCACGGAGAAAGGCCCGGCGGGATTCGAAATCCGCGAGGGATCCCTCAACGTCACCGCGGAAGGGCGCATCGAAGAGCGCTCCTCCTTTCTTCCCACGACCGGCTGGGCCCAGGACTTTCAGTCTGTATCGGCGACACTCAACCTTCCGCCCGGCTGGCGCGCCATCGCCATCACCGGCGTCGATAGGAGCACCGGCACCTGGCTCAGCTTCTGGAACTTGGGCTACATCTTCCTCGCGGTCCTTCTTACTCTTGCCGTCGGCAAACTTCAGGGCGTACGGCTCGGCATTCTAACGGGACTCGCTCTGGCCCTTTCCTTTCCGGAGCACGGCTCGCCGAAGCTCGCTTGGCTGTTCGCCCTCATCGCGCTCGTTCTCTATCGGCTCATCCCCGAGGGAAAGCTACGAAAACTGGTCGGCTCGGTCCAGACAGTCTGCTTTCTTTGCCTGATCTGGATCGCTCTGGGCTTTCTCTTCCAGCAGGTGCGCCAGTCGCTCTACCCCGTACTCGAAAAGCCCCACACGATGGTGGCGCCCTCCGCCTACAACCAGGACGTTCTCGAGCGGCAACAGCCGGTGGCCACGAGAGGGCACGTGAAGAAAATGGAGATCGAGGAAGTTCAGGAGGAACTTTCGGACTCGGCCGCGGAACCCCCGTCGGAATACGATTCGGAAGGAGGAGCGGGCGGTTATCTCGGAAACATCGCCCGCCAAGCGGCGCCGGCGCCAAAGGGAAAATCCTGGGACAACCGGACCGGCAACGTCTTCTCTCTGTCCAACAACAAGAATCTCGGACAAAAAATCGCCCAGTACGATCCGAACGCCATCGTTCAAGTCGGAACGGGGTTGCCCAACTGGAACTGGAACTCGTCGTATCTGAGCTGGTTCGGCCCCGTGAGCCAGAGCGAAAAAATCGGGCTCTTTCTCGTTCCGCCCTGGGCGAATCTTCTGCTTTCGCTTCTGCGCTGCCTCGGAGTCGCGGCCCTCGTGCTGCTTCTCTTGAAGGAAGGCTGGATCGTGCCGAAGACTTTGCGCCGAATGCCCGTCGACAGAATGGTGGGACTGCTTTGCCTTCTCGCCGTGGGCGCCGCCCTTCCGGCCCGTGCGGCCGACATTCCGACCAACGAGCTTCTGGATCGGTTGAGGGAACGAGTGTTGGAAGCCCCGAAGTGTTTCCCCCAGTGCGCTTCCTTGAGCCGCATGGCCGTCGAGTACGCGCCGGGAGAGCTGACCATCCGTTTTGAGGTGAGTGCCGCCATCGCCACTACCATTCCTCTTCCGGGTAACGCCCGCCATTGGCTCGGAGACTCCGTCTCCATCGACGGCAAGCCCGCTCAAGGACTTTCCCGCGACGAGGCCGGTCAGCTTTGGCTTTACGTACCCGAAGGCTCGCATCAGGTAATCACCCGTGGCCCGCTCCCCAGCCGGGAAAGCGTTCAGCTTTCGCTTCCGATGGCGGCCCACAACGTCACCGCCCGCGGAAACGGCTGGACGCTCGAAGGCCTTCATAAGGACGGCCAGTCCGATTCCAACCTCGAGCTAAGGCGCGTCCGAACGCAAAAGGGAACTTCCGGCGAAGCCTGGGAAGCCTCGAATCTTCCGCCCTTCGTTCTAATCGAGCGCGAGCTCGGCCTCGGGCTTTCCTGGACGGTTCGCACCCGCATCAGCCGTTTGACTCCGACCGGCTCCGCCGTGGTGCTCGCCGTTCCGGTGCTCGCCGGGGAATCGGTCACCACTCCCGGGGTCCGCGTCGACAAAGGCCGCGTTCTCGTCAACATGGACGCCCGCACCGCGGAGTTCATCTGGGACTCCGTTCTCGAAGCCAAATCGCCGATTCTTCTGAAACCGCCGATGACCGCGTCCTGGACCGAAGTGTGGCGCCTCGACGCAAGTCCCATCTGGACGGTCGCCCTTGAAGGAATTCCCGTGGTCTTCCATCACAACGACGAGGGCAGAAAAATGCCGCTGTGGCGCCCTTGGCCCGGCGAGGAAGTCAGCATCAAAGTCGAGCGCCCGATAGCCGCCGGCGGCCAGACCCTCAGCATTCCGTCGAGCCAGCTTTCGGTTTCGCCAGGATCCCGCGCCACCGATGCCACGCTGGAGTTTTCCCTTCGGAGCAGCCGCGGGGGAGAACACACCATCACTTTGCCCGAAGGTTCCGAACTTCAATCCATCGAGGTCGCGGGCAAGGCCCTGCCGCTTCGGCCCGAGGGCAACAAGCTCGTGATCCCGGTGACACCCGGTCAGCAGGCGGTGAAGGTGGCCGTTCGGCTGAAGGGCGGCCTGAAACCGCTAATGCACATTCCAACGTTCGATCTCGGTCAGCCGAGCCTCAACTCGACGGTCGCCGTCAGCATGCCGGAAAACCGCTGGATCTGGATGGTCGGCGGAGGGGGAGCGGGCGCGGGCCCGGCAGTCCTCATCTGGGGAGTCATTCTCGTCATAATCGCGCTTTCCATTCTCGTAACTCGGCTCGAGCTGACCCCGCTCACCGCGTTCCAATGGACACTGCTCGGAGTCGGGCTCACTCAGTGCGCCGCTTGGGATCAGTGGCTCGTCGTGGGAACGCTGCTCGCGTTCGGTTGGAGAAGGCGCGCGGCCTCGTCGATGGGAACGGCGGAGTTCAATCTCTCGCAGCTCTTTCTCGTCGGGCTCACCGTCGCCGCCTCCGTCAGCTTGATGCTCGTTCTGAACCGCGGCTTCTTCGGGGCGCCGGAAATGCATATTCTCGGAAACGATTCCTATAACCGGAGCCTGCGCTGGTTTTCCGACCGTCTCTCCGGCCCGATCCATTCGCCTTGGGTGGTTTCGGTCCCGTTGACGGTGTACCGGCTAGCGATGCTCGCGTGGGCGCTCTGGCTCGCGGCCTCGCTTTTGAAGTGGGCGAAGTGGGGCTGGCAGTGTTTTTCGGAAAGCGGCTTCTGGCGACGTAAGTCCAAGCTTTCAGGCACGAAAGCCTAGGATTCGCAGACACACCCCTAACAGCTGTTAACTGGATCGGGGTGCGCCTGAGTTGCCCTCTTGCGGGCCCCTCCATAATTAGTAGGTAACCCTACAGGAGGAATTCCCCATGAAACGAGCCATTCTCGGTTTGCTCGCGTTCGCCGCGAGCACGGCCAGCTTCGGTATTACTTCGTTCTCGCTCCAGCAAATGAATCACCTGGTCCCGGGCACCATGTACAACAGCGCCGATCACAAGGACGCCGTGTTCCTGGTCGAGGCGTACTTCCTCAATTGCCCGTACTGCAACGACAACGCCCCGAACGTGGACGACATGGCGCAGTCTTTCGCCAACGAGCCGCGCGTTCAGGTTCTCGATGTCGGCATCGATCGCTCGGATTCCCAGTACGCCGCGTGGATCAAGAAGCACGCTCCGAATCACCCGGTACTCAAGGACGATAAGCGTCTGCTCATCAAGCAGCTGGGCACTTCGGGCTATCCGTCCAGCTACATCGTGGACTGTAACGGAAAGGTCCGCTACCAGACGTCGGGCGTTTGGAACATGAGCAAAGAGACCAGCATGAAAGACAAGATCTCCGAAATCCTCAAAGAATCCTGCCCGCAATAAAATCACTTTCGGGTGGTCGGCGGGTTATGATGCCCTCATGGCCCGCCGGCCCCCGAATAAAACCGTTCTCTCCTGGGCCCTCTACGACTGGGCCAACTCCGCCTTCGCCACCACCGTTCTCGCCGGCTTCTTCCCCGTTTTCTTCAAGCAGTACTGGAGCGACGCTTCCGATCCGACGCTGACCACTCTTCGGCTCGGGGCCGCAAATTCCATCGCGAGCGCCGTCATGGTGTTCGCCTCGCCGATTCTCGGAGCCATCGCCGATGCGGGCGGCAAGCGCCGCGGCCTTCTCGCGCTCTTCACCTATCTCGGCTGCCTTTCCACTCTCGCGCTCACTTTCGTCGGAAAAGGCGAGTGGTACCTCGCGGCGATCTTCTTCGTTCTGGGCAACATCGGTTTCGCGGGCGGCTGTATTTTCTACGATTCACTTCTCGTGGACGTCGCGGAACCCGAGGATCGAGATCGGGCCTCGGCCCTCGGCTACGGCCTCGGGTATCTGGGGGGCGGGGTGCTCTTCGCTTTCAACGTTCTGATGTCTCAGAAGCCCGAGTGGTTCGGCTTGGCCGGCCCGGCGGAAGCGGTGCGGGCCTCCTTCGTGACCGTCGCGGCCTGGTGGGCCGTGTTCTCCATTCCGGTGCTTCGCCTGCCTCAGACTTCCGCGGCAAGCCGCCCGTGGGGCTCGGCGATAATCCACGGCATCGGCGAGTTGTGGACCACCACCCGCTCGTTACCCAGACTTCCGATGGCGGCTCTCTTTCTCGTCAGCTTCTGGCTCTACATGGACGGCATCGACACCGTGATCCGGATGGCGCTCGATTACGGCATGTCCATCGGTCTGAAATCCACGGATCTCATCACGGCGCTTCTCATTACCCAGTTCGTCGGCTTTCCCTCGGCGATAGTCTTCGGAAAGTTCGGCGCGCGCTGGGGAGCCAAGCGCGGAATCCTCTTTTGCATCGGCGTGTACTGCCTCGCCGTTTTCGGCGCCTACCGGATGAGCGAGGCTTCGCACTTCTACGCGCTCGCCGTCGTCATCGGGCTCGTGCAGGGTGGCTCCCAGGCGCTTTCGCGTTCGTTTTTCAGTCGCCTCATTCCACGCGACCGCCCGGCGGAGTTCTTCGGCTTCTTCAACATGATGGGAAAATTCGCGGCCGTGCTCGGCCCCGTGCTGATGGGTGTAGTCGCAAAAGTAACGGGCGACACCCGCACCGCGCTCCTGTCCGTCCTCGTACTCTTTCTCGCAGGCGGCGTATTGTTGCTTTTTGTCGACGAGGAACGCGGAATCCGAGATGCTCTGAAGTGGGAGCGGAAGTAACTAAGCCGCCTTCTTGCGCGGCGGATCCGTATGCAACTTCGGCAAACGGACCATCTCGAGGCTCCGGTCCCCCCGGACGATGAGTACGACTTCCTTCGGATCCTCTCGCTCCACGACGATTTCGAGATGCGGAGAGCCCGCTTCCCGGGCCTTGGCGAAAGCCATGCTGATCAATCGGCGCACCAAACGGGGCTCGCCGCTAACCCAAAGATCTCCCGTCACCGGACCAAGAGACTCGGCGTCGATGGGCGCGCTCTCGGGATCGGCCGCGTTCTGCTTTTTGATCTCCACGCGCAGCAGTCCCATGAGGTCCACCGGCTGAAACTCCGCCCGCGTGATGTCGCAGGGCGCCCAACGGCGCATCCACGCAACCAGCTCGCGTGGCTTGTAAGGTTTGTGCAACGGGTCGGGAAGCTCCAAAGCGGTTTCCTGGTCGGGGTGCCCCGTGTCCGAGAGAAACAAAATCGGAAGCATGGGGTCTTCCCATCGGATTTTTTCGCAAATCTCGAACTTCACTTCGTCCGAAATCCGGCTGCCGAGCAAAATCGCCGAAAAAGTTTCCTCCCGAAGCCGGGTGAAAACCCCGTCGCCCTCGTGAATGTGGGTCAGCTGAATGCCGGAGGCCGTGAGACCACCCTCCAACGACGCGGCGATCGCCGGTTTTTCCGCAACGAGTAAAATCCGGTCCAAAGTTCCTCCCGTGGACATTGACGCTCCTGCACTCTTATCGGCGAAAACCGCCGATTGGCTTACGGATTCTCTGGTAAACTGGATCTAGTTCCACACGCTGTTTTCCCGGTATTTCCCAAACCAATTCATGTCCCCGAACCCCCAAAAAATCGCCGCCACCGGCGCGCTCGTGCGCGTGCGTTCCTCCGCGGATCCCCAGCGCCGCTTGATCCAGTTCCAGCGCCGCGATCTACGCCATAACCTGCGCTGTTCGCTCGAGGACGGCGCAGGTTTCAGTTTCATGGTGGGTCTGGGCGAGACCTATCTACCTGCTTTCGTTCTGGCCCTGGGGATGGGGGAGGTGAACTCGGGACTCATCGCCGCGGTCCCGATGATCGCGGGCGCGTTCTTACAGCTCATCTCTCCGTACATGGTCCAGGCGCTCGGCTCGTACCGCAAATGGGTCGTGCTGTGCGCTTCCCTTCAGTGCTTTCTCTTCATCCCCTTCATCGTCGCCGCCGCAGTCGGCTATTTGCCCCCGGCCCTAGCGTTTCTTCTCGCCGCACTCTACTGGGGCGTCGGCATGGGCGCAGGCCCCGCCTGGAACGGCTGGATGGGCCGAAACATCGCCATTCCCGTGCGCACTCACTTTTTCGCCAAGCGCACCCGAGTGCTGCAGTTCGGAACTCTCATCGGATTCGTCGCGGGCGGCGCTCTCCTCCACTGGCTTCCCACCCAGGACAAAACGATGGGATTCGCGGTGCTCTTCGCCGGCGCCTTTCTCGGCCGCTGGTACTCCGTGCGCCAGCTCGCCAAACAAACGGAAGACCCGGACTCCCTCAAGGACTTCAAACCGCCGTCGCCTTCCACTTTGATCCGCCCATTCCTGCAAAATAAGACGACCGCGAGACTTTTCATTTACGTCTTCGCGATGCAGTTCGCGGTGTACCTGTCCTCCCCGTTCTTCACGCCCTTCATGCTCGAACAGCTGAAGGTCGGGTACCTCGGGTACGTGATTCTCATCTCCGCCTCTTACATCTCGAAGGTGCTCTTTCTGCCGGCAATGGCGGCCTTCGCCAAGCGCCACTCGACGAAACGGCTGATGTGGCTCGCGGGCCTAGGCATTCTTTGGCTTCCGCTTGCGTGGCTCGTATCTTCGAATCTGATTTATCTGACTTGCATGCAGTTCGTGTCGGGATTCTTCTGGTGCGCCTTCGATCTTGGGTTCCCGCTGCTCGTGCTGGAGACCGTCGCCGAAAAAGATCGGATGAACGTCCTCGTCGTTCACAACTTCTGCCAATCCATAGTCATCGTGCTGGGCTCCCTTGTCGGCGCGGCCTTTCTGGACGGACTCGGCCGCTCCGCCGTCGCCTACGGAGTCGTGTTCTCGATATCCGCCGTCGCCCGCGTCGCGACGCTCCCGCTGCTCGCCCGGTTCTCGCCGCCGAAGCAGCAGCCCGCGTTCGAATGGCGTATGATGACGATTCGGCCCTCGCTCGGGCAATTCTTCGTGCCGGTCCTGGAAAGCATCCGTCCTCGCCGCCCTAAGGGCAGAAAGGGCAAGAAGGCCGCATGAGCTCCAAGCCGACAAAGGGCAGATTCCGCAACATGCTGAGACCGGCCCGGCGGAGCCTTTCTTCCGTCCTGCGGCTGCTTCCGATATCGTCGGTGAAACTCGGTCCGCCGCGCGGGGTGATCGAGAGCACGGCGGAATGGTTCCGCACCTCGAAAGCGGAAGGCTGCGAAACTTTCCGCGTGGCCGAATCGATGCGGGTGACCCGCAAACCCCCGCGCACGTTGGGCGGCGACGTCCACGAGAAATTCCGTCCCTTCTTGGATCAGATTCATCCGGCCGCCGAAGTCTACTCTTTTAAAGAGGGACGCCTGGTACATCTCTGTGCCGTCACTCCGGACGATTACATTCTCAAGGACATTTCCATTCACAAGGAAGCCGCCGACTCGGAGTTCGACTGGGTGATGTCGTCGGTAAAATTGCCTCCCGCCCGCCGGATCTCGGGAAATCTGACCGTGATCGGCGAGGGGTACGGCTCGAGTTACTACCACTGGCTCTTCCACGCCGTCGGCCGTCTCTGCCACGTCAAAAAGAAATTCCCGCTGGAATCTTTCTCGGCGTTCGCCGTCTCCCACTACACGGGCTACCAGAAGGAGTCCCTCGATCTCCTGGGAATACCGGCGGAAAAAATACGGCTGACGAAAGATCTCGAACACATGGCGCCCGACACCCTGACGGTAGCCAACTGGACCGGACGCTTCGATCCCAATATTGCGCTGTTCCTTCGGGATACGTTCCTGCCTCACGCCGCTAAGAGCGGCGGCCCGAAGCGGATCTATCTGAGCCGCTCGAAAGCCTCGAGCCGGCAGGTGGTGAACGAGCCCGAGATTCTCGCCGTACTGTCCTCCCTCGGTTTCACGACCGTCTATTGCGAAGGCATGTCCCTCAAGGAGCAAGTGTCTCTCTTCCACGGAGCGGAAGCGATAGTCGGCCCCCATGGCGCGGCCTTCTCCAACGTCGTCTTCTGCAGGCCGGGAACGAAAGTGATCGAGCTCTTTTCTCCCATCTGGCGAAATGAACTTTACTGGCAGCTCTCCGAGGCCGTCGGTCTCGACTACTCCTGCCTGGACGGCAAGGAAGCGCCGTCGAAGGCCGGCTCCCTTCCCCACCTGAAAAATCTGACGGTATCGCCCGAAGAGTTGAGAAAACTGCTGAAGCTCGCCGGAATTACCGGTTGAGATGGTAGCGGACCGACGTGACGACCTTGCCCTTTTCGAAGAGCAGGGCCGAGCGGATCATCCACGCCGTCTGGTTGTGATAGATGTTATGCCACCAGCGGGCCACCACGAACTCGGGAATTACGACGGTGAGCATGTCGTCGTCGGTTTCCCGATCCACGTTGTGGATGTAGTCGATGATGGGCTTGACGACGGAACGGTACGGCGAGTTGAGGCCGATTAGTTCGAGTCCGGTATTTAGTTTACGCCAGGCCGTACGAAGGCGCTCGGTCGCCGCCGAATCCAGCTCGACGTAAACCACGCGGACGTCCCTGGAAATGCTCTGGGCATACTTGATGGCGTCGATCGTTCCGCTATGGATACCCGAGATGGGCAGCACCACGGTGTGCTTGATGGGTTTACCGAGCACAACGTCCTCGCTGAGGGCAAGCTGGGCGGCCACCTTACGGTAGTGCTCGCGCGTGGCGCGGAACCAGACCGCCATGATCGGAATCAGGAGCACCACGAGCCACGCGCCGTGAATGAATTTGGTGAGTGTGATGACCCCGAGAACCACCGCGGTAACCACGGCTCCGAAGCCGTTGAGAATCATCGAAAGCTGCCAGTGGCGCTCTCGCTTTCTCCAGTGGTGAATCACCATTCCGGTCTGGGAAAGCGTAAAAGACAGGAACACGCCGACGGCGTACAGCGGGATCAGGTAGTGGGTGGTGCCCTGGAAGAGAATGAGCAGACCCGCCGATACCAGGCCCAGTATCAGAATGCCGTTCGAGAAGACCAGACGATCGCCGAGGCTTCCGAACTGCCGGGGCATGAACCTGTCGTTGGCGAGCAGCGAACAGACGCGCGGAAAATCCGCGAAGCTCGTGTTGGCCGCAAGGAACAAGATCATCGCGGTCGAAAACTGCATCGTGTAATAGAGCGGCCCCACCCCGAAGATTTGGCGGGCGAGAATGGAAATGACTGTTTCCTTGTCAGACGGGATGACCACGAGCATGTGGGCGATAGCCGTAATCCCAAGGAAGAAGGCGCCCAGGATGACGACCATCCAGACGAGAGTCTTCTGGGCATTTCTAGCCTCGGGCTTCTTGAAGGCCGGAATGCCGTCGGTAATCGCCTCGATTCCGGTAAGAGCGGCGCAACCGGACGCGAAAGCGCGCAGAATCAAAAAGAGCGGCAGCGCCGGATAGACTTCGTGGAGTACCGGGGCCTGCGCCTGAAGGGAACCCGTCCAAAGCCTGAAAAAACCGGTCACGATGAGCGTGAGCGTGCAGGCGATGAAGGCATAGGTCGGAATGGCGAAAATGGTTCCGGACTCCCGGACGCCGCGAAGATTGATGAGCGATACCACGCCGATGGCCGCGCAGCCGAGGGCCACCCGATGCTCGAAGAAGTACGGAAACGCGGAGCAGATGGCTTCCACGCCGGCGGCGACCGACACCGAAACGGTAAGCACGTAGTCGATGAGTAGAGCGGCCCCCGTAACGAGCCCTGGATATACGCCAAGGTTTTCCGAAACGACGATGTAAGCGCTACCGCCCGTCGGATAGGAACGGATGGTTTGCCAGTAAGAGGTGGCGACGGCGATGAGCAGCACGAAAATCGCAAGACCGATGGGCAGCGACCAGTTCATCGCGGCGACACCGACCGCGGTCGCGGCCGAAAGCGGAATCAGAATTTCCTGGGTCGCGTACGCCACCGAGGAAAGCGCGTCCGAGGAAAAGACCGCGAGCGCCTTCCACTTGGGCAACTTCTCGTGAGACAGGTGAACCGTCTCCAGAGGCTTTCCGACCAGAAAGCTTTTGAATGAGCTGAAGGCCATTTGAGTTTGGCGAACCTACTCCCCGTATCTTCGGTCCGTCAAATGGGACCCGGGGATGGTTAAGAATACCTATTTAAGCTTTGATTTCCATAAAGTAACACACCCATGGCGTCCAAGAAACCGAAGCCCCGCCCCCCACGCCGAAAGCCACGGCGCCGGCTCGTTCCGCGCTGGAGATGGCTCGCGTTGATTCCCGCTTTTTTCGCCGTGAACTGGCTCTTCCACGTCGCCCGCATCCCCTCTCAAGCCACCGCTCCCCTGGAGCCCTACTTCTACAAAACCCCCGCCGCCACTTGGGAAGCCCATGGCGCGGCATTCCAAGCCCACTCCACCGCCGTCATGAGTCCCGCCCTGCTGGCGGCCCTCGCTCAAGTGGAGGCTTCCGGAAACCCGATCGCGACGACTTACTGGAAATGGCGTTGGTCCTGGAACCCGTTCCGTTGGTACTCCCCCGCTTCGAGCGCAGCCGGGCTCTTCCAGATCACCGACGGCACCTTCGCCGAGAGCCGCCGTTTCTGCATCCATGACGGAAAGGTCGTTCAGCAGACCCACTGGTACGACCCCGAGGGCTGCTGGTTCAACTTTCTCTACAACCGGCTCAGCGCAAACCACGCGGCCGAGATGACGAGCGCCTATCTGGATTTTTGGACGGGAAAGATTCTCTCCCCGCTGAAACTGACCCCGCCGCTGGCTTCCCGGCGGGCGACGGCGGCCGTCATTCACCTTTGCGGGGTTCAGGAAGCCACCCGGTTCGTGAAAAACGGATTCCGCCCGTTGAAAGGGCAGAAGTGCGGAGACCACAGCGTGGCCGCCTACCTGAAACAGGTGGAAGAGTATCGGCTGATGTTCGAAACGGTTTCCCGAAGGAAACTCTAGCGGACGCTCGGGAAACCCGCCTGGGCATCCCGGTTCAGGAACGCCAGGATGTCTTCCATGGGCTCCTTGTTTTCCTTTTCGAGACAGCCCCGCTTGTCCGACGAGGACTTGTCGCAGCGGCGGAAACCTTCCGCGAGCTTGTCGCACTTCTTGATGAGATCCGGGCTTTCCTGCCGGAGCGTATCGAGCAGAACGCTCATCTGCTGCTTGTCGAGACGCTCCTTTTCCCGGGGCGACTTCGCATCGGTTATTGCCTTCGAAGTCTCGTGGTACTTCGCCCGAAAACGCGCGTCCGAATCCTTCGACAAAACCACCGCGTCCTTCAAGACCGAGTCCGGCTCCGAGGCCTTTTTCATCTTATCCATTACGAAGGAGAGACAGAGCCCGTGGGCGACGAGCTGGTAGCTATCGCCGGCGGCGGTCACTTGCCGCTTCGTACAGGCGGCAAAAAGGACGAGCAAAGCCAAAATTATGGGGCGAACGGCGCGTTTCATGGGTACCTCGTGCGCCTTTTTGGAGCAAGGCTCGTGCCGCACGATTCAGCCTTGGGGCCGGCGCGCAAAAGAGCCCCCGCGAAAGCAACCGACTACTCTTGTGACGTATTCCCCTCGCATACGCGCGGGCCGTGAAATGATAGACTCTCCCTATTCACCCCAAAGCAGTACTTCCCGCGGGAGGTCCCGATGAACCAGTCGTCCAGAGGCGATTCGAGTTTGGTACGTGGACTGGGCGCCGCCGCGGCCACATCCCTCGTCATCGGTAGCGTCATCGGCACGGGAATCTTCCTGAAGGCCCGGGTCATGATGTGCAACGTCGAGACTCCTGGAATGATGATGGCGGCTTGGGTCGCGGCCGGCCTGCTCAGTCTCGCCGGCGCCCTCACCTACGCGGAACTCGCCGCGATGATGCCTCACACGGGCGGCGAGTACGTCTTCATTAGAGAAGGTTACGGCAAGCTCCCTGCTTTTCTCTACGGCTGGACTCAGTTCGCGGTCGCCTACACCGGATCCCAGGCGGCAAAGGGCATCAGCTTCGCGATTTTTCTTAACGCGCTCGTCGGCGGAGCGCTTACCGGCGCGTATTTCACCGTCGGAGGACTCGAGTTCGGGCCGGTGCAGGTTGTGGCCGTTTCAGTCGTGATTCTCGCCACCGTGGTGAATTGCCTCGCCGTCGCTTTCGGCGGAAAAGTTTCCGTTTTTCTCACGAGTCTCAAAATCGCCATCGTCGTCGCCATCGGCGCGAGCGCCTTCCTTCTCGCCCAAAACGGCCTCGGCCACTTCGCGATGAGCGGAGCGGGCGGGCTTTGCGAGGGGGTTTCGGCGGGAGCCCGCGCTGGCACGGGAGGCTTACTCGCGGGCTTCGGCGCGGCGATGCTCGGCGCGCTCTGGGCGTACGACGGTTGGTCGAACGTTTCCATCGTCGCGGGCGAGGTAAAAAATCCTCAGAGAAATCTCCCGCTCGCTCTCATCGGCGGCATGCTTATCGTCGCGGGCCTTTATCTTTTCGCGAACCTTGCCTACCTCAACGTGCTTTCTCCGGTGGAGCTCGCGAGTGTTCCGAAAAGCTCGTCGGTCGCCACCGAAGTCGCGCGCAAGTTCCTGGGTCCATCGGCGGTCGCCCTCATCGCGATGGCGATGATGATTTCCACTCTCGGCTCGCTCCATGGCGGAACGATGGCGGGAGCGCGGGTTACGTACGCCATGGCGAAGGACGGTCTCTTCTTCGCGCCCTTCGCGAAGGTTAGCGCGAAAACTCTGGTTCCGGTGGGAGCGCTTCTCATTCAAGGCGCTTGGTCCTGCGTGCTGGCACTTTCGGGTTCCTTCGACAAGCTCACCGACTACGTGATGTTCTCCGCCTGGATTTTCTATGGGCTTAACACCGCGTCCATTTTCCTTTTCCGCCGCCGCTATCCGAAAGCGGAGCGCCCTTACCGGGCTTTGGGCTACCCGGTAGTTCCCGCTCTCTTCTTGCTCACTACGGCGTGGCTTCTTTACAACACCGTTTCGACGAGTCCTCGGGAAGCGCTCATCGGCATCGGGATCATCGCCCTCGGCTTACCCATCTACTGGGCGCGCTCCCGTAAGACATCCCACACCAGGACCACGGTCCTGGCCTCTGCCGCCGTCTCCGACTAAAATCAAAGGTGCCTAGTTACTTTTCGGACTTATCCACAGACCGAGTCCTCAGCTGGCTTACCTCCGCGGAAAGACCCCTTAACCTCTAATTTCGAATCTCGAATTTCGATTTTCGCCGGTAGGCGAAAACTGGGTCGAGTGGACGCCTTTCGAACTTGGTGCCGACGCGCCAGTTATCTCTGAGGCGAAATCTCGCCACGTACGAACTTGATGGGTACGACCGTGGACTTTTCTCCCCGGCTCACGACGATGAGCACGGTGCACGGGGACTGCCGCGTACAGGAGTTCGGCTGGTGGCCAGTGGAGTGCTTCACAATCATGTGAGCAGGGCTGTTGGTTCCTTCGATGAATTGCACTTCGTCCCCAAGGGCTTCGGTTCCATAAAACCGCACTCTGGTATTTCGGTAATCCTGATCGGCCAACACGACTTGAGCGGCCGAAAGAGAGTTCAAGTCGAAGATTTGACCCTCCTTCGGACTGGACACCTCAAGTGGAGCGGCCTTGGGCGCGGAACAAACTTCGACGGGCCGAACTTGGATTTGGGCCGCGGACTTGCCTTCGTGAAACCGGCCCAGAGGCCCCGCACTCACGTTTTGAGAAAGCACCACCAACCCAAGTAACACCACGATTTTCGACATAAGTAACCACCCTCGTTCCTACGTGCCCAAGCGCACGGCTCGACAGGCCGTGCAATGATGGGACCATGAGAAATTCGGCAGCTGACAGCCTGAGAAGGCTCCAAATGACAGAAATCGGCAGAGCGAGTGTCCATGCTGTGATCACTTTCCTTGGTTCGAAGTTTGCCTAGTCGTCGCCGAGCGAAGGCGAAAACTGGGTCGAGTGGACAACTTTCAAACTTGGCTAAGGCCGGCACAAGCTACGCGGCGACGGATTAGCACCCGCCAGGTGGGGAGAATGGCGCATAAAATACTCTCCAACGCTCGCCATCCGGAATAAACAGACGAGTTCCACCGTCAAAAACAAGAAAAGGAAGACTCGTGCCTTGGAAGGAAAAGAAACCGTCGAAACTCTTGAAGGGAACAATCCGCTCGTAATCCTTAGGGGCTGTAAGCAGAGTCCAACTATCGCTGCCATAAAGGTAGGCTTTCTTTTCCACGACCACTACGAATTCCTTCTTTCGATTTGGAATCGCAAAACCCTCAATGGCTTTAGGTTTTTTGGAAAACTTCTTCGTATAGGCACTCCTAAGCAACCTGATTTCCTCCCCGCCAGATTCCGCCTTCGCTTTCAGAAAGGCTGCCGACTTCAGATCGGCAGGCGAAATCGAGGTGATGAACCAGGCCGGGTGTTGAAGGGCCTGAATCGTCGCGCCCACCTTGGTTTTGTCCGAACCGCATACCTCCACTGACGTCGCCGTAAAGTTCGTCAAAGCCACCCTTTCGATGCCGTGACGACTGAACGCAAACAGCTCTTTCCCACAGGGTCGCTTGAGAAACTCGTTTCGAGAGCTGATGAAGGATTCCTCGAACTCCCGCTGTGGAGCGCAAGGGCTGTAACCAGTCGCAAAACCATACTCAAGCCACGGATCGTAAATCACTATCTCGTCCCGGGGGGTCGACGGCGGCATTGTGAAGATCTCTCCTTCACCCCTCGGCCCATAATCCGGAGGACTGAGTACAGCTGCATTGGACGATGAGGATAAGTGGAGGAGGCACAATCCGAGACTCAGGATTAGCTTCATTCGTTCCCCCTAAGTGCGGAAGGATTAGTCCTTCGGGATTCGGCGGCCCCTGCCACCTTCGAGATTTAGTTAAGCAGTGATTGTGAATAGAAACTGGGGAACTAGGACTCGAACCTAGACTAGCAGAGTCAGAGTCTGCAGTCCTACCATTAGACGATTCCCCATCAGAATCAGAACGCCTTAATTATCCCAACCTGCCTCAGTCGTTCAAGCTCGTCTTTCAGCTCGTCCAAAGTAACGCTGGAAGCGCCGATTCGGCCGACCACGATTCCCGCCGCCGCGTTCGCCACCATCATACAGCGACCCAGCGGCTCACCGAGCACCCACAGGAGGGACAGGACCGCGACCACCGTGTCTCCGGCTCCGGTCACGTCGAAAACTTCGCGGGCATAAGTCGGTATCCGCTGCCAGGCAGCGCCTTCCCGGCTGAGAGAGACCATGCCGTAAGGTCCGCAGGTAATGATGGCGTGCTCCGCCTTCGCCCCTTCCAAAATCGTCTCCGCCATTTTCTTCAGCCGGGCATCGTCGGCACCGGCGCTTTTTCCGGGCTGATGGCCGAGACCGGTCATCGCTTCCGCTTCGGCGAGGTTCGGCGTGAGTAGCGTCACGCCCTGGTACCGGCCGAGAGGCGCGTTCCGGGAAGGATCCACGAAGATGGGCTTCTTCAGACGGCGGGCTTCCTTCACGAAAGCCATCGTGTCCGAGTTCCACAAACCTTTTCCGTAATCCTGAACGATTACTCCGTCCGCCTTCGGGAGTTCCGCCACAAGGGCATCGGTGAACTGCTTGGCGAGCTTCGGATCCAAAGGGTGCGATCGTTCAAAATCCACGCGTACCACGTGCTGTTTCTGGGCGATGACCCGGACTTTTCGCAGAGTGGGACGGCTCGCGTCTTCCAGAAACACGGACCGCGTGATGCCTTGGCTTCGGACCATTTCTTCGAGCCGAGCGGCGTCCGCATCGAGCCCTTTAACGCTTACGAGAGTGGCGGTCGCGCCGAGAGAAACGAGGTTCTGAGCGACGTTGGCCGCAAGTCCCAGCTTCGCTTCCTGGGAGTCCACTTCCACGACCGGCACCGGCGCTTCCGGAGAGATACGGCGGGTGTCCCCCCACACGTACTCGTCGATACCCGATTCGCCGGCGACCACGAGGTGGGCGCCCGATAACTTGTCCAGAATTCCCCAATCCATAAACTTACGTGGATCGCATCAAACCATCGGCCCAATCGCTAGGCAACGCCTCCCGCACGAGACGGTCCAGGCATTGATACCGGTCGCACCGTTCCCCCAGGCACGATCGGGTCCCCGGACACGCATGGGACGGGCTCAAAATCCGGCTTTTTCCCGCGCCGCCCCAAGGGGCCCAGCGCTGGGGCCTCTGCGCCTGGACGGGGGAAAAGACCCCCAAGGTCGGAGCCCCCACGTAATGAGCAAGGTGCAGAGGCCCGGTACTCGGAGCGATGACCAGTTCCGCTCGCCGAAAAAGCTCCTTCAGGACCGGGAGCTCCACTTGCGGCAGGCGCTTCGCCCTTGGCACGAGCTTTTGAAGGGCGGAAACGATTGGCTCATCCAAGGGAGAGGGCCCGGAAGTCAGAACGACGTTCGCTTTCGGCCACTTTTCCAAGAGCTTCGCGTAACCTTCCGCCGAAAGATTGAGGGCGCTTCCCCCCATCCCGGGGTGAACCAGCACGTACGGCCCCGACACTCCTTCGAGTGCCGCATCGGCCGCGGCTTGGGTGACGGGTTCCGCCGGCAGCAGAATATGCAAGTCCCCGGGCTCCCGCGCGGATCCTTTGAGTTCCCGGACGAGATTTTTGGCGAGATCCAAATTGTAGAGCGCTTCCGAACGCGTCCCCTCGGATCGCCGTTGAACGACGCCGCGGTTGAGCCACAGCCAACTGGGCCACTTCGAGCGCACCCCGAATCGCTTCGGCACCCCGGCCTTCCACGCCCGGAAAAAATCCCCGCCGGAGGCAAAGAGCAGAAGCGCGGCATCGAGTCCCGACCAATTCGGATTGACGACGAGGTTCACGCCCGTTCGAAAGGCGAAGGGCTCGAGTAGTCCGTGCAGCTCCCGTTTGCAGAGAAAATCGATGGAATGGTCGGGCAGTTCCGCGCGTAGATATTCCAGTACGGGCAACGACAGGAGAACGTCCCCAAGCCGATCGGTTCGTGCGACGAGTAGGCGGCTCATCCGCGAAAGACATCCTTCAGGGGATGGCCCGAGAGAAATGTTTCGACGAGCTCGTAGGGGTTCTTGGCTTTGCCGACGTTGCGCCCGACCCAGGCCTTCGCTTCCGCCATGACCGCCGTCTCGAGAATGGCCTCCGCCGTGAGGCGAACGGAAGCTTCCCGCCGGGCCTTCACGAGAGGCGCATGCACCTTGAAGAACTGCTGAATTTTGTCGAACCAGGCCTGATAAGTCTTAGCGTCCTTATTGGAGGTGATGACCACCTGGTCGTTGGGCTTTCCGGCGAGTTCCAGCATGTTGCGAAGCTCGGTGAGCAGCCGGTCCGCCCCCTCCCGGTCGCCCTTGTTCACGAGGAAAATATCGCCGATTTCCATGAGCCCGGCCTTCAAAGTCTGAATGTCGTCGCCCGACTCCGGCACGAGAACGACGATGGAAACATCGGCGAGCGATCGGATATCCACCTCCGACTGCCCGACTCCCACCGTTTCCACGACGACGAAATCGAAGCCGAACGCATCAGCCAGATGAACCGCTTCCCGCGTGGCCTGCGAAAGCCCGCCGAGCTTGCCCCGAGTGCTGAGGCTGCGGATGAAAACACCCGGATCGTTGAAATGCTCGGAAAGCCGGATCCGATCGCCAAGCAAAGATCCGCCGGTCAGGGGACTCACGGGATCGACGGCGATGACCGCCACCGTCTTGCCGGCGGCACGGGCAAAACGCACGAACTCGCCGACGAGAGTGCTTTTTCCGGCGCCGGGAGGGCCGGTGATGCCGAGAACCTGAGCGCGGCCCGCTTTCGGGAAAAGTTTGGCGAGCAGCGGGCGCACGGACGCGTCCCGGTTCTCGGCGAGCGTGATGAGCCGGCTCAAGGAGCGCAAATTCTTCTTTCCGAACTCCTGTAGAAGTTGATCCGGTTTCACGGTTTGAATTCCTTCTTCACGAGGGCGATGCCTTCTTCCTTCGTCTTGACGGTACCTTCCAGGATCGCGTCCTCCACCGCCGTCAGAATCCTCGTGAACTCGGGCCCCGGCCTGAAGCCGAGCTGAATGAGGTCGGCTCCGGTTACGAGCTTCAGAGGGGGCGGCGGCTCCTTCTGCATTTCCTCGTACTTCGCCTTGCAAAACTCATAGGCGTCTAGCTTTCCGTGGCTCGCCAGACAATCTAGCCGATGGAGCGCCAGGTGCCAGTCGAAGCGCGGCAACGACAGAAACCGTTTCAAAGTGCTCACCTTCATGTTGAAGGCGTCCTTGAACCGCAGATGCTCGGCCACGAGAGAGGCGATCATGTCCGTCTGCTCGTTCGAAAAACAAAGCCGCTTGCAGATGTCCCGGGACATCTGCGCCCCGAGGCGATCGTGCCCGTGAAAGCGGATTCGATCCGGCGCCCGCTCGAAGGTCGCGGGTTTGGCGACGTCGTGAAGAAGCGCTCCCATCGCAAGCTCCACGGGCGCATTCGCCAGACCGTCCATCAACATCATCGTATGCACGTACACGTCCCCTTCCGGGTGGTACTGCATGGGCTGCTCGACGCCCTTCATGGTCTCTATCTCGGGGAGAATCACTTTGAGGATGCCCACTTCGTCGAGAAGCTTGAGGCCGCGGGAAGGCTTGGGCGAGGTCAGAATCTTCGAAAGCTCGTCTCGGATCCTCTCGGCGCTGACTTTCGAAATCTTCGCCGCGTGCTTTTTCACCGACGCGAAGGTCGCCGGCTCTATCTCGTAGCCCAGCTGCACGGCAAAGCGGATGGCCCGCATGAGCCGCAAGTGGTCTTCCAAAAACCGTTCGTCCGCATTTCCGATGGTGCGGATGATGCCCGCGTTGATATCCTTCACGCCGCCGACGAAATCGAGGGTCTTGCCCGTATCGACATCGAAGTAGAGGCCGTTCACCGTGAAGTCCCGGCGCTTCGCGTCCTCTTCCACCGTCGAAAAGGCCACCTTCGTAGGCCGTCTGCCGTCCTCGTAGCCGGACTCCGATCGGAAGGTGGCGACCTCGAAGGGCTCGCCCTCTTCGAGGACGAGAATCACCCCGAACTGCACGCCGACCGGAACGGTTTTAGGGAATAGTTTCTGAACCTCTTCGGGCTTCGCGGAGGTCGCGATGTCGAAATCCTTGGGCTCGACTCCCCGGATGCGATCGCGCACGCAGCCGCCGGCAAAGTAGGCCTGGTGGCCCGCCTTACGAAGCGCTCGCACGACCGCAGTTGCCGCTAGAGATCGAATCATGGCGGCAGCTTAGGGCAATTCGCGTCAGATCGCCATTCTGAACATGATAAGCGGCCAGCTCATGAACACCGTCTTGAGTGGCGGGGCCAGATTCAAGCGGATCATGGTGCCGAGAGACATCTCGTTGGTCAGCCGGTAGTCGAAGCCCATCCCCATCAGAATGTGCACGCCGACGCTGTCGGGGAAACCGGAACCGAAGGCGATACCTAAACCGCCCTCGACGCTGGGCTTGAACTTGGGGTGATTACCCAGGATGTAGCGAATGCTTCCGGACAGCGTGAATAGCGAGCCGCCGCTGGCGATACCCGCCTGCACCAAGGGGCCGTAGGTGAGCCTCTCGTTGTGCTGGTACTCGAGCTGGGGCGTGATCAGAAACGTCTCGGGACTGATCGTGAGACCAAGGCCGCCCGAGAAAATCCAGCCGCCGGTACGGGCGAAGGACGGAGAAGCGGCCAATCCGAAGAAGACGCAAAGAAGAAGACCAAGACGTTTCAACATGCTGAAAACCCTCCAAGGTTTCAGCCAAGGAGTGTAGCGGACGGGATCGATCCTGTCAGCGATTCGTGATCGTGCCGACGCAAATCGCACGGAAGAGGTAGCTGGCCGGCGCCGTGCCCGACTTTTCGCGCTGGAAGTTCACGTAGTAGAAGTCGTTACCTGGCGCGTAGCGGTCGCCGGTCCATACTTCATAGTATTGGGAAGCCGCGGCACCAAAGAGCGGATTCTGCTGCGGGTCCTTTAGCTGCCGGAAATACGTCGCGAGCTCTTTGAAAGTCGGAAGCGCCCAATCCTTCGATCCTTCATATTGAAGCGCCGAACATTTGGCGCTCGCATCGGCGTGAGTGAAGCCGCCGGGAATGGTCACGAAACCAAGGTTGCCGATCTTCAGGAAAGGAGACTTCACGGGCACGCTCGTTTGCCCCGTCAGATCGCGAATCGCCTGAGCGAGAGAATCTTCCGCGCCAAGGAAACGGGAGAGGATCTCGTCGATTTTGGTTTTGTCGATTTCGTACATCGGCAGGAGAAGCCCGGCCTGGCGAAACAGCGAGAGAGAGGAGTCGATGAGCTCCGCCGCTCTTTTCGGATCCCGATCCATCTCGTTCGCGGCTTCCGTTAGATTGCGGCTCGCCGTCTTGTAGTTCTCGCGAACCCGCTCTTTCCAGGTGCCGTAAACTTTCTCGAAAGGCAGATCGATCGCGAGCTCCTGGAACTGGACCTGCGCCCGAAGCAGGTTCTGCTTCACCTGCCGTGGAGTGGTGCCAAAAACTGACATCGAAAAGAATAAAGCGGCGAAAACGAAATTGACTTTCATGCCCTGAGTCCCCCTGACACGACGCAGACTCATCCCGGTTGCGAAATCTGTCAACGCCGCCGAGCGGGGAAATCAGGTCCTTGATTTCAAATGATCCCACCCCTTGGCGGGAACGACTTCGCCGCCCCAGAGAACTCCGGAGCCGGCAGGCATAACGCGTCCAATCATCGTCGCAAACCGCCACTGGCCGGCCTTTTCAGGGGGGCAGGTAAACAGCAATTCGTAGTCCTCGCCGCCGAAGAGAGCGAGCTCCTTTACAGAAACGCCAAGAAACGCCGCCCCTTCGGCGAGCGCCTTGTCTTTGGAAAGCCATTCCATCTCCAGGGCGAAACCCACGCGGGAAGCTTTCGCCAAATGATGAAGTTCGGCGGCAAGCCCGTCGCTCACGTCGATGGCGCTCGTCGCCCCGCCGGCGATCGCCATCCCTTCCCCGACGCGCGCCTCGGGCCGCAGATGCGCGCCCACGAGCTCCGGAAAACGTTTGAAGGCGTCCTTCCCGAGCTTTTGAAGGCAACGAAGCCCCGCGGCCGATCGCCCGAAGGGACCGGTCGCCATCAAGACATCCCCCGCCTTCGCGCCCGTCCGGCACAGACCGCGCCCGGAAACTTCCCCGAGCACCGTGATATCCAGAATCAGCCGCTCCGGGGTCCGGCTCGTGTTCCCGCCGGCGACCGAGACTTTCCACTGCGAGGCAAGCGCGCCGATGCCCCGGTACACCGATTCGAGGTACTCCGGCTCCACCGCGTCCGAGATTCCAAGGGAGACGAAGGCGTACTTCGGAGTCGCCCCCATAGCGGCCAAGTCACTCAAGTTGACGGCGAGAGCCCGGCGGCCGAGATCCTCCGCCCCGATCCAGTCGCGGTTGAAATGGATTCCCTCCACCTGCATGTCGACGGTAGCGGCTACATTCAGAGTGGGCCGTTCCAAAACGGCGGCGTCATCCCCGATTCCCACGAGCGGGCCCTGAAGAGAGGATCCGAGTGCGGTTTTGAGGCGATCGATGAGCTCGAACTCACCCGACATGGATCGCCCGATAACCGTTGATGAGAAACTGAATCGCCATGGCGCACATGAGAAGCCCCATCACGCGGGTCACGACGTTGAGACCCGTTCTACCGACGATCTTAAGGATGTGCCCCGCGAAGCGAAGCACGAAATATGTGACGAGCAGGGTGACGAGAATAGAAACGAGAATGAGCCCATAATTGCCCCAGGACTCGTCGTTCGCCGCGAGCACCACCACCGTCGCAATGGACGCGGGCCCCGAGAGCATAGGGATGGCGAGCGGCACGATGGAGATGTCGTTCTTCGCGGCACCCTCCTCCTCTTCCGAATGGGTGAGCTTCTGCCCGACGGGAAGCATATTGAGCATCTCGAACCCGATGACGAGAAGAATGAGCCCGCCCGAAATCTGCAGAGCGGGAATCGAGATGTCGAAAAAATGAAGAATGAACCGGCCCAGAACCGTGAAGGTACCGAGGATGATGAAGGCGGCCACCGCCGCGCGCCGGACCATGCGCTCTCTTTCCGCTTCGGTGTTATCCGCGGTCATCGAAAGGAAGATGGGGACGTAACCGAAGGGATCGATGATGGCGAAAATCAAACCGAACGTGGGAAGAAGGCCCGCCATCCATTCCATGGGCCGATCATAGCACGTTGTCGACGGAGCGAATCCAGATTTTGGGCGAGTAGTTGATGCTGTAGAACTGCTTGGCGACCGGCGAGACGTGGGTCCACGGCGCGAGCACTTGGCGCTGGGTTCCGTCGGCGCCGGTCACGTGGCTCGAGAGGAAAACGCCGACGCTGTCTTTCATCATCGGACGATCGAGCGTGTCGATTAGGCTGTAGCCGGACTTTATCAGCTCGTCTTCCATGCCGTAGTCGGCGGCGTGAGACGTAACTCGGAACTGGGCGCCCTGCTGCCGGAGCAGAAAGGAATTCACTTCCGGCACGCCGAGATCTTCGGCGAGAAACGTTCGGAACTTGTCGTCGGAAAACGAGGCGTGCTTGTCGAAGTCGATGGGCACCCGTTTCTTGCCCTTGCGTTTCGCCTCGATGGTCCGCCGGATACTTTCCTCGAGGCCCACGATTTTCGGGTGCAGGTACACCTGCGCGTACATCTGAAAAAGACTGAAAATGAAATCGTCCAGCACGTGCTGATTCTTGATGCCCGATACCAGCACGACGTTCTCCGGCTCGCCGGTATCGTTCGGGTGGGAGGCGAGACAGGGAACGAGCTTACCGACGATACGGCGCCACTCGATGCCACCGATGTGCACGCCGCAATTTCTGCCGTCCCGCTGAATGTAGTCCATTCGGTCGACGTCGAAAGGACCCGAGATTAAGGGGGCGAGCAGCGAGTGAAAATCCACTCCGCCGGCCATGCCCCGCTTCTTCAAGTCCGCCTCGAGCTCGGCGCGCATCTCTTTGCCGAACTCCCCCTTGAACATCTTGCGATGCACGAGGGTCGCGACCGGCAGGAAGAATTTCTGAGCGTCCTGGAGGCCGAACCGGGTCTCGATATCGTCGAGGATCCGCCGGATGTAGAGAACGCTCACGTCCTCGTGCTTTATCGTTTTGATCTTCGAAAAATACTTCGCGACGGCGCCCTTAAGCTTCGAAGTTTCCTTCGAATAGTCCTGATCGAGGTCGAGCATTTCGAACGTGTGGCTCCACGGCCCGTGCCCGATGTCGTGGAGAAGCGCCGCGAGAGCCGTCACCTGCCCCCAAAACTCGTGGGAAGCGGTATGGGTCGAAACGGCGTGGACGAGCTCGAAAGTCTTCTGCGAGTAGAACTTGGTCTCGCCGACCTTCCCCTCGAACTCGAGAGGACTTGTCATCCAGGTCCGGACCAGGCTCTTGAAATACACGGAGGCCAGGTAAGAAGCCCCCAGCGAGTGCTGAAACCGGGAATGGTTGGCGCAAGGAAACACGTATTCGGCCAAACCCAGCTGCCGGATGGATCTAAGTCTTTGAAAATATTCGTGATCTATTGCGAGCCGAAGGGTTTGATCGAAGGCTATATCCCCGTGGATCTCGTCCCGAACGATAAGCGGCTTCGGCTTTCGGTGAAAAGCGCTCATGGAGCGGAGCACTGCATCGGGGTCGACGCCATGGAGGCGCCCTGAGCGCATTTCTCGTTACCGGGATGAATTTCGCGGCTTTGCGAGAGGCTCGAGGCGAACTTGGAAAGAAGTAGCAAAAACAACGACAAGAAGACGATCAAGCACTTGCGGTACATTCGATTCCCCGGTACGTTCGGGACCCTTCGCCGGAGCCCGTTAGGACCCGCGGCGGATGCACTGTTTTAGGCCCTTCCGACCCCCAGGTCAACCTCCCGTGACGGAGTGCAAAAAACCTGGTCTAGGCTTGTTGACAGTGAAAAGCCTTTTTGTTACCCCTGCTTAGTTTTTATTCAGAGGGAGTTAAATGCCGACGATAAACCAGCTTGTCCGAGAGGGCCGTTCTCGCGTTCGCGCGAAGACCAAAGCCCCCGCTCTTACCGAATGCCCGCAACGACGGGGCGTTTGCATTCGCGTGTACACGACGACTCCGAAAAAGCCGAACTCGGCTCTTCGGAAAGTCGCCCGTGTGCGCCTGACCAACGGGTATGAAGTTACCTCTTATATACCCGGCGAAGGACACAACCTTCAGGAACACTCCGTCGTGCTAGTGCGCGGCGGCCGTGTGAAGGATCTTCCCGGAGTCCGCTATCACATCGTGCGCGGATCTCTCGACACTACCGGCGTGGAAAAGCGCAAACAGGCGCGCTCCAAATACGGAACTAAGAAGGGTAAAGCTTAAATGCCAAGACGTGGAAATGTGGTTAAGAGACAGGTGGTCTCCGACCCGAAATACAATGAAAAGCTCGTCACCAAGTTCATCAACTCCGTGATGATTGGCGGCAAGAAGGGCACGGCCGAGCACATCGTCTACGGCGCCTTCGAAATCATCCACCAGAAGACGAAGGATGATCCGATGAAGGTCTTCAAGAAGGCCCTCTCGAACGTCCGCCCGTCGGTGGAAGTGAAATCCCGTCGCGTCGGCGGTTCCACCTATCAGGTTCCCGTGGAAGTGCGCCCGGATCGCCGGAACGCTCTCGCCTTCCGCTGGCTCTGTCTTTACGCCCGTGCCCGTCGAGGCGCTTCTTTCACCGAGAAGCTCGCGATGGAAATGTTCGACGCCTCGGACAACCGCGGCGAAGCGATCAAAAAGCGCGAAGACGTTCACCGTATGGCCGAAGCGAACAAAGCCTTCGCCCACTACCGCTGGTAATCATTTATGGCAGAAGCATCTCAAATCACCGATCTACATAAGCTCCGCAACATCGGCATCTGCGCGCACATCGACGCGGGGAAGACGACGTGTACGGAACGCGTCCTTTTCTACACCGGCGTCACGCACAAGATCGGTGAGGTTCATGATGGCGAAGCCACCATGGATTACATGGAACAGGAACGGGAGCGCGGCATCACGATTACCTCCGCCGCCACCACCTGCGCCTGGAACGGCAACCGCATCAACATCATCGACACCCCCGGACACGTGGACTTCACCATCGAAGTGGAGCGCTCGCTCCGCGTTCTCGACGGCGCGGTCGTTCTGTTCGACGGCGTGGCCGGTGTGCAGCCGCAATCCGAAACGGTGTGGCGCCAGGCGAACCGTTATAAGGTTCCGCGCATCTGCTTCATTAATAAGCTCGATCGCGTCGGCGCCAATTACGACTATTGCGTCCAGACGATCATCGACAAGCTGAACGCCAATCCGGTCATGTTCAATTACCCGATCGGCCTCGAAGATCAGCTGAAGGGCATCGTCGATCTCGTGACGATGAAAGCCTACGTTTGGCTCGGCGAAGAGCTGGGCGCCAAGTTCCGCGAAGAGCCCGTTCCGGCCGACCTACTCGAGAAGTGCACCGCGCTCCGCAACAAGCTCATCGACGCCGTCGCCGAAGAAGACGATGCCGTCATGAACAAGTACCTCGAGGGCCAGGAGGTCAGCATCGAGGAAATCAAGCGTTGCGCCCGCAAGGCGACCATCTCGAACCGTATCGTTCCGGTGTTCGCCGGCTCCGCCTTCAAGAACAAGGGCGTTCAGCCCATGCTCGACGGCGTAATCGACTATCTTCCCTGCCCCCTGGACATTCCGAACGTCACGGGCACGGATCCTTCGGACGAAACCATTAAGATGGAGCGGCCGCCGGACAACAAGGCGCCCTTCTCGGCCCTCGCGTTCAAGATTCTTACGGATCCCTACGTCGGCCAGCTCACGTTCTTCCGGGTTTACTCTGGCCAGCTCGATGCGGGCAGCTACGTGTACAACACCCGCCAGGGCAAAAAAGAGCGCATGGGCCGCCTCCTTCAGATGCACGCGAACAAGCAGAACGAGATCAAAGCGGTGAAAGCGGGCGACATCGCGGCGGCGGTCGGCTTGAAGTTCTCGCGCACGGGCGACACCCTTTGCGACGAAAACAATCCGATTTCGCTGGAATCGATGCATTTTCCCGAGCCCGTCATCTCGATTGCGATCGAGCCGAAGTCCAAGGCGGACCAGGAGAAGCTCGGTGTCTCGCTCGACAAGCTCGCTGTCGAAGATCCGAGCTTCCGTTTGAAAGTCGATCAAGAGAC
>CAZZHG010000038.1:0-43452 GCA_964653655.1 uncultured Pseudobdellovibrionaceae bacterium
AGGGCAATTCTCAGGGACTCGCCGAGGACATGCGCCGCTACTATCTGCGCACGGAAGCGACCTCCGAAACGAGCTCCTTCTCCCGCATGGTGCGCGACCTGTACCCGTATCTGATCCACAAGAAGTTTGAGGCGGCCGAGCAGCTTCTGCAAAAGCACGATCCCAGCCCGATGGTGGAAGAGCTGCGCCAGCTTCTCGCCCGCGCTCGGGCCTCCTTCGACGCCTTCGTCTCGGTTACCGACAAGAACAAGCTGGAAGAAGCCTTCACGGATCTCAGGGGCGTTCTGAAACGCGTTTCCAGCCGCGTCGATGACGAGTGCCAGCGGATTACTCTCGTCGCGCAGGCCGAGAATAAGGAAAACCTGGTCACGAGTCTCGTCGGAACCGTGCTTGCCGTCGTATTCGGGGCACTCATCTTCTGGCTGTCACAACGGGTGCTCGCGCCGCTGCCTCAGCTCATCGACTGCATCCGAAAGATTGCCGACGGCGATTTCAATCAAAGCCTCAAGGTCAAATCTTCCGACAAAGACGAAGTTTCTCTGCTCGCCCGGGAGTACAACCGGATGCTCTCCGCCCTGGAGGATCGGGACGTGAAGATTTTGAAACAGCAGCGGGAGCTTCTCCAGTCCGAGCGCCTCGCGGCCGTCGGCCAGCTTTCGGCGGAGATTGTGCACGAGATCCGGAATCCGCTGAACGCCATCAGCCTCAACATCGACTGGCTCGAGAACGAGCTTCAGACGAACCAGTCCGAGGTGAAGCGCACCCTGGCGAGCGTTTCCAAGGAAATCGAGCGCCTTCACGTCATCACGGAAAGTTATCTGGTGCGCGCCCGCATGCCTGTTTCCGGTGAAGAGCAAAAGACCGGAATCAACGATCTCATCAACGAGATCCTCGATTTTTCGAAGGAAGAGCACAAGCAGCGCAACATCTACGTCGAAAAAGACCTGATCGAGCAGGAGATATTCGTCCGCTCGGATAGAAGCCGCCTGAAACAGGCGCTGCTGAATATTTTCCGAAACGCGAGGGAAGCGATGCCGAACGGCGGCCAGCTTCGGATCCGCAGCCGCATTCAGGACAACGTCCTTAGAGTGGAAGTGACCGATTCAGGCTACGGCATGAACGAGGCGACGCGCCGGCGAACTTTCAATCCGTTTTTCACCACCAAGCCCAACGGCACCGGACTCGGTCTGATGCTGACGAAAAGTATCGTCGAGGAAGCACAGGGCACCATCGAGTGTGACAGCGAGATGGGGCAGGGCACTACTTTCACCTTCAAATTTCCCGTCGACCGCGAAATCCGCGTCGGAGAGTGTTGATGAGCGCGTACCGTATTCTCGTCGTCGATGACGAGCTTCCCAATCTCGAGTCCCTCGAGCGCATCCTGAAAAGCGACGGAGCCGCGGTCGAGGTCTGCCAAAATCCTCACGAAGCCCTCTCCCGAATCAGGAAGGGCGCGTACGACGTCGTCCTCACGGACCTCCGGATGGAGTCCATGGACGGGCTCGGCTTGCTCGAGGCCGCGAAAACCCTCGACCCGTCGGTCGAGATCATTTTGATGACCGCCTTCGGCACCGTTCAGCTCGCGGTGGAGGCGATGAAAAAGGGCGCCTACGATTTCATTACGAAGCCGCTTCAGCGGCTTCAGGTGCTGCGTACGGTTCACAAGGCGCTCGAAAAACGCCAGCTCGTTCACGAGAATCTTTCGCTGAAAGAAGAGCTCCGCTCTTCCCTGGGGAGCTCGCGCGCCGACGTGCTCGGAAGATCGGAATCCATGCGCCGGCTGACCGATATCGCCCAGCAGTCGGCGAGAAGCCGCGCCAACGTGCTCATCGAGGGAGAGAGCGGAACCGGAAAGGGAGTCCTCGCCGAGTTCATTCACCGTAACAGCGACGTCGCCTCCGGAGTGTTCGTCAAGATCAACTGCACCGCGATTCCCGAAAACCTTCTCGAGGCGGAGCTGTTCGGCTACGAGCCGGGCGCCTTCACGGGGGCGAACCGCCGCAAGAAGGGCCGCGTGGAAATCGCCCACGAGGGGACTCTCTTTCTCGACGAGATAGGCATAGCGCCCCTCACCTTCCAGGCGAAGCTTCTGCGCTTTCTCCAGGAAGGCGAGTTCGAGCGCCTCGGCAGCAACGAGACTCTCAAGGTGAACACGAGAGTCATCAGCGCGACGAACACGGATCTCAAGAAAGCCATCGAGAACGGCCAGCTGAGAGAGGATCTCTACTACCGCCTCAACGTGATTCACCTTTCGGTTCCGCCGCTTCGCGATCGCAAGGAAGACGTGCCGGTGTTCGCGCAAAAGTTCATCGAGGATTCGGCGAAGAAGAACGGACGGCCGACGCCGCTTCTTTCGTCGGAGGCGCTCGAGTGCCTCATTAACTACTCGTGGCCCGGCAATGTGCGCGAGCTTCAAAACCTCATGGAGCGTGTCGTGGTGCTTAACCGCGACGGCGTCATCCGGATCGAGGACTTGCCCCGCGAAGTAGGCCACGTGGAACGCCGAATGAGCGTCGTGGTTCCGCTCGGCACCCCGCTTCGCCAGATCGAGCAGCTGATGATGGACGAAACTCTCAAGTGGACCAAGGGAGACAAGAAGCTCACGGCGAGTCTCCTAGGGGTTCACCCCCGCACCATCTATCGGTATCTCGAAAGCCTCGAGCCCGCGCCCGAGGCGCCTCCTCCCGCGCCCCCCGATCCCGAAATCAGTACCAACTAGCCCCCGCCTGCGGTAAAACGCCCCGGTCATGGAGATGAACTTTTCCGTTTTGATTCCGGTAATCGCCGGGGTGATCCTTCTCGTCGTCGCGATCCTCGTGAAGCGGGCGAGGGATGCTCGCCGGGCCGCGCCTCCGCCGCCTCCCGCGGTGGAAGCTCCAAGGCCCACGGTTCCCGCCATCGAGCGGCGGCCTGAGCCGGAGCCCGTTCCGGTAAAGCCGGTGTCCACTGGTGGACCGGTGCTCTCCGATCGGCTCACCCGCACCCGGGGAGGGATTCTCGGAAAAATCGGACAGCTCTTCGGAAAGTCTCCCGGAGAAAAAATTCTCGATGCGGAGTGGGAGCAGCTGGAGGAAGCGCTTCTGGCCGGAGACGTCGGCATTCAGACGGTCGGAAAACTTCTCGACGGCGTAAAGGGAAAGCTGAAAACCGAAAGCTCTCCGGACTTGCGGCGGCTCTTGCAGCAGGAAGGCGAAGCGCTCTTTTCCGGCTTGAACCACGGCTTTCCGTCGGGAAATCTCCCGAAGCCCTACGTCATCAGCGTCGTCGGCGTGAACGGCGCCGGAAAAACGACGACCATCGGAAAGCTGGCGCAGCGATTTGCCGGCGAGGGCAAAACGGTACTCATGGGCGCCGGGGACACTTTCCGGGCGGCCGCCATCGGACAATTGAAAGTTTGGGCGGAGAGAACGGGAGCCCAGTTCATTACCGGCCGCGAAGGCGCGGATCCGGGCGCGGTTGCTTTCGATTCGGTTACCGCCGCCCAAGCGCGGGGGATCGACGTGGTTCTTCTCGATACCGCGGGCCGACTTCACACGAAGACGAATCTCATGGACGAGCTGAAAAAAATTCACCGGGTCATCAAGAAGGTGATGCCGGAAGCTCCCCATGAGATCTGGCTCGTTCTCGACGGTACCGCCGGACAAAATTCTCTCAATCAGGCGAAGGAGTTTCAGAAAATTCTGGAGCTAACCGGAGTGGTCGTCACGAAGCTCGATGGTACGGCGAAGGGCGGTGCGATCTTGAGTGTCGCAAGCGAGCTTCGCCTGCCGATCCGATTCATCGGGGTGGGGGAGACGGCCGAGGATCTCATTCCTTTTCAGCCAAAGCCTTTTCTCGAAGCTATTCTGGGAGCGTGAACCGCTCAGGGAAGATCACCTTCTCGTAGGCGACGAGCGCGAGGGCCGCGAGAGTCAGAATTCCGCCCCGGCTCACGTAGCTTTCCTCCACCCGTTCAATCTCACCCAACTTCTCCAGCCGATCCAGACGAAGCGTCGTTTGGCATTTGCCCGCTTCAATGCCCCGGTAACGGCAAACCAGAAGCCGAATGCGTCTTGCGGTCTCGCTCATGTTGTAAAAGTGAAAGTACACGTGAGCGGTCGCCGTCGAGACGAGAATTCCAAAAATCGGAGAGAGGGGCCACCACGCGGCGGTTTCGACGAGCGCGCCCACGAGGCAGACGGCCGCCGCCGTTTTTTGCGGAGGCCATTTCGACGAAATCCGAGCGGCCAGGCCGTGCAGTAACGCGTATCCGGCTGGGGCGAGCAATCCGAGAAGAAGCGCGTTCATCCTTCGCCCTCCCGTAGCCCAAGCCAACGGCGGTAGAGTAGGAAAAACTCGGCGAGCCGTTTTCCGGAAAACGTAAGCCCACCCTCTTTGCGTACAAGGCCGCCGTTTCTTAGAGACAGTTCCCGCTCGTTCTCCCGGTTGAGTCCAACGGTTTGTTCGAGCAGCTGGGACACGGGTAGCTTGCGTGCTTTCGAGAGCGCGGCGAGAAGATGCAGCGTCGGCGATGAGGCTTGAAAGGCCGGATAGACGGCAAGGTACTGAGCGCTCAGCCAGAAATGAACGAGAAAAGCTCCGGGTCCGGCTTTGAATAGAAGAACGGGAAGGGGAACGGCGAGAAACCAAACGAAGAGCGCGACGAGATCGCGTTCCGGCCGCTGGAAATGCCACCACGCCAAATGAATCCCGTGGCAAAGGGCGTACGACGCGATGCCCCAGCCCCAATTTCCCAGTTCCCAACCCACGGGGCTCATCATAACCGAAACCGTCGGATTAACTCCCTTTTTGGCTCCCGGGGCTGGTCCCCGGAACCGGGGCCGGGTACAATATAAGGAGTCCCTCCCCGGTTTTCCCCACGCGCCACTGATATAAAAATGCCCATGGATTCCAAGGGTTTAACTTTTCAGGTCCGGAGTCGCCGGAAGGAAGTTCTCGGCACTTACAAGGCCAAGGACATCATCAAGCGCATCCTCGCCGGCCGTTACACGGGTGAGGAGGAAGTGGCTGTCGCGCCTTACGAGCGCTGGCAGAAAATGTCGACCCATCCCGAGTTCTACGACGCCTTCATCCGGCGCCTTCTCGGCAACCCGTCCGCGAAGCCGCCGGAACCGATCGCCGACGGAAGCTCGATGGAAGGCTCGGACGCGGACTCTCGCGCGAGCCGCCGGCAAAAGGAAGGCTCGCAGTCGAAGAGCCGGCCGGACGACGATGGGCAAAAAACACGGCGGCTTTCCCAGGACTTGAAAGAGTTCGGGGCGACCGTTCATCAGTCGGTCATCGATGAGCTTTTCGCCGATGCCTCCGGCAATCCCCGCTCCCCGGATGAGCCGCAGTACGAGCGCCCGGAACCGGTCGGCGCGACCGATCTCATCAAGCTCGAGCAAGACGTCCGCGACGGTCTCGATCAGATTTCCCCCGGGCCGGAGCCCACGGCGAGAATCGAGCCGCTGCCGGAGCCCGTCGCCCAGATCCCTCAGCCGGCCGAGCCGGTGAAGAAGAAAGGGCGCCCGCCCGCCGTCTATGCGGCCGTTATCGTGCTGCTGCTGGTTCTGCTGTTTCAAATGGGCGGCGGCAAACACCCGGAGCCTTTCGAAAAATCTGAAAAGTCAGGCGGCGTGCGGCAGTTCGTTCAGAGCGCCATTTCGAAAGAAGAGCAGGTCGCCGCGCTGGTCGAAGAGGGCAATCTGCTCCGCGTAGCCGATACCCCCCCGCACTACTTCGGTGCGCTCGAGGCGCTCAAGGAAGCGCAGGCCATCGACGGAAACAATTCGAAGATCCTCGGCAAGATGGGCGAAGTAATGGCCCGTTTGCTGGGCACCGAGTATGCGACCGAGGCGCTGCCCGGGGAAATCGCCGCCATCGTACGTCAGGGACGCATTACCGATCCCCACCTGAGTGATCTCTACCGGGTGGAAGGGCTCGTCGCCATGCACGACGGAAAACTCGATGAGGCGAGAGACCTGCTTTCGAACGCTCTCGAGGCGGATCCGACCAGCCCGCAAAATTCGCTCGCCCTCGGAGAAGTATTCTTTCAGCGCGGAGAACTGGGCGAGTCGAAGCGTCACCTTGCCGACGCCATCCGAACGGCTCCGCAGGAGCTGCGAGGCCACTATTTTCTCGCGCGGGTTGCCGCCGATCTGGGCGAGTTGCCCCTCGCCCGTGCGTCCGCCCTCGAAGCGGTGAAGCTGAACGCGTTTCATGCTCCGAGCTACCTGCTTCTCGCGGAAATCGCGATTCAGCAAAACAATCCGGACGAGGCGAAGAGTTTGTTCGAGACGGCCGGCCGGCTTGCGCGCTTTGCCAATCGCGAAGTGGCGGGCCGGGCGTACTTCCGCCTCGGCCAGCTTCTGGAGCAGGCGGGCGACACGGTCACCGCGAAGAACCGCTACCAGATCGCCTACTATTACGACGACAAGGTGGACGAATCGATCGGGTCCAAGGTGTCGGGGCTAGATAACTCCCAATCGAACCTGAAGGCCCTCGCGATGGTCGAAGAGTACGATCCGCGGTACTTCAAGGATCAGGCCGAAGATTTTCAGCGCCAGAACAAGCACCAGGAGTCGGTTCGGTTCTTTCAGGCGGCCTATCTCCTGCAGCCCAAGGATGCCCGCAGCGCCATTCGCTACGGCGAAGCCATGGAGAAAGTTTCCGATTCCTACGCCGATTACAAACGGGTGATGACCGTCTTTCAGCGCGCGATCGATAAGGATAGCGGCGACGTGCGCGGGCTTACCCGCCTCGCCCTTCTCGAATCGGAACAGTACAACCTGGACCGCGCGCTCACGCTGCTTCAGGCGGCCGAGAAGATCGTCGCCGAGAGGATCGCCCAGGAAAAGGGATCTCCCGAGGAACTTGCCGCCGCCGAGTTCGAAGTCTACGAGGCGATGGGCAAGCACTACTACAAGCGCAAGGATTACAACGAATCGCTCTCCTACTTCCTGCGGGCGGCGAAGATCAACCCGAAGGACTCGGAAACGCTCTACTACGCCGGTCTTCTGCGTCTCATGTTCAAGAAGGACAAGGTCAAGGATCCCGGCACCGACGCCATCCGCTTTTTTGAAGGCGCCTACACCCTCAACCCCGAGAACTACGACGCTCTCGTCGAGTGGCTGAAGCTGAAGGTCGCCAACTTCGAAAAAAACTTCGCGATAAAGTTCGTGCGTAACCTCATGGAGCAGGAACCGAAGAACGCGAATTTTTATTGGGCGCTCGGCGAAGTGTATGCCGCGAACAAGGAACACCGGCGAGCCATCCAGTTCTATCACCAGGGACTGGACCTCAACAACAAGTCGAGCAAGCTGAGAATGGCGCTCGCCCGTTCGCTCGAAGCGGTTGGTGATTTGCCGAAGGCCACGGCGGAGTACCGGTTTGCCTCGCTGCTCGATCGCAGAAACAGCGACGGCTTTTATCAGGCGGCCTTTCTGCTGGTTCAGATGAAAGACTACGACTCCGCCGAGAAGGTGCTCAAGTACCTCATCAGCGTGACCCCCAACTACCCGGGCGCGCACCGTGAGTTGTCGAAGGTCTACGAGGAGACCCGCCGGAAGGACCTCGCGCTGGAGGCGATGGAGCGGGAAGTGAAGAACAATCCCGAGAACGTGAAGTTCACCCTCGAGCTCGCCCAGCTCTACATGAAGTACGAACAGTTTCCGAAGGCGGTCGAGGAGTTGAAGAAGATCTCGAACCTTCCTTCCATCTCGAAAGCCCCCGAGTACGTTTACGACAAGATCCGGGGTTATTTGCTGCTTTCTCGCTGCTACCGGGCACTAAACAAGCCCGAAAGCGCGGAGGCGGCCATCGTTTTGGCCGTTCAAATCGACGAAGACGATCCCGAGTTGCAACGGGAATTGGGCTATGTGTATTATTCGCTACAGCGCGACAAAGAAGGCGTCAGGGCGTTCGAAAAATATCTCGCCCGGTCTCCCGCCGCGGCCGATGCCGCCGCCATCCGTGGGTTGATCAACAAGATGAGAATCGAGCAGTAGCGATGTTGGATCTGAAATTCGTCACCGGCCAAACTCCCGAAGTCGAAAAATCCCTCCGCAAACGACACGCCGATAAGTTAGTTCCGATCCTGCAGCAAATCGTCGCGCTCGATGTCGAGCGGCGCAAAGCCATTCAAATGGTCGAAACGCTGAAGGCGAAGCGCAATGCCGCAAGCCAGGAAATCGCCAAAGCGAAAAAGAGCGGCGGGGACACGACGGCGATCATGGCCGAGATGAAGCAGGTCGCCGACTCCATCAAGGAACTCGACACGACGGTCGTCCAGATTCAGGACACCATTCAAACCTCGCTTCTCGAAATCCCCAACGTTCTGCATGAGAGCGTTCCCGAAGGCCAGGACGCCGCTCAGAACAAGGTCGTGCGCAGCTGGGGTGCGCCAAAGGAATTCGGATTTCCGGCCAAGAGCCACTACGACATCGGAGAGGCTTTGGGGCTTCTCGATTTCAAGAAGGCCGGCGAAGTTACCGGGGCCCGTTTCTGTTTCGTGAAGGGGCTCGCCGCGCGGATGGAACGCGCGCTCATTCAGTTCATGCTCGATACCCACCGGGAATCGGGCTACGAGGAGATGGTGCCGCCCTTCCTCGTGAACCGGGCTTCCCTTACGGGAACGGGGCAGCTTCCGAAGTTCGCCGAAGACGTGTTTCACGTCGAGAAATTCGATTTTTTTCTAATTCCGACGGCCGAAGTTCCGGTGACGAATTATCACCGCGATGAAATTCTGGACGATAAGCGGCTTCCGATTTCCTACTGCGCGTACACCCCGTGCTTTCGTTCGGAAGCCGGGAGCTACGGCAAGGACACCAAGGGGCTCAAACGCCAGCACCAATTCAACAAGGTGGAGCTCGTGAAGTTCGTTCGGCCCGAGGATTCCATAGCCGAGCACGAAAAGCTCACGGCCCATGCCGAGCGGATTTTGCAGCTACTCGAACTTCCTTACCGTGTGGTCGCTCTTTGCGGCGGGGATACGGGGTTCAATTCAGGTAAGACTTACGACATCGAGGTCTGGTCGCCCTTTGAAAAGGGCTTCATGGAGATTTCGAGCTGCAGCAACTTCTTCGACTACCAGGCTCGCCGGGCGGGGATTCGTTACCGCGACGGCGCCGGCAAAGTGCAATTCGTGCACACCCTCAACGGCTCCGGCCTTGCAGTCGGCCGCACGCTCATCGCCATCATGGAAAATTACCAGAAGGCCGACGGCACCTTCAGCATTCCCAAAGCGCTCGAGCCCTACCTGTCTTAAAAGGTACTTAGTACCTTTTAAGGCGTTACGGAGTTTTGTTTTCGGGATCCTTAGAGGCGGAAGCCTGAGCGGTTCCGGGGGCGTCGTTCTTCGTCGCGTCCGCCGTTTTTTGTTCCTTCTTCTGGCGGGAGTCGAGATCGTCGGAAGCTAGTCCGCAGGCCGTTCTGAGCGCCTGCGTGCGGCCACCCGTACGGCAGGTTCCGAGAAAGGTTTTCGGCCGTTCCGGAAACGCGGTAGCCTGCTGGCCCAAGGAAAGGGCGGCGGCGATCTGAATCGACTCGTCGTAGTTCGTCTCTTCCAAAATCTTCATGAGCTGATTGACGATGGGCTCGCTCCGGTCGCCCGTCGCGCCCAGAGACAAGATCGCCTTCTCCTGAATTTCGGGATCGTCGGTGTTTCGGACGATGTCTAGAAGCCGGCCGGAAATCCGGGTGTTCACCGTCTCAGGAAGCACATTCATGAGATCGAGAGTCGCCATCAAGACGTCCGGATCGTCGCTGACGATGGCTTTTTCGGCGGCTTCCCAGGAGCGTTTGTCGTTCTTGCCTTGGGATTGCAGCGCCGAAATACACATGAGTGTGAGGGGGGTGTCTTTTCCGGCGGAGCAGTTCGCCAGCAGGTCGATGAGGTTTCCCTGACCGCGGCCCTTTTCCGTGAGTACTTTCACGATCGCGCGCCGGGTTTTGGAGTCTTCGTGCTTGCCGTAGGTCTTCACCAGCTCATCGACGAGCTTTTCAGAGGGAAAGCCGAACTGTTCGAAGTAACCGAGAAGTGCCAGGCGATCTTCTTCCTTATCCGAGGCCTTCAAGGCGCTCAGGAATTCCTCCTGAACTTCGGGCCCCCGGTCGCGGCGGGCGACGAACGCGCGCACCACCGTGTTTCTGAGAGTCGGATCGTTGTGGAACCGGTCGAGCAAGGCGGCCCGGATCGAATCCTCGTGGACGGAAGTCCCGGCGTTGCCGAGTGCCTTCGTGCAGAACACTTTGATCTGCAGGTCGGAATCCTTCACGCACACGATGAGGGTCGATACCACGCCCGAGGGGAAGATCCGCTGGGTGTACTGGCTCAGCTTGTAAGCCGCCACCCGGCGCTGCTCCAGATCGGTGCTCTCCGAAACGGTGCGGGACCACAGCACCATCGGATGAGTTACCGGCGTCTGTTTGACGCGTTTTCCGGAGCGTCTCTTCCTGGCCTCGGCCTGGGGCGCGAGACAGAAAGCGAACAATAGGAGACAAACCACCCACGTCATCGAAGTTTTCATACGCTTTTCCGTTCTCGGGCCGTCTTGCGACTCAATTAGTGAGCGGACTTCAGGTCGATTCTTCCGCCCGTCGAAACCTTTCCTGACAGAGACGACATGGCGACCGTACTTGTGAGCAAGCGATTGCGTACGGTGGCGAAGTCCTGTCCGGGAGAGGTCGACCATAGCACGGCCAAAGCGCCGGACACAAACGGGGCGGCCATGGAGGTGCCGTCCCAGGTGACCTTGGTTCCGCCGAGATCGACGATGGTGTCCTGGTACTTGCTGCCGGGAACGGTCGAGAGGATCTTGACGCCGGGCGCGCCGACTTTCACGGACTTGGCTCCCCAGTTGGTGAATTTCGCCATCGCGCCGGCGGAGTCGACGGCGGCGACCGAGATCATGTTCGGGAAGTCATAGGTGGCCGGGACCATGGGCTTGGGGTCGTTGTCGTTGTCGAAGCCCACGCCGTTTCGGCCGTTACCGGCGGCGGCGACGAAGATCACTCCCTTCGCTTCCGCGCGGTGGAGAGCTTCCTGAAGAGCCTGGTCGGGCTCGCTGTCTTTTTCTCCGCCCCAGCTCGCGTTGATGATGTGCGCGCCGTTGTTGACCGCGTAGTCGATGGCCTTCACGGCGTCTTCGGTCGAGCCCTGGCCCTTTTCCGTGATGAAACGCATCGCCATGATCTTCACTTGCGGCGCGACTCCCGCGACGCCCAGTGAGTTGTTCAAAGCGGCGCCTACGACTCCCGCCACGTGCGTGCCGTGTCCGGGGTTTCCGCCCTGGAACAGAATGTCCATGAGCGAGAGAGACAGATCGTAGGGCTTGTTGTCGTTGGAGGCGAAATCCCAGCCCACGATATCGTCGACAAATCCGTTGTTGTCGTCGTCGACGCCGTTATCGGGGATCTCGAGTTTGTTGCGCCACATGTTCGAGATGAGATCCTGGTGGTTGTAGTCGACTCCCGTGTCGGTGACCGCGACCACGATGTCTTTGCCTTGGGGCGCTTTCTTCCAGGCCGTGTCGGCGCCGACCGTGAAAATTCCCCAGGCGCTACTCAGCATCGGATCGTTTCCGGTCGCCTGAATGGGCGCCGCCTGAATTGCGGGGTTGTCCGGGTACGCCGGACCGCGATCCTCGAGGGGCTCGTGCTCGTACGTGTCGAGAAGCTCGCGGGCCGCTTCGAGCGAGGGATTGGGGAGCAAATCGATCCGATGATTGTGCTGGAGGTAAACTACGTCGCCTTGTCCGGCGAATTCTTCGGTGCGAACGACCCGATTCGTCGCCCACTTGTACAGCCGCCCTTCCGCGCTCACCTCGGAAAGATTGCCGCCGTGCTCCAGCACGAAGGCACCGCGCGCCGGGACATCGCCGGTCTTGAAGCGGACTAGATAGTCCTGGGCCTGAGCAAGGGACGCCAATGCCAAAGACACCGCCAACCAAACAGGTCGTGGAATCATGATTCCCCCAAGGGTTCGAATTTTTTAGAAAAAGCTTGAAGCGTGAATAGGGAGCGTAAGACCCGGCTCAGCCAGAAAATGACCGAGTTAAGCCTATCCCAGGTAAAGGAAAGATCAAGCCGACACGCGCCGCGAAATCGACGGTAGAGCGCGGGTAGCCGAGGCGCCGACGCGGGTGGTAGGATACGCCCATGGCTCGCAAGGTGCTCCTGTTCGTGCTGCAGCGGAACGAGAAGGCGGTCCGCGCCGGAAAAGATCTCTCCGCCTGGCTCAAGAAGAATTCATGCGAGGTCCTCGATTTCTCCGAAACCGAAGGGCCTATTTCGGTTTCCGACGTAAGGGGCGTGGATTTCGGCGTGGTAATCGGCGGCGACGGCACTTTTTTGCGGCTCGTGCGTCAGCTGGAAAAGAAAGACGGCTTTCCGATTCTCGGCGTGAACCACGGAAGTTTGGGCTTCATCACCGATACCGATCCGGACGAAATGCTTCCGGCGGTCGAAGCGGTTCTCGCCGGCAAGGGCGTCGAACAAAAGCGCACGCTGCTCGACATTTCGCTCGTCCGTGGCGGTAAGAAGGTGGAGTCGGCGGTAGTCTTCAACGACGTGGTCGTAACGAAAGAGGCCCGCACGACGATGCTGAAATTCGACGTGCATACCGGCGGAGAGTTGCTGAGCGAAATCGGAGCGGACGGCTACATCGTATCCACCCCGACCGGTTCGACGGCGTACGGCTTGTCAGCGGGCGGTCCCATCATTCACCACGAGGCGAAGGTGCTGCTGCTCATTCCGATTTGCTCGCACGCCCTTTCCGCCCGTCCCGTCGTCATTCCGGAGGGACACGGAGTCGACATCACGGTGTCGGAGGACTCCGACAAGGGATTTCTCGTCTGCGACGGACAGCACAGCTACGACATCCGCGGTGGCGACAAAATCGTTTGCAAGATTTCGGATACATCGCTTCGTCTAATCGGATCGAAGAGAAAAAAGTGGGGCGAAGCGCTTCGCTCCAAATTGAACATGAGTTGAACCCGGGAGGGTTTCGGAAGTGCCGGCTCCACTAGAAGAGGTGGCGGAACGGGTGAAGCAGCACCCCCGCCTCATTTTCGCCGACGATTTCGAGATTGCCATAGAAAACCAGCGCACCCGTACGTCCCGTCGGCAGAACGGCAGGCTGGTCTCGGAGACTTCCGACGAGGGTTTCTGGCTTTCGCTCAGAGTGGTTCACCGGAAAGCGCCGGGAGCGGCGGTGGTCACCTCTTCCGACGAGACGGCCATCGGCCGGCTCGTCGAGGGAGCTTTTCACGCGGCCAAATGCTCGACCGGGGATCCGTGGTTCCGTTTTCCGATTTGGAAAAAACCCGCCGGTGAAACCGCCGCCGCAAAGCCCGTTCTTCCCGACAACACCCTTTGGACCGGCGATATCGCCGACATGGCGTTCGTCGAGGAGAAATACGAGACGCGCGAAACCCAGACACTGCTTCGCCGTAAAACGGAGCGCTTCAACCTGAAGGGCTCCCGCGGCCTTTTCTCGGCGCATTTTTCGGCGGCGAGCTCGCAAGAGGGCGCCGTGTGTTTGCTTCGCGAGGAGCGGGCGAACCGGCACGGAGCCGAGGGGATGGCCGCCGTGCTTCGGCGGCTTGCCGAAGATGCCCGCACCTACGCGGGCGTTCCGGAAGAAAAGGTCCGCGGCAAAATGGCCGTCCTATTTTCTCCCGCCGTGATGGCGGCGCTGCTTGCGCGGCTCTCGCCTTGGTTTTTTTCCGATAGGCTTCGCCACCGGAAATCTCCGCTGAGCGGACAGGATCCGAAGCACGTTTTTTCTCCGGTCCTCACTCTTCTCGACGTGGGAAATCATCCCGAGTCGCCGTACTCGTCGGACTTCGACTACGAGGGAACGCTCACTCGCGAGACCGCGCTAGTCGAAAGGGGCGCGTTGAGAAATCTCTTATTCGATACATACGAGGCGACCCGTGAGAACCGGCTCAGTACCGGAAACTGGCTCCGCTCGCCGGGGGCGTCTTGGCCCTCGATTCAGGTTTCAACTTGCTACTTCAAGCCGGCCGAGCAGACTCCCGACGCGCTCTTGAAAGAGGCGGGAACGGGAGTTTGGTTGCGCCGAGTCGAGTCTCTCGAAAGCCAAGGAGAAGGCTCCACTAGGTTCACTCTGAGGGCGTGCGGAAACCTCGTCGAAAACGGCGTTCCGGGACCGGCCCGACGCGGCATTCTCATGCAATTCGATGCCTTCGAGCTGCTGCGAAAAGCGGTGGGGGCGGGCAGCGATTTAACGCTCTTCGGCAACCATGGCTCTCCCTCGATTTTGTTCGAGAAAGTGCCGTTAGGAGAGGTGTGAAGCTCAACTCATTCGCCGTTACGGACATTGGCCTGAAAAGGAAGATCAACCAGGACTCCTTTCTGCAGGATGACGGGTTGTCTCTTTATGTCGTCGCCGACGGCATGGGCGGTCATCGCGGCGGCGAGGTCGCAAGCCAGCTCGCGGTGAAGGTCATGCAGAAGTATTGCACCGAGAACCGCAAGTCGACGCCCCGGGATATTCTCGATCGGGGAATCAACCTCTCTTCGAAGGAGATCTACAAGGAATCGATCGGCAATGCGGAGCTCGCGGGGATGGGAACGACCGTCGCGGCGCTGCTCTTTCACGAAGGCGTCGCCTACATCGGTCAGGTCGGCGATAGCCGTGTTTATCTCGTGCGCGGCGACGAGATCTGGCAGGTCACCGAGGATCATTCTCTTTTGAACGAAGAGATCCGCGCGGGCCGCATCGCCGCGGGACAGGCGAACAACTACCAATTTCGAAACGTCATCACCCGCTCGGTGGGCTACGAAGACCACGTTTCCGTAGACATCTATCGACGCAAAATTCAGGCGGGAGAATATTTCCTGCTTTGCACCGACGGACTTTCGGGTCTCGTCGAGATGAACGAAATCGCCGATGAGCTCAAGCGCTCGGGTCCGGGTGCGGGACTGAAGAATCTCGTCGATCTCGCCAATTCCCGGGGCGGGGACGACAACATCACGGCATTACTGGTCGAAGTCGAGTCGCTGTAGCCTAAATAAGGCGTTGGTTTTTCGCGTGGGCTTCTGTTAATCCTTACAGGACTCAAGACGTAATTCAGGTTCGTTGAAGGGCCGCGGTGGGCGCGGCTCCACGGGCTTTGGGAGAGAGCATTGATCGGTCAATCCCCTAAAAGATGGTGGCGCGATCGGTTCGTGACCTTGATGGTCGTGCCCGAGCGCACGCGTCGGGTGTACCGGCTCGCGGTGCCCTTTTTCCTCGTGAAGCTCGGTGCGATTCTGCTTTCTCTTTGCGCGGTTTTTCTCGTCATCATCGGCATGGATTACGTGCACGTGCTTCGCGGCATGGCCGAGAACAAGGCGCTCAAGGGCGAAAATTTCAAATTGCGCCGGGAAATCCAGCTCATCCGCAACAAGGTGGACTCCATGGAGTCCACGATCGAGCGTGTCCGCAATTACGCAAAAAAATTGCAGCTGCTGACCGGTCAGGGGGACAAGGAGGGCGGAAACCAAACGCCCTGGGACGGCCCTAGCGGCGGCAACGACGTTCCGCGCGCTCCGGCCGCAAAGCCTCCGAAGAGTTCCCGCTTTCTCGATCCCCTCGAGCCGGACGCGAGCCTTGCGACTCCGCGTGACACTTTATCTTTGACCGATCGGGTGGACGTTCTAAAGACCGCGAGCATGACGACGGAATATCGGCTGACGAAACTTCAAATTTACCTGCTCGCCCAAAGTGCTTTCGTCGCGGCGACTCCGTCGCTGCTTCCGATCAACGGCTGGTTATCGTCGACATTCGGCTACCGCAGAAATCCTTACGACGGCTCTTACAAGCTGCATGCCGGGGTGGACATCGCCGCCGACTCCGGCACCCCCGTTCGCGCGCCCGCCATGGGAGCGGTCATCTACAGCGGATACCGCGCGGGTTACGGAAAAGTGGTCGTCATCGATCACGGTTACGGCATCCGGACGCTCTTCGGCCACAACGCGAAACTTTACGTGACGACCGGACAGAAGGTCCGCCGGGGCGAGAAAATTTCCGAGGTGGGATCCACGGGCCATTCCACGGGCCCGCATTTGCACTACGAAGTCAGAAAGAACGGCGTTCCGGTCAACCCGGTTACGTTTTTCTCCGGCGCAGCTTTTTAGTCGACTCGTTCTCCTCGTCCACCCGCCAGCCGATCGCATCCCAGTCTTTTTTATCGTCGATATCACTAAGCGGCTGAAGGATCTCCGTTTTCCAGCCGAGTTGCTCCGCCCGCTCGAGCGTCAGCTTCAACACTTCCGGGGTCGACCAGGGAATCCCTTCGAACAGTTCGGGCGCGGCCCGCCTCAAACCCAGAAGGTAATAGCCGCCGTCTCCGGCCGGTCCCACGACGAGATCCGACTTGATGAGCGCCGAGCTCGCCTGCGCGAGAATCGCCGGAGTCAGGTCGGGGCAATCGGTTCCGACGACGATCGCCCTCGAACAGCGGTGAAGAAGCGTGGAAAGACAATTCCTCATTCTCTCGCCCAGGTCGGCGCCCTTTTGCGGCTCCGCCGGAAATCCCGTGAACGCGAAAAGCTCCCGGTACGCCCCGATGGGTTTTCGGGGGTCGCAGTACCAGGTTACGGAGAATTCTCCCGGTAGATGGGCGAGGGTGTGCTCGTGAAAGTGGCCGAGAAGCCGCTCGTAAATTCGCGCGGCCTCGTCGTTACCGACGGACTTCGCGAGCCGAGTTTTCACGTGGCCTGGTTCGGGGAATTTGGCGAAAACGGCGAGACCGCAGTTCACGTCACGCCTTAACGCTGTTCCAGTCGTCGAGGAACTTCTTGAGTCCGATGTCGGTGAGCGGATGCTTGACGAACTGTTTCACCACCGAGAGCGGCAAGGTCGCCACTTCCGCGCCGAGCCGCGCGGCCTCGAGCACGTGAATGGGATGCCGGGCGCTGGCGACCAGGCACTGGGTTTTGAACTGGTAGTTGCGGAAAATCTGGATGATGTCAGCGACGATCGCCATGCCTTCCTGCGTGATGTCATCATGGCGCCCGACGAAGGGGCTCACGTAGGTCGCGCCCGCTTTCGCGGCGAGCATCGCCTGAAGGGGCTGGAAAATGAGGGTTACGTTGACCGGAATGCCTTGGTCGGTGAGGGCTTTGGTGGCTTTGAGGCCATCGGCCGTCATCGGGATCTTCACGACGACGTTTTGGCCGTATTTTTCCCGCAGCGCCTTGCCGTCGGCGACCATCTGCTGCCAATCGAGGCTCACCACCTCGAGACTTACCGGGCCCTTCACGAATTGGCAGATTTCGCGGGCGACTTCCTCGAAGGGGCGCCCGGTTTTCGCCACCAGACTGGGGTTGGTCGTCACCCCGTCCAGAACGCCGAGCGCGCCGGCTTCCTTGATTTCCTTGATGTCCGCTGAATCGATAAAGATCTTCATGGCCAGCCCTTCGCGAGAGACCGCGATTTAGAAGTAGACACGGAGTGTAATCAGGGCCACTATTCTTGACAACACAAAATCCAGATTCTTAATATGTCCTCGTTTTAGACTCATCACAAAACAATGCCTGGATACGTCCTATCTCTTAACTCTTCCTGGAGCATTCGATGATCGAAGTGCGTAACCTGACTAAGGCTTACGGCGACCGCCTGGCCGTCGATAATGTTTCGTTCACGGTGAACCGCGGTGAAATCCTGGGATTCCTGGGACAGAACGGCGCGGGTAAAACCACGACGATGAAAATTCTGACCGGCTTCATGGCGGCCACTTCCGGCACCGTGAGCGTCGCCGGTTTCGACGTTTTCGATAATCCCCTCGAGGTGAAAAAGCGCGTCGGGTACCTGCCCGAAACGCCGCCCGTTTATCTGGAGCTGCTCGTTTCCGAGTACCTCGATTTCGTGGCGGATCTGCGCGGGGTTGCGAAGGCCGACAAGAAAAAGAAAATCGATTCCGCCGTCGAGCGCTGTCAGCTCGGCCAGGTCCGAAACCGCCTCATCGGAAATCTTTCGAAGGGATACCGTCAGCGCGTGGGCCTCGCCCAGGCGATTCTCGGCGATCCCGAAGTTCTCATTCTCGACGAGCCCACCGTCGGTCTCGATCCGAAACAGGTGACCGAGGCCCGCGGGCTCATTCAGTCGTTCCGCGGCGAGCGCACCGTAATTTACAGCACGCACATTCTGTCGGAAGTGGCCGCCACCTGCGACCGCATCCTCATCATCGATCAAGGCAAGATCGTCGCCCAGGAATCCATCGGCGGTGACAAGTCCCTCGGCGGCGGCCGGATGAAGACGGAAATCGTCGTGCAGAAGATCAACGAAGATTTGGTCCACAGCCTGGAAGGGCTGAAGGGCGTGCACAAGGTGAACAAGATGGTGAACGGCAGCAACCGTCTCATCGTCGAGTCCGACGGCGGCAATGAACTGCTGTCGGAAATGGCGAAGGCGGTCGTCGGCAAAAACGCCGGCCTGCTCCGCATGTCGCCGGTGCAGCTCGCCCTCGAAGAGTACTACCTCGGCCTGATCGGCGTCGGCCGGGCCACGAAAAGGAGCGACATGTGAGAGGCACAACTGCAATCCTGAAGAAGGAACTCCGGTGTTACTTCTATTCGCCCACGGCGTATGTGGTGCTCGGCATCTTTCTCGCGATCATGGGAATCATCTTCGCGAAGTTCGTCGCCATCTATCAGACGTACATGATGCAGCAGCGCTTCGGCGGCGGGCAGGGCGTGACCCTAGATAAAGTCGCCCTCTACCTGTACCAGAACATGGCGTTCATTCTCTGTTTCGTGACGCCCTTTCTGACGATGAAGCTTTTCGCCGAGGAGCGGCGCCAGAGTACGCTGGAGCTATTGTTCACGGCTCCCATCCGAAGCTACGAGCTGGTCGTCGGCAAGTTCGCCGCCGCCCTCACTCTGATGCTCGGCATGGTCGGGTTGTCGTTTCTGTACGTGCTCTTCATGATCCTCTGGGGCACGCCGGATCTCGCGATCATCGCGACCACATATCTGGGCCTGATTCTTTCGCTCGCTTGCTACATTTCGGTCGGCGCCTTGATTTCGGCGCTGACCAGCAGCCAGGCCATTGCCGCCGTATGGACGTTCATCGTTCTGCTTCTTCTGTGGCTTCTGCAGTCTCTCGGACAGGGGCTCACGGCACAGGTGATGGGGATCGAAGTCGGCCCGCTGCTCGTGTATCTGTCGCCGCTCGGACACTTCACGACGTTTGCCGAGGGCCTGATTCACATCAAAGACGTCTTTTATTTCCTGACTTTCACGGCGTTTACGCTGTTCCTCACCCACCGGGTGGTGGAAAGCAATCGGTGGAGATAAGCCCATGAAGAAACCCTCTACGGTCACCTACCTTCTGGTTTCGACGGTAATACTCGCCGCGTTCTGCGCGGTGGCGGCCTACCTTGCTCCGGACACCCCGCTGCTGTGGCAAATCAGCGGCGGGCTGGCGGTGGCCCTGGCGATTGGCGCCGGCTTTCTCTCCAAGGCGGAGGTCGCGAAAGTCCTCGGCAAGAAGACGACTCTTTACGGGCTGAACTCGCTCCTGATGGTGGTGCTGTTTCTGGCCATCTCCATCATGTTGAACGTCATCATCTCGAAATACGACGTCAAAAAAGACTTCACGAAGAACAAGCTGCACTCGCTTTCCGAACAATCCGTGAAGGTGGTTCAGGGACTCAAGGAAGAGATCGTGTTGAAGGCGTTCATCTCTCCCATGCAGAGGCCGGAGTTCGAGAAGATTTTCGAAAAGTACACTTACCACGGCAAGAATCTGAAGCCGGAGTATGTGGACGTCGATCAAGAGCCCATGATGGTCAAGAAGTACGACATCAAGCGGTCGGGCACCATTGTCGTGGAAGGAAAGGCGCGCCACTCGAAGATAGACAATCTCCAGGGCCCCGACGATCCCAAGCTCGAACAGAAGGTCACCAACGCCATCATCCAGGTAACCAAAGGCGATAAGAAGAAAGTCTATTTCACCACCGGCCACGGCGAGATGATGGCTTCCGACACGAGCCAGAAGGGTTTCTCCCAGGCGAAGGAAGCCCTCGAGGGAAGCCGCTATGAAGTGGCCGATCTCGCCACCGTCGAAAAGGAAGCGATTCCCGCCGACGCCGAGATCCTCATCGTCGCGGCTCCGAAAAGCGACTTCCTCGATCACGAGCTCAAAGCCCTCGATACCTTCATCCAACAGGGCGGAAAGGTGCTCTTTCTTCTCGAGCCGGATTCCACGCCCACGTTGAAGCCGTTTCTCGCGAAGCTCGGGGCCGACTGGCATTCCAAGAACACGATCGTCGAGACCAACGTGCTGCAGAAGCTGGCCGGCGGCAATCCGCTCACGCCCATCGTGACGACTTACGACGGCACCCACGAGATCACCCAGGAAATGAAACAGCTGAGCATCTACGCGGTGACGACGCCGGTGGAAAAGACCGCGTCTCCGCCTACGGGCGCGGCCGTCAACTCTCTCTTTTCGACGAGCAACATGAGCTTCGAGGTTCCTCTTCAGGGCGACCGCGTGAAGCTCGATCCGAATAAAGACAAGAAGGGCCCGTTCTCTCTCGCCCTTGCCATCAGCGGCAAGGTCGCTTCGGCCGAGCCGCCCAAGGAAGGGGCGGACGCGGACAAGAAGGAAGACAAAGAAGAGAAGGACTATCGGGTCATCGTGGTGGGCGACGCCGACTTCGCGTCGAACTCGCTGCGCACGAAGGGCGTGAACTCCGATCTCTTCGACAACATGGTCAGCTGGATGTCCCACGACGCCGATCTCATTGCGATCCGGCCGAAGGCGACCGACAACAGCACGTTCGAGATCACGGAGACCCGTTTCCGGGTCATCAACCTGGCGTCGGTAGTATTTGCGCCGCTGTTGATGTTCCTGTCGGGATTCGCCGTCTGGTTCTTCCGCCGTAGGAAGTAAGACCAGAGCGACAGCGAGAGCGAGCGCAAGGAAGACATCTTGATCTTTACCTCTCGCGCTTGCCGATGACGTACGACCGCAATTCCGTCCAAAGAAGGTCGAAAAGGCTTCCTTGCGCTCGCTCTCGCTCTTCTTAGGGTTTATTCGGCTTGATTGATGTGCCTAGGTATTCTGGGGACAACGCGATCCACTCGGCCGGGGTCGTGTAGTCGCGGCGGCTCGCCGCGCGGTCGGCTGTCTCGGCGAGATGGCGTGCGCGCAAGGGGAACTCTTTCAGATTCTTTATCCAAGTATCCGGCAGCTTTTCCGCCGAGAGCCTTCCATCGCTCAAAATCACGTTCGGCGCTTCTTTTCCCAGCTCGTCGTACCGCTCCGCCGTTTCAAATCCTTGGCGCCCCGTTTTGTCGAAGCGGGTGACGATTACTTTTTCGGAAGTCGAAAACGTGAGGACGACTCCCGGCTCTTTTGATCCGTGGGCGAGCCACCGCGCCTCCGAAGCGTTCAGGGTCGTGATGGGTTTTTGCACGGCGAAGGCGAAAGCTTTGAACGTGGAAAGGGAAAGCCTCAGCCCCGTGAAGGAACCCGGTCCGATGGGGGTCAGAAACCGGTCGACGTTTTCCAGCTTCAGCCCGGCATCGATCAGAAGCTCCGAGATTTTCGAAATGGCCGTTTCCGTGTGGTTGCCGGTGGCTTCCGTCACCATCTCCCGCACGAGGCGCAGCTTGCCCCCATGGCGCTCGTGAAGGGCATAGGAGCCCACGGGCGCGGACAAATCGAGAGACAGCCAGAATTGCTTGGCGTCGGTCATGAACGGGGGAATTTACCCGAGAGAGAAGGAAGCGGAAGGGAAAAGAAAAAGGGGCGATGGAAAATCGGAAATTTCGACTTTGACCAGGTGAGGGGTAGACCCGATCAAATTAATTCCGGTTTCGGGGGTTAGTCCGTAACGTTTTTCCATCGCCCCCGTGCGTAGCAGCTTTTTGTGGTCCCTATGCAGCCCGAAGCCTTAACGGCTCAACTACTTACTCTTCTCGTTTGTCAGGGAGTTTCGGGCGTCTTCGGCTTAGGACCAGCGAATCTAGTTAAAGCGTAGCGCACCGCATTATCGGGTGCAATATACAGTCTGTATACACCCCAACCCGATATTAATTTTAATATTAATATTAGGTATTTAACTAACCGGCTAGGGACCGGGGATAGATTGTGTTACCTCACTTAGACGCCATGGCCGAAAACCCGAAAATCGAGCTCCGCGTGCTCAGGCCGGAGGGCGAGCTCACTCTTACGCCCAGTCTTGGGGAGAATCTGCGCGCCTGCCTTCTCGCCGCCGGCGTTTCTCTCTACCGGGGCGCTTTCAAGTCGCTGAACTGCCAGGGGATGGGTGTGTGCGGCAGCTGCCGGGTGCGGGTCAAGGAAAAGGGCGAGTGGTGGTCGCGGCGCGCCTGCCAAATTCGTTGCTTCCAGAGCCTCGAAATTGAACTAGAATAACTTCCGCGATGAAATTCAAGGCGTACGGCAAAAGCGTCATCGGCGGGCGTGAGATGAACCAGGATTCTTTCCTGCTTTATCCGGAGCGCGCGGTGTTCGCCGTTGCCGACGGGGTCGGCGGCGGCATGAAGGGCGAAGTCGCCAGCCAAATCGCCGTGAACTCCCTGAAGACTCTCGCCGAGGGCCCCGGCCAGCTCAAAAAAGCCGTCCTGCGGGGGCAGGAAGCCGTTCTAAACGAGGCGATGACGACGATAGGGGAGGCCCTCATGGGCACGACTCTGACGGCGGTGCGCGTTCACGATTCCTTCGTAGAGATTTGTCACGTCGGCGATTCGCGCTGTTATTTGTTCGCCGAGAACCATCTGCGGCAGCTGACCGAAGATCACGAGCTTTTTGACGAGACGATTCAGGCTCCGGTGCTTTCCTCGTACCTCGGGATTTCTCCGGATGTCGCCCCGATCACCATTCAGGAAGAAAACGTACCGGTAATCGCCGGCGAAAAAATACTGATTTGCAGCGATGGGCTCTACAAGCAGGTTACCGAGAACCGGATCATCGAGCTGATTCAGCAACATGGATCGTTGCCGGAAACGCTGCTCGAAATCATGACTACCGAGGCTGCCAGGGCCGACTACTCTGACAACATAACGGTTGTTTACTTAGATCTTCAGTAACCACCAACTTGTGTAGCCTTCTGGGAGGACCCCATAGTAGAGCCTATTCCATCCAATATGGCGTCGGTGATCGAAATCAACCAAAAGCGCTTCTTTTCCCTCGAGGAAGCCAAGGTTCTGCTTCCCATCGTCCGCCGCATTACGAACCGCGCGCAGACCGAAGTGAAGCGGCTGAGCATGCAGCTCGCCTATGTCGGCGACCGTCCGAAAAAGCGCGAGATCGAGCGCCAGATCCAGCAGTTCTTCCTGCTCTGGCAGAAGAAGGTTCAGAAGCTTGGCTGCCAGGCCAAGGGGATGTGGCTCGTGGATTTCGACAACGGGGAGGGCTACTACTGCTGGCATTACCCCGAATCGGAAATCTGCTACTTCCACGGTTACGACGAAGGCTTCCGGGGCCGCGTCAAGATTCACTAAGCCGTCATGAGCATCACGGTCGCCGTTCCTAAGAAGAACTTTTCCGATCTTTCCGCCAAAGCTTTCAAAACCAAAGTGAAGGGCCGCATTTTCCGCGGGCTCGTGGTGCGAAAGGGAGAGAAGTACTTCGCCTACCAGAATCTCTGTCAGCACCTTCCCATCACCCTCGATCTCGACGACGAAAGATTTCTCAATCACGAGCGCACTTTTTTACAATGCCACATGCACGGAGCGCTCTACGAGTACGAGACCGGACTATGCGTGGCAGGCCCATGCGTTGGCACGAAGCTCGTTGCCTTGGAGCTCGTCGAAGAGGAAACTCGTCTCGTCGTGAAAGTTCCAGATAAGTTCGAGGAGTAACCGCAATGAATCCGGTGGATGTACTGTTCATCGGCCCCGCCTGGGCGACTTGCTGGGGAGCGCTCGCCGTCCGTTCCCGCGGGCTTTCCGCCCACGTTCTCGCCGTCGCCGACAAACTCGCTCCCGAAGGAATTTTCGTCTACGAAGGAAACGGAGAAGCGCGCGCGAAGAGCGAGCAGGTTTTTGGAAAAGAGCGCACCGATTCTCTTTGGCGGCTCTCGAATAAAAATTTCAACGCGGCGAAAGCGATCGGGCGCACGGCCCATTCCTTATTGAACGAAGGCGGCGCCAAGTGGGACGGGGGCTCTCTCGAGCCGGGCCTGGTCTTGCGCCGGGCGACGCTCGAACAATTTCTCGCCGCCCAAATCGGTGAGGCGGCGACACGGGCGAGCTGGGACTGGCGGATCCACAAGAAGGGCGCCTTCGACTATCAGGTGGGCACTGTCCGCGCGAAAACGATTTGTCTCGTGGGCGACAGCTTCCGTCCGGAAATTTCGCCGTTCTTCGGCGACAAATGGATTGCCTGCACCTTCAGCTCCTTTCTCTATTCGCACCGGGCCATTCCCCCCGCGAGCGGCTTTCTTTTCAACGGCGGAGCGGATTTCGCCGTGAAGGAAGCGGAGTATCTGCGGGCCGGAAGTTTTCGAAACCTCTACACCGACCGCGGAATCGGATTTCAGAATATTCCCGACGAGGTGACCCGTCAGAACGTGGAGCGGTTTTTCCAGGAGCGGGGCTGGATCTCTCCGCCCGAAGTAGCGGCGAGGCTGGAGGTGGGCACGGTCACGTGCGACGGGCTTCCGCTCGTCGGTGCGCTTCCCGAGGATCCGGGGATATTCGTCGCCGGAGGCTTTGCCGGGCGCCAAGCCAACTTTCTCTTTGCGGTTCTCGAAATTCTGGCCGATGCTCTGGCCGGCCGGGGACTCGACCCCGGCCTCGAGCCCTATTCGACGAAGAGGTTCACGTGAAGGAAACGAAAGAAGGCCTGAGCACCCGCGCGATTCACTCCGGTGAGCCGCACCCGAGAATCAACGGCGCCGTCGTTCCGCCCATCTATCCCTCGACCACGTACGAATATTCCGGAGAGGCAAGTTACGGCGAGGTCCGCTACACGCGGCTTACCAATACGCCGAACCATCTCATCGTCGGCGCGAAGATCGCAGCCCTCGAGAAAACCGAAAGCGCGATCGTCACCGGCTCCGGTATGTCGGCCATCACGACGGCGATGCTTTCTCTTGTGGGACAGGGCGAGCACCTGATCGCTCAGGCGGATCTCTACGGCGGCACACACCACTTTCTGACGGCCTTCTATCCGAAGCTCGGGCGTGAAGTGACGCTCGTGCCGACCCAGACGACCGACTTCGGAAAGTATCTTCGGCCGAACACGAAAGCGATTTATTCGGAAAGCACTTCGAATCCGCTGCTCGAGATCCCGGACTTTCCGGCCATCGTCCGTTTTGCGAAGCAGCACGGGCTCGTCACGATGATCGACAATACTTTTCCGTCGCCGGCCAACTTCAATCCGGTGGAGCTCGGCTATGACGTCATTCTCCACAGCGCCACCAAGTATTTGAACGGCCACACGGACGTAATCGCGGGCGCGGTCGCCGGATCGAAGGTTCTCGTCGAGAAGGTGCGCGGCTTTCTCAATCACGTCGGCGGTTCCCTCGATGCGCACTCCTGTTTCCTGCTGAACCGCGGAATGAAAACCCTCGCCGTGCGGGTGAAGGCCCAGGGAGAAAATGCTCTCGCGCTCGCCATCGCCTTGGAGAAGCATCCGAAGGTGGACCGAGTTGTCTATCCGGGACTTCCGTCCCATCCCCACCATTCCCGGGCGAAGGAGTGGTTCCGGGGTTTCGGCGCAGTGGTTTCTTTCGAGTACGGCGGAGACTTGAAGTTTCTGGACGGGAACTTGAAAAAGATGAAGTACGCGGCCCTTGCCCCGAGCCTTGGGGGGGTGGAAAGCCGCGTTACCCGGCCGGCCACCACCTCTCATTCCGGCATGGGAGCCGAGGAGCGCAGGAAGCTGGGCATCAAAGACAGCCTTGTCCGGGTTTCCGTCGGCCTGGAAGATCCGGCCGATCTGAGCGCCGATTTTTTCCAGGCGCTCGGGTAGTTGCCTTTATTGCCCGGGGCACCTAACGTTACCGAATCGGAGAAAAAGCTATGACCAACAACCGGTTACTGAAAACTTTTTCCATCGCCATGGCGCTGTTGGTGGCGTCCGCGACTTTTGCCAAACCGAAAGCCGCCGCCAAACCCGGCGCTGCCCCATCCGCGGGAGGTAACATGTTAATCATTGAAACGACATACGGAACGATTGAAGCCGAGCTCTATCCGAAGGACGCGCCGAAGACCGTCGCGCGTATCAAGGAGTTGGTCGGCAAGGGCTACTACAACGGTCTGAAATTTCACCGCGTGGTTCCGGGCTTCGTCGTTCAGGGCGGAGATCCCAAGGGCGACGGCACCGGCGGTTCCGGCCAGAAACTCGCGGCCGAGTTCAACTCCCACAAGCACGTGGAGGGCACGCTCGCGATGGCGCGCACGATGGATCCCAATTCCGCCGACAGCCAGTTCTACATCTCGCTCGGCATCCACCCGCATCTCGACAACCAGTACACGGTGTTCGGCAAGGTGACGAAGGGCATGGACGCCGTGAAGAAGATCAAAGTCGGCGATGCGATGACCAAAGTGACGGTAAAGTAGCCGCCTCGGCGGACTTGTGCCGTCATCCCGAGCGATAGCGCGGGGATCCTCTCCTTAATTTATCTGAGGTGCTTCAGGTGCTCCGGAGTGGGCACCTGGAGCATATCGGTCAGGGCGAAGAGTCCTTTTTCGTCCTCCGCCACGAGCTCCACGGACGGGCAAACCCAGGTGGAAGCGGTACCGGCGGTACGCGTGAAGAACTGATAAGAGAGGTAACGCGACGAGCTTACCGGCTGGTTGATGAAGCGGCGCATTTCTTTGTCCGCTTTGCCGAGCTTCGAGTCGAGGTCCGGGATTTGGCGTTTGATTTCCGAAAGATCCTCGGGCTTCTGCCGCCGCACAATGTATCTCATCGACATGACGTGCTTATACTACGCGATGAGCCCAAAAGCCAAAGGGATTGATCCCCCAAGGGCCCGGATGAGATACTGAATTTGTTCCCGCCCACTACTTTTTCCCTCTGAAAATCGGACCTTTCCAGGAGCCCCCGGATGAACGCGAACGCCATCTCTAGACTTGGTTTGGCCGGCGTCCTTTTGGTCTTTTTGGGTTGGAGCTCCGGCTCGATGGCCGCCGTCGAAGTCTTCGCGAAGGGCTCGGTCTCCAAAAACAACATCTCCGCCGACACCAACACGATCAGCGTTTCGGCGAGCACCGGATTCGCCTTCGCCCTGTTCTCCCGCGTCCGATTCGAAGCGCGGTACACGAACGTGTCCAGCCTTCAGAACAAGCTCGACGTGGTGGGCACGAGCATCGTGGGAACGCTAAACGACATAAAGACCCAGACCTCCATCTATAGTCTCGGTCTCGATATCGAGTTCCTCAGCAAGAAGAGCGCGTTTCAGCCGTTCATCTATGTCGGCGCGGGTTATCTCAGCACGGAGCGAAGTTATTACTTCACGCTCTCCGGCGCGCCGGACTCCGTCTACTCCGAAGAGCCCAAGCAAACCGGCATTTCAGGAAACGTCGGCGCCGGCTTTCGCGTTCATCTCGCCAGCTCCTTCGCCTTCGAGGTGGAGGTCTTCGGCTACGCCGTCGATATCGACAAGCCCAAACCCCTCGTGAACCTCTACGGAACCGTCGGCTTCCGCCTCTATCTGTGACATAGGGAACACCTCCCCACGCTCGCTGGGCCCACCCGCAACACGTTGTTTAGAAAGTGATTGCCGCGCAGCGTTGTGCGAACTATCTAACCTCCGGGGTCGGTCTATTGGAGGTTCCTAATGAAGAAGTTCTGGTTGGTTCTGTTTTTCGTCGCCGCCGCGCAAGCCGGAGCCGCGACCTACGTCGGTTCCGTGGATTCCGGAATCGCGTCCGGTTGGCCGCTTCAGAATCGGTTCTTTGCCTCGGGTCAGCCGACGCAGGTGTTCGCCACGTTGAACCGCACTTTGCAGAATCCGTACACGGGCGAGACCCGCGGCACGGTCGAGTACAACGTAGGTTACGGCGAGGGCCACTCGGGCACGACCTTCACGGGCACGTACATCCGTCAGGGCAACAACGTTTACTTTTACTTCACGGGTAAGCTTTACCCCGCCGCTCGCGGCGCGCGTCTCGTGGTGGATCAGAGCGGAACGCTCTGCCTGTCCATCGTGATGTCGACGTCCCGCCGTCCGGTTCTTCTTTGCGAAGGCCCGATCGGAGCTTAAGCATTCGATTGCGAGAAGGGCGGAGTCGAAAGGCTCCGCCTTTTTTTATTCCCGGTGTTTTTTCAGAAACTCCGCGAAGCGCGCTTCCGTCCCGTTCTGGCTCGGCTCGTAGAAGTGTTTTCCCTTGAGGCGCTCTGGAAGATATTCCACCGACGTACGGTTTCCCGAAGTGTCATGGGGGTACTCGTATCCTTGGCCGTAGCCCCACTCCTTCATCATTTTGGTAGGCGCATTTCGGATCGCCATGGGCACGTCGAGATTGCCGCTCTTTTTTACTTCCGCGATCGCGTCCTCGATGGCGCGGTAGGAGCGGTTACTCTTCTCGCTGCAGGCAAGATATATCGTCGCCTGAGACAAGATGATTCTCGCCTCCGGCATGCCGATGGCGTGCACCGCCTGGAAAGCGGAAGTCGCGTGCACGAGTCCCATTGGATTCGCGTTGCCGATGTCTTCGGCAGCTAGAATCATGAGCCGCCTCGCAATGAAGAGCGGATCCTCACCGCCCTCGATCATTCTCGCCAGGTAGTAAACGGCCGCATCGGGGCGGCTTGCCCGAACGCTCTTGATGAAGGCCGAAATAGTGTCGTAGTGGGCCTCGCTCTTTTTGTCGTAGTAGAGCGACTGGGAATGCGTGAGCTCCTCGAACTCCTTTTCGGTAAGCGGCGCGGGCGGCGGGTGGGACAAATTCAAATGTTCGAGAAGGGTCAGCGCTCTTCTCGCATCGCCGAGGGCGGTATTCGAAATGCGATCCAGAACGACGGGATCGATTTCGCGGTTCAAGCGGCCGGCCGCTTTTTTCAAAACTTCCAAAAGCTCTTCGGGCGTGAGCGAGTTGAAGCGGAAGATCACGCTCCGGGAAGCGATGGCGTTATTGATCTCGAAGCTCGGGTTCTCGGTGGTCGCGCCGATGAAGCGGATGGAGCCTTCTTCCAGGAAAGGAAGCAGCACATCCTGCTGAGCTTTATTCAGCCGGTGAACCTCATCGATGAAGAGAATGTGGGCCGGCCTTCCGACCCGGACATCGCCCTTCGACTTCTCGAGAACCTCTTTGATGTCTTTCACGCCGCTCGTGACGGCGGAGAGCATGTCGAAGGGGCGCTTGGTGACTCCCGCGATGACCGAAGCGAGCGTGGTCTTTCCCGTTCCGGGAGGACCCCAGAAGATGAGCCCGGCCCAGCGGTCCGATCGAATCAGTTTGTCGAAGCGGTCGTTGAGGAAGTGCTTTTGCCCGATGACCTCGGACAACTCCCCGGGCCGCATGCGTTGGGCAAGGGGGGACTCCTCCTGGGCGGTACTGAATAAGGTCTCTTCCACTTCAGTGCTTTTAGCCCCGGGGGAGGGGTGGGGCAAGCGTCCATGGGGAGGACGGTGCCTAGCGGCGGGACAGGGGGATTCGGATCAACGGTAACGTTAACTTTAACATTAAAGTTAAGTACTTAGGTTGCCCCGGGTAGGTTGCGGGATTTTAAGCGCACTCTACGTATACAGCCCAGGCACGGGCGTCCCAGGCACGCGGCGATGGCACCCACGTTGCAATTTCAGGGGGTACACCTCGTTACCTCATCCAGCTCGATTACCCGAAAAGGACTTCCCGATGAAAAACTCCCTGACGCGACTGATTTTCATCTTCTCCGTGGCCCTCATGGCTAGTGCGGCGCGAGGCGATAATCAGGACAAGCAGAAGAAAGCCGATGAGCCCCGCCCGGTGCTCGCCGGAATGGGATTTGTTTCTTTCCCGGAAGCCCCCAAGAAGGAATCGGTCCGGATCATCTACTCGGACGAGGAAATCGAGATCGTCGATATCCCCGAAACCCCGAAAAAGTAACTGAGGTTCCATCCCGGGCCGCCTGGCTTATAATGCGGCGATGTCCCAGTACCGCCCCTTCACGTTCCAGCTCAGCAAATATCTGTTCCGAGAAGTCGGAATGGGTTTTCTTTCCGGTACCACTCTCTTTCTCCTCATCATGCTCATGTTCCAGGCCATCCGCCTGAGCGATTTCGTAGTCGTCCACCAGGTTTCTCTTCCCGACGTCGGAAGGCTATCCGTCTTTCTGATGCTTTCGTTTCTTCCGATCGCGGTTCCGGTCGCTTTTCTCTTCTCGGTCATCATGGGTATTTCGCGCGCGAACTCGGAAGGCGAGATTCTCGCCCTTCAAACGTCGGGCATCGGGCTTTGGCAAATCTTCGCACCGCTCGGCATTTTCTCGGTGATCGTGAGCTTCTTTTGCCTCTATACCGCCCTCTACACGGTTCCGAAGGGGAACCGCGCCTTCGAGCTTCTAATTACGAAGCTCGGCAACGAGCGAGTGATGTCGGCGCTAAAACCGGGGGTTTTCGTCGAGGGATTCTACGGGCTCACTCTTTTCGCCGAGAACATCGTGACGGCGAGAAACGAGATGAGCCGGGTCTTCATTTACGACGAGCGGGAAGGTGGCCACCCGATGGCCATCACGGCGGCAAATGGAATCCTCCGCGTTCAGCCCGAGGAAGGAAGCCTCACGCTAAGGCTCACCGACGGAACGATTCATGTCGATCAGCGCACGGAGCAGCCGATTCTCCAAAAAATCGATTTCAAGGTTTACGACATCAACCTCGAGATGGCGGCGAGCGGCGACGGATGGCGCGCGTATAGCCCGCCCTCCTACAATTATCCGCAGCTCGTTCAGCGTATCGCCGAAACGGAACCCGATCCGCCGACTCACCGGCAGCTGCTCGTCGAATATCACCGACGGTTCTCTCTTTCGTTTGCTTGCGTGGTGTTTGCGGCGCTCGGTTTCGCGATGGGCATTTCGAGTCAGCGGGGCGTGCGAAGCACCTCGGTTCTAATCTGCCTTCTGGTCGGCGTGATTTATTGGCTTTCGTTTCTTGCGGCCAACGCTCTCGCCTTCGCGGGGCGGGTTCCCTCGTGGTTCGGCATCTGGGCCCCCAACTTTCTCTTCGCTGGAATCTCCTATCTGCTTTTTCGCCGTTACGGCCGTGCCTAATCCGTGCCTGGCCCCCGATTGACTGAGGTGTATACAGGCACTGTCGATCTTATGCAGGGACCCCCCTAAAAACCCCAATCGTTTCAAGCGTTAAACTGGGCACCCCCCTTGCATTCTGTAGGGGTCTGGGGGATTCGCTTGTTACGGTCATTCATTTCCAGCCTAGCGGTTAGCCTGCTATTTCTGTGCGCGTCCGCGCGCGCGGAAACGCCGACGCCCTCGCCCCAGCAAAATACGCTTCTACAAAATTTGAACGATAGCCGTCTGAAGCTCTTTGATTGGATCCGCTCCAAACAATGGGTCGATCCTCAAGTGACCGTGAGCCAGCCGGCCGCGAATCCGAACGGGAACTCCGGGGCGGGCCTTGGCTCGGCTTCCGGCGATCCGTCGGGCGGAGGCGGAAAAAAATCCGCGGGCAATGGAGCGGGTAGCGGGTCCGGATCGGGTTCAGGTTCTGGTGGCGGCGCGGGGAGCGGCGCCGGGGACGACCACGATCACGACCATGATCACGGCGGGCCGTTCGATCCCGACAATCCGACCGCGGGGCTCAACACTCCTCCGATTCAAACAGTCGCCGGCGGCAACGGCCGCGCGCAGGCTTTCTCGCTTTGGTACCCCATGTGCCTTTTCATGGATCCCACGGCCGTCAGCCAAGCTCAAGGCAACGCGACGGTGAAAGGGCTGGTGGACGGTGCCGCCTCCTGCGGCGTGAATCTCGTGGTTTTTCCGATGACGGTGGCTCCCGGAAGTTATTCCAATGGCGATCCGGATGCGACCAACCGGGAACAGTCGGCGGCCTGCAACCTAATCGGGCAGATGGACAACGCCACTCGCGCGTCCACTTCCATTTGCGTGAACCACACGCAGATGTCCGACAAGATGTGCGACCAAAAGTGCACGCGCAACGCGCAGGGCGGGCCGGGACCCGATTGCGGTCCCGACGGAGAGCACAAGGTCAACACCGCCGGTTGCGCGCAGGTGAACAGCTCCGGCGAGGAAGCTGGACGGGTGCAAGCCTTCATCGATGATTTGAATCGGCGACGGAACCGGACCGGAAATCTGACTCAAGCCGAAATCGACGACAAGGCGGCGGCGGAAGCTCGGTACCAGGAACTTAAAAAGGACGGCTCAGTATTCAACAGCGCCTCCAGTCCGATTGCGCCTTCCATCGAGGACACGAACGCTTGCACCGCCGGCACCGTGGGACACGAAGCCCTCGGCCACAGCATGTTCGGGCATCCGAACGGAGCTTCCGACGGCCACGGCATTGGCTTGGAGAAGACCGGCGGCGGAGGCGGCGGCTGGACCCCCGAAGGTTGCGATGCCATGCGCAGAAACGCATTTGCGAACTCCGGTAAATGGCGCTGGGACGCGAACCGCACGACTTACTACGTGCAGAGCCCGCGCCAGTTCAACTTGAGAAGCGACAAGGTGATGGGCCCGACGATTCGCCCGCCGCTTCCGACCGGAACGCGGCCCGCGGATCAGGGCGGAGAAACGGGGCGAGTGGTATTCGACGATAACGCCGAAAAAGCGCGCCCGGGCCCCGGTGAGCCGGCCGCTCAGAAGACCAATCCGCCCGAAGGAAAGCAAGATACCTACGTCGCCGGCCCCGAAGGCCGACACAAAGGACAGCAACCCGGAAGCGTGACGGGCGAGCTCGTGGAGAATTTGAAAGAGCTGCAAGACGCTCAGGGCGGCGACATTCCGCCTCCGCTCGACGGATATACCCGTACGCCTCCGGCGCCCGCGCCTGGAAATAGTTCCGCCACGAGGGTGACCTTCGACGACAGCGCGAAAAAAGGCGGTGGGCAAAAATATACGGATTACGGAACCGCGGGCCGGATTGGCGGCGCTTCCTATGGCCGCGGACCGGCTTCTCCCGGGGGAGACAGCCGTACTTCGGTGGCTTTTGACGATAGCGCGAAGAAGGGCGGCGGCTACACGAACTACGGCGGTGGCGGCGGAGGAGGAGGCAGCGGCGGAGAACGGGCTTCCGAAGGCTCGGAGGAGGCGCCCGTTAAGATCATTCCGGCCACGGTGGACTCCGCTCTCGGCCGGCTCGATGGAAATTTCTTTTCGAATTTGGAAACCGCGGAGCAGGCACGGCGGCGCGCCGAGGAACAGCCCGCCCGCCGGCCGGGTGTGGTTGTGGATTTTGGGGCAAGGCAGCCGGCGTCCACCGGTGTGCGGACGATTAAGAGGTAAGAATGCGGCTCTGGGCCTACATTCTATTGGTGCTCGGCACGACGTTGATGGCGGAAACGCCGACGCCCACGCCGAGCCCCGTTCCTAACGCTGTCGATCGCCTCTTTGACTCTGTAAGAACCAATCTGAACAACTTCATCGGCGGTGCTTCGGATGCCGCTACACCGACTCCCGCGGCCGAACTGGCGCCGGTGGCCGCGGAAAACGCTCCCGCGGCTTCGCCCGCTCCGAAGGCACCGGATGCGATTTCGTCCATTCTTTCTCTCAAGCCGGAGAAGCCCGCGGCGGTCTCTCTGCCGGCGGCGTCTTCCTCGATGTCACCGGCTGGCGGTACGGGCGCTCCGCCCAAGCAGGTCGTTTACGACGATACCCAGCAGAAAAAGGGGGAGGTCGGCAACTACGGCAACGGAAACGATTCGGGAGGAGGAGGCAAGCACTCCGGCATTCCCACTAAGGGCGGGGATCGCGGCAAGCCTCAGGCCTTCGATAAATGGTATCCGGTCTGTCTTTTCTTCGAAGGCGCGAATGCGGCGGCCAACGCGATTACGAAGGGGCTCACCGACATGGCCGCGAAGTGCGGCGTGAACCTCATCACCTATCCGGTCTTCATCAACGGCGGCGGAAACGTGAACGCCGTAAAACAGCAGGCGAAATCGAAATGCAACGCGACCGACGGCTTCGGTCGCTTCGGCGTGAACCGCGGCAGCGCGATTCTGGTCACGAACAATCAAAATCTTCCCGTCCAGATGTGCAACGCCCAAGGGGCCGCTCCCGGCGAGATTCAGCATTGCGGAGAGATGGGCTGGGACGTCGGACAATCCTTGGAAACGCGTTTGATGAGCACCGCAAGGTGGGGTGGAGCAGCGGCCGGAATGGCCTTCGGCGTGGCGGTGGGGTCTTCTCTCGCTTCGGTCGCGGCGGTGTTCGGGCAAACGCAGCTTGGTTTGCCTCCCGGCTACGGCGCGGGCAACGGCGTGGGCGAGGACAACGAAGGATACGCCTCCGCCGGATCTCGTTCGGAGCCCGGCTGGAGTGGATACGGTTGCCAGCGCATGCGCGAGACCGCATTCGACAACGACGGGCGATGGAAGTATCTCGCCGACAGAAAGTTTTACGCCGTTCCCCCGAAGAACGGAAAGCTCTACGATCTGGCGGGCGGCAAACCGCTCTTCAACAAACCTAAACCGGCTCCCCCTGGTGGCGCCGCCGCGGGCGGAGGGGGAGCGGGTGGCGGTGGGGGCGGCGCGGGCACTCCGGCTGCTTCGAGCGCTTCGGCCGGATCCTCTGCTTCCAGCTCTTTCTCATCGGCTCCGCCCCCCGGAACGGGAGAGGCGACCTCTTCGGTCGCGGGGGGACACAAGCAAGCCAATAAGGCGACGAGTAGTGGAGCGGTGCAGTCGGATACGAGCGGAGGCGGCGGCGCAGTCGCGGACCGGCGCGAGCTCGAGGACGGCAGCACGGTTCGCAATCGGCTTCTCGTCACCGACGGCCCGGCGGGCGGTCAGAGTGAAGCGGCTTCCGCCGAAGGTTCCCGCCCGAGAGCGGAAGCCGAAGGCGGCGGGAGAAATACGGCGAGCGTCTACTACGACGACGGCGCGAAGAATCCCACTTCGGTCGGCGCGACTTCTTACGATACGGGAGGCGGAAGGATTCAGGGGGGCGGACAGCTTCTCAGTGCCGGAGGAGCCGCGGCGGTGAAATCTCAAATCGACGGCGAATTACCGGCGGACGGAGAAGGCAAGCCCGGCGAGGAAAAGGACGACGACTCGAAGAGCAAGAAACGCCCGACCGATGCCTCAGCCAAAGAAGCAAGTGCCGAGCGAAAGCCTGCTTCGTCGGCGTTCGATCTCGTCTTCAGCGGCGACTTCTTCAAGAAGGTCTTCAAGCAGAGGGACGACTCGAGCGGAGACGGGGGCGACCGCCGCCCGCGCGTCGTGCAATAACTCCCCGTAGGTCATCCCAGGAGCAACGCGACGTGGGACCCTTGGCTAAGGCAAAGCTGAGGACAACGGAATCCGCCAGGCATCGGCCAAAGTTTCCCATGCCTTGCTTCGCAGGGCTTCGGAATGACGTGGGCTAGTATTTCTCGTATTCAAAATCGAAGGGTACTTCTTTGGCCTTCATAGCCTTGGGGGTCTCGAAGAAGTCGAACTCCACGATGACCTCGCCTCCGGCCTTGAAGTAGTTGGGGTACTTGCTTCCGAAGAGCGCCTTCGACCCGCTGAACGCGAGCGTAACTTCCTTCGTAATGTTCAAGCCGATCTTGCCGCCGATGCCAAAGCCCACGGGACTGCCGTTTAGTTTGGCGAAGCTGCCCGCGGCTCCCGGAGCATCGTGTGAGTTGATGCTGGAGTCGTAGGGAGCCACGTCCTCGAAGGAATAGATTCCGTTTCCGAACGCCCGGATGTAACCGCGGGCGAACATGACTTGAACCGCGACCTCGCCGGCGATCGCCATGGAGTAGCCGCCGAACCGGGCGAGAAACCCCGGCGAGACGGAAAAGAGAAAGCTTTGGCTCTTCTGGCCGAAGTGAACGAACAAGCCGAAGTCGAAATTGCCCTCTCCGAGAGCGAGCGCGCCGCCGGTGCCGCCCGTGGTGCCCGCCGGAAACTTCAGCAGAGCTTCGAGGGTTGTGACCGGATTTATCGGCTTCACGGCCCATTTGAGGCGGGCGGTGATGTCGCCGAGCCCGGAACCTTCGGCGAGCCGGGAAGTCGTGCCGTCCACGGACGAAACATAGAAGGGTGTTTCGAGGCCCAGCGACCAGCTTTCGGCGAGGCCGTAATCGGCCCCCAGGGTCACGATCAAATCCTGTAGCTCTCCGCCCGAAGGCAGGTTCGCCGTTGTGCCGTCGGACTGGAAGTTGGAGGCGGACTTGTAAACATCGACCGCGAATTTCGTCTGAAGCTTCTTGTACTCGGGAATCCAGCCGTAGTCGGCGCGCGCCGAAAGGCTAGTTACTGAAATCAGGATCGCTAAGAGGTGCCGGACACTCATGAATTTGACTAGGCTATCAGGGAGGCCGGGACTTAGGAAGTACGCGACTTGTCAGCCGTAGCTTTAGTGGAGGCTGATGCCGATGAAGTCGTACTCCATCGCTTTTTCGAGCTTTACGTCGACGATCATCCCGCGCACGACTTTGCCGCCCCGGATGAGCACGTGGCCGTCGATCTCGGGGGCTTGGCCGGCATGGCGCCCGCGCCAGAGAAACTCGGACTCTTCCGAGATCTCTTCCACGAGAACCGGAACGGTCGTTCCCACTCGGCGCTTGAGATTGGCTTTCGAAATCTTTTGCTGCACGGCCATAAGCTCCTCGCGGCGCGCCTGCTTGAGGTCGTCCGGAAGCTGCTCGGGAAGCGAGAAGGACGCCGTGTTCTCTTCGTGGGAGTACGCGAACACCCCCAAGTGATCGAAGGCCGCTTCCTGAACCCAGGCCTTCAGCTCCTCGAACTCGGCCGCGGTCTCTCCGGGATAGCCGACGATGACGGTGCTGCGGATGAAAACGCCCGGAATCTTTTCCCGGATACGCTCGATGCGCCGGCGGATCGTCTCGCCGGTCACGTGGCGGTTCATGAGCGTCAGCATTCGGTCGTTGATGTGCTGGACCGGCATGTCGAGGTACTTACAAATCTTGGGCTCGTTCGCGATGAGATCGAGCATTTCGTCGGAAAGCTCGTCCGGATAGACGTAGAGCAGACGGATCCACTCGAGGCCGTCAATGGCGGCGAGCGCCTTCAGAAGAGCGGGCACCGTCGTGCCGTTTCTCAAGTCCCGGCCGTAGTCCGTCAGATCCTGCGCGATGAGGTTGAGCTCGACCGCCCCCTTTTCGACGAGTCCCTTCGCCTCTTCGACGAGCGACTCGATGGTCCGGCTCCGCAGCGTGCCGCGGATTTTCGGAATGATGCAAAACGCGCAGTTCTTGATGCAGCCTTCGGAAATCTTCAGGTACGCCTTGTAGAAAGGCTGGGAGTTGATCCGGGGCGTGTGCTCGTCGTGAATGTACTTCGGGTGCTTGAAGCCGAAATCTTCTTCCTTCTTGCCGCCGATGAAATCGAGCAGGTTTCCGTACTGACCGGTGCCGACGAAAGCGTCGACTTCCGGGAAGGAAACTTTCAAGTCCGCCTTGTATCGCTGGGGCAGGCAGCCCGTGACGATGAGGCGCTTACAGTTGCCGTCCTTTTTGTACTCGGCGGCGTTCAGAATGGCTTCGATGCTTTCGCGCTTCGAGTCGTTCACGAAGCTGCAAGTGTTGACGACGATGACTTCCGCGCCGTCCGGCTCGGGAACGACTTTGAAGCCGTCTCCGACGGAAATGCCCAGCATCACCTCGGTATCGACGAGGTTTTTCGGGCAGCCGAGGCTCTGAAAAAAAATCGTCTTTTCCACGAGGCTCGGTTTTGAGGGGGCGGAGTCCAGCATTTTAATCCCGGAAATTAGTGAAAATAAAATCGAGCCCGAGGTCTTTTTCCTTCACGAGCGCGATGGCTTCCTGCAAATCGTCGCGTTTCTTGCCGGTGACCCGTACCTGTTCGTCCTGAATCCCGGCCTGCACCTTGATCTTGGACTCTTTCAAAAGCTTCGTGATCTCTTTCGCCTTGTCGGTGGGAATTCCCGAGCGCAGCTTGATCTTCTGCTTTACGGTTCCCTCGAAGGCGGATTCCTTCGTGCCCATTTCCAAGTTCTTGATCGAGAGGTTGCGCTTGATCATCTTGGCTTGGATGATCTCGATGACGGCGCCGAGTTTGTAGTCGTCGTCGCCGAGGACGGTGATCTCGCCCTTCTTGTCCCAGTCGATCTTGCTCTTCGAGCCCTTGAAGTCGTAACGCTGCCCGAGCTCTTTCTGAGCCTGGTTGATGGCGTTGTCCACTTCCTGCAAATCCAATTTGATCACGATATCGAAAGAAGGCATCGGCTCCCCCTCACATGCGCCGGACCACGTCCGACTTCTTGGGTTGATACTCGAACAGCTTCGCGTCGAGCTTCACGTTGGTTCGGATGTCAGCGAAGTCTATCCGCACGAGATTGTCGCTGCTGTCCGACGTTAAAGACCGGAGAACATAGCTTTTCTTGTCTATTTCCGCAATAAGGCTCTCCCCGTCGCCCGCCTTGCCCACGAACTTAATGGCAGCGATTTCGGGGGTTTCGGACGTCAGTTCGAACTGGTAGAGGGTCTTGAACTTGGCTTTTCCCGAGAGGAATTTCAGCAATTTGCTGTCCACGGCCTTACCCGCCTGGGCGTAGATGTCGACTTCAGTCGTCTGGCGGCGCTTGTTGTGGCGGATGTTGGTGAGCTTGTTTCCATTCAAAATCTGCACGCTGTCGTCGGTGGAGGAGACCCACCGAAGGCGGTTGGGCTTGGAAACCGAGACGGTTCCCTCGCTTTCGTCCTCGGTTCCGAGGTGTTTCGCGGTGACCTTCTGCTTGAACTTCGCTTCGTAGGTTTTGGCCGCGTCCCAAGTCTTTTGAAGGCCGTCGATGATGGCGTTTGCCGGCGGCGGTTTCTTGGCTGGGGTGACGGCAAGTAGAGGAAGGCAGGCGGCGAGAGCGGACAAAACGAAGAATCTACGCATATCAGGCCGCACTCTCCCACGGGTGCCTCCCCGAATCAAATGGGCGGGTCTTGTTGAATCCGCCAACCCGAAAGGCCCGGCTGGAGCGGATTTGCGGATTTCGTTGAAGGTCGATGGGGCGCGGGGGGAAGATCTGGCAGGGTTCAACTCTTATGAAAGGGAATCACATGAAATTCTTGTTGGCCTTGATGTTCGTCACCAGCCTCGCGGTCGCTTCGCAGGCTCCCGAAACCCGTCTCGCCGATGAGGGCGAGACCGTTGGCAATTTCAGCACGGACTCTTCCGACGCCGAGTACGGCATCCGCGCTTCCGCTTGCGCGACGGACTTGGTCTGCTTCGACGGCCGCTACATCGGCTGCCAGGCGAGCGGCGCGGTTACCCGCTGCCAGCGCAATTCCCGTCTGGTCGTTTGCGAAGCTTGGGGAACCTACGGGGACTATTCCCGCGCGGTCGACTACTGCTACTGACCAAGACGCGGTTTCTTGATGGAACGGCGGAGAGGGCAACCTCTTCGCCGTTTTTTTATTGGGAGAAGGGATACCAGAAAGAAGCGGCGATGAAGCCGACGCCGACCAGAGCGGTGAAGAACCTTTGGACCTTGCGTCCGAAGATCGCTTCGAAGACTTCCGCCTGAGGAGAGTTGAGATCGTCGGACCATGCCCAGTCGAACTTCGCCTGGAGCAAGCACATCAATCCGATCAGGATTAACCCGGCCCGTCCGACCCACGGAGGAAGGTCGGGAAGAAATTTGAGGAAGGCCGCGAGCGAGGCCATCGCCACGAGCAAAACGATGAGCCGGGGGAAGAACGAATAAGGCATCAGAGCGAGTTCACGAGCACGGGCCGGCGCTTGCCGGCACCCGTCGCGGGGCCGACGACGCCTTCCTTTTCCATCTCTTCGATGAGAGTGGCGGCGCGGTTGTAGCCGATCTTCAGATGCCGCTGGATGAGCGAAATACTCGCTTCGCCTTTGTCGACGACCAAACGCACGGCCTGGTCGTAAAGGCGGCCTTCTCCGTCGGAAGAACCGCTGGAAGAGCCTTCCCCGTCCAGATCCTCGTTCTCGATTCGCTGGAGGATTCGCTCGTCGTATTCCGGCTCACCCTGGCTCTTGAGAAACTCGACGACCTTTTCGGTGTCGTCGTCCGAAATGAATGCGCCCTGCATGCGGCGGAGCATGGTGAAGCCCGCCGATTGTAGGAGCATATCGCCGTTACCGAGCAGCCGTTCCGCGCCCGTTCGATCGAGAATCGTTTTGGAATCGATCGAGGACGCGACTCTGAAAGACAAGCGGCTCGGGAAGTTCGCCTTGATTAGACCGGTCACCACGTCCGTCGACGGGCGTTGGGTGGCGAGCACGAGATGGATGCCGCTCGCGCGCGCTTTCTGCGCAAGGCGTGTGATTAGGATTTCGCACTCCTTCTGCACGACGGCCATCAGGTCCGCGTACTCGTCGATTACGACGACGATGAAGGGGAGCGCTTCCTTCGCGTCCTCTCCCTCACCGGGCTCTTTCGCCACCCGCTCGTTGTAAGCGTGGATATGGCGCTCGCCCATTTCGTGCAGCAGCGTGTACCGCCGCTCCATCTCCTCGACCGCCCAACGAAGCGCTTGCACGGCCTTCTTCGAATCGACGACCACCGGCAGAAGCAGGTGCGGAATGTCGTCGTAGCTCGAGAGCTCGACCATCTTCGGGTCGACGAGAATCAGGCGCAGCTCGTTCGGCGTGTACCGATAGAGAAGGCTCGAGATGAGCGAGTTGATGAAAACCGACTTTCCGGTACCGGTGGCGCCGGCGACGAGAAGGTGCGGCATCGACGACAGATCGGCGACCACGGGCTCGCCCGAGGCTAGCCGGCCGAGCAGAATCGGGATGCGGATCTTCGGATCGTAAAACGGCGTCTCTTCCATTAGGTCGCGGAAGTGCACCATCTGCTGCTCGGGCGACGGGATTTCGATACCGACCACGGGCTTGCCGGGAATCGGCGCGACGATGCGCACGCTGAGCACGGAAAGCGCGAGCGTCAGATCGTCGGAGAGATTGGCGATGTCTTTGATCTTCACACCGCTCGCCGGTTTGAACTCGTACACGGTGATGACCGGTCCGGGCGAAATATTGACGATTTCGCCCTCGACTCCGAAGTCTTTCAGTTTCTCGACGAGGATTTGGCCTTTTTCGAGAAACCAGCTGCGGTCTATGGGCTTCGCGTTCTTGCCGGTCTTGCGCGAAAGCAGGCTCGCCGGCGGCAGGTCGTACACGCGGCTCGGATCGCGGCAGACGGGTTTCGGCGGAGGCGGCGCGGATTTCGGTTTCTTCGCCTCGAAGCTAACGAAGTCGGGAAGCTCGGCGATCGCGTTCACGATGCCCGGATCGATGATTAGGCCGTCCTCTTCATCGTCTTTATCGTCGGCTCTGGCCGGAGCCGGCAGGCGCTCGGGACGGGCCGCGGGAAGAACCGCGCGCTCGGCCGCCGCCGCCATGGCGACGATATTGGTTTTCTTTTCAGGTTCGGGTTTGGCTTTGCGGTTCTCCTGCCACTCGGCGAAGGCGATTCGTGTCTCTTCGACGAGCTGACGGAAGGTGTTCACCATCCAGGTGAGCACGGGCCATTCGAACAAAAGTATCGTCGAGGCGAGAAGGAGCAGAGCACTCGCCGTGATGGCTCCGGGTTTTCCCAATGCGTAGAGAAGCGCGCTTTGTACGAGCTGGCCCGTCACTCCGCCAGCGTTGGCGAGACGCCACGGCACCATCGACTGCGGAAGGCTCGTCTGAATGACCGCGCATAACGAAACGAGGAAAGCCGCCGCCGTCAGAATCGCGCGCTTCGAATGATCGGGGGCCGATCCCACCCGGCGAAGCCCGAGCCGAAGCAAAAGAAATCCCACGGCGAAGGCGGGAATTCCGAAAATCTGCAGAAGCAAATCCGCTTGGATGCTTCCCATGCGCCCGACCCAGTTTTTAAATTTCGCGGCCGAGGACCAAGTGCTCCACGAAGGATCCGCGGGAGAAAAACTCATGAGCGAAGCGATCACCTGCGCCGCCATCGCGATCCAGATGAGTCTCCATACCTCGCGCCAGATTTTATTTTGCGGTGGTTGCGCGATAGAAAAACTCGGACGCGCTTTTGCCTTCTTGGATTCGGATTTACCGATGACCATGGGAGATCTCCGGGGGCGAAATCGGTGACGATTCGGTTTATGGGGATGTTTGGGAAAGCGGAAAAAGAGCTAAGATCATTATAACTTAGTGACATCCGTTGTCAAACGCTCGGCTTGACAAGGCGATCGGCGGCATAGGTATCATCGACCCGAATGGTAATGGGGGACGGCCTTACGGCCATCCTGGGTATTCGAGATCCGAAGACACTCGGATGATGGGTTCAATAAAGATTCATCAGGTCACCACACGGTACGTTTAGCTGCCGCGGCACGAGTCTCTTTGGGGATTGGGTGGGGGAATATGCCTCAGGGTTACGTGAAGTGGTTCAATGACAACAAGGGTTACGGCTTCATCGAACAAGAAGGCGGCGCCGATGTGTTCGTGCACTTTTCCGCTATCGAAGGGGAAGGGTACAAGTCTCTCGTAGAGGGACAGGAAGTCGAGTTTGAGATGGTCGAGGGTCCGAAAGGGCCTCAGGCCACGGTAGTTCGCAAGGTCGCCGGAAACGCGTAAGACGCACGGCGCGAAAAAGGATCCAGAGGGGCCGGGGCAACCCGGCCCGCTCTCTTCTCCCGCCCGTTTAAGAATATTTTGGGTTGACACGCCTGCGTTGTAACCCTAGCGTGGGGGCACCGTTTACATCCTGGATAGCCCTAGTTGTATTTAGATAGATCCAGGTCCGCAGGGGGCCCGCTCTTAAAAACCTTTTAAGGTAACAGGTAGTTTTCTTCCCCCGCGGCACGGCTTTCAAGACAGACATTGAAAAAAACCAACCAAATCAAATCAAGAGGTCCGATCGGACCCTCTTCCCACACTAGCTGAGGTAGTACCCATGCACTTACAAGAACTGAAGGAAAAGCCCATCGCGGATCTCACGGAGCTCGCGCGCACCCTGGGCGTGGAATCCGCCGGCGGTCTTCGCCGCCAGGAACTGATTTTCGCCATCCTTCAGGCGCAGACCGAACAGAACGGTCAGATTTACGGCTCCGGAGTTCTCGAAACCCTCCCTGACGGTTTCGGCTTTCTCCGCGCCCCCGACTACAACTACCTGCCGGGTCCGGACGATATTTACGTCTCGCCCTCGCAGATCCGCCGCTTCGGTCTGCGCACCGGCGATACGGTGGAAGGCCAGATCCGGCCGCCCAAAGATTCCGAGCGCTACTTCGCTCTTCTCAAGGTCGAGAAGGTGAACTTCGAGGATCCGGAAGTCGCGAGAGAAAAGATTCTCTTCGACAACCTCACGCCCCTCTATCCTCAAGAAAAGTTCAAGATGGAGTTCCAGCCGAAGAAGTACTCCACGCGCATCATCGATTTGCTTTCGCCTATCGGCAAGGGCCAGCGCGCGCTCATCGT